>JACZUF010000042.1 GCA_022573285.1 Chloroflexota bacterium
GAGAAGGCGCGCATGAACCCGAAGCGCCCCTCCAGGGCGTCGGTCGCCGCCGTGAAGCCGCCCCGCACCAACTTGGCGGCGGTGATGCCTGACTTGCAGGCGTGGCCGGCGTGGAAGGGCTTGGTCATGGTGCCGAAGTTCTGACGCAGTCCCGATGATTGGGACGCCCCCAGGGAGATGGCCATGGCCGTCTGCTCTGCGTCGAGTCCCAGCAGCCGGGACGCGGCGGCGGCGGCCCCCAGGGCGCCCAGCGGGCCGGTCGGGTGCCAGCCAAGGTCGTCGTAGTAGGCCGGGCTGATGGCGTCGCCCACGGCGCAGGAAATTTCAAATCCCACCAGGTAGGCCAGGAGCAAGTCCCGGCCCGACGCGCCCACCTCTTCGGCCACGGGCAGCGCCGCCGGTATCAATACGGCGCTGGGGTGGGTCTTGGTGATGAACGTGATGTCGTCGTAGTCCAGGGCATGGGACATGGCCCCATTGATCAGCCCCGCTTCGGGGGCGCTGGTCTTGAAGCCCCGCCCGATCACGGTGGAAGTGGGCTTGCCGCCCAAGTCGGTTAGGTAGTTGACCAAAATGTCGGTCAGGGGTTCTTTCGACCCGGCCAAGGCGCAACCCAGGCAATCGATGATTGCCGCCTTGGCGGCGGAGATCGCCTCGGGCGGAAAGTCCTCCAAGTTGGTGTTGACGACGTATTCGGCGATCTTTTTGGTGAGTTCCAAGGTGAATCTCCCGCAATCCTTTGGACCAGGGTTCGTGGAATCAGTAAAGCACGCTTGGCCACCCCAATCAAATCGGCGGCGCAGCCGCGTTTTCATGAAGGGCTTGCCTACGACCTAGCTGGCTGACGGTGGATAACTAATAGGGCTCCGGGGACAAGTGGGTGAAGCCGATTGGATAAAAGACCACGGAACGTGGACGGAGATTACTCGGTGGTTGACGGGTGATGCGCCTTGTCGTGGCCCTAACGTCTGGTGTCCCAACGGTTCTGCGAATCGGTCTATCGCAGTCTCGTTGACGCCGTTGTAGGCCCTTGATAGACTGCGTCAATTGGGGCCGTTAGCTTAGCTGGTTAGAGTTCTTACTCAAATGATTTTCCGGCGTCCACGCTGTGCCGTTGTGGCTATGGAGGCCCCTAAGAATCGTCCAGTTGCGCACCTCACATACAGAGCTTAAATGTGCACGGGCAAGCAGATAACCCAACCGCTTAGACCATTTTTCAGTCCTGATTCGGAAGTGCTACACCGATGTCACTTTCCTTGATGGCTGGTCCAATAGCCGTGATTGACGTGGAGACGACGGGGTTATACCCGTTTCGTCATGATCGCGTCATAGAAGTGGCTGCCGTTGTTGTGGGAGCCGACTGGCGCATTGAACGCGAGTTCGTATCACTGGTGAACCCAGAGCGAGACATCGGACCGAGCAGCATCCACGGTTTGACCTCAGAAGATATTCTCCACGCGCCGCAGTTTGGGGAGATTGCAGGACTGTTATTGGACGTGCTGAGCGGAACGGTGGCGATAGCCGCACACAACGTCCGCTTCGACCTCCAGTTCTTGGAGCGTGAATTCTCACGGCTTGGGCACGATTTGCCCGACTGCTTCAGCATTTGCACAATGCTGTTAGCGGGAGGCGGGAAGCTGACGGACTGTTGTGATGACTATGGCATCTCACCAGAAGGAGAGGCGCATCACGCCCTCGCCGATGCACGTGCCGCCGCCCGACTTCTGGCGTGCCTTCTCTCTGATGGGCCTAGCATGGTCCAGGAGCTTCGACAGCTTGCGCCGATTCATTGGCCAACTATCCCTATTACAGGAAAGCAACCGGTCACGCGCGACGAGTCCCGGCGTCGCCAAACAGAACCACCCACTTTTTTGCAACGCCTTCTCGGACAAATGGATGACCACGATCTGCCGACAGCCGCCGACGGCGCAGTCATGGCGTATTGGGCGCTACTTGATCGGGTCTTGGAAGACCGTCATGTGGACGACTCTGAAGCCGATGCCCTGGTGGAGACGGCCGCAAAATGGGGTCTGAGTGGAGGCCAAATAGGGCTTGCACACCGCGACTATCTGGACCAACTCGCCATCGCTGCGGTAGCCGATGGGATTACGACGGACGCGGAACGACGCGATCTGAAACTCATCGCCCGCCTACTCGGCCAAGAAAAACGCGACTTGGACGAAATACTCAGCGAAGCTGCAGCAAAGGCGTCCGAGACGCACCATGAGTCGGCTACAGATATGGTTGGTGAGTCGAGCCTGTCAGGAATGCGTGTTTGTTTTACGGGCGAGCTACAGGGCTTGTATGATGGTCGGATGATTTCTCGTCAGTTGGCGGAAGAACTGGCCACCAGGGCCGGCCTGATTGCGGTGGATTCTGTCACCAAGAAGCTTGATCTGCTTGTATTGGCTGACCCGCACTCACAGTCCGGGAAAGCCAAGAGGGCCCATAGATATAGCATTCGAATCATGCAGGAACTCGTTTTCTGGAAGGCTATCGGCGTGGAGGTTGGGTGAGTGGCGTGCCATTTTCACTGAAC
This sequence comes from Chloroflexota bacterium, assembly GCA_022573285.1. Lineage (GTDB taxonomy): Bacteria > Chloroflexota > Dehalococcoidia > Lucifugimonadales > UBA3495 > UBA9611. The sequence continues at coordinate 2,540 of JACZUF010000042.1, forward strand.
TGCTAGCCAGTGTCATAATCTCTGGTCTGCAACAAGCGCGCTTGCCGCCCCGGTGGCGGCGGAGTATCATTGGCGGCTAAGCCGCTACCCCAGGGACGGTCGAGTGAGCGCCCTGGCTTTTGACACGATAAATCCGGGACCAACGGAGGTTATATGAGCACTTCAATCAGTGGACGGGAACTACAGGTGGTCAAGGGAACGGCATCCCCCGATACTACGCCTCAGACGCCCGGCATGATCCGGAAGCCCGGTATCGACGGCAACACCGCCGGCGCCAAGAAGATCTGGCTGGGCCACGTGGAATGCGTGCCCAACACCATGGGACCGCCCCATCACCACGGCGAGGCCGAGACCGCCGCGTACGTGCTCAAAGGCCATATCAGGGTCTACTATGGTGAGGACTATAAGGAGTTCGTGGAGGCCGGCCCCGGAGATTTTATCTTCGTTCCAGCCAACTTCAATCACATTGAAGGTAACCCGTACGACGAGCCTGCGGAAGCGATTCTGTCGCGGGGCCCGGATAACATCGTCATCAACCTGTAATCCGGTTCGCCCAGGCATTGATCGCATGGCCATTAACGGCCCGGCCAATTGCGGCCGGGCCGGTTGATTTTTGTGAAGCAATTTCACGGATTGGTACGAACAGGTGAGGGCTAACCCGGTGTTTCAAGGCGCTCTAAAAGGCGTGCGGGTTGTGGAATGGGGCGATTTCGTGTCGGCCCCCTACTGCGGCAAGGTCATGGCCGAATTGGGCGCCGAAGTTATCAAGGTGGAGGCTCCGCTCACGGGCGACAGCGCCCGGGGCCACGGTCCCTTTCCCGGCCAGACGCCCGACCCCGAGAAAAGCGGCCTCTTTCTGTTCAATAACCTGGGCAAACGGGGCGTCACATTGGACGTCGGCACGGACGGAGGCCGGGAGATACTGGACCGGCTTTTAGCTTCCGCCGACATCTTTCTGGAGAACCAGCCCATCGGATTGGCGCGAGCGGCCGGCCTGGATTATGAATCGGTCCATGCCAGACATCCCGGCCTGGTTGTGACCTCCATCAGCCCCTATGGCCGCAGCGGCCCGTACCGGGACTACGCCGGTTACGACCTGAACGTCAATGCCATCGGCGGCATGAGCTTCGGCACCGGCTATCCCCACCGGGAGCCGCTGACCACTCCCCTTTATCAGGTCAGCTATCTGGCCGGGGTTGGCGCGGCCTTCGCCAGCATTGTGGCCCTTCTCGCCCGCGACCTGAACGCCCGCGGCCCGGACTATGAAGGCGGACAATTGGTGGACGTGGCCGAGGCCCAGGTATTGGCCACGCTGCTCAGCGGCTATCACCTGCCAACCTATATTTACCAAGGCGTCGCCGGGTGGCGTTCCGGCAACCGCATGCGTCTGGGCCTGTTTCCCAACTGCGTGCTGCCCTGCAAGGACGGCTACGTGTGCATCGACGCGCCCCAGATGGACCAGTACCGCCGGTTCCTCACCATGATGGGCGACCCGGACTGGGTCAATGACCCGCGCTACCGGGACCGCCGGGCCATGAGTGACCAATACCCCGAGGAGGCCGAGTCGCTGCTGACCCCCTGGTTCATGGAGCACACCAAGGACGAGGTCCTGCAATTGTGTATCGAGAACCGGGTGCCCTGCGTGCCGGTGCGGGAAATCGATGAGGTCATGGCCGACGAACAACTGAGTTCCCGGGACTATTTCCGCGAGGTCAGCCATCCAGCGGCCGGTACCCTGCGGTATCCGGGTGCGCCCTTCCGCCTTTCCGCGACCCCGTGCCGGGTGGTCCGTCCCGCTCCGTCTCTGGGCCAACACAACGGAGAGATACTGGGCGGAGAATTGGGCATCGCCGATGACGAGCTAGGTCGGTTGTCTCAGAGTGGGGTGGTCTAGGGTGGCGGGACTGCCTTTGAAGAATTACCGGGTGGTGGATTTCGGCACCGCTTGGGCGGGACCCATGGCGGCCCAACTGCTGGCCGACCTGGGCGCTGAGGTCATCAAGGTCGAGAGCCGGGCACGGATGGACGGCCTGCGTCTCGGGAGGCCCATCGTCGGCGATGACGCGGCCGGCGGTGACCAGGGCCTGTGGCCGGAACTTCAGCCGGTGTTCCACAGCATCAACCGCAACAAGCTGAGCGTCAGCTTGAACCTGAAAACCCCGGAAGGCCTGGACCTGGCGAAGCAGTTGATCGCCCGGTCCGACGTGGTGATGAACAACTACTCGCCCGGGGTGTTGGCCCGGCTGGGACTGGACTACCCAGACCTAAAGAAATTGCAGCCGGACATCATCCTGGTGTCCATGCCGTCGGTGGGCAGCACCGGCCCCCTGCGGGACCTGTTGGCCTACGCGCCCAACATCCAGGCCCTGTCCGGACTGATGAGCCTGGTGGGATACGGCAGTGACGAGCGGGAGGAGGAGCCGCTGGTGGGCGAGTTTCAATCGCCCTGGAGCGACGTCAACGCCTCGCTGCATGCGGCCCTGGGCGCGGTGGCAGCCCTGCGTCACCGCAACCTAACCGGAGAGGGCCAGGACGTCGAGGTGGCCCAGCTTGAAGCCACGGCGTCCATGCTGGGCGAGGCGTTCTTGGGCTATCAGATGTCCGGCGAGCCGCCCCGGCCCCAGGGCAACGCCGACCCGGAGTTCGCTCCCCACAACAACTATCCCTGCGCCGGCGAGGAACGCTGGATCTCCATAGCCGTGCGGACCGAAGCAGAATGGCAGGGGCTCTGCCGGGCCATGGGCGGGCCGGAATGGGCGATGAATGACCGGTTCTCCAGCCGCCAGGCCCGCCAGGCCAACCTCCGGGAGTTGGATGAAAACATCGCGGCCTGGACCCGGCGGCACACCGCCGACGAGGCGGCCCAGGTCTTGCAGGAACATGGCGTAGCGGCCATGCCGGTTATGAACATAGAGTCCCAGTTCCTGGACCCCCACCTCCAGGAGCGGCGGACCTACGAGTCGGTGGACCACCCCCATCTGGGGACCGAGTGGGTCTACGGGATGCCCTGGATCTTCTCCGAGACGCCGGGAGAGATCAGAACGGCGGCCCCCCTTTTGGGGGAGCACAACCAGCACATACTGTGCGGCCTTTTGGGCCTAACCCAAGACCGGCTGCAGGTGCTGGAAGCCCAACAGGCTGTATACTAAACTGGGCATCGGCCCGCGGATATTCTGCCCACCCCTTCCGGCGATTTATTGATGAACGTTCCTTCGGCCTTTGGCCGTTTGGGACCCGGGAATCCCCGCCAACGTGATCAAAGAACCAATCACACGAACGCTACGGCTCCCGCGGAAAATGTTCTACGGCTGGTGGATCGCGATCGCATCAGCCGGGGCCGACTCCCTGAAACACGGCACCTTCAACAAGGGTTTCACCTCCTACATCATCCCCCTCCGCGCCGAACTGGGCATCAGCCTGGCCGCAGTCTCATTCGCCGAGATGCTGGGCCGCATGGAGGGGGGACTCCAGGGCCCCCTGATGGGCTGGGCAACCGACCGTTTCGGCCCCCGGATAATCCTGATGTTCGGTGGCCTCACCTCTGGCCTGGGGTTCATCCTGCTCTCCTTCAGCCAGAACTACCTTTACTTTGTAATTATATTTGTGGGACTGCTGTCTCTTGGGTTCCGGGCTGGCTACAACAACGCCACCATGCCGGCCCTCAACCAGTGGTTCCGGCGGCACCGGGGCCTGGCCATGGGTATAGCGGGCACCGGCAACGCCATCGGTGGCACGGCCATTGCCCCTCTGATGGGCTTCTTGGTGCTCAGCGCCGGTTGGCGTCCGGCGGCCTTCATCTCCGGTGTGGTCATTCTGGCGGTGGTCATCCCGATGTCCCTCTTGATCCGCCGGAACCCGGAGAGCATGGGGCTGCGGCCGGATGGAGACCCCATCCCGGAGGACGAGGTCAACATCGGCCCGGCGGTGACACCCGGAGGTGAAAGGCCCAAGAAAGAAATCTACGGCGCCGCCATACTCCATGCCGGAGAGCCGGATTTCACCGCACCCGAGGCCATGAAGACGCCCACCTACTGGATGTTGGTGCTGGCCGTGGGAATGCGGAACGTGGTCCATTCCGGCACCCAATTCCTGCTGGTGCCCCTGGTGGTCTGGTTCCTGATGGGTTCTGGGCGCACCGAGGGCAACGCTCAACCAATAGCCGTGGCATTTGTCGGGGTGATGTCCTTCAGCCTGTTGTTGATGACACCCCTCATCGGCTGGCTGGGCGACCGGTGGTCCAAACAGAAGCTGAGTTCCGCCTGCATGATCGGCGGAGCATTGTCGCTGCTGGCCCTGGTAAACGGCGCCGGGCACATCTGGCAGGTGGTCATATTCGTGGTGCTGGCGGCCTTCTCCGAGACGGCCAATCCCCTGGCCTGGGCCATCATGGGAGACTTTTTCGGACGGCGCAGCTACGCCACCCTGCGGGGCTGGCAGCATCTGCCCGACCAGTTGATGTCCATGAGCACGCCGGTGTGGATGGGGATCATATTCGACCATACGGGCAGCTTCAAATGGGCCCTGATCCCCCTGGTCATCTTCTATTGTTTGGCGGCCGTATTCTATTTGTTGATACCCAGTCCCAGGACACCGGCCAGGGTGCGGGCCTACCGGCAGCAGGGCCTTGGCCGGTAGGGCCTGTCCCCCCCCCTTAATCAAGTTGCGCTAAAATGACGGGCGCAAGCGCCGGGCCACGGCCCAAGGAGAACCCGCATGGTACTCGAGTCAGGAAAGATCGACCAGGAGGGCATCGACCGGCTTCGGAGCCGCCTGGGGAGCTTCAACCGCCCACGGCAATACGGAGTGGGCCTGTTCAATACCCAGGCCAGCCAGGATGCCATACGGCATTTCTGTCAGGGGATCGGCGACGAAAACCCCCTCTACTGGGACCTCAGCCACGGATATAACAGCCAGTACGGCAAGATCATCGCCCCGGCTTGCTTCCTATACAGCGTCTATTGGTGCTCCGGGCGGACCGGAGGCCTGCCGGGCGTCCACGGCTTCCATGCCGGTAACGACTGGGAGTGGTACCGGCCCATCTACCTGGACGACAAGATCTCGGTCCAGGAGCAGTTCACCGACCTGCAGGAGAAGGAATCCGAATTTGCCGGGAAGATCCTGATCCAGTCCAGCGTCACCCACTACTTCAACCAGCACGGAGACACCATCGCCAAGACCAGGGGCTGGCAGGTGCGCGCCGAACGGGACGCCGCTAAGGAGAAATAGAAGTATTCCTTTGAGCCCTACCGGTACTCAACCGAGGAGATCAAGGCGATCCAAGACGCGGTGATGAATGAAGAGGTCCGGGGCACTACACCCCGTTGGTGGGAGGACGTGAACGTGGGCGACGACGTTGGCCCCTGTGTTAAAGGGCCCATGAGTCACGGCGACATCACCGCCTTCGTGGCCGGTTGCATCGGCGGAATATCCCACGGCATTCAGCTCCGCGAGATGGCCCGGCACCCGTCCTGGGGTTTTACCGATCCCACCACCGGCGCCCAGGAAGCCATCATCCGCGTCCACGATATCCAGGCGGCCGCCGAAAGCGCGGGGCTGCCCGGAGCCTACGACTACGGATGCCAGCGTTGTTGCTGGATGGGCAACCTGCTGACCAATTGGATGGGCGACGACGGGTTCCTGAAGAAGATGTACGTCGAATTGCGCCGCTTCAACGTGGTGGGCGACACCACCTGGTGCAAGGGCAAGATCACCGGCAAGCGGAACGAAGACGGTCAGAAGTTGGTGGACATGGACGTGTGGGGTGAGAACCAGCGCGGCGAGACCAGTATGAAAGGGACGGCCACGGTCCGGCTGCCCTCCAAGGCTCCCGCCAACTGACCGGCTGATATAATACCGTTAAAGGACTCTGATGCCAGGTTCCCGGTCATGACGCAGCCTAAACCCAAGTTGAAATTCACCGTCCACGATTACATGAGCACGCCCGGGGATAAGCGCTATCAACTTCTGGATGGAGAGATGATATTGGCTCCTTCGCCAACGGATAATCATCAGAGGATCGTCGCCAACTTATTCCGATTGCTGGACTTGTTTGTGTCATCTGAACTCTTAGGGCGGGTACGGTTGGCTCCGTTGGACGTGGTTCTTTCCGAGAACGATGTGGTGCAACCTGACGTCATGTTTGTTTCTAATGCCCGATCGGAAATCATAACCGAGGCAAACGTGCAGGGCGCGCCGGACCTAGTAGCTGAGGTAATCTCGCCGGGAACTGCCGAATTTGACCGGGGATACAAAAGGGTTCTATATGCACGGCATGGGGTCAGGGAGTATTGGTTGGTTGACCCGGAAACCGAATCGGTCGAGGTAATGGTGCTTGGGGCCGAAGGACTCCAAACACATGGCGTATACGGGAGCAGCGGAGAACTCAGCTCCCCATTGATGGAATCCCTATCTTTGGACCTAAACGAATTGTTCCACCGGGCCTAAGCTGACACGAGCTTGGCGGGCGATGTGTCCAGTCTATTGCCGGAGCTTCTAGCCTCCCGGCTCCGCCATCGCCTTGGCGAACCCCTCCACGGCCCCCTCCAACACCCAGTCCTCAACGCAGTACGCGATGCGGAAGTAGCCCGGCGTGCCGAAGCCCCGCCCCGGCACCACCAGCACGTTGGAATTCAGAAGCGTCCGGCAGAAGACAACGTCGTCCTCGATGGGCGCCTTGGGGTATAGGTAGAAGGCCCCCTGGGGCCGCACCACCTCATAGCCCAGTTCCCCCAGGTTCCGGCACAGAAAGTCCCGTTTCTTCTCGTAATACCCCGCGTCCACGCTCACGCCCTGCAGGTTGCGGACGATGTGCTGCATCAGGGCCGGGGCGTTCACGAACCCCAGGGTGCGGTTGCAGAAGGACAGTCCCGCCGACAGTTCCTCTTTATCCCGGTAGTTGGGGTTGACCGCGATGTAGCCGATGCGCTCTCCCGGCAGGGCCAGGTCCTTGGCGTGGGAGGTGACCACCACGCTGTTGTCGTAATGGGGCAGCACCTGGGGGAAGGACATGCCGTCGAAGATGATCCGCCGGTAGGGCTCGTCGCTGATGATGAAGATCTCGGTGCCGTGCTCGGCCTGCTTCCGCTCCAACAACGACGCCAGCCCCTTCATGCTCTCCTCGGAGTAGACGGCGCCGGTGGGGTTGTTGGGGGAATTGACCATGACGGCCCTGGTCTTGGGGGTCATCACGGCCTCGATGGCGGCCAGGTCGGGCTGGAACTGGCCGTCGCAGGCCGCGACCACGGCCACGCCGCCGTGGTTGTCGATGTAGTAGAGGTATTCCCAGAAGTAGGGCGACAGGACTATGACTTCGTCGCCTTCGTTGAGGATGGTCTTAAGCACTACGTTGGCGGCGGCGGCGGCCCCGCAGGTCATGATCACGTCGCCGCCGGAGAAGTCCAGGCCGGACTCTTTTTTCAGGGTTTCGGCCACGGCCTGGCGGGTCTCCATGTAGCCGGGGTTGGGCATGTAGCGGTGCATCCCGGGGACCGGGGCGTTGGCCAGGCGGCGCAGCTCGTCGTGGAACTCCTGGGGCGGCTCCAAGACCGGGTTGCCCAGGGACAGGTCGAAGACTTTATCGGCCCCGATCTGGGCCTTCAGCGCCATCCCTTCTTCAAAAACCCGGCGGATCCAACCCCCCTCCTCCATGAACCGCCGGACCTTTTGCGACACCGCCATATTCGTACCTCCGCCAGCCTTCAAAGCCAAGTCAGGCGAGTGTAGCAACGAGGGTTGAGGGTGTCAAAGAAGAATGCTGGCTAAGATTTGTGAATGGTCCCTAGGCATCAGAGATCAGTACCAAATCATTGTTCCGTGTTCAAATATTGGAAACTGACTCTTCACGAGATGCCCGATTTGGTCTAACGGACGATTCTCATCCCTTTCCCAATTAACGTAAATCGCCCAAGAAATGTAATCAACAATTTGTAGATAATGATGAGAAGCTGAGCTATGCATGCAGACTTGATACGGTATGCCCTTTAAGTGCTTGGACAGATAAGATTTTATACCGGCCAGCAGTGCCTGTTGCTGCCTTTTCGGACCGCTGGCACGGTCACAAAAAATGAAAACACGTTCGTATTTAGTGACGTCGATTCCTCTGGCATCGAAGGGGTAATTGAGGAGGTTTTCCAGCATCATCGGATAAAATTTTTCGATTGGACGAATTGATGGACCTGGTTTTCTCTTTTCCACGACCACGGAATCAGCCCGGATGTTGTCGAGATCACTGATTATTTCGAATACCTCGTTTCGCACCGCTTGACGGTCTTCTGCGGCGTGAAAGTACTCGAGGTTTGTTCCTAAATCTATCAACTTGTGTTTGAGGTCATAGAGTTCAATCAGGCCGGGCCGAATATCCTCGGTGATCAAACTGGTGAGAATCCAATAACCGGTGCCACTCGGCGAAAAGTCGTAGTTTCCCGATTCGTCTATGAAAACGTAAAGATATGCCAAAATTCACCCCGAACAAAAAAAGACCTCCCCGGCTAGCCTAAAGGCAGTGCCCCATGGGCACTTTCACCGGGGAGGAACGTTTCAATACCATTATGGAACTAATCAATCTCGTGGTCAAGAGACGGAAGTCACGTCTAGCATTTATTTGTTTGTGAGGGCGATTCAATCTCGTGGTCACGAGAGAAGAGTCATGCTTAGTATCTTTTCGTTCGTCGATGGAAATTGTCAGCCATCATGCGTAAATCCGTGGCTTCCTAACACGCCATCCTCCATGCTAAACCCAAACTCCCTCCCGAACTGGTAGACCAAACCGTACCTCACCAACTCCATGTCCACCTGCTCGCCCAGTATTGTCGCCATGGAAGTCACGGGCCTATCTGAAATGCCGCAGGGGATGATGTGCTGGTAGTAGGAGAGGTCGGTGTTGACGTTGATTGCAAAGCCGTGGAAGGCGATGCCCCGGCTGATCTTCACGCCGATGGCGGCGATCTTCCCCTGGTCCGTCCAGACGCCGGTGTTGCCTGACTCGCAGTGGGCGGCGACTCCCATCTCGCCCAACGTGGCGATCATCACCTGTTCCAGGGCCCGGACGTACCTTACCGGCCCGCCCCAGTCCTTCAAGTTAACTATTGGATAGACCACCAACTGGCCCGGCCCGTGGTAGGTTACCTGGCCGCCCCGGTCGGTCTCGCGGACCGGGACACCCTTGGCCGCCAGTTCTGCTTCGGGCAGCAGGACATCCGACTGCTTGCTCAGACGGCCCTTGGTGTAGACGTGGGGGTGCTCCAACAACAATAGGGTGTTGGGTTCCTGGCCCGAGTGGACCTTTTCCACCAGCGCCAGTTGCAGCCCGTGGGCCTCAAGGTAGTCCATGGTGCCGAGCCAGACGGCGCGGCAGGGGGTCTGGGGAGGCATGCTGGCTTAGTAGATCGACGTGCCGGGGGCCATGGCCTGAAGCTTGGACTTCACCGCCGACAAGAACCCGCTGGCCTCGGCGCCGTCGTTGATGCGGTGGTCGAAGGACAGGCAGATATTCATCATCGACCGGATGGCGATGGCATCACCTGACTCCGCGGGGATGACCACGGCCCGCTTCTGGATGGTCTCGGTGGTCATGATGCCGGCCTGGGGGTAGTTGATGATCGGCCCAGAGATGTAGGAGCCCAACGCCCCGGTGTTGTTCAGGGTGAAGGTGCCGCCCTGGACGTCGTTCAAGGTCAGTTTCTTGGTCCGGGCCCGGTCCGCCAGGTCCTTGGCGGCCGCGGCGAGTCCGGCGATGCTGAGTTGGTCGGCGTTGTGAAGCACCGGAACGATCAGGCCGTCCGGAGCGGCCACCGCCAGACCCAGGTTCACCCGGTTCTTGAGGATGATCTTGTCTTCGCCCCACGATGCGTTCATGGTGGGGAACTCTTTCAGGGACTCCACCACCGCCTTGATGACGAAGGGAAGGTAGGTCAGGCCGACGCCTTCTTTCTGCTCGAACTCGGCCCGGACCGATGCCCGCAGCGCCACCAGACCCGTCACGTCCACCTCCAACGTGCTCCAGGCGTGGGGTATGTTGCTCACGCTCCGGACCATGGCCTCGGCGATCATGCGCCGCACCGGGGTCAGGGGAACGTGGGTCTCCTGGCCGTCGGCCGATGGTTGACCTACGATCTGGGGAGCCGGGGCCGCGCCGCTTTCCACAAACTTCAGAATATCGTCCCGGGTGATCCGCCCACCCAAACCGGTGCCTTGGACCTGCGAAACGTCGACTGAGTGTTCCTGGGCCAAGCGCCGCACCGCTGGGGAAAGGCGGGTCTGACCGGAGGGAGTTGCCGAGAGGGCCGCCGCCGCGGGTGTAGCCGAAGCAGGAGCTACTGCGGCAGGACGGGAGGCCGATGTGCCGGTAGGTTCGGCGATCTCGATGGCCGCGCCGCCCGTCGGGCCCACCGGTGTAACGTCCTTCATAAGATAACCCGTGGTTCCCGGTGAGGCCGGCTCGGCTGACGGCGCCGTTTCAATCTCTATTGACGCAGATACCGGCTCGGCCCCCTCCGGGCTGTCGGCGGTGGCCACCTCGGCGATGGGCGCACCCATGGGCAGGGTCTCGCCCTCCTGGGCCAACAACCTGACTAAGGTTCCCTCGACCGGCGAGGGGACCTCCATGGTCACCTTGTCGGTGATGATCTCAACCAGGGGCTCGTAGCGCTTCACCGTGTCTCCCGGCTTCTTGAGCCACTGGCCGATGGTCCCTTCCACCACCGATTCACCGACGTGGGGCAGTTCGATCGTTACTGACATAATCTAGTACGCCGCCAGTTTGCGGAGGGCGTCCGCAATCTTGTCCGCGGTGGGCATGTACGCGTCTTCCAGGGTTTGGGCGAAGGGCATGGTGGGCACGTCGGGCCCGCAGATCCTGGCGATGGGCCCATCCAGGTATTCAAAGGCCTGACCGGCCACCAGGGCCGCAACCTCAGCGCCCACTCCGCCGGTGATGTTGTCTTCATGCACGATGGCCAGCTTACCCGTTTTCTTCACCGACTCAAGAATGGTCTCGGTGTCCAGTGGGGTCAAAGTTCTCAGGTCAACCACCTCCACGTCAACGCCCTCGGCGGCCAGTTCTTCGGCGGCCTCGAGACAGAAATGGAGGGTCAGGCCGTAGGACACCACCGTGATATTGCTGCCCGGCCGTTTGACGTCGGCTTTGCCGAGGGGCAGGGTGTACTCCTCGTCGGGCACCTCGCCCCGCACCAACCGGTAGGTCTTCTTATGCTCCAAGAACACCACCGGGTTGTTGTCCCGGATGGCCGACTTCAACAGACCCTTGGCGTCGTAGGGCGTGCTGGGAGCCACCACTTTCAGTCCGGGGGTGTGGAAGAAATGGGTCTCCACATTCTGGGAATGAAAAAGCCCGCCCCTGACCCCGCCTCCGTAGGGGATGCGGATGACCATCGGCACCTGCACTGCGCCGTTGGTGCCGTAACAGGCCCGGGCCGCTTCTCCGATCAATTGGTTGACGGAGGGCCAGACGAAATCGGAGAACTGGATCTCGGGGATGGGGCGCATGCCCCGGAAAGCGGCGCCCAGGGCGATACCCACGATGGAGGCTTCGGCCAGAGGCGTGTCAATGACCCGGTCCTCGCCGAACGCCTCGGACAACCCCTGGGTGGCCAGGAACACCCCGCCCCTGACGCCCACGTCTTCGCCCATGACAAAGACCTTGGGGTCGCGTGCCATCTCCTCGTGGATGGCTTCCCTCACGGCTTCAATCACGCTTTTAACGGCCAATTCTACTCCGGCGACTCTTGGAATGGGATGGCTTCCCAGACGGCTCCAATTACGCTCTTAACGGCCAAAATTACTCCTACGGACTGTAGACCGAGTCATGAAGATTAGACTCGTCTGGCGGGCTTGACGCCTCGGCGACGTCAGTGGCCTCGTCCGTTGCCCGAAGGGCCTCGGCCGCGATCTCGTCCACCTGTTTCTGGGTAAGAATCCCTTCTTCGATCAGGGTCCGGCCCAGAGTCATCACCGGGTCCCGTTCCCTGGCTCTTTCCACCTCGCCCTCGGGCCGGTAGCGGCGGTCGTCGTCGTCGGTGGTGTGGGACATGAAGCGCTCGACGCTCATCTCCAAGAGCACCGGGCCTTGGGCGCGGGCGTGGGTGATGGCCTCCCTGGTGGCCTCGTAGCACTGGACCAGGTCCATGCCGTCCACCGTGAACCCAGGGAACCCGTAGGCGGCGGCCCTGCTGGCGATCTCTTCAATCGCCATCTGACTGGTCTGTGGCGTTGAGATGGCGTAGCGGTTGTTCTCGCAGATGAAGACCACCGGCAGTTTGTGGACCGACGCAAAGTTCATGGCCTCGTGGGTCTCGCCCTGGCTGGTGGCCCCGTCGCCGAAATAGACCAGGACCACCGTTTCGTCGCCCGACATGCGGCAACCCATGGCATAGCCCACCGACTGGGTCAGCCCTGCGGCGACCACGTTGGAGATCTGGATGATTTTGTGGGGCAGGTCCGCGCCTTGGAGCGGGAATTGGCGCCCGTTGCTGTAGGGGTCACCGGCTTTGCCCATGAAAGACATCATCACCTGCACCGGAGTCAACCCGGCGGCGATCTTCAGGGCCAGGTCCCGGTAATAGGGAAACAGGAAACAGTCGCCATCTTTCTCGGCGGCAAGAAGGCTGCCCAGTTGGGCGGCTTCGTGGCCTTGGCTCGAGGCCGCGATGGGCACCTTCCCCTGGCGGTTCAGCGCCCAGATGCGCTCGTCCAGAGAGCGCGCCTGGACCATTCTGGTGTAATAGTCCACCAGGTCGGCGGCCTTGAGTCCCTTGGGAAGTGGGGGTTTGGAACGCGCCGCAGTGGCGCTGGCGCCGCCGGACTGGGTGCGGGTCGTCCGCTTCCTCGGCATTGCTTCTCCCCTATTCAAGACGGCCCAACCGCCTCAGAAAATAGAATGGGGGCCGGTGAAGAGCCCCCTGTATGATGCCCGATCCCGGTTGCATCCGCGCTTATTCTTACGTTTGGCTGGTCCCACGATTATATATGGCGTAAAGGGGCACGGCAAATCTCTGCCGAAGCTGGTTTACCCCGGTCTCACTTGCAGGGTCAGGGCCGCCGCCGGCGGTCCGAAAATGGGCCATTCGAACGGCCAACGGGCCTAAATTGGGCCAAATCAAGGAAAAAATTTCAAAAAAAGAAAAATTCAAATTGCCCCGAATCACCATTGACTTTTTCCCGCAGATGTTGCTAGTGTCCCAATGTCACACGCGAAAGGCAGACTTGTTCCGGTCCACCCGGGCCAAAACGGGAGACACCGGTGCTGGGAAATAGTTCCAAATCCCACCCGGTCAAGATGACGGCCACTGCCGCAGGTGGCCAGTAGATAACCGGCAAAACCATCTACGGGACCGGCCTTATTAAGGCCCGACTGTAACCCCAAGTACCCAATCCGGTTTGGCGATTTTCAATTAGGGCGTTAAAGTCCCTGGGTTCTCTATTGCCTTTTTTAGGGCTTCATAGGCATAAAATTGGCCGGATACCGGGTCCTTGAACAAGGTTGACAACCTGGATTCAACGGATAGTCGAGAGTGATGAGGGGGAGAGTGTGGGAGCTGCAACTGGGGCGGGAGCAGGCTCATGAGTGAGTCTACGGCCCGTGAGGTTTGGCGGGCAGTGTTGGGGGATCTCCAGTTGCAGCTCCCACGCCCTACCTTCGAGACCTGGCTCAAGCCTACCAACGGCGTGGCCTATGACGACCACACCTTCGTGGTCGAGGCGCCCAACTCCTTCGCCGTTGAGTGGTTGGAACGCCGAATGTATCACGCCCTCCAGAAGACTCTGCAGAAGGTCTCCGGCCGGGAGTTTGATCTGCAGTTGAGGGTCAAGACCGAAGGAAGTTTCTACGCCGTGGAACCCACGGCGCCGGCCTCGGCCCAGGTGGCCCCTAACCAGTCCGTCAGCGCCGCTCCCACCGCAACTCCGCTGTTCGAGATGCGGTCATTCAACCCCAAGTATTCCTTTGAGTCCTTCGTTGCTGGGCCGTCGAACCGGCTGGCCTTGAGCGCCTCACAGGCGGTCGCCGAGGCCCCAGGCCAGGCCTACAACCCGCTGTTCCTATACTCGGGGGCCGGGCTCGGCAAGACCCATCTGCTGCAGTCCATCGGCAAGACCTGCGCCAGCCGCGGCATGTCGGTGCTCTACGTGACATCTGAGCAGTTCACCAACGAGTTCATCACCGCCATCCGCAACCGCACCACCGAGGACTTCCGGCGGCGGTACCGCTCGGTCCAGGTGCTGCTCATCGACGATGTCCAGTTCCTGAGCGGGAAGGAGCAGACCCACGAGGGTTTCTTCCATACCTTCAACGACCTCCATAACTCGGGGAACCAGGTGGTCATCTCCTCGGACCGCCCGCCCCGGGAACTGGCGTCGATGGAAGACCGGCTCCGCTCCCGTTTCGAATGGGGCCTCATCGCCGACATCCAGCCGCCTGACTTGGAAACGCGCATGGCCATCTTGGCCAACAAGGCCGGCCAGATGCGGGTCGAACTCGATGATAGCGTCATTGAGCTGATCGCCAAGCGCGTCCAGCGAAACGTGCGGGAGCTGGAGGGCAGCCTGAACCGGATGGTGGCCTACTCCCAGTTGATGAACGTGAACATCACTCTGGAGATGACCCTGCAGATACTGAATGACATGGCCCCCGAAACGGCGGCCCAGGCCATCGACCCACAGCGGATCTTCGAGCAGGTGGCCCTTTTCTACGCCCTATCGGTGGGAGACCTGATGGCCAAGAACCGCACCAAGAAGGTGGCCCTGGCCCGGCAGGTGGCCATGTATCTGTTGATCTACGAGTTGGACCTGTCTCCCACCCAGGTTGGGCGGCTGTTGGGTGGGCGCGACCACTCCACGGTGATCCACGGAGCGGGCAAGATCAACGGCGAGGTCGCCGAGAACGGCCAAGTCCGTCGGGACGTCCTGGCCATCAAAGAAGCGATCTTCGCCTAGGGCGCATTCTGGTCCGCTGGGGACCGCCGATCAACTGTGTCGTTAATCGAAGAAACCACTGGCTGGGCGCCCACTCGAGTCAACTTATCGGCACTCCACGAGGGTGGCAGTTATGAAGTTTCGGCAGGAATTTCGCCTGCGCTTTGAGGCCCAGTCAGCTTTACCGGCGGAGGCAACCAACGGCCAATGCGCGTTCTGTGGTAGAGCTTGAAGGGCAGCTTCCAAGCAACTTGGTCTAACATTAGACGCGCCAAGAGCTTACTCCGCAACGGTGAGGACGCCAGATAGGCGGCGCCTCCCAACGCAGGAACCAGGGCCAGCCCCATGACCAAGGGAGTATGTATATTGGGAATCTGGTCGGCATCTACTACCCGTTTACGCCGCAAACGCCTGAGCTGTGTCTTGACCCAGAAGGAAAAGGTCCACAAAAAGCGCGCCAAACTTCGCATGCCAGGGATAGGAATGGCGATGGCGCTCATCACAAGGTGGACACCGAGGTGGCGAGTAGCATATCTTGCGGCTCTGGATGACAGGCGGGTGCGCAGTCCAGCCGCGTCAGAAGGCATGATCCTCCCTTGTTTCTCCCACCGGTCTATCCCTTTATTCAAGAATAGCTCCGCCGCGGCGTCAGCACCCATTAGCGCGCCCATCAAGTGCTGGAACCGAGCCTTCAAATTCAACAGATTGTAAGTCCCGGCGATGAGATGTCCAAAGATTCGGGGCTCCGCGGCCTTCCAGGTATTGATGGCTTCCTCAGCGTGGTCGGTGGCGTGCTTGAGGGATTCCACCCCGTCACTGCCAATACTGGTCATGAGGGCTGCTTCGTTGGTGCTGATGAAGTTCCGTAATCTTGGAAAGTCAATGTCGTCGAAAATGGGAAGATTTCCGCTCTTGAGGGAGGACCGGAACTGCCCCGGCGCTGGAAACAGGCTGATCACCGCCGACTCCAGATCGATGATTGTGTAGTCTCCCTCGGGGGAGCGTATCAGGTTGGTGTGCGCGTGGGGGTTGCGCGGGTTCACCTGCCAGACGGACAGGCCGGCCTCGGCGAAGGATTCGGACACCTCTCCCAAAAATTTCTTGGCCGGCTCGTCGTTCTTGGCCAGTTCACCTGGGATAAACTCGGTGACGAAGCTGCAATTGCCGTGCGTGCAGTCTATTGTGATTACCGGGGCTACCAGGTCTTTACCGAACCGGTGTACGGTCAACAGGCTGGCAATCTGGCGGCGGTATTTCCCCGAGGCGAGAGCGGCGGTGTTGGTTTCGTATGGGAATTTGGCTTGAAACGCCATCCAATAGAGTATCCTGACCAGGGGCGGCGGCACGTACACTTTGGTCGCGGTCCCCTCTTCTGGGTCCAATACCACCACGCTGGCGATAGAACTTGCCACCATGCAGCTTTCACAAGCCACAACCGCAGGGTTCTCCCTGTTCTTCCAGGCGGACATCCACTTTGTACCTCTGACGTACATAAAGATAGGGATTATCACCAAGAGCCAGATGGCCGCCAGCAGGTACCCGGCGGCGACATCGCTGGGAAAATGGGCCTGACCATGGATCCGCGCGGGCCCGACCAACACGATGATAATTGCGAAAACCGCCAGCATCGGTAATAGAAGCTTCCTCTTCATCTGGTAGTAAACCGCCAGGAACCCCATGAAGCCAAAGAACACCGTGCTGCCAAAGACGTGGCCGCTGGGGAAGGCGGGAGTCGGGTTGTCCGCTCCCGCGAGCGGCCGACCCCGGTCTACGATTTCGCCCAGGGTGAAGTCACCCAGGATAGCCACGAGGCCGATGGTCACGCCAACAACGGTGAACACTATTGCCGGCCGGGTTTTTCCCAGCAACAGGAGGAATGTTACCCCCAACAGTCCATAAATAATCCCAGGCTCCGGCCCGGTTACAAATGAAACTACATCGAAGAACGTTGTCAGGCCCCGCAGGTCCCAACCGGCCACCCAGTCCAGGACCCTGATGTCCTGCGACGGAGTTGGGTTGTCCATGATAGCTTTGGTCAGCAGGGCAAGTAGCGTCGCCAGAACACCGACGGCAGCCAGCCAGAGTAGAGACCGCTTACTGAGCACGGCTTTAACCGGAATATTTTGCATGAGGGTGGTCATCGTTTTTCCCCCGGCGAGTCTAGAGGCTTCCAAATAGATTAACCACGCTGTGGTGAATGTCTACTGGGTGCTCTCGGTAACACCGCCTGCCGTCGACCGTTACATGGTCGCGTTACAGAGTCGTTCGATGTTTTAGATGCCTCGCTAAAACTTGCGGTTTTGGAACGGCGAATCTAGCGAAGCCGGTCATCAAATGGCCACGGGTCTAAAGGATTCGAAGATTGCGGATGTGAAGATGGTCATTATCCCATAGAGCTGACTTTACGCAAGGGCGATGCCGAATCGCCGGTGCCGTGCTGAGACATCGGGTACAATAGCCCGGTATGGAAGACCTCAAATTACACGCCATCGTCAAGACCCACGAACTGGCTCTCAAGGGCAAGAACCGCCCCTGGTTCATGCGCAAACTGATCGAAAACCTCCGCACCGCCACCAAAGGAGCGGGTGTTGAGCGCGTCTGGCAAGGACAGTTGATGGTGGGTCTGACCCTGTCCGATGAAGAATGCTGGCCCGAGGTCAAGTCCCGGATCAAAGAAGTATTCGGCGTGGCCAAGTTCTACAAAGCCTACGACCTGCCCCGCGACCTGGACGGCCTGAAGGCCAGGATGCCCCAATTACTGGAGGGCCGCAGCTTCGAAACCTTCCGCATCACCACCAACCGGGCCGACAAGCGGTTCCCCATGAATTCGGAAGAGGTCAACCGGGACTTGGGGGCCTTCGTCAAAGACCTAACCGGGGCCCAGGTGAAACTCAAGGACCCGGACATCTGCATCTATGTGGACATCCAGCCCAAAAGCTTCTTGGTCTATTTCGACGAGGTCAAAGCCCACGGCGGCCTGCCGGTGGGGGTCAGCGGCAAGGTGGCCGTGATGCTCTCGGGGGGCATCGACTCGCCGGTGGCGGCTTGGCAGATGATGAAACGGGGCTGCCAGGCCATGTTTGTCCACTTCCACAGCTATCCCCTGGTGGACCGGACCTCGATGGAGAAGGCCGCGGACTTGGTGCAGCACCTGACCCGGCACCAATACGAGTCCAACCTCTACCTGGCGCCCCTGGCCGAGATTCAGAAGAAGATCATCCTCTCGGCCCCGCCGTCCTACCGGGTCGTGCTCTACCGGCGGTTCATGGTGCGGATCACCGAGGCCCTGGCCAAACGCAACCGCGCCAAGGCCATCATAACCGGCGAGAGCTGCGGCCAGGTGGCCTCCCAGACGCTGGAAAACATCGCCGTGGTGGACCAGTCGGCCGACATGCCCATACTCCGGCCGTTGATCGGTTCAAATAAAGAAGAGATCGTGAATATGGCCCGGGACATAGGCACCTTCACGACATCCATCCTCCCGGACCAGGACTGCTGCACCCTCTTCGTACCCAAGCATCCAGAGACCAAGGCCGACCTGGACACCGTGCTGCGGTTGGAGGAGGTCCTGTCGGTGGACGAGATGGTGCGGGATGCATTGGAGAACACCGAACGCCGCCATTTCGCCTCACCGGAGGCCGCCGCGCCAGCCCGGTAGCCATGGTCCAGCCGACCGTTCCTGGGCTTCCCAACGTGGACGCCGCCCGCCGCAACCGGCTATTGAAGGATGTCCTCAAGGGCGTCTCCCGCTCCTTCTACCTGACCATCCGCATCCTCCCAAAAGACCTAAGAGAGCCGGTGGGGCTGGCCTATCTGCTGGCCCGCGCCAGCGACACAATCGCCGACCGCCGGCTCGCCGGGTTTCCTGGGGCACGGCTTGAGAGTTTGCTTGCTCTTCGAACTCAGGTGTTGGGGCCGGCAGACTTGGGCGTCTTGCAAGATTTCGCTTCTCAAGCAATGGAAGGCACGTCGTCTCCCCAAGAGCAGGCCATGTTCGGGTCGTTGGTCGATACTTTTGCCCTGTTGGAATCCCTGAACGCCGCCGACCGGAAACAGGTGAGGTGGGTGGTCACAACGCTGACCCAGGGCATGGAGATGGACCTGACCAGCTTCCCCGGCGAGGACTCGGGTGAGTTGACAGCCCTTTCGTCTGCTGACGAACTAGACCGGTATGTCTACTTGGTGGCTGGCTGCGTCGGTGAGTTTTGGACTAAGGTTCTGATTGGCCACGAGTCCAAACTGAACGGTTGGGACGTGGCAAAGATGTCCGAGATAGGGGTCCGGTTCGGCAAGGCTTTGCAGTTGACCAATGTCCTGCGGGACATGCCCCGGGACCTACGCCGGGGCCGGTGCTATCTACCCGCCGACGAATTGGCGGCGGCCGGCCTAGTCCCCGAGGACCTGCTGGACCCGGAGAATGAAGGGCGCGCCAGGCCCGTCCTCGCCACATGGATACGGACGGCCCTGGGCCATTTTGACGCCGCCGAAGAATATCTGCTGGCGGTGCCGCGACGCTCGGTCCGCTTGCGGTTGGCTTGCCTGTGGCCGCTGCTGTTGGGCCTGGCCACGTTGGCCCGCCTGGCCCGCAGCGGGAAGTGGCTGGACCCGGACTCCACCGTCAAGGTCAGCCGCAGGTGGGTCTACCGCATGATGGCCATGTCTCTCCCCGCCGTTTCCTCCAACTCCCTGCTCCGGTTTTGGATAAAAAGCCTTCGCCGCCAAGCGGAAGCCGCGATCTAGCCTTCGTCTGCCGCACCAATCCTGCGAAGCAACGAGACCGGCAAGCCGGTGGGAATCAGAAAACCCGGCGCGCCGGCCGGCGGTGGTAGTATTAGTGGGCTCGCCTCAAGACGGTCATTTGATTGACCAAACAGCTGCCTAAGGAATCAAATAGCTGAAAGCTCGTATGGAGTGAAAAATGCCCAAATTCGTGCACGTTTACACCGGACCCGATGGGAATTCCGTGATCGAAGAAAAAGAGTTCGAGATGACGAAATTCACAGACACAGAAGGAGCCCACGGACTGGCCTCGCCAATCGAGCAGACCCCGGGGATATCATTCCGGCTGATTGAAGCCGGGTATTTTTTGGACTTTCACACAGCGCCTCGGCGGCAGTACAGTATCTCGCTGACCGGGTCGGTAGAATTGGGGTTGCCCGATGGCACCCTGAAACAATATGGGCCCGGCACGGTGCTTCTAGCCGAGGACATGACCGGCACCGGCCATTCCACACGCGTGATCGGAGACGAATCCCGGTTCACCATAATCATCCCTCTTTCATAGGTAGTCACCACCCCACGGAGATGCGCGTATGACCCAGCAATACCCGTTGCAGGGCGAGTTCAACCCCGCCGTTCCCACCCGGATAGTCTTCGGACAGGGGAAGATAGATTCCCTGAGAGACGAAGTGCGGGACCTGGGCGGCAAACGGGTCCTGGTGCTGTCGGGACGCACCGTGGCCGAGAAGACCAACTCGGTCCGCCGGATCGCCGACGGGTTGGGTGACATGTCCGCCGGGGTCTACTCGGGGCTGACCCAGCGTGCCCCGCTGTCCTCCGCCGTGGAGGCCGCCAACATGGCATTGGCCAACGGCGTCGATACCCTGGTGGGCGTCGGCGGCAGCACCATCTCCGACGCCTCCCGCATGATCGCGGTGTTGATGGCCGAGGGCATCACCACGGTGGAGCGGCTCCGTAAGTTGGGCGAAGAACAGGACATGATGCTCACTCCCGACCTGGACGGCAAGACCCTGCCGCTCCAGGTGTCCATCCCCACCACCCTCTCCGCCGGCGAGTTCAACATGGGCGGAGGCAACGTGCTGGACGACCAGGCGGGACACAAGATACGGGTGCGCCATCCCCGGCTCTACGCCGACCTGATTGTGCTGGATTCGGTGATGACCGAAGGGACTCCCGACTGGCTTTGGCTCTCCACGGGGGTTAAGGCCATGGACCACTGTATCGAGCGGCTGTACTGCAGCGGCAACCAGCCGGCCATCGACGCCCCAATACTCGCCGCGGCGGAGACGCTGTTTCACCACCTGCCCAAGTCCAGGGAATCGGACGGTGATTCCGAGGCCCGGCTGCAATGCCTGGTGGCCGCGTGGATGTCCATGATGGGAGCGCCAAACTTCGCCACGGGACTTAGCCATGCCATCGGCCACATCATCGGGGTGCATTACTCGGTGGGCCACGGGTACACCTCCTGTGTCACCCAGCCCTACGTAATGGAATTCAACCGCCCGGTTTCCGCCCACAAACAGGCGCTGCTGGCCCGGTCGGCGGGGCTGGACACCCGGGGCATGAGCGACGAGGCGGCGGCGGAAGCGGCGGCCCGGGCCGTGGACGATTTCATCCTGGGCATGGGCATGCCCCACCGGATACGGGAACTGGAGATACCCGAGGCCGACCTGCCCAAGATCGCCGAGCTGGTGCTCACCGACGGCGGCTGCCGCAGCAACCCCATTCCCATCACCACCACCGAGCAGGTGATGGAGGTCCTAAAAGCGGCGTTTTAACCCGGTATAGTTGCCCTGTGCCGATCCTTCGACGGGTCGGATTTTATCGAGACTCTCGACCTTCGGTCGGAGTTCAGGACGAGCGGTTGGGGATCGAATTGTCTTGATGATGGAGCTTGAGCGGTGCCCGTAGGGGCGGGTTTCAAACCCGCCCCAATACGGTGAAGTCAAACCTCACCTCGCCGAATTGCTCAACTTTCCGTTCATGGTGAGCTTGTCGAACCACCGGCCCAGACCAGGTAGCTGACTTTACATAACGCTGGAGTCTAGAACATGAAATACGGATTCACTTTGCCGGGGAGGGGGCAACTGGCCACCCCTGAGAGACTGGGCATTATCGCCAGAAAGGGTGAGGAGTTGGGATTTGACGCCCTGCTGACCGGCGACCACATCCTGGTGCCCCGGAACATCGCCTCGGTCTACCCGTACACCGAGGGCGGAGAGTTCCCCGGTTCGCCGTCGGGCGAGTCCATGGAACAGATCACCCTGCTGTCGTACATCGCCGGCCAGACCAGCAAGATTCGGCTGGTGACCAGCGTCCTGATCGTTCCCCACCGCAACCCGCTGATCGCCGCCAAGTCCCTTGCGACCTTGGATGTTCTCTCCGGTGGGCGGTTGGTGGTCGGGGTCGGCGTCGGCTGGATGCGGGAGGAGTTCCAGGCGCTGGGCCTGCCCCCGTTCGAGGAGCGGGGCGCGGTGACTGACGAGTACATCCGGGCCTTCAAGGTCCTGTGGACCGAGGACGACCCCAGTTTCGACGGCAAGTACATCAGCTTCGACGACATCAGCTTTCTGCCCAAGCCGGTGCAGAAACCCCATCCGCCCATCTGGGTGGGCGGGGAGAGCCGCCCAGCGCTGCGCCGCACTGCGGAACTGGCCGACGGCTGGTATCCCCTGGGGTCCAACCCCACCTTCCCCATGGGCACACCCGAGCAGTTGAAAGCCGGGCTGGAGCGGCTGGCTCAATATGCCCGGCGCTTCGGCAGGGACCCGTCGGAGATCGAGACCATCTACCGGACCCACCAGTTCGAGCTGAAGAAAGAAACCGCCGGGCCGGACCGTCTGCCCTTCGTGGGCGACGCTGCCCAGATTGCCGGGGACATCCGCCGCTACCAGGACATGGGTGTGACATCAATGGTCTGGGACTTCCTGCGGCAGACCGAAGACTTGGACGTGATGCTGGGACTCATGGAGGACTTCGCCACCCAGGTGTGGCCCAAGGTCTAGCAATCATCTCAAAACGTGGTTCGACATCCTTCCGCGGAAGGACACCATGAGCGGGCGAACACCTGATTCCCGCTCATCCTGAGCTTGTCGAAGGACCGGCGCCAGTCAGGGTCCGGGTTAAGGGAAACTTGACGTGTGGAGCGGTGGTTCGACGGGCTCACCACGAACGGATGTGTGGATGCTCATTTTACCGTTCGTCCTGACCTTGCCGAAGGACCGTTTGAGTTGTATCTCCCGATTTCGAGACAGCCTCTAGGGGCTGAACCCCCTGCCGTAAAGCTCCCGGAGCCGGGTCATGTGGGCCGGCGGGATGGGGCCCAGGTCGATGCAGCGGGCGATCTCTTCCGCCTCGGCCTGGTTCTTCACGCCGGGGACGGTGGTGTGGATGTCCCGGTTCATCAGACAGAAGACCATGGCCGCCTGGGAAAGGGTCTCGATGGGACCGTCCAGCAGAAAGTCCAACCGGGCGGCGCTGGCCACGTCCATACGCAACAGGTCGTTGCCGGCGGGTATGGGCCGGTCCACCGCGGCGCTCAGGGCCCCGGCGGCGTGGGAGCGGATGCCGATGACCCCCATGTTGTGCTTCTTGGCCAGTTGGATGTTCTGGCCGTTGTCGAATAGGTCTACCCCCGCCGGTGGCGGCTCTTGGGCGGTCCAGTTGAGCAGGTTGTAGTAGGCCAACATCGTGTCCCAGTGCCCGCTGTCCATGATCCGGTCCAGAGTCGGCACGTGGTGGTCCATGGCCGACAGGCCGATGAACCGGGTCTTGCCCGACTGGCGCACCGCCCGGTAGGCGTCCAGCACCGGCCCCAATACATCGTCGGCGGAGAGCGAATTTGGGACGTCGCCCCGGTTTTCCGTGAACCGGTTGTGGACGTGGAGCACGTCCACCGAGTCGCGCTTCAGGAGCCTCAGGCTCGTTTCCATGGAACGCTGGACGGCTCCGGTGACGTCGTTCATGTCATCTGCGGCCAGGCGGACCTTGGTGGCGATGATTACGTCTTCGGT
>JACZUF010000043.1 GCA_022573285.1 Chloroflexota bacterium
GTGTCCCAGGTTTCCAGCACCAACTCGAAGGGAATCGCTCCTTCCCTCAAGAGCTTGGGCCGTTGGGAAGATATGTCCACCACCGTGGACGCCGTCCCCCTGGGCGCGGGACCGCTCTTTACGATGTAGTCCACGCGGCCGCCGATCTGGGCGGTCAACTCCTCCAAGGTCGAGGGGTCGGCGCCCCCGCTGATGTTGGCGCTGGTGCCGGCGATGGGGCCGCCCAGCCCGTGGATCAACTCGATGGGCACCGGATGAGCGGGCATCCTGAGCGCCACCGTTGGCCCTCCCGCCGTCAGCCGGTCCGGCACGCCCTCGGATTTCAGCACCACCATGGTCAGGGGCCCCGGCCAGAACCGCTCCGCCAAACCCTTCGCCTGTGGCGGGATGTCTTTAGCCACTCTTTCGGCCTGTTCCCAGCCGCTTACCAGCACCGGCAACGCCTGGTCTTCGCTCCGGCCTTTGACGGCGAATACCCGGTCCAGGGCGGTGGGGTTGAAAATGTCGGCGGCCAGTCCGTAAAGGGTATCGGTGGGGATGGCCACGACCCCTCCGTTCTTCAGATGCCGGACGGCCCGTTTCAAGTCTGCTGGTTCCATCTGGCCTTGGGTATCCGCCACTACTGGTCCACGCCCCGGAAAGCTGGTGTCTGCGGCGGGCGGAGTATATCACAGCGCCGTGTCTCCAGACCGGGCAAAACACCCCCGGAAGACGGCGAAAACCGCTCAGTTTTTCCCTGTGATCCTGTTGACTTTATGTCGACCCCGGCCGCTATACTCGCCCATGCCCAGCCGGTATAATTATCCCACGTCATGTAATACGGATTTTCCGGCCCGCGCAGCCCTGGATATTCCCCAGAAATAACCAGACAAAAAGCATCGATTAAGACGGTTTAAGCAAGACCGTTCAGGTCAGGCGTTTCAGGAGGTTGACCACGACTGAAAGCAAGCTGCCCCAAGGACGGCGGGTCGCCACCAGCGATGACCTGGAGGTGTCGGCCTACCTTGAGATCGCCAAGGGGTTGGAGGGTGTCGGGCCGGAGGACGAGGACGGCCGGCGGTCGGTCAGCGAAGGCGTCGTCGTGATTGACTTCGGCTCACAGTACAGCCACCTCATCGCCCGGCGTGTCCGTGATTTAAAGGTCTACTCCGTGATCTCCCAGTCAAAGAGCACCTGGGACACGGTCAAGCACCTCAACCCCAAGGGCGTCATACTCTCCGGCGGCCCGGCCAGCGTTTATGAAGAGGGGGCTCCCCAGATACCCGATTGGGTCTTCGAGCGCCACCTGCCGGTCCTGGGAATCTGCTACGGCATGCAGGCCCTGGTGCACCAACTTGGCGGAAAGGTATCCCCCGGGGCCAAACAGGAGTTCGGCTACGCGGTCCTGCACCAAGACGACTCCAAGTCCGGCTCCACCCTCTTCAACGAGCTGCCTCCGTCGTTCCAGGTCTGGATGAGTCACGGCGACCGGGTTGAAACCCTGCCCCCTGGTTTCACCGGCATGGCCTACACCGAGAACTCCCCGGTGGCCGCCATCGGCAACGGCGACAACATGTTTGGCATCCAGTTCCACCCAGAGGTGAACCACACGCCGTTGGGCCAAAACATTCTGGAGAATTTCTTGTTTAGGGCCTGCGGCTGCAAGGGCGACTGGACGCCGGGCAACGTGGTCCACGACTCCATAAAGAACATCAGGAAACAGGTGGGCGACGGAAGGGTCATCTGCGCCCTCTCCGGCGGGGTGGACTCGGCGGTGACCGCCGGGCTTTTGCACCAGGCTATCGGAGACCAACTCACCTGCATCTTCGTGAACAACGGCCTGCTGCGGCTGGAGGAGGCGGAGCGGGTACAGGCCACATTCAAACGCGGCCTGGGCCTGAATCTGACCTACGTTGACGCCACCGATAGGTTCTTGGACAAGCTTAAGGGCGTCACCGACCCAGAGATCAAGCGCAAGGTAATCGGCGAAGAGTTCATCCGGGTGTTCGAAGACGCGGCGTCGGGCCTGGGCCACACCGATTTTCTGGCCCAGGGCACCCTGTACCCCGACGTGATTGAAAGCGACGCCCCGGAGAACCGCACCTCGGCGCGCATCAAGACCCATCACAACGTGGGCGGTCTGCCGGAGAACATGAAGCTCGAGTTGGTTGAACCGCTGCGCTACCTGTTCAAGGACGAGGTACGCGAGGTCGGTTTGGCCCTGGGCCTGCCCAACGAGATGGTCTACCGCCAGCCGTTCCCCGGACCGGGACTGGCCATCCGAGTCATTGGGGAGGTGACCAGGGAAAAGCTGGAAATGGTGCGAAAGTGCGACTGGATCGTCATGGATGAGATCAAGGCCGCAAACCTTTACGACCAGATGTGGCAGAGCTTCGCCGTGCTCACCGACAGTCACACCGTGGGGGTGCAGGGCGATTACCGGACCTACGGTTACGTCTGCGCCATCCGGGCCGTCTCCAGCGAGGACGCCATGACCGCCGACTGGGTGCGGCTGCCCTATGAAGTGCTGGCCCGCATGTCCAACCGGATCGTGAACGAGGTCCCCGGCGTGAACCGGGTGGTCTACGACATCACCAGCAAACCCCCTGGCACCATTGAATGGGAATAGGGATTCTTTACGTCCGCCGCACAG
Organism: Chloroflexota bacterium; assembly: GCA_022573285.1. Taxonomy (GTDB): domain Bacteria; phylum Chloroflexota; class Dehalococcoidia; order Lucifugimonadales; family UBA3495; genus UBA9611. The sequence goes on from JACZUF010000043.1 coordinate 2,633, forward strand.
GCTCACCCCGGCGGCCTTCCGATAAGGTGAGAGAGAGGGAGTGCTAATAGCCTGGCACCGTAAGAGCCGCTCATGGTGAGCCTGTCGAACCACGACCGCGGGGCAGCCATCTCCCGCCAAGGAAACGGCTGGGGGGGTCCTTCGACGGGCTCAGGACGAGCGGTTTGGGCCTGGGCATCTGCATGAGCATGCACATCTGTCACTCCCTCAAAGGCTGGTCGCACCGGAAAGGCGAGTTGCACTCGTGAAGGTGTTGATTGTTGGGGCCGGGGGCCGGGAGCACGCCCTGGCTTGGCGCATCAACCAGAGCCCAAACCTGACACGCCTATGGGTGGCCGGGGGCAATGCCGGCACCGCCGCCCTGGCGGAAAGCCTCGACATCCGCGCCAACGACGTGGAAGCCCTGGTGGCCGCCGCCCGTGAGGTTGCCGCGGACCTGGTCATCGTCGGACCCGAGGCCCCCTTGGCGCTGGGGCTGGCCGACCGGTTGACCGCGTTGGGCATACCGGTATTCGGCCCCACCCAGGCCGCCGCCCAGATAGAGGCCAGCAAGAGCTTCGCTCTGGACCTGATGCGGGACGCCGGGGTCCCCTGTCCGGGGTATCACGTATTCACGGACCAGTCCAGTGCCTTGGACCACCTGAGGGCCCACCAAGGCCCGGTGGTGGTGAAGGCCAACGGACTGGCGGCCGGCAAGGGCGTCCTGCTGTGCCGGGACTCGGAGCAAGGGGCCGCGGCGGTGAAGGAATGCATGTCGGACCGGGCCTTTGGCGAGGCTGGGGACACGGTGGTCTTGGAGGAGTACCTAAGCGGGCCGGAGGTTAGCGTCTTCGCATTCTGCGACGGCGAGAACCTTGCTCCATTGGTGGCCGCCTGCGACTACAAGCGTCTGGAGGACGGCAATCACGGCCCCAATACCGGGGGCATGGGCAGTTTCGCCCAACCGGATTTCTGGTCCCCAGAATTGGCCTCCGAGGTTGAGCAGACGATCATGAAACCGGTGCTCCGGGCCATGGCCGAGCGCGGCGCTCCTTACCAGGGAGTGTTGTATGCAGGTCTGATGCTGACCGGTCCCGATTCTAATCCCACGCCCAAGGTTCTGGAGTTCAACTGCCGCCTCGGCGACCCCGAGACACAGGTGGTGTTGCCGCTGCTGGACTCGGACCCGCTGGAACTGATGCTGGCCTGCGCTTTGGGGAACCTGGACCGGGTCCCGGTGCGGTGGGGAACCAAGAACTACGTTGGTATCGTCATGGTGTCCGGCGGTTACCCCGGCCAATACCAGACCGGATTCGAGATCTCCGGCCTGGAGGAAGACGGGCCGGAGGACACCATGGTCTTCCACGCCGGCACCAAGTTGGGTGCCGGCGGGCTCTCCAGTCCGCCCCTCACCGCCGGAGGCCGCGTCCTGACCGTGGTGGGCGGCGGCGAAACCATCGAACAGGCAACGGAGCGCGCCTATTCCAGGCTGGAAAAGATCAGCTTCCAGGGGGCCAGGTGGCGGCGGGATATCGGCTCGGCGGTGAACCAAGGGGCCGCCCAGGCAACGGGCTAGACCGATGCGGGAAATCCGGGAGCTATTTACGCTGGCCGTGGACGACCGGCGGTTGCAGGCATACCGGCGCAAGAAGTGGCAGCGGTCCGCCGAGTTTCACGGGTGGCTGCAACAGGACGCGCTGACGGCCCTGGATATGGACCAGGCGCTGGCATTGTACCGGGCCTCCGGAGGCCGCAACACCGCCCAATTCAAGACCAATTCCATCGAAGAGGTGAGAGACTCCCTGGATTTTCTTCTCTATGATAATATCAAGCTGGAAGGCCGCTTCGACGAATGCGCCGCGCCTGAGGGAGCCTACCGTTTGGCCGGCGCCGGCAAGGAGTTTCCTTCCTATCTACTGTGCCTGAGCAACCCCGGACTATTCGCCGTTTGGAACGCCAACGCGGAGCGGTTGCTGAGGCGGGCGGGCCTGCTTCCGGTCACCATGAAGCGTGGCCCAATGGGCATCCGCTACCTCGACCTGCTGGAGGCGCTGAACCAGGTACGAGCCCGATCGGGCCGGCGCGATTTCCGGGAGATCGATGAATTAGCGTACCAGGCAGCCAAGACGAAATCTCCCCAAGGGAAGGCCCATGACCTGGCGTGACACATTGGAAGGCTTGAAACAGGAACTCACCGACGTCCGCGCGCACCGGCAGCGCCGGGTGGATGAGGACGAGGCCGGACTGCAGAAAGAGCGGGAAGACCTGACTGGCATGGCCCAGACCTTGGGCATAAATGAGCTATTGGCCGAGATGAACGCCACATTGCTGGACGGCAAAGGCGCGATCGAGACCTTCGTCGGCTGGGAGTCCGGTCCCGGAGACCCCGAGCTGGATCCCGGAATCAGCATGAACGGCGACGAACCTGACGATGATGACGAGGACACCGACGTCATCACCACGATCCTGTCCTGGGAAGAGGCCGGCGAGATGGAGATTGCCATTGACCTGGGATTGTCCGACGACGGCATTTATCTGCAGATAAACGAGATCGAGATAAGGCCGGAGCGTGAAGCCCTGGAACAGGGGTTGATCGAAGCGTTTCGAGACGAACTAGACCTATAGTATCTGGCATCTCCAGATGAAATCTGGCCCAAATAAGCAGTCCCTGAGGACGGGCCGGCAGTGCCGGTTTGAGCGTGGATAGGAGGTTGTTTTGCCGCTGGTAGGTGTTATTATGGGAAGCGCCTCGGATGAGCCGGTGGTGCAGGAAACCATCAAGACCCTGGAACAGTTGGGCATCGACTACGAGACTCGGGTTATGTCGGCCCACCGCACCCCGGAGCGGGTCCACGAATACGCCAAAACGGCCAGAGAACGGGGTATCGAAGTGATCATCGCCGCCGCTGGGGGCTCCGCGGCCCTGGGCGGCGCTTTGGCCTCCATGACCACCCTGCCGGTCATCGGCATTCCCCTAGCATCCAGCGAACTCAAGGGCATCGACGCCCTGATGGCCACGGCCCAGATGCCACCGGGCATCCCCGTAGCCTGCATGGCGGTGGGGAGTTGGGGAGCCCGCAACGCCGCATACTACGCCGCCCAGATCCTGGGCTTGAAGTACGAAAACATAAGGCAGGCCTATGAAGACTACCGGCGCGAACTCCGCGAGCGGTAGACCGCTTCCAGCTGTCCTCACCGACTTCGACGACACCGCCGCAGCCCAAAACGTGGCGGAGATGCTGCTAAAACAGTTCGGCGACCCCGGCTGGAAGGACGTGCGCCAACGCTTCCGCGATGGTCGCATCGGCCTGAAGGAATATCAGGAGATCACCTTCCGGAACATCCGGGCCGACCGCGCCACCATGCAGTCCTACGTGAAAGAGCATGCCAGCCTGCGGCCCTTCTTTCGGGAGTTGTGGGACTTCTGCCAGACCAACAATATCCCCATGGCCGTGGTCAGCCAGGGGCTGGATTTCTACATTGAGGCGCTGTTGGAGCGGGCGGGATTGAGCCGGGTGCCGGTCTACGCCGTCAATACCGAGTTCAAAGCCGGCGAGATCTCCTATCACTACAATCACACCTATCCCGGCAAGGAGAGCCAGGGAAACTCCAAGGGGTTCGTGGTGGAATCCTTCCAAGAACGAGGGTGTTACGTATTCTTCGCCGGCGACGGCCAGTCGGACCTGGAAGCGGCCCGCAAAGCGGATTCAACCTTTGCCCACCGGACCCTGGCGAAATTCTGCGACGAAGAGGGCATCCCCTATCAGCCATTTGAGGACTTCAGGGGAATGCTGCTGGCCGTTAGGGAATATTCCAGGAACGGTCACGAATCACCAGGCCGGGCAACGGGCCGGGCAGAAGCCGGGCGGCGCCGGGAGGAGGGGAGGCTGTGATTGACCGCTACTCCAGGCCCGCCATGAAGCAGGTCTGGTCCGACGAAAACAAGTATCTCAAGTGGCTGGCCGTGGAGTTAGCCGCCTGCGAGGCCTGGACCGCCGAGGGCGCGATCCCCGATGACGACATGGCCAAGCTGCGCGGGGCCGAGTACAACCACACCCGCATGATGGAGATATACGAGACCACCCGCCACGACGTAACCGCGTTCTTGACCTCCATCACCGAGTCCTTGGGACCGGAGGGGCGCTGGCTCCACCTGGGCCTGACTTCTTCCGACATGCTGGACACGGGGTTGGACCTCCAGTTGGTCGAGGCCGGGGCCCTGCTGCAGACAGAACTGGACCGCGCCATCGCCGCCCTGGGCGAGAAAGCCGTCCAACACAAAGACACCCTGGCCATGGGCCGCACCCACGGGGTCCACGCCGAGCCGACGACCATGGGTTTCAGACTGGCCCTCTGGTGGGACGAACTGCGGCGCCAAAAAGAGCGGCTGGCCGACGCCGTCGAGAGTGTCCGGGTGGGCATGATCTCCGGCGCGGTCGGCACCCATGCCACGGTCCCGCCGTCGGTGGAAGAGCGGGTCTGCCGTGAACTGGGGCTGAAGGTCGCCAAGATATCCAACCAGGTGGTCCAGCGCGACCGCTACGCCCATTTCATGAGTACCCTGGCCCTGATCGCGGCCTCTCTGGAGAAGTTCGCCACCGAGATTCGGGCGCTGCAACGCACCGAGATACACGAACTGGAAGAACCCTTCGGCCAGGGCCAGACCGGCTCATCTTCCATGCCCCACAAACGCAACCCCGAATTGTCGGAGCGCATCTGCGGCCTGGCGCGGGTGATCCGGGGCAACGCCAACACGGCGTTGGAGAACGTGGCCCTCTGGGGCGAGCGGGACATCAGCCACTCCTCCGCGGAGCGCATCATCCTGCCAGATTCCTGCCTGGCGCTGGACTATATTCTGAGCACCTTCAGCCGAATAATCGAGGGCCTGCGGGTATTCCCGGAGCGGATGTTCGAGAACATCGAAAGCAGCCGGGGCCTGGTGTTCAGCCAACGGGTCCTCCTGGCCCTGGTGGACAAAGGATTGGTCCGGGAAGACGCCTATGAGATAGTGCAGGCCAACGCCACCCGTTGTTGGGAAGAGGGTCTGGACTTTCGGGACCTGCTGAGGGCCGACCGCCGGATTGGGGAACACCTCTCACCGCCGGAACTGGACGAACTATTCGACTACGGGTACTACACTCGTTATATCGACGAGACCTTTGTCCGGTTGGGGTTGGTCAAACAGGCCGCCGGGAAGCAAAAGACCGCAACGGCCGGCGGCTGATTCCCGGTGACCGGTTCCCATGGAAACGTCTTTAGATAGAATCATCGATTAAAAACATCGGGCGGCCCGTGTGGGGCGCGTGAGGAAGGAGGCGAATATGTTACTGGAAACCCAGATGCCCGACATTCTCCACCGGGGCAAGGTGCGGGATACCTATGCCTTGGGCGGCGGTCACCTGCTGATGATCGCCACCGACCGCATCTCGGCCTTCGACGTGGTGTTGCCAACGGGCATAACCGACAAAGGCCTGGTGTTAAACCGGATCTCGGCCTTCTGGTTCGAGCGCACCAATAACATTGTGCCCAACCATTTTATCTGCCTGGCCGACGCTCCGGAGGCCGCTCAGTACCTGGCGGGCAGCAGCGTCGCCGGGGCCATCTCGCCCCAGGTGGCCCAGCAGGCCATGGTGGTGAAGCAGGCCGAGCGCATCGACATCGAATGTATCGTCCGGGGCTACATCACCGGGTCGGCCTGGTCCGAATACCGGCGCCAGGGCACCGTGTCCGGCATGGACGTGGGGCAGGGCCTGGTTGAAGGCCAGGCGTTTCCGGAGCCCCTGTTCACCCCCACCACCAAGGCGGAAGAGGGCCACGACGAGAACATGTCCATCGAGGAAGTGATCGACATGGTCGGGGCCGATATGGCCCGCCGGCTGGAAGAGACCAGCAAAGCGGTCTTTAAATGGGCCCACGACTACGCCAAGGAGCGGGGCATCATCTTGGCCGACACGAAGATGGAGTTTGGAATGATCGACGGCGAACTTACCCTGATCGACGAGCTGCTGACGCCGGATTCCAGCCGCTTCTGGGACGCCGCCGGATACGCGCCGGGCAAATCCCAACCAAACTACGACAAGCAATTCGTGCGGGACTGGCTGGACGCCCAGGGCTGGGACCACGAGCCTCCGGCCCCGGAGTTGCCCGACGAAGTGGTGACCAAGACGTCCGAGCGGTACCGAGAGGCGTATTACAAATTGACCGGGACGCGGCTCTAACAGTTACGTCCCCCACGCACCCAGGCTTAAATGGGACCCCGGCTCATAGCGGAGGACGACACATTGCCTGTTTCAAGACGCCGCCGCGGCCGGGCCGCCACCAGATCGGCCCGGTCCGGCAACCTGCCCACGACCACCCGGCGCAAGAAGGTCAATAAACTCTATCTGGCCGCGTCCATCGTGATCGCGGTCTTGGTGATTGCCAGCTTCGCCTTCGCCAGCTTCTCCGGCGGTGGAGGCGGCGGCCACGTTCGAGGCGGCAGCGCTCAACAATATGTTGATGGTGTGGGGGTCCAGGTCCAGATCCTTCCCCACAACCACATCGCCGAAGGAACCCAGGGCTCCTACAACAGCCAGCCAGCCACCTCGGGAAACCATTGGTCGGCACCGGCCCGGTGCGGATTTTACGAAGAGCAATTGCCCGACGAACTGGTGGTACACAATTTGGAGCACGGCAACATCGTGGTGAGCTATAACTTTGTGCTCGAGTCCGATGTGTCGGTCCTGCGCGACACCTTGGATAGTATCGGCCTCAGCCAGGTGTGGGGCGTCGCACGTTTTTACGATCAGATACCCGCGGGACAGGTCGCCCTCACCGCCTGGGGCGTGATGGACGTATTTCCGGGCGTCGACCCGGACCGCATTTCCCGGTTCTTCGATGCCTACGCCGGCGGCCTGGGACCGGAGCGATTCCCATGTTAAGAATTTCGATGGAGCCTCGCTAACCGATGTACCAGGCCCGGATCTACGTCACCCTCAAGACCACGGTGAACGACCCCCAGGGTCTCACGGTGCTCTCCAGCCTGCACCGACTGGGCTTCGAAAACGCTGAAGACGTGAGGGTCGGCAAGTATCTGCTGGTCAACGTCGATGAGACCGACCGCGCCAAGGCCGAGCGGTCGGTGACGGAGATGTGCCAGAAGCTGCTGGCCAACCCGGTCATCGAGGATTTCCGGTTCGATCTGGAAGAAATGCCGGCGCCGGCCGCCACTCCTTAAGATAAACCAAGATAAACCGCGCCGAGGACTAGGGCGCGGTCAATGCTGATTGGGGAGGAAATCAAATGACCACCGGAAGCAATAACACCTACGTTTACGCCGGGGCCGAGACCAGCGGCATCTACCGGCTGTCCCCCGGCTCCGCCCAATGGGAGGAGCTGACCAACGGACTGCCGGCGGACCCAATGGTGTGCGGTATCGTGATTCATCCAAACAACCCCGAGGTAATCTACGCCGGTACCCAGGACGGCCCCTACCGCAGCGCCAACCGGGGCGATAGCTGGGAGAGATTGGACTACCCCAAGACCGGCGCTCCCGCCTGGTCTTTCATGTTCCGGCCCGGCGACCCCAGCGTCATGTACCTGGGCACCGCCCCCGGCGAGATATACCGCAGCACCAACAGCGGCGACTCCTGGCAGCCGATAACCAAGTCCATGGGTCCCACCGAGATCAGCATGGCCTTTCCCACCAGGGTGATCGCCCTGTGTGCCGACCCCAGTTTCCCCGACGAGATCTACGCCGCCCTGGAAGTTGCCGGAGTGATCCGCAGCTCCGACGGCGGCGACACCTGGGAGGGTATCTCCGGGAGCCTGTCCCCCAGTGAAGACACCCTGGACCTGCACGGGGCCCAGTGCTCCGCCGCCATGCCCCACACGGTGTTCATCACCACCCGCCAGGGGCCCTTCATCGGCCCGGACCGGGGCAGCGAGTGGATACCGGTGGAGTTCGGTAACTTCTCGGAGATTACCTATACCCGGGACCTGAAAGCCGCTCCCCATGACCCCAACATGTTCTACGTTTCCATCGGAGCGGCCGCCCGGAGCAAGCAGGGCGCACTCTACCGGAGCCGGGACCTATTCAAGACCTTCGAACAGGTGGACCGGAGCATTGCCCCCAACTCGACCATGATGACCGTGGCCGTCGACCCCCGGGCCCCGGACCACGTCTTCTGCAACTCCCGGGACGGCCAGGTGTTCGGTTCGCTGGACGACGGAGCGACCTGGACGACCTACGACCTGCCGGCCAAAGCCAAGGAAGTACGGGCCCTAGCCGCCGGTTAGGCGGCCGGTACAACCGCAGTTAAAAACACCGTAGGGGCACGGCAGTGCCGTGCCCCTACGTATCCTAACCGGACTTTGTCATTCTGATGCCGCCGCCAAGCCCCCTCACCTGTCATTCTGAGGCCGCCGCCAGGCGGTCGAAGAATCTCGTTGCCCTAAGCTTTGCCAACACCCCAACAACGAGACCCTTCGCTTCACTCAAGGGTGACAGACTAGGGCAGGGTGACAAAATGGGGCGTGGGGATTGGATGAGGTCGTAGGGGCGCACGGTCCCGATGGAATCAGAATGCCCCCTACTTCAGCACGACCCTGTTCCGGCCGCTCAGGCCGTTTCTATCTGGGAGGCTTTATGTAAACCCAGTTCTTCGATGGCCATCTCGCGCATGCGGAATTTCTGGACCTTGCCGGTCACCGTCATGGGGAATTCCGTGGCCATCTTGATGTAACGGGGAATCTTATAGTGGGCGATTTTGCCCTTGCAGAACTCCCGGATCTCCTCGGCGTCGGCCGTCTCGCCGGGCTTGAGCATCACCCAGGCCATGACCTCCTCCACGAAACGTTCGTCGGGCACGCCGATGACCTGGACGTCGGCGATCTTCGGGTGGGTGTAGAGGAACTCCTCGATCTCCCGGGGATAGATATTCTCGCCGCCCCGTATAATCATGTCCTTGAGCCGCCCGGTGATTCGGTAGTAGCCGTCCTCGTCCACGGTGGCCAGGTCGCCGGTGTGGAGCCAGCCGTCTTGGTCGATGGCTGAGGCGGTGGCCTCGGGTAGGTTGTAGTAACCCTTCATCACCATGAAGCTGCGGGTCAGCAACTCCCCCTGTTCGCCCACGGGTACATCCTCGCCCGTCTCCGGGTCCACCAGCTTGACCTCGACGTTGGGCAGAGCGGTGCCCACGGTGCTGACTCTGCGTTCCAGCGTGTCCTCGGTGCGGGTCAGGGTGATGACCGGCGAGGCTTCGGTCTGACCGTAGCCGATGGTTATCTCCTTTGCGCCCATCTGGTCCACCACCTGGCGCATGACCTCGATGGGACAGGGCGATCCGGCCATCATGCCGGTGCGGAGAGAGCTCAAGTCGAAATCGGCGAACCGGTCTTGGCCCAACTGGGCGATGAACATGGTGGGCACGCCGTGGAGGGCGGTGCACTTCTCTTGCTGCACGGCCTCCAGAGTTTTGAGGGGGTCGAAGTATTCCGAGGGTATGACTATGGTGGAACCGTGGGTGACGCAGGCCAGGTTGCCCAGAACGCAGCCGAAGCAGTGGTAGAAGGGCACGGGGACGCACAGGCGGTCTTGCTCGGTGAACTTCATCCCCTCGCCGGTGTAGTACCCGTTGGCCACCAGATTGTAGTGGGTGAGCATCGCCCCTTTGGGGTTGCCCGTGGTGCCCGATGTGTACTGGATATTTATGGTGTCGTCGGGGCCGCAGGACGCCTGACGCTGGGCCAGACCTGACTCGCTGACCTCGGCCGACCTCCGGCGCACGTCCTCCCACGACCACATGCCGTCGGGGGTCTTGGACCCGGGGCCGGAAGGTGGCGGGATGAAGATAACGTTGCGCAGGTATGGAAGCTGGGAGCAATGGAGTTCGCCCGGCGTGGAGTCTTTGAGTTCGGGGACCACCTCGTTGGTCATGCCCACGTAATCGGAGGTGCGGAACTGGCCGATGAGTATCAAGGCGTCGGCCTCGGACTGCTTCAAGACGTACTCAAGCTCGTGGGTGCGGTAGGCGGGGTTCACCGTGACCAGCACGGCGCCGATCTTGGCGGTGGCGAATTGGGCGACCACCCATTCGGAGTAGTTGGTGACCCAAATGCCCACGTGTTGGCCCTTCTCGATGCCCAGGGCCATCAGCCCCCGGGCCACCCGGTCGCACTCGTCCTTGAACTCCCGGTAGGTGAACCGCGTCCCTGTGTCCACGTGGACCAGGGCCTCGCGGCCGCCGAACCGTTCCGTCTGGGAGTCCAACAGGTCGCCGATGGTAGTCCGAAGCTCGAAATCGCCGGGCATCGCCACACCTCGCCTGGAGTCTGATCGGAATCTAACCGGGGAGCGGGAAGGAAGAAGTTGGTGGAGGTGAGGGGAATCGAACCCCTGGCCCCCTGCTTGCAAAGCAGGTGCTCTCCCGCTGAGCTACACCCCCACGTTTGGGTCACTCAGAAATTTTAGCACAGCATCGGGGCCGGGGTGCCCGGAAGACGGATGCTCACGTTCTCATAAACCAGGGTTTCTCCCCAGACCGCAACCTTCGACTCCCGCCGCGAGATCGCGAACCCTCGCGAATCAATGAGTAATCACCATCTATCTTGGCTCGACCTAAGTATGGTTGCGGCGGTTTTGCCGAATCCACTAAACTGGAACCAAATGGCAACCTAACCGGATATTCGGATGGAGGCATCCGGCGCATCTCCGCCAGATGGGCCGGACGGCTACCACAATGCGCCGGTCATAATCTTGGAGGCGAATGAGGAGGGGCTGCCGTTGGGGCCGCTCCTTCACCCCGCCGGCGGGCGATATGTTTGAACGGGGGCTGGAGTAGTCCAATGGGTAGTGGTGTTGGAACGAGATGAAACCACGTGATTAGTGCCGTACCCACGCAAGGGTATTATGCTCGCGTCTTGTTGGCTGCGGTCATAGGGATAGCATTGTCGGTGGTGGCGTTTAGCCTGATGCTCAGTTCTGAGCGCCAGGAAATAGAAGATGAATTCGAGCATACGGCCAATGACGGAGCGTTGGCGTTGGAACATGGCATCGAAATGACCGTGGAGGCGCTGCAGGACATCCGCTCGTTATACAAGGCCTCCAACGAGGTCAAACGACATGAGTTCCGCGCCTTTATTGAGCATGAATTGGAGGAAAGTCGCGGTATTCAGGCGCTGGAATGGATTCCCCGAGTGCTTGCCTCGGAGCGAGCGACGTATGAGGCGGCCGCACGCAAAGATGGGTTTTCGGAATTTCGGATTGTGGAGCGAGAGAACCAGGGAACCATGGTGCCGGCCGATATCCGAGAGGAGTACTTTCCAGTTTATTATGTGGAACCCTATCAAGGCAACGAGGCGGCCCTGGGATTTGACCTGGCGTCCAATCCCATTCGCTTGGAGGCTCTGAACAAGTCGCGGGATAGCGGCCAGGGCGTGGCCACCGCTCGGATCACCCTGGTTCAGGAAACCGAAGACCAGTTCGGCTTCTTGGTTTTCCAGCCTATTTACCGCAAAGGGTTTCCGGTGGAGACCTTAGCCCAAAGGCGGGAAAACCTGGCGGGGTTTGCCCTGGGTGTCTTCCGCATAACGGATATGGTGGATCGCTCGCTGGCGGATGTCAGGGAGCGGACTGGCGGACTGGGCCTGGACATCCAAATCTACGACAGGTCGGCTCCCCCGGAACAACAACTGCTGTTTGCGACATCCACCGTAAACGGCACCGCAGGGCAAGGCCCGTCGCGTCTGGGCTTTGCCGAGACCTTTGACGTGGCTGGCCGCACCTGGGAGTTGATCTTAACATCACCGGGCGCCGGGTTGTCCGTATGGTCGATCTGGCAACCCTGGGCAGCATTAGCGGGTGGATTGCTGTTCACCGGCCTGTTGTCGGTCTATTTCATGGCGGCGGCGCGACGCGCCGTCGCCGTGGAGCGGTTGGTCGCCACGCGGACCGTGGAGCTCTACAAGTCAAACCAGCTACTGGAGGAAGAGATCAGCGAGCGCCAGCGGACCGAGGAGGCGCTGCGAGAAAGCGAAGCCCGGCACCGGAGCATTGTGGACACGGCGGCTGACGGCATCATCACGATCGATGAAAGCGGGACAATCGAGTCATTCAACAGCGCGGCTTCCAAGCTATTTGGTTACGGCCCTGATGAGGTAATCGGGAAGAACGTTAATACCCTAATGCCCGAGCCATACCATGGCGCCCACGATGGTTACCTCGCCAACTATCTTCGGACCGGCAAAGCCCAGATCATCGGAATCGGCAGAGAGGTGGTCGGCCTGCGCAAAGACGGCACCACGTTCCCGCTGGACCTAGCGGTCAGCGAAGTGCGCACGGAAGCGGGACATATTTTCACCGGTATCGTTCGGGACCTCACGGAGACCAAGAAGGCCGAGGAGGTCCTACGCGACGAGATGGAAAGGGCCGCGCGTATCCAGGTCGAGCTATTGCCCAGCCAATCGCCCATCATTCCGCACTTTGGGCTGGCGGCCAGGTGCGTTCCGGCGAGGGACGTCGCCGGCGATTTTTTCGATTGGCAACAGCGGGACGCCGGCACCGTGGATTTCGTGTTGTGCGACGTGATGGGCAAGGGCATGCCCGCCGCGCTGCTGATGGCCACGGTCCGGTCGGCCCTCAGGGCATCTTCAGGTTTACCCTCCCCTGCTCAAGTGCTTCGCCAAATGGAACAGGCCATCGGGAACGACCTCCGTCGCGCCGAGAGTTTCGTCACTCTGTTCTATGGACGTCTCAACATCGAGGAACGCCGTCTTACCTATGTCGACGCCGGCCACGGACTTGGCTTCATCCGGCGCGCCGTCGGCTCGATCGAGCCCTTGGAGGGAAGGAACCTGCCATTGGGCGTGTTCCCCGACTCGGAGCTACAGGAGTTCGCGGTGACTCTCCAAGAGGGGGACATGCTGGTGCTGTTTACCGACGGCCTGGTTGAGGCCCAAGACGGTACAATGTTGGACGTTCCGACCTTGCTTACAAACGACGATGGCTTAAAAAACGCGGAGACGATCGTGGACGACCTGATCGAAGCCACCGCCCGGCACAGAAGCGGTGGTGACGATGCAACCGTTCTCATCCTTTCCTGCACCTCAGGTGGGTAGTCATCATCAAGGCTCCTGGCAAGTAGCCGGCGGGCCTCTTAGTATAGACCTATGCTCGTGATCAGCCTCGTTACCTGGTCTCAGAGCGCTTGGCAACCGGTTGGCATCGGGCTGCTGACGCTGTTCCTCGCTGGTCTGCTGATTTACGGCTATACCAGGTGGCGCTGGCGCCTGACCGGAGAAACCACGGCAGCGGCGCAAACCATCACCGGCGGCCCGTCACGAAATGGGCTGGCCGCCCGCATCATGATGGAGGATTCCCTCGACGGACCGGTGCTCAGGAAGCCTCTGCTGAGGGCTTTGATTGTCGCCAACCTGGCTTTCGCCTCTTATTACATCTCGTGGCGCTACTGGTCCTCGATCAACTGGGACTTTTGGCCGGCGTCTCTCGCCTTGCTCGCTGCCGAGACGTACAGCTTCACCAGTATCTGGTTGTTCGGTTTCACGCTGTGGCGCCTGAAGGTTCGGCGCAACCCGCAGCCTCCCATGCCGGGCGCGGCGGTGGATGTCTTTATCACCCGCTACAACGAGCCCGTCGATTTAGTAAGGGAAACCGTTCGGGCCGCTGTCGCCATCCGGTACCCTCACGACACCTATGTGCTTGACGACGGCAACTCCCAGGACATGAAGGAAGCCGCGCTGGCCGAGGGCGCCAAATACATCGTCCGGCCGGACGACTGGGTGGGGCACGAGCAGCACGCCAAGGCGGGGAATATCAACAGCGCGCTCTTTCAGACCCAGGGCGAGTTCATCTTGATCCTCGATGCCGACCAGCTTCCAGCGCCCGAGATCCTTGACGACATCCTTGGGTATTTCGTTGACCCCAAGGTCGCATTGGTGCAGACCCCGCAGTGGTTCTACAACGTGCCGGAAGGAGATTACTTGGGAAGCCAGGCCCCGCTTTTTTATGGACCTATCCAGCAGGGCAAGGACGGCTGGAACGCGGCCTTTTTTTGCGGGACCAACGCCGTCTTGCGCCGGGAAGCGTTTATGCAGATCGGCATCCGGTATTACGCGCGAGACCTGCTAAAGCGTCTGAACGCCGCTATCGACGCGGGGAACAGCATAGTGGGGTCGGCGGAGCGCCAGTCCGGTGCGGCAACCGCCCCGGAAGTGCGGGACGCCTTGAATGGATTGCGGGTCTCCCTGGCCCAAGCCCGGTCCCGTCTCAGCGGCGGCGCGTCCGCCCAGGAGGTCACCTGGGAACTGCAGCGGCAGGCGGAAACTCTGGCCAAGCCGATCATTGAACGTGAAATGGCGGAAGCCAGGGCGGAGCTATCCAGCATCGCCACCGGCGACGGCGAAACCCTTGAACCGCCATTGACTCTGATCCACCTGGATTCGGAGACGCTCCGGGTTTTGGCGAGCCGGGAGTGGTCTCCCTTGGGCGCGCTGGGCAGCGTCCGGGAACTACTGCGATCCATCGACCTGGATGTGTGGCAGGAGGCCCAACCCGTGATGCCGATGGCCACTATTTCCATTACCGAAGACTTCGCCACCAACATGCGGCTCCATGCGGCTGGATGGAGAACGGTTTTCCACCAAGCAGTGCTGGCTACAGGTTTGGCGCCGGAGGACCTGCGTTCGGCCATCGGGCAGAGACTCCGGTGGGCCCAGGGAACCATTCAGGTCCTGCTTCGCCAAAATCCCTTTGCCATCGAGGGCCTCACCCTCGCCCAGCGGTTGTCTTACTTCGAAACGATGTGGAGCTACCTGTATGGCTTCGCCGCGCTGGTTTACCTTGCCATAGGTCCCATATTCTTGATCTTCGGCGTTCTGCCGGTCAGAGCTTACTCCTCGGATTTTTTCATCCACCTACTGCCCTATCTCGCCGCCAACCAAATGTTGTTTTTTGTGGTCGGATGGGGCATGCCGACCTGGCGGGGGCAGCAATACAGTTTGGCGCTCTTCCCAACCTGGATCATGGCGGTTGTCAGCTCCATTAGAAACGTGTACTTCGGAACCCGCCTCAGCTTCGCCGTTACGTCCAAAACCAGGGATCCCGGCAGCAACCTGCGCCTGGTCTGGCCCCAACTGGCGGTCATTGGGTTCTTGATACTCGGCGCATTGACCGGGTTGGGCAGGCTTGCATTGGGCACCTCTCAGGACGGGGTTGCAATCCTAACCAACGTTGGTTGGACTTGCTATAATCTGGCCATGTTGAGCGTGATAGTTGACGCATTAACACGCCGTCCCAGAGTGCCTGCGGGAGTCTCAGAATCGGGCATGGCCACAGAAGCGGTGGCGCAGTCCACAGCACGGATAGGCGGAGGGCGGCGCTAACTTTAAGCGCGGAAGAGCTATATGCAGGTTTCCATAGAAAGACGCGAAGGGCAGGTCGCGGTCGTCACCCCTGAAGGGCGATTGGACCTGGCTTCAGCGTCCGAATTCAAGCAAACGTTGAATGATGCCGTTGCGGCTGGCGACCGGATACTAGTGGTGGACTTGAGCAAGGTACCATTCGTGGACAGCTCAGGTCTGGGCGCCCTGATCAGCGGCATGAAGGCAACCCGGCTTGCTGGGGGCGACCTGCGTATCGCCAAAGTCGGGGAGCAGGCACGTCTTATCCTAGAGCTAACGACCCTGGACAAGGTCATGAAGCTGTACCCCACAGTTGAAGAGGCGCTGGTTGACCTCTGAACGCCCGTTGCTCGAACGAGATGTTGAATACCGGCCGGCGGTCCCCGCCTCGCTGGAAGCGATCCACCTTGAGCTAGACCAATTCTGGACCGATGTGAGTTCAGAACTCACATCGTCTATTGCCGACAGGTGGAAACTGGAATTCATCACCGCCCTCTCGGAGATCTGCGCGAACATCATCCAACACGCGTTCGCCGAATCTCCCCAGCAAGGAACCATGGTGTTACACCTCAGTTTATTTGGGAATAGGATCGAGGTGGAGATCACCGATGACGGCGTTCTTTTCGATGAGCAACCCGGCGCCACGGGCCCGGCCCCAAGCCCAGACGCGGACCCCCCGGAAAGCGGACGGGGCCTACAGGTGGCTCGGGCCCTTCTAGATACGCTGCGCTACCGGAGAAGCGAGGAGTCAAAAAACCACTGGTTACTCGTGAAGATGCTACGGTAGCAAGGCCGTGCCTGTCCCGCCCACGGGCTTTGCGCCAAAGGCGAACCTTCCAGACCCGCGTATGTATCTGCCCCGCCAACGCTCCACCCAGGAAACACCGGCAGTTGATCGGCGCGGATACCTCCCGCCCGTTGGCTGACGAATTTGCGGAACGGGCACTCAATTTTGAAGGGATATTTGCGAGTGGAAAAGGATTCGCCCCAGGCTTAGGTAAAGACTTTCTGAGTAACCTTGCACAGCGAATCGAACCCCGGCGGGCAGAGCGGCAATTCCGATTAATCACCATATTCCGAATTATTCTGAATCGCCTTTTAAGCTGGAATCGAAAAGCGTAATCCAGCCGTTACGACAGCACATAACTGTACAGGTTTTGCTTGGGTTCGCAGCTACGGTGGCACACCGCTAAGGGTAATATGTTTGCAAAGCAGGTGCTCTCCCGCTGAGCTACGCCCCCACGTTTGGGTCACCAAGAAATTTTAGCATAGCGTTGAGGCCGGGGGGCTTGCATATCACGCGCTAGATAGATAGTTGCTCCTCAGGGTAGGCCGGGCGCGCGGGCGTCGGCCTACGGCCCAGAGGACCCTTATGCGCCCCGGAATGTGACGGGGAGCCGGGCCAGAGCATGGATCGAGTTGTTCGGACGCCAGACGGGCTGCCCCGCGAGTTCTATCGACTCCACCTTATTGGCGATGGCCGTCAGCACCGCCTCACCCTCAGCCCGCGCTACGTTCTGCCCGACACAGCCATGGATGCCGGCGCCGAGCGCCAGGTGGCCGGCCGGTCTGCGGCCGATATCGAATTTATCAGCCTCCGGCCAGTGGCTTTCGTCAAGATTGGCCGCGCCCAGAACACAGAGGACCTTCGTGCCTTCGGCGATCCTAACCCCGCTCACTTCCGTGTCCACGTTGGCCGTGCGGCAGAAGGTATGGACCGGTGATGTGTAGCGTAGCGTCTCCTCGAAGGCCCAGCGTGCGAGCTTGGGATCGGCCTTGAGCAGATCAAACTGGCCCGGATTGCTGGCCAGGCACCAAAGGGCGCTGCCGAGGACCGCGACCGTGGTGTCGACCCCGGCGGACAGCAGCGAGCGCACCAGCATCCCTGCTTCCTCCTCGGTGATCTCGCCCGCGGCGGCGGCGGCGTAGATCGTGGCGCCGAACCCTTCCGGCTTCAGGCGCTCGCGCTGGCATTGCTCCATGATCCAGGGAACGACGTCCGGCCCTTTGGCCATGGCGTTACGGCGCAGTTCGTTGTCCGGGCCAATAGCGCTGAAGACCATCTCGCCGTAATCGACAAGCCGCCGCCGGTCGTTCTCGCGCAGGCCCACGGCCTCCGGAAAAACCGTCGTGGGATAGGTCTCCGCGAGTTCTTCGACGGCTTCAAACGTGCCTTTTTCGAGCAGCTCATCAACGAGTTTCCCGGCTGCCTCCCTGAATGTTTCTTTCAGGTCCCCTACAGCCTTGGGCGACAGGGCGCGCTCGATCACCGCGCGGGTTTTGGTGTGGTAGGGCGGGTCCACCTCCAAAACGATGCTCGGCGGCCGCCAGGGTTCTTCCAGGCTGAAGTCCTGTAGCCCGACCCCGCGTGAAGACACGAACCGCTCCCAGTCAGAGAAGACTTCCTTCGTCTCCTCGTACCGGCCGCAGGCCAGGGCCGAATATGTCGATAGGTAGACGAACGGCCCCTTGGCGCGCAGTTCGGCATAGTAGTCCGAAGGGTCGGAGAGGACCGCCGGGTCATAGGGATCAACATCCCATACCGGCACTCCGGCCGGAACTTCGATCTCTTTATGGCCTTCTATCATCTGTACACCACCTGGCCAGACAGGCGCTCTGGCTAAGAACCCAAGTGCATTCAGCCTGTCCCATCAATTCCTGCAGATTACGGCTTGCGCCCTATGGACTCGCCCAAGGCGCGGGCGGCGAATGCGCCAGCATATTCGCCGGGAGACGCTCCGCCGGTTCGGACAAAAACCAGCCCAGGAGCCGGTCCTGGGCTGGTACATGGGTGACGCTGAGTGGAATCTAGCTCTACTTGGAGAGCGGCGGGTTTTCGATGTACTCCTCGGCCAGCTTGCGGCCCGTCTCCCGCATCAGCTTGATGTCTTCCTCTGGGGTAGCCGCGGCCGGAGCGTAGACGACCGTATCGTTGCAGTAGGTCGGGAGCGGCTTATCCTCGCGGGACAGCACGTCCGGGTCGCGCCCTTCCTGCACCGCTTCGATGCCGCGCTTGACCAGCCGGCGGAACATGGTGATGCCCCGGTCGGTGGCCCCCAGGTGTTCCAGGCCGTGGATCGCGATGGGCCTCTGGGAGACCTGGGCTTCGTAGTCCGAGGGCTGACGCTGCTGGTCCTCCAGGTTTTCGGTTATGGGGAGTTGGGCGGGCAGCATCTGCTCACGGTCAGCCCACCACGCCGGCGTGTCCTCTTTCTCCACGCTGATGTGGCGGAACTCCAGCAGCATGGTGTTATTGTCGTCTTGGGGAACGATCCAGCGGCTCATCATCGGCCCGTCGAAGGGATGGACCTCCTTGCCGTCCTCCCAGATGGGAGCCACCTGCTGCAGGTTGGGCATTATGTTCTCCACCATCCGCACCCAGATGTTGTCGCCCATGCGGCGGGTGGCGATGTAGATCATGCCGGCCGGCGTCTCGATGAAGTCCAGCTCGGGAATCACGCCGAACTCCTCGGTGAACTGCGACCCGGAGACGATGGTGTGGAGGAACGAGGTGTGGACCGGGTCCATGGCGTTCTCCAGGATCTGCAGCCAGTTGCAGGGATAGCTGTACTTCTTGCCGGGCATCAGCCGGTACCCTTCCCGCTCGTAGGTGTCGAACATGGGGAAGGGAGGGATCTGGTCCGGTGGTCCCATGTAGGCAAATATAGTGCCGTTGAATTCATGCGTCGGGTAGGCCCCGTGGCAGAGCCGGTCCTTGAGGGTGCTGTCGGCCGGTTCTCCCGGCGTCTCCAAGATGGTGCCGTCCACGTCGAAAAGCCAGCCGTGGTAACAGCACCTGATGCCCTTTTCCGAGACCAGGCCGAACTCCAGAGAGGTCCCGCGGTGGGGGCAATGGGCTTCCACCAGTCCTAACTGGCCGCTGAAGTCCCGGAACGCGACCAACTCCTCGCCGAGGATCTTCACCGCCACCGGCAGGTCTTTGAGGTCGTCGGAGAAGGTCACCGGCTGCCAGAAGCGGCGCAGATACTCGCCACAGGGAGTCCCCGGGCCGATTCGGGTGAGCTCGGCGTCCTCTTTGGGTACTTCCCGGTGGTAGTAACCGCCGTAGCGGGTGGTGAGAAACGGTGCTCGGGTGACCATGCGCATCCCCCTTCAAGGCAGATTCGGTTTGTTGACCTAGTCAATCGATCCACCGGCTGGATAGGCCTTTATTTGGGGCCGCACCGCCGAAAAGGGCGAATATCCACCGGTCAGTCTACCTATTCGGAATGCCCATATACAGTATTGGCGCCGTGGATATTTAGTGTGGGGATTATAGGTTCCCGTCCGGCCACAGGTCAACAAGGATTCCTGGCCCGCAAGACGCAAAAATTCCCCGCCCGTTTTCCAGTGCCTTGCGGCCATCGGATGGGAGGGTCTGCTTGATGCTCGGGACTACGAGGGGGCCATCGAGTCGGGACCCAGTGTTTAAGCAGGTCCGTACCGAACGTGAGCCAAGGCGTACCGGCGCCTTGGCTCGAGCATCTGGCAAAACCGGCGCGGGAGTAAAGGTGGGGTCGGTGCTGGAACCGGTGTCGGCGTTGGCGTGGGGGCCAAGCATCAATCTTAGGAAGCGCGATCCGTTGAACACTCCTGCGACAGCCTGCCAGAGGTCTGGACGCAGTGCGAGGGCTGGCACCTCGGAGGGCGCGGCGCCGTTCACTGATATACTGGGGCGAGCCGATCTGGGAATATTCGAGACTAGTCGGGTAAATCCCTCCAAATCATCGGGTTTCGCCAGACGACGCCAAGGAGGATTTGATTCATGGCTGCCCTTTCCGCAGACCGATTTCCTGGAGCGGAACACCAACCTCTCTCCTACCCCGGCTCGAGGCCCGATTTCCCCTTCGTGTACTATCAGGGCCAGGTCTACGAGATTCGGCCCGAGGGCAACGCGTACGATGACTTAAGGGTGCAAGACTCGGCGGGAGAGGTGGCACTGGACGCCTTCCTAAAGGAACGCGGCAACGCTCCCATGTCCCAGCGACGGGCGGTCTTGGCGGTAGGCTCCAACGGCTGCCCCGGCCGTCTGGCCGAAAAGTACGATGATCAGCCGGAAGTGGCAGTCCCGGTGCTGGTGGGCACCATGCAGGATACCGCTGTAGTTTATTCCAACCGGCTGGTATTCTATGCCGCTTTGCCTGCTTCTTACCTGTACCAGCCCGGTGCCGTATCCTGGCTGTCGGTTACCATGCTGACCGACGAGCAACTGTCCCGAATGGACGAGACTGAAAACGTGGGCGAGAGCTACTTGCGCATCGCCGTCCCTGGGGAGCTTCAGGTAGACGGCGGGCCCAGCATCGGCAACCTGACCGCTTACCTCGACCGCAGTATCTTGACTTACCATGGCCAACCGGTCCTCGTGAAGACCTTTGCTCGCCAGGCGCCGGACTGGCCGGCGATGGACCAGCGTGAACTGTTAACTCAGGCTCTGGACCTGGCTGGGATTCTTCGTGATGAACCTCTTGAGACTCGCCACCGCCACCTGCTTGAGAACCCGCGATTGCGGTCACAATTCATTGAATATCTGGAAACCCAAATGAGCGAACTTCAAGTGGACGTTCAGGGGTCGCTGATCCCTAGGTAACCGTCGCATGACCGGGTGACCTTTCCCGCCGGTAGGTTCATCCCTGCGAGGGCAACCTGGGTCAAATACCAGCAACTTCTGTCCTGGTACGCTGCCAGTAGCTGGGCGTTCGATGCGAATAAATGATGATAAAGCGGAAACGAACTGATAATCAGAAGCCTGTCGAATTCACAAAAGTTGCTAAATCCCGAGCGCAACTGGACCCGGAAGACGCCTACGTGGTGGAGTTGTCCGCCGAGAATCTCCGCAAAATGGATTCGAAGGAAGGCGACCGGGTCAAGTTCAAATATGGCTTCGTCTCGGTGACTGCTTACTTACGCGTCGGCACCGACCTGGATGAACTGACCGTTGGCGCCGACCAGACGCTGTGTTGGGGAGTCGGTCTAGAGGAGAAAAAACAGCGCCCCGGCAGACCGGAGCAAGGGGATTCGGAAGATTCACAAAAATTGGATCCCGTAATTGAGGGCACGAGTCAACAAGGCTCCGATGGGCGAGTGCTAGTCTACGAAAAAGAAGAGGCGGGGGAAGGAGCCTATTCTGTCTCCATTCAGCCGACGGGGTCGACTAGCAAGAACCTGCTGTCCAGGCTGTTGCGACTTGATCACAAAATGCTTCCGGTCCAGTGCAACCTGGTGGAACCCACCGCCGAGCGGCCCGGTTCAGCCGGCACCTACATTGTACGGTTGTCGCCGGGCAATCGGCAAAGGCTGGGGATTAGGAACAATCGGTACGTCAAGGTTAGCTACCGACTCTGCTCGGTCCTGGCAAAGCTGATTGAACATAGCGGTTTGGACTCCGAAACAATCATGATCGATCAAACACTACGTCACGCCATTGGACTGGAACGGATAATGCAAGGCTCCGGAAGCAGGGTGCTGATGTTCAATCCAGATGGGGGTGGAGACCTATCTTGCCCCGTTATGGTCCAGCGCACAGACTTTCGCGGTCCAGACCTAACTGCTAGAGCACTCAAACAGCAATACCTAGTTTGCAGAGTACACAACGCCATGACTTCAGACATGGAGACACCCATCGCGCGTCTCACGAAAGACGCTATGGATGTTATTGGTATCCAGCCAGGCGAGAAAATTCGGCTCGTTGGAGAAGAGAATCGTCTTGGCATTCGCTGCCTGGCTCTCGATTCTGAAATAAACAAGAAGCTACCGCTTCCTTCAATGCATAAATTCTGGACTTGTCCGGATCCCGCATTATCTGAGCCGGAAGCAGACCCCCTTCCCTGGGTTACTCTAGACCAACAGACTCGTCTCGCTTTAGCACTTGACCCGTGGCATACGGTATTTGTGGGCCGGGACCCGCGCAATAAACTCGCGTCTGAGTTTAGCTTGATCGCCTCAGCGCTAGCCCTTAGCGCACTGGGTGGGGCGATCATTGTGCCGTACTTTAATCCCTGGCTGCCGTTGGGCATCGTTGCCGCCGGTTTTGTGGGCGTGCTGGCGCTGACCTGGGCGAAGATTCGGAGCACGGCCTAGCCATCCTTAGACCCGCCACGTAGACGCTCAGACATTTCTTGCGGCTTCTGAGCGAAGTCTATTGCCGTGTCTTGCCGATGCTCTACCAGAGGGTCACCGCCCGCCCTTCTTGCCCCATTCGCCCAAGAATTGTTCGACCTGGTAGTGGCCGCCGGCGAATCGATCTTACTCCAGGGCGTATACGTGGCCGTCGTCGCTGCCAAAATAGACCACTCCGTCGCCGATGACCGGAGAGGAGAACACATCATTTTTGGTCTGGAACCGCCATCTCTCCAACCCGGTTTTCGCGTCCAGACCATAAACTCTGCCGTCAAAGCTGCCGACGAATATAGTCTCTTCGG
>JACZUF010000075.1 GCA_022573285.1 Chloroflexota bacterium
TATATCAACCGCAAGAATTTCTCCGCGTTTCCGGACATGTGCTTTTCCAGGGCGTCGCCACCCATTTCCTTCCAGAACGGCCAGTCAATGACCATCTCGGCCGTGTCCGGGAAGTGGGCCTCGTTGTGGGGGTAATCGGACTGGTGCATCAACGCATCCGTGCCCAGTAAGTCGATGACGGCCTTGGTCATCGCCGGCCCTTCAAATGGCTCGGCGCCGCACCGGAACCGGCCCATTTGAGCGTATTCAATGGGCTTGTATTTCAGCGTCGGCGTTGTACCTGAGACGTAGTTGCACATTTCTTCCAACCGGATGAGCCAGTGGGGAAGCCAGCCGTGGCCTACTTCGGCGGCGCCGGCGTTGAGGTTGGGGAAGCGGTCAAAGATCCGGCCGACGATCAAGTAGGACAACAGCCTGGCGGCGCCCCAAGGATGAGCCGCCGTCCGGGCCACGGCCACGTTGCCCCACATGTCCCGGTAGCCGGGGAAGTAGGGAGGCTCGAAGGTGAAGCTGTGGTGCAAGATGGGCAGGTGAGCGTCGTTCATTACTTCCCACAGCGGGTCCAAGGCAGGATGGTCCACGGGCATGCCTTCCGGGAGCACGGGCATCACTGCCGCCACCCATTTTTCATTAACCAATAACTTGACTTCGGACACCGCCCATTCAACGTCGGCGCAAGGGGCTAGGATCAGGCCCTTCAACCGGTCGGGTTCGTGGCTGCAATACTCCCGCATGTAGCGGTGGTAGGAGGAATATAGACCTTGGGCAAGGGTCTGGTCTTCCAGATGTGATAATCCATTGGCCCAGGTGCCGGGGATGATGACGTCGATGTCCCGGCCCTCCATGTCCATGTCGATGATCCGACCAGCGGCGTTTTCATCGCTAACGCCGTGCTGGGGGTCCAAACGGTGGTGGCCCGACGACTTGCTGACCCGGCCCTCCAGGGCGCCCCGGCCCCCTACCGTCGCTTGAACGTCTTCGTCCTTGGGCGCCTCCCCCGGAAAGCGGTCAAAGGGAATGGAGGCGATGCTAAGGGCATTGTAGCCATCGACAGTCCGTATGTAGGGCTTCAGTTCGTCCAGCCGGTTTCGAAAACTGGGGTCCACGTATTTGACCAACGTGTCGTAGCTGGGGTTCACGTGAGTATCTATATCGATTACCCGGTACCCATTTTTCATCTCTTCCCTCCTTAGGATGCGATTGTGATTATTCTAGTCGGTCTGGGTGGGTCTGCGCCAAATGTGGATAGTCACGTCAGGGCTTTAGGTACCTGGATAGCCACTCCAGGCTACGGCCCCAGGCCATATAGGCCGCCTCGGGCCGGTAGCTGGGGCGGGTATCGGAGAAAAAGGCGTGGCCGGCGTCTTTGTAGCTAACAATCTCGAAGGTCTTCGAAAGTGACTCCAGCTTGGTTCGGAGCAGGGCCACATCATCGCGTGATGGATTGGTGTCTTCTTCGCCGAACATTCCGAGCATCGGGCAGTCAAGGCCTTCCAACATATCTCCCGCGGGCGTGGGGTTCGCTTCGGTGGACTGAAAGATACTGTTGGAATAGAAGTTAACAAAAGCGCTAAGGCCGGTGGTGTTGCAGGCAAAAATCAGCGCCAACCGGCCTCCGGAACAGAATCCGACCAGTCCTATTCGGCCATTGACATGGCTACTGTTCTGGAGGAAAGCCAACGAACCGGCGAGATCGCCGATGGTTTGGGCGTTGGGCCGGCCGCTCAGAGAGGCGCTTGCTCTCGCCAAGTCTTCCTCTTCCACCACCGAAAGAAAATTATCTCGACAGTACAGCGCGGGCACGATGCAAGAGTAGCCAAGGGCAGCAAACCGGCGGGCCACCTCTTTCATGTGCTCTTCGTAGCCGTGAACACCGTGGGTGAGGATCAGGGCCGGATAAGAACCAGGGCCCGACGGCCTGGCCACATAGGCTGGCACCGCAAAGGACTCATAGCCTGGGTGACAAACTTCGTAGGCTTTGATCTGCGATGGGTGGAAGACAGCACCGGGAGGTATTATCTGTGAGACCAAATCTCCCCCTTGATCGGCACAGGGATTCTCTTCCAATTTCCCGGCCTTGTCCAGCGGGCAATCCAATTGCTAGAGGCGCCACCCCTATACCTGGGCTGTGGGGTATCTACCGAGCAGCGGCGAGCGGCAGCAAGGGAGGTGGTACACCGTATCTTTATCGACAGGGAAGAGATCATGTTCATAGAACCCAACCCGGCGGACGCTCCGCTCCTCCCAACTATTCTGACAAGTAAGCACTTCTGGTTATCGAGAACTGGACTTTCCCCGGTCTCCACCAAAAATCGAATCAGGCCGCTTTCGAAAACCGGTCCAGCCAATCGCCTACCGCTAGAACAACAACGCCCGAAGCCAAAGTGTATTTCGGTGGCGATTGCTCAACCCAGTACAAGCGGGTAAGAATGGTGAGATTACCTAGGCGTGCCTGACCCAGGCAATAGAAGATGAAAACGCGGCTGCGCCGCCTAGCGGAACATTTTCATTAGGTCCATGGGGTTGCGGGACTTGGCCATCTGCTTCATCAGTTTCTGGGTCTGTCGGAACTGGTTCAGCAGCTGGTTCACGTCCTGGGGGGTGGTGCCGCTGCCCCGCGAGATTCGCCGGCGCCGGCTCCCATTGATGATCTCGGGACGCTGCCGTTCCTGGGTGGTCATGGACCGGATGATGGCCTCGATGCGCTCGATACGGCCGTCGTCCAGGTCGCCCATGGGCATCTTCTTGGTCAGTTGGCTCATCCCCGGAATCATCTCCATCACCGAGGAGAGGGAGCCCATTTTCTTCACGCTTTGAATCTGGCTCAAGAAATCTTCCAGGTCGAAATTGGCCTGGCGGAATTTCTTCTCCATCTCCGCGGCCTGCTTCTCGTCCACCGAATCCTGGGCCTTTTCGATTAGCGTCAGCATGTCGCCCATGCCCAGGATCCGGGAGGCCAGGCGGTCCGGGTGGAAGATCTCCAAGCCGTCGGGGCGCTCGCCCACGCCCATGAACTTGATGGGAATTCCCGTGACCCGGGTTATGGACAGAGCGGCCCCGCCCCGGGCGTCGCCGTCCATCTTCGACATGATCAGGCCGGTGAGGGAGACCTGCTGGTGGAACCCCTCGGCGGCGTTGACCGCTTCCTGGCCGGTCATGGCGTCCAAGACCAGCAGCACTTCGTGGGGGTTGACCGCTTTCTTGACCTCCGCCAATTCCTTCATCAGTTCTTCGTCGATCTGGAGGCGGCCGCCGGTGTCGATGATGGCCCAGTTGACCCCCAGTTGGCGGGCTTTCTCCACGCCGTTCTTGGCCACCTGGACCGACGACGACGACTTTGGGTCCTCCGAATAGACCGGGACGTCCAGTTGCTTGCCCAGGGTCTCCAGTTGCTGGATGGCGGCGGGACGGCGCAGGTCGGCGGCGATGAGCAGGGACTTATGGTTCTGACGGCGCAGGTGCAGGGCCAGTTTGGCGGCGGTGGTGGTTTTGCCCGAGCCCTGCAGGCCCACCAGCAAGATGGTCGTCACCGGCTGGCTGGAGAGGGTCAGGGAGTGGTCGCCGCCGCTGAGCAGGGACGTCAACTCCTCTTGGACTATCTTGACGACCTGCTGGCCGGGGGAAAGGCTCTCCAGTACGTCCGAGCCGATGGCCCGCTCCTTCACGGCGGCGACAAAGTCCCTGGCGACCCGGAAATTGACGTCGGCTTCGAGGAGCGAGCGGCGGACCAGGCTCAGGGCCTCGTCCACGTCGCCTTCGGTCAAGCGGCCCTTGCTGGTCAGCTTGTTCAGGATGCCGGTCAACCGTTCGGTTAGGTTCTCAAACATATCTGTTCCAGTTGCTTTTTCAGGACTCTCTTTAACCAGACTTAACTTCGATTGTAGGCTCGGCCGAGTTGCAGGGTCAAGACTGGCAGGCGGCGGCTACTCCCAGCGGAACGAGCGGACCGCCACCAGGAAACTCACCGCCAGCCAAGCGGCCAGGCCGAGTACATTGTCCCACTGGGACCACAGGGTCGCACCGTCAACGGCCACGTTCCGGAGGGCGTCGGCCAGATAGCTCAGGGGAAGAAAGTCCGCGACGGCCCGCAGGGGTTCGGGCATTACATCTCTGGGAAAGAACACTCCGGAGAGGAACATCATGGGCAGGGCGACGGCGTTGGCCAGGGGGGCGGCCACGTCCTCGGTGCTCGCCCATCCCGAAATAGCAAACCCCAAGCTGACGAACACCCCGGCGCCCAGAACGGCCAGCAATAACATGACGACCAGGTTGCCCTCCAAGTGTACGTCGAAGGCCAGCACAGCCAGACCCACCAGCACCAGTGTCTGCAGGACGGAGACGGTGAGGCGTGTGAACACCTGGGCGAATAGGAAACTGGCCGGATGCACCGGTGTGGCTTGCAGCCTTCTCAAGACGCCCCGGCTCTTTAATTGCATAAACGAAAAGGCCACGGTGAAGAGACCCATCTGCATGATGGACAAGGCCACCACGCCGGGCATCAAATAATCGATGAACCGTAGGTTCCGGCTGTCCACCGGCTGGGCGTCGATGCGGTAACGGTCTGAGAATCCCCCTTCGGCGAAGGTAATCTCGTCCAGCACGTGTTGGATGATGGTCCGCCCGGCGGCCGCCTCTTGGGGCCTGCCTTGGTTGTAGACCACCGTGACCCGGCGCCGGACCGGCGATTGGGCCTCTCCGAACCCAGGCTCGATTATCAGCACCAGGTCTCGGTCGCCGTCCAAGAGGGCCTCCCGCTCTTCCTCCTCGGAGAGCGTCTCCGAAATGTCGAATGTGTCCAGAGCCCGGATGTCGCCGATGAGCTTCCGGGAGGTATCATTATCGGCTTGGTCCACGATACCCAGGCCGACGGTGCTGAAGGAGCCGAAGTCCAACAGGCCGAATACAGAGATCAACACCAATGGCAGAAAAAAGGTCCAGAAGATGGCCTGCCGGTCCCGGAACCAGATCCGCATCGAAGCCCTGGTGAGGCTGAGTGTGGGGTTAGTCTGAAAGAGCCGCTTCAGCATCGCTGGTCCTGGGAAGCCCTGGTGAGGCTGAGTGTGGGGTTAGTCTGCAAAAGGCGCTTCAACATCACTCGTCCCGCAGAACCCGGCCGGTCAGGTCCAAGAATACGTCCTCCAGGTTGGCCAGCTTCTCGGTCCGTTCTTTTTGGAACCCCTTGCTCAATAGGGAATCGACCAACGCCTCCGGGCGGTCCATGGCGACAATCCTGCCGTGGTCCATGATGGCCACCCGGTCGCAAAGTTCCTCGGCCTCCTCCATGTAGTGGGTGGTCAGCAGCACGGTGCGCCCTTCCGATTTGAACTGCTTGACCAGCTCCCACATGTGCCTCCGGGCTTGGGGATCCAGGCCGGTGGTGGGCTCGTCCAGGAACAGCAGGACCGGGTCGTTGATCAGTGTGGAGGCAACGGAGAACCGCTGTTTCTGCCCGCCGGAAAGCTCCTTGAAGAGGGCTTTGGCTCGGTCGGCCAGTTCGACCTTTCTCAACAGGCCCAAGGCGTCAATCTCCCGGTGGTAGATACTGGCCATCACGTCCAATATCTCGGTCAGGTTCAGCCGGTCGAAGTAGGCGGACGACTGGAGCTGAATGCCGATAACTTTCTTAACCGCCCGCGGGTTTTTCTGGACGTCGATGCCGTTGACCAAGGCCGTTCCGCTGTCGGGGGTGCGCATTCCCTCCAGTATCTCGACGGTGGTGGTCTTGCCCGCGCCATTGGGTCCCAAGATGCCGAACACCTCTCCAGAACTCACCGAAAATGAGACGCCGTCCACGGCTTTCAGGTCGCCGTAGCTCTTGCGCAGGTCTCGGACCTCGATTATGTTTGACGATTCAGGTTCTGGTTGCGGCATTTTGCCCGTGTGGGTGTGCCTGCGGGAGTATTGATCCGTGGGTTTCGATGCGTGGATGTGAAAGATTATAGCCGGGCTTGGGCTTCCAGTTGGCTTCGGGCGCTGTGCTAGAATTATTTACGCTCCGGCCGGCGGTCCAACCCGACGATTCAACCGGGGGCGGAAACCGGGGCAGCGGGCACATTTCTTTGGTGCGGTGGAGGTTGCAGGTGGCCGGTTCCCCCTCAGGTCCCCCATACCGGGCCGGTTCGAGGCCTTCCCCATGATACCCCTCAGGCTCACTCTCAGAAACTTTCTCTGTTACCGGGAGAACGTTCCCACGCTGGACTTCACCGGGATTCACATCGCCTGCCTCTGCGGCGCCAACGGCCACGG
>JACZUF010000044.1 GCA_022573285.1 Chloroflexota bacterium
TGGTGCTTTCAATCTCGCCCAACTGGGGGTTGGGATTGTCCTGGTTGATCAGGTCCAAGAAGATCAGTCCGGGATCGCCGGTCTTCCAGGCCATGCTGGTCATCAGGTCGAACACCTTTTTGGCGTTTAGTTGGCCGGTGACCTTGCCGGTGCGCGGGTTGACCAGGTCGTATTCCTGACCGGCCTTGGCCCGCTCCATGAAATCGCTATCGACGGCGACCGAGATATTGAAGTTGCTCAGGTTCTTGCCGTCTTCCTTGGATCTTATAAACTTCTCGACATCCGGATGGTCGACGTTCAAGATTCCCATGTTGGCGCCGCGGCGGGTGCCGCCCTGTTTCACCACGTCGGTGGCGGCGTCGAAGGCGCGGATAAAGCTAACCGGACCGCTGGCGATGCCGCCGGTGGAGCCCACCACGTCGCCCTCCGGCCGGAGACGGCTGAAGGAGAACCCGGTGCCGCCGCCGCTCTTGTGGATCATGGCGGTCTGCTTCACCTTGTCGAAGATCGAGTCCAAGGCGTCGTCAACGGGCAGCACGAAGCACGCCGACAACTGCTGTAGCTCCCGTCCGGCGTTCATCAGGGTGGGGGAATTGGGCAGCAACTCCAGACGCTGCATCGTCTGGAAGAACTTATCTTCAGTGGCCTGTCGTTCCTTTTCGGTGGCGCCGTAGATCTTGTCGGCCTCGGACAGGTTCTTGGCCACCCGGCGGAACATACCCACAGGATCTTCCAGGACTTTGCCCTCCCGGTCCTTGGAAAGGTAACGCCTCGCCAGCACCACTTTGGCGTTGTCGGTCAATTCCGTGGACCGTTCGTTGGTCTGCTTGGCTATTCCAGCGGCCTCTAGCGCCGCTGCTATGCGTCGGCGTCTTTCCTGTATCTCTGCGGCCGTTCCAGGCTCTTGATGAATCGCGGTCATTTCGGTGTTCCTCTTTGGTGTCATTCCGGCGAAGGCCGGAATCCAGGTACTCCCCTCGGCCCTTATTTGTAGCATCGAATGTCCGGATTTTCGCCACCGAAATGTCAGCCCGGCCGGGGAGCGGCCTAAATGCTTTGGTGAGATAATCCCGGTACAAACACCACCTACAACATACCACTAATAAGGCTCTAGATTATGTCGTATACCACAACATGATGTGGTTGATGTGTTTCAAACTACAAAAGGTAGTAGGCGAATTCTAATCCTGCCTTTTGGGGAAGTCAATAGAAATCCGGGGAATATTACGGACCAAAATCATCGGCCTAACGGGAGTTTACCGGGGGTGGCAAGAGGGCGTTGAGCGGGGAAGAAGGCCGGGGCGCTGCGGTCCGATTTTCTGGAAAGACCAGGGCCGGAACGCCAATTTTTGTTGCACCGATTCGACGGTTAAGGGCCAGCGACGGTCCCGCCCAACTTCACGGAATCATCGCAAGACGGACCGGGTTAGAAATAGCGGGTTCGAGAAACCGGAGACGGCCGGAGACTAGAGTTCGTAATCTTCGTCTTCGGCGTTTGCATTGCCCAGCCAGCAGGCGGCCAGACTGGCCCGGGCGAACCGGTCCATCTCATCTTGAATCTCGGCGATGCGGCTGCCCGAAACCATCTGGTCCGAGACCTCTAAGGCCCCAACGTTTACGTATGGGCCGGTGGGAACCGTCTCCGCCAACATCCGGTTCTCCAGATCATGGACCTGATTGTTGAGGGTCAGGAGCCTGGTTAGGGCCGAGTACTGCAAGCTGCCGTTCATATCAGGGTCTCCTTGGATGAATGATTGAATAGTGCTTCCGGTCTTCCGGGACTCCATGGATTCGATTGGAGCTATTGCTGATCGATCAGGCCGCGTTGGGGGCTGACGCTTTGCCGGCCACCCGGGGTTTTCTTACCTTGGCCTTTCTTCGGCCCCGGGCGGAACTGCGCTTCCGGCGCCACTGAACGCCGGCGACCTTTCTTGGGCAGGGCCGGCGGCATGTCCAGAAGGGGTAACTGGGACTCGTCTCGCAGGTCCCGGACCGCCTCTTCGAAACTCTCTATGTCCTGGAAGGCCCGGTAGACGCTGGCGTAACGGATGTAGGCCACCCGGTCCAGCTCCCGAAGCCGCTCCATCACCATCGTGCCGATTACGGTGGTCGAAACCTCCATGTTCCCCCTGTGTTGTAATTGGGCCTCGATGTCTTCGACCATCTTGTCGATGGTCCGCGAGGCTACGGGCCTCTTGGCGCAGGCCTTTCTGATCCCTGAGATAAGCTTTTCACGGTTGAATTCTTCTCTTCGGTTATCTTGTTTGGACACCATCAGAGCAGCGGCCTGGATCCGTTCATAGGTTGTAAACCTGAGTTCGCAGCTCTGGCATTCGCGCCGTCGCCGGATCCCGCTCTCCACCACCCGGGAGTCGGTGACCTTGGAATGGGGATGGCCACAAAATGGGCAGTGCATTTCTTGGTTGTTTTTTTAGACTTTTCTTAAATTCGTTTTAGATACTATATATAGTGTTATTGTTAACTAAACCTACTATCTATAGTGTCTAAGATTCTATATACCGATTATTAACTTGTCAATCCTTAACGATATTCGTAATAAGCATGCAGGCGGGCAAGGCCGGGCCCGGCCGGGTATTCAAGACACAAAAAAGACCGCCCTCCGATTAAGAAGGGCGGTCGAAAGATGATTCCCGGCGCCTGATTAGGGTGCCTTGATTAGGGGGATTAGTGCGCTTAGGCCTCCGAGAACATTACTCTGTTTTTAATGGGCTCCCGGCCCGGCGCGGCCCGGCCACTGATGTAGCCTTTCCGCATATTTATCCTAACATGGCCGGTGAAACCGGGAGCCTTTGTGCTATTGACGGAATTTAACGGAAAAAGCCCCGGTTTTTGTTCCCAGACTTTCGCCGCAAGAAACTTGGCACGTCCAGTTCCTCTTCCGACTGGGGAATGACGTCCTGCAGCAACCGCTCCAGTTCGTCCTCGCGGAGCTGCTGGTTCTCCGCCACAACCGGGAAGGACGCGGCCACCATGGTGATCTTGACCTCGTCGTCCAGCTTGGAGTCCCGGCAGGTGCCGAATATGATATTGGCGTCGGGGTCGGACAGGTCCTGAATCACTCGGGCCGCATCCTGGACTTCTTGAAGAGTCAGGGTTGGTCCGCCGGTGATGACGAACAGGATCCGGCGGGCGCCGTCCATGGATATGTCCAGGAGGGGACTCTTGGTGGCCATGCGGGCCGCGTCCACCGCCCGGTTCTCACCCTTGCCCCGGCCGATGGCCAACCAGGCTTGGCCGGCGTTGTTCAAGATGGTGCGGACGTCGGCGAAGTCGACGTTGATCTCGCCGGGCACCGTCACCACTTCCGCAATGGCCTGGATACCCTGTTGCAGGACCGAGTCGGCCATCTTCAACGCGTCTTCCCAGGTATAGGTCTGCTCCCCTTGGGCGTTTAGTTGCAGGAGCCGGTCGTTGTCGATAACGATCAAGGTATCCACATTGTCCCGGAGCCGGGCAATACCCTCTTCGGCGTTCTTTTTGCGGATGTTCGCCTCAAACGAGAAGGGCTTGCTCACCACGGCGATGGTCAGAGCGCCGGACTCCTTGGCGATCTGGGCGATCACCGGAGAGGCGCCGGTGCCGGTGCCGCCGCCCATGCCCACGGCCAAGAAGACCATGTCCGCGCCTTCCAGCGCCTTTTCGATATCGTGGCGGCTCTCTTCGGCCGCCTGCCGTCCCAGGTCGGGATTGGCGCCGGCGCCCAGGCCCCTGGTCAGGTTCTGGCCGATGGCCAGCCGGTGGGACACGTCGCATCGAAACAGATGCTGGGCGTCGGTGTTGACGCTGAAATACTCGACCACGGGCAGTTTATCCTTGAACATCCGGCTAACGGCGTTGCTGCCGCCGCCGCCGATGCCCATCACCTTGATATTGGGCGCAGCGGCGTTGATCTCCTGCACCATCTCGAAGGTGTTGTCTGCGTCTTTGCTGGGTTCCCATGCTGCCGAATTGCCTTCTACCATGCTAGGTCCTCCACATCATCGTCGGTTTATTGTTTGGAGCCCGTTGCCGGACTCCACTCGGTCCATTAGACATTTGGCTAATCTTGCTGGGTCCGTTATCCGGGCGATTCCCCGGAGCGTCGGCGGCCAAGTTGTTGCTACCTCACTGCGGCCGCTTTTTTCCTGCCCAACCCCCATCGCCAAGATCTGTTACCCATTATCGATCGGCCTCCATTCAAGGAAGACCGTGTTTCGCCCTGGTGTTTTATCCCCCAGAGGAGCAGCCCTACAGAGGCCGAGAAGGCCGGCTTTCTGAGCTGCGCCGGCAGGCCGGCGATACCGTCCGGGTAGGCGATACGGACCTGTCCGCCCAGGGTTTTTTGGAACAGTTCCGTCAGCCCGGTCATCTCCGCCCCTCCTCCGGTCAGCACGATTCCGGCGGGGGGGAATTCTCTCAGTCCGGACTGTCTCACCTTCAATACAATCAGCTTTATCAGCTCCACCATCCTGTCGTGCAGCGGTTCGCTCAGGATCCGGCGGGACAGCGAATGTTGGGGCTGTCCTTGGAAACTGGGAATCACCACTTCGTCGTCGGCCGGGATGGTTTCGGGCATCACGCTGCCCCATTTGATCTTCATCTCTTCGGTCATGTACATCGGCGTCTTGAAGGCGACCGAGAGGTCTCTGGTCAACTGGCTGCCACCCACCGGGATCACCGCCGAATACCACGGTTGGCCCTGACGGTAGATGGCGATATCGGTGGTGCCGCCGCCGATATCGACCAAGACGACGCCCATCTCCCGCTCGTCGCCGCTCAAGGTCGCCTCGGCGGAAGCCAGAGAGTGGAGCACCATGCTTTTAACCGAAGCCTTGTTGGCCTCGATCACCTTAACGGTGTTCTTCAGAGTGACGGCGTCGCCCATCACCACGTGGGCCTCCACCTCCACCAGGTTGCCGTGGAGTCCAACCGGATTGCGGATGCCGGACATGCCATCCACGTGGTATCCAATGGGAATAACGTGAAGAATTTCCTGGTCTGGGCCGACGTCGGGGAAGGAACCCCGGAGCAAGCGGTGCAGCAATTTACTGGTGATGTCGCCCACATCGTCGGGGTTGTCCACCACCTCTTTGGTGTTGAGCGAACTCAGGTGGGTCCCGGTGACGCTGGTGTAAACGCCGGTGGACACTGCCTTTCCGATGTAACGTTGGGCTTCCTCCAACGAGGAGCGGACCGTCTCTTTGACCTCGTCGATATTCTCGATCCGGCCCTTCTGCATCCCTTGGGAGGTCACAACGCCGGTGCCCAGCACCTTAAGTTCGCCCTCGGTCCCCACGCGGGCCATGACGGAGGTAACTTTATCGGTGCCGATGTCTACCGAGGTATAGAATGTGTCTCTTGCCAACCTGTCACCTTCCTTATCTGTGCCGTATTGGTGCCATAATCCGATTTATCGGGAGCGGTCCGGCTAGATCCGCTGAACGGCCCGCAGTTTAGCGCTGCGGCTCCGCGGATTGGACTGTACTTCTTCACTGGATGGTTTTATCACCCGCCGGTTGATGATCTTCAGGCGCGGCGTCTGACCGCAGACGCATACCGGCAGACTGGGAGGACAGACACAGGTGGCCGCCTCCCGGTTGAAAAACACCTTCACGGTCCGGTCTTCCAAGCTGTGGTAGCTGATCACCACCAACCGGCCACCGGGAACAAGCAGGCCCACCGCCGCGTCCAGACCGCGTTCAACGTTGGAAAGCTCGTCGTTAACCGCGATGCGCAGGGCTTGGAAGGTCTTGGTGGCCGGGTTGATCCGTTGGCCGGGGCGGCGTCCCAGCACCGCGCCGATGATGGAAGCCAATTGGCCGGTGGTGGCGACGGGCCTCCCTTTAATGATGGCCCTGGCGATGCTCATGCCCCGGGGCTCTTCCCCGTAGCGCCGGATGAGCTGTCCCAATTCTCGTTCGTCGTAGGTGTTGACGATCTCTTCGGCGGTCAGGTCCCCAAGAGGGTCGTACCGCATGTCCAGAGGTCCGTCTATTTGGAAACTCATTCCGTAACCGGGGCTCTCGATCTGGCGGGAGGAGAACCCCAGGTCCAACAAGACGCCGTCAACGCCGGTTATCCCCCGCTCTGCGGCCAGACCGGCCATGTCGGCATAGTTGCCCGGAGCGGGCAGGAACCGGCCGCCGAACCCGGCCAACCGGGACTGGGCCGCTTCCAGAGACCGGGGGTCCCGGTCGATGGCCAATACGGCTTTGACCGGCGGCTCAGACTGTAGAATGGCCTCGGAGTGGCCTCCTTCTCCAGTGGTGCCGTCCAGGTAGGTCCCGCCCTCTTGCAGCGCCAACTGATGGACCGTCTCCGTCAGAAGTACCGGCCGGTGGGAAACACCAAAATTGCCGTCGGGTCCATGACCGGTGCGGCCCATAAGCTCCGTTAGCCAAGAGTCTGATAGTTCTGCTGTTCTTGTCAGGGTTGCCAGCGACACCACCGCTCCCATCCGCCGAATTCACCGTGGCGGCCACATCACTTCTTGTTGGCAACATCCGGCAGGGGGCCGAAAATCTTTTCAGGGAAACCGGGCTAAAAGTCCGCAGAAATCAGCGAAGATATCCCGTAGACCCCGCCGCCCAACTACCCTTTCGCCAATGCGATTGCACCTGACAATAACAACTTATAAACATAACCGTCAATGGAAATTGGGGTGAGTTTTAATAATTTCTTAAACTTATGTTAATTTTGGTCAAAAACTAAAAATTCGACAAGGAACCATGCCCGGTTTCGCAGATTTTTGTTTGATGGGACCGTGTGCACTGACCCGTCGACGGTTACCATCAGCCGATCGCCCCGTTGATTGAAACAATATAGCAAGGCCCGGAATCCACCGAGAATCAATCAATCCGTATCCAGTCTTTAAATTGCCTCAATTTTGGGTCAGTGATATTCTTGATTCCAACGCCAAGACTGGTGACGGCACGTTTTGGTAGCCACGCTTAAATGCTCCCGTAGATGTCGGGATTTTCAACCAGTAGTGGTATAATATTAGTGGAAGCTCAGGCGGTCTGATAGCGCCTTCAGTTTCGCGATGATTGGAGCGTGGAATTGGACGACTCCAGGAGAATGCACAGCTTGGACCAATTGGGTCAGGATACTTGCCAGGAGGCCGATATGAGTGCCCTACCGCCACTAAAACCAAAGCCAATTGTGGCAAACCCACCTGCTCCCAAAATACCAAGGGGCTAACGGCGGTGGAAGACCAGCCGCAAATTAGCGGCCTATGGTTTTGGGAAAATCCGTTGAATCGTGGCTATCGTATCGATCCATGATTCTGCGACTTGCCCTCCGTAATCACCCAATCTCTCCTCCAAATAATCCGAACACTCCCTGGCTATGCTTGCGTCTGATGATCGTTCCCTGATTGCCAGAAACAATCCCCGGTTATTCTTGATCTGGCAAATCAGTAATTCGCTTTCAGCATCACTATCCTCAAGAAACCTACCGTAATCCCCCCAGGCCTCCTCCATGAAACGAATCGCTTCATCTAATTGATTCGGATACTGGGTTACTTCGTAATCGATATACCTTGTGTAACCAACGTTGGCGAGCAATGAAGCCAGCGCCCGGGTCACGCGTCTATCTGATCTGAGGACAGCTGCTTCCATTTCCGCTTTCATCTCCTCTCGCAACAGACGCCATGCTCCTACGCCGAAAACGGCTATGCCGATTGTTAACAATGCTAAGAAGAGGGTGAGCATCAGCGATAAATCGGTCACCTGACTCGGGGGGGTTTCTCCAAATATTGGTTTCCACAGAACCGGCTGTAATATGCCGAAGACCACAGCTAGCGCAACGACGGTACCTACGACGACACCAATCGTGATTATTTGTTTGCTCATACCTTCTCCAGGCGCAGGCCGCAAATTCGGCTGAGTGGCCCATCACATCCCACATCTTAACGTTCACGCCGGATCGCTTTCAATCATAATCAAATGTTGAGAATCGGAGCCCTATGTGATTGAACAGGCTGGCGGTCGCTAAAGGCCGGCTAGGCGCAGGGTAAGAACGGCTGCCGTACCACTGCCTGGCCCGTAGTTCGGAATACGATGAAACCGGTCTTGTACGCTCGGCTGTATTTGGAAGGACTAAGTCAACGGTATGCTATAATCGTGGCTACCCGGACACACTGTAGGACCACCTTTGCGCCCGCTGTTTGGTTGGCTGATACTTCGGCTGTTTCACCCCCCGGCCAGGGCATGCTACGGAGAGGAAAGGCGTTGAACGTCACAAAGGACTCGGTCACAACTACAGAGGTAACCCTGACCATATCCATGGACGCTGAAGATGAGGAGCCGTTCCTCAACCGGTCGTACCGAAGGGTTGCCAACCGCGTCCGCATCCCTGGATTTCGTCCCGGCAAAGCCCCTCGATCGGTGATTGAAAACCATCTGGGCAGGGAAGCGCTGGTCCATGAAGCCCTGGAATTCATGATCCCAGAGTCTCTGGACAAGGTACTAAAGGACGAAGACATCCAGGCCTTCATGGAACCCCAGTTGGAAGTGCTCGAGACGGCGCCCGTGTCGTTCAAGGCCGTAGTGGCACTGGAGCCCGTCGTGGACCTGGGAGAGTTCCGCTCGATCCGCCTGGAGCGGGAAGCGGTGGAAGTCACGGACGAACAGGTGGAGCACGTACTGGAAGACCTACGCTTCGAGTCGGCGCCGTGGGAGCCGGTGGAACGCCCGGTGGCCTTTGGGGACCTGGTGTCTATGAACGTCAAAGGGACCATCGGCGCCGAGCAGATCATCGATGACCAAGGAATAGACTTTATTCCCCAGCAGGACAACAACCTCCCCCTGCCGGGCTTCTCCATCTATCTGGAGGGCATGACCGAGGGCCAGTCCAAGGAATTCACGCTGACCGTCCCCGACGATTACCCCCAACAGGACTACGCCGGCAAGGAGTGCCGGTTCGACGTTGACGTCCTTTCCATTAAGGTGAAGATACTGGCGGACCTGGACGACGAATTTGCCAAGGGGGTGCGGGAAGGTTTTGAGAGCCTGGACGCCCTTTCCGACCACATCAGGCAGCGTCTCAGTGACGAGGGTGAGGCGGCCGAGACTCGCCGTCTGGAGCAGTCCAGCCTCGAAGAACTCAAAAAACTGGCCAAAATCGAGGCCTCAGAACTGGTCTACCAGCGTGAATTGGACTTAATGTACGAAGAGCGCGAACGGGCCCTGCGCAACCAGCGCATGGACATGGAGCAGTACCTCAGTTATGCCGGCCAGACCGAGGAAGAGCTCAGGGAGCAGATGAAGCCTCAGGCGGAAGAACGGCTCAACACCATGTTGCTCCTGCGAAAATTGGCCGACGTGGAGAATATCGAAATCTCCAACGAAGATGTCGACGCCGAGGTCAGCAGCCTGATCTCCGCCACCAGCGGTGAATCGGAAGCGTCCATGAAGCAGGCCCTAAATACGGAAAGCGCCAAAGAATCCATCCGGTCGTCCCTGATGAACCGGAAGATCATGGCCAGGTTGGTTGAGATAGTCCAAGGAGAGGCATCCGCCACTCCTGCCGCCGAAGAACCCCCAGCCCCCGGAGAGTCTATGGATTCTTCGGAGCCCGATCAAGAAACCGCGCCGGAAGAAGAATCTTCACCGGCCGAAGAAGCAACCGAATAAGGAGCGCACCCCGATGCAAGACGTCCCCAACGCAAGCGGATTATTCGTCCCCCAAAACATGGTTCCCATGGTCATCGAGACCAGCCCCAGGGGTGAGCGGGCATTTGACATCTATTCCCTTCTGCTTAAGGAGAGGATCGTTTTTCTGGGTACGCCCATCAACGACCAGGTGGCCAACCTAATTATCGCCCAACTGCTGTTCCTTGAAAGGGAAGACCCAGACAAGGGCATCAACCTCTACATCAACAGCCCGGGCGGGGTGATCAGCGCCGGCCTGGCCATCTACGACACGATGCAATTGATCAATCCCCCAGTCTCCACCATCTGTTTGGGAATGGCCGCCAGCATGGCCACAATCCTGCTCTCGGGTGGGGAGAAAGGCAAGCGGTATGTGCTGCCCAATTCCACCGTCCATATGCACCAACCCATGGGCGGGGCCCAAGGACAGGCCACGGACATCGAAATCGCGGCCCGGGAGATAATCCGGCTACAGGACAAGATCCGCACCATGTTGTCGACGAACACCGGCCAGACCTACGATAAGATAGCCAGAGACACCGACCGGGACTATTACCTTTCCGCCGAACAGGCGGTGGAGTACTCCTTGGTCGACGAAATCCTTGGTTCCAAGAAGAATGAAGAAGCCGATTCTTAAGTAATTCCCAAAATCGTTTAGTGCAGGGTTCGGGTGGTGAGTGTGGCAGACGGTAGGAGTGCAACAAAGCTTCCGCGGTGTTCTTTCTGTGAAAAACCCCAGCCGCGGTCAGACATGGTGATCGCCGGGGAAGGCAAAGCAGCGGTTTGTTACGATTGCATCAGGGTTCTCGGTCAGGTGGTGGAAGAGGAAGCGCCCGCCCCGACCAAGAAATTCGAACCGGCGAAACCTCTAGCTCCGCGAGAGATCTACGCCAACCTGGACACCTACGTGGTGGGCCAGGACAAGGCTAAAAAGGTTCTCAGCGTCGCGGTCTACAATCACTTCAAGCGGATCTGGAACGGACACCCGCGCTCCGGCTCGGATGTAGAGCTACAAAAGAGCAACATCCTGCTCATCGGCCCCACCGGTTGCGGCAAGACCCTCTTGGCCGAGACCCTCGCCCGCACATTGGATGTCCCCTTCGCCGTCTGCGACGCCACCTCCCTCACCGAGTCCGGCTACGTCGGCGAGGACGTGGAAAACATCCTCCTCAGGCTGATCCAGGCCGCCGACTGGGATGTGAACCGGGCTGAGCACGGCATTATTTACATCGACGAACTGGACAAAATCGCCCGAAAGGAAGGCCTGAACCGGTCCATCACCCGGGACGTCTCCGGCGAGGGCGTGCAGCAAGAGCTCCTGAAGATAGTGGAAGGTTGTGTCGCCAACGTACCGCCCCAAGGCGGCCGCAAACACCCCCACCAGGAATTCCTTCAAATCAACACCCGCGACATCCTGTTCATCTGCGGCGGCGCCTTCGACGGACTTGAAGAGATCGTTACCAAGCGGCTCGGTTCCGGATCATCCCAGATGGGGTTCCTGGCCGGCGGCCGCGACGGCGTGGAACTGGAAGGAAGCGCCCTAACTCAGGTGATTCCCGAAGACCTGTTGCAGTTTGGTTTCATCCCGGAGATGGTGGGAAGGCTGCCGGTCACGGTGGGGCTGGAGCCTCTGGACAAAGATTCATTGGTCCGCGTGCTTACCGAGCCCAAGAACGCCATCGTAAAGCAGTACCAGCAACTGTTCAGCATGGACGGCGTGGAACTGGAGTTCACCCCCGACGCCCTCGATGCGGCGGCGGAGCGGGCCTTGGACCACCGGACCGGCGCCCGCTGTCTGCGGTACGTGATCGAGGATACGCTCCTGGACGTGATGTACGATCTGCCGTCGCTGGATGGGGTTCTCCGCTGCGTGGTGGACCGGGACTCGATCGAAGGCACCGCCCCGCCAAGCCTATTCAGTGACGACGGCGGAAAGGTTGAGTTGCCGCCCCATCCCGTCCAGAAGTCTGCTTAACCCGCGCTTTTCGCCGGGTCTTCCAGCATAGCTTCGGCGATCTGCCGGTCGAGGCAGAGTCCATGGGGCATGGACCGGGATAGGGGCGCTCCGGAGGCATCCAACACCTGCCCGCCCCGGACCGCTATTTCACCTTGGATCACGGCCCGCAGGGTTTCGAACAGCAGGTACGGCTCTCTCCGGTATTGCTCCCTGCGGATGGCCTGAAAAAGAGCGAAGCCCTCCCCCTCGGCCTTCTTTATCCGCTCTAGGTCTTGCCCCTGCAACGACTCCCAGTGCCGGTCGAACCCAGGCCCGGTTATCGGCACCGTGACGTACGAGATCACGGGTCC
This sequence comes from Chloroflexota bacterium, assembly GCA_022573285.1. Lineage (GTDB taxonomy): Bacteria > Chloroflexota > Dehalococcoidia > Lucifugimonadales > UBA3495 > UBA9611. Next base: position 11,961 of record JACZUF010000044.1, read on the forward strand.
CCGGTCCACCTCTTCCGTGGCCAGGTGGACCATGGCCCCCGTCTTGGCCGCCCTCGTTTCTATCAAATTCCAGACCACTTCCTGCCAGGTGCCGGTGGGTCCGTCGGGAAGGGCCGGGTGTAGGTTCAGCAGAGGATATTGGCGGCACATCTTGCCGCCAACGATCAACATGTATCCGGCCAGCACACAGATGTCGGCTTCATAGCCGGCCAGCTTGTCCATCACCTGTTGGTCGAACTCCTCGCGGTGTGCGGAGAAGCGGCCTCCGACGGCCCTTCGGAAGGCCGCGGAGGAATAGGCGACCAAGGGAATCGAGTAGCTGTCCACCAGGTTGAAAAACTCGTCTGACCCCTCGGCCTCGCCCCGCTCCCGGTTGCTGAAAACGAAGCTGATGCGGGCGTTGGCGCCGGTCTCAGTCAGGCGCTCTTGCACGAAGCTAAGGAGCCCCCGCGAACCCTCTCCACGACCGGTGGAGAACCACCCGATACTCAACATCCTCAGGTCGACACCTTCCCCAACACTTTTAATGGTCCGATGGCCGGAGTCCTACTCGTCCGCGTCTTCGTCCTGGTCTTCTTCCGAATCTTCGTCTGGGTCGTCCAGGCTGTCCAAACCCGGCTGAGCGCCCTCCAATCGGTAGGCCTCTTTCAACTCGGTGATCTTCAATTCGGCGTTGTTCAGAAGCTCGTTGCAAAACTGCACCAGCTTCATTCCCTCTTCAAAACGGGAGGTTGCCTCGGCCAGGGTCAGCCCGCCGGCCTCCAACTGTTCGGCCATGTCGTTCAGCCGATGGAAGGAGTCCTCGAAGCTGGTGCCCCGATGCATCGGGGCAGGGTCCCCATTGGGCGCGGAATTCTTTGGTTTGGCCATGGTCTAGCCTCCCGGGGAGCGGTTGGTCAGAGACGTTTTTCCCGCGGCACAAGCATGCCAGCAGGGATCGGAATCCGCAAGGGGCCGGCGCTACAAAAGACGGGCCATTCCACCGGGCTGGGCGGATTTAGCTTTTGGCTTCGCCGCTTGGGGCTTTGCCTTCTGAGTCTTTGCCTTCTGGCGCTGGGCCGCCCCGGCGTTCCCCGGTCCCGCCACCGCCTGGAGCGAACCGTCGGTAACCGTGATCTCCAGGGCGTCGCCTTCCGAGACCTGCTTGACACTGGACACCACTTGCCAAGTGTCCGGCAGCTGGACTATGGAGAACCCGCGGCCCAACGTGGCCACCGGGTCCAGGGCCCGCAGGCGCTGGCTGAGACCGTCCACCTGCCTCTTGCTCTCCAGCAGCAATCTTGACGACGCTGACTGTACTACCCGCCCAACATCATCGACCCGCCGGCGCAGGTCCTGGGTGTCGGGCAGGCCCCTCTCCATCAGGCGCTGGACCGCCGCCACCTCGGAGCGGCGCCTCGCGTTCTGGTCCATCGACAGCCGGTAGAACTTGGCGGCGGCGGCCGTTAGATCACGCCGGAGCACGTAGGCGTCGGGGACGACCAACTCGGCGGCGGCGGAGGGCGTCGGGGCCCTAACGTCGGCCACGTAGTCGGCGATGGTCTCGTCGGTCTCGTGGCCCACGGCGCTGACCACCGGCGTTTTGCAAGCATAGATGGCCCGGGCCACCACTTCTTCGTTGAAGGGCCAAAGGTCTTCCTGAGACCCGCCGCCGCGGCCGACAATGATCACGTCGCAGCCGCCCTCGCGGTCCAACAACTCCAGGGCAGCGGCAATCTTGGGAGCGGCGTCCGGCCCTTGGACCACGGTCGGCGAAAGCACCAACTCCACCAGGGGATAGCGGCGCCCCAAGACGTTCTGGATATCGTGGAAAACCGCCCCGGTGGCCGATGTGACCACTCCGACCTTTTTGGGGAACCTGGGAAGTTGGCGTTTGCGGCTGGTCTCGAACAACCCTTCGGCGGCCAGCTTCTGCTTCAGCCGCTCCAACTCCAGGGCCAGTTCTCCCACGCCCTCGGGCATGGCCAAGTCCACCATGAAATCGGTGGTGCCTCCTCGGGTGTAGAAGGTGATCCGGCCGTGGGCCGAGATGGAATCACCTTCGGCAAGGAGATCCGCCCCCTGCTGGCCTTTGAACATCACGCAGCGCAGGAGGCTCTCCCGGTCCTTGAGGCCAAAATAGGTATGCCCTGCGGAGGAAGTCCGTAGCCCGGAGACCTCGCCGACGACCCACAGGTCCATCAGCAACGGGTCGGACTCCAGCGACTCCTTGATGTGGGCGGAAACCTGGCTGACGGTGTAGACGGCCACAGTCTAGCTCACTCGCTCGGTGTACTCCCCGGTGCGGGTGTCCACCCGGATGACCGTCCCGGGAGTGATGAACATGGGGACGTTGACTCGGATGCCCGTCTCCAGAGTGGCCGGTTTGTTGCCACCCTGGGCGGTGTCACCCCGGAAGGCCGGAGGAGTCTCGGTGACTTCAAGCTCGACGTGGGTCGGCAGCTTAACGCTGATCGGCGAGCCATTGTAGAGAATAACCTCCACCATCGCCTGCTCTTTCAGGTAGTCCAGCGCATCCCCCAAGATTTCCTTGGTTAGGTCATATTGGTCGAAGGTCTCCTGGTCCATGAAGTAATAGAAGTTGCCGTCGGTGTAGAGGTACTGGGTGGGCCGGTCATCCACGTCGGCTACGGTAAACCCAGTGTGGTACTGCTGAAAAGTGCGTTCCACCACGGCCCCGCTCAACAGGTTCCTCATCTTGATGCGGGTAACGGGCGCCCGCTGCTGCATCTTGTGTCGCTCGTAGTCCATGACCTCCCAGGGTTGGCCGTCCAGCTCGATAACCAGCCCGCGGCTGAGGTCGCCGAAATTGATGGACATCTACGATTCCTCCGAGTCTCTGGTGACGGCCTAATGCTGGGTAGGGCCGATGGCTAAATAATTCCAGCCCGGCAATATCTAGAAAGAGTTTATCACTAAGTCGGCCGGAATCCGGCGGGCCGGGCCGGAGGCTACTTCGCCGCCTTGCTCAGTGTCGCCGCCCCGTCCTCCCGAAGGATCACGATGTCTTCGATGCGGATCCCGCCCCAGCCGGTCAGATAGATGCCCGGCTCGACGGTGAACACCGTGTTCAACTCAAGGATATCCGAAGACCGGGGGCCGACCCTGGGGTTCTCGTGGATCACCAGGCCCACGCCGTGACCCAGGCTGTGGCCAAAGTTGTCTCCGTAACCGGCTTCGGCGATGACGTTCCGGGACAGGCTGTCGGTCTCTTCTCCGGTCATGCCTACCTTCACGGTATTGATGGCTGTTAGCTGAGCGCCCAAAACGATGTCGTAAATCTTCTTGAAGGTCTCGTCGGGCTCGCCCACTAGGATGGACCTGGAGAGGTCGGAGCAGTAGCCGCCCACCTTGGCGCCCATGTCGATCACGATGGGCTCGCCTTGTTTTATCACGTAGTCGGTGGGTTGATGGTGGGCCATAGCCCCGTTGGGTCCGGCGGCGACGATCGTGTCGAAGCTGATGGTGTCGGCGCCGGCGTCGCGCATGGCCGATTCCATCTTCCAGGCCACTTCCCGTTCGGTCATGCCGGGGGTGATTGCGGGGCAGACCTGGTCCATGGCCTGGTCCGCGGCATCAATGGCCAGTTGCAACATCGACAGCTCTTCTTGGTCCTTGATTATGCGCTGGTTCTCGGCCAGTCCGGGCGCCGGCACAAATGACACTTCGCTCAAAGAGGAATCGCCCTTGATGGCGTCAATCAGGCTGTTGTAGGAGGAGACCGTCATGTCTTGGCTTTCGAAGCCCACCTTCTTGACCCCCGATGCCTTCAACTCCTCGACGAGCCAGTCCCAACCGCCGCGCACCTGCCTGACCTCGAAATCAGGCGACTCGTTGGTGGCCTGCTCGGTGTACCGGGAATCGGTGACCAAGATGGCGTTAGCCTTGGTGATAAACAAGTATCCGGCCGAGCCGCTGAACCCAGACAGGTAGCGCCGGTTCTCCGGCGCGGAGATCAAGACGCCATCCAGCTCCTTTTCCGGGAACTGGGCAACGAGTCCCTCCACTCTGTCTTTCATCTGGATTCCTCCTCAACGAGTGCGGCCAGGACCTGAAGGGCCGATGTATAGCTTCTCCAACCAAAGCCGGCAATCTGGCCCCGGGCAATGTCGGAGATGACCGAGACCCGGCGCCAGGGCTCCCTGGACCACGGGTTGCCGAGATGGACCTCGACCACCGGCAGCCGGCTGTCGATCAGCGCGTCTTTCAAACTGAGTCCGTAATGGGTCAGAGCGCCGGGGTTCAGGACTATCCCCTGAATCTTGCCCCAATGTTCCTGGATGCAATTGACCAGTTCTCCTTCCACGTTGGACTGGTAGAAGACGACCTCGACTCCAAGTTCTTCGGCCACCCGGCTGATCTCCTGGTTGACCTCATCCAGGGTCTTGGAACCGTAGATCGATGTGTCCCGGCGTCCCAGCATGTTGATGTTGGGGCCGTTCAAAATCAAGAAACTGGCCATGGTTCTAGGCGTCCTCCCCGGTGGATACTGGGTCCTCCGTTTTGGAGCTTGCTCTGGGTGTCCGGCCGGCCGGTTCATCGGCCCGAGGATGATGCGACAGGTAAGCCACCAGGGCTTCCTGCTTGGTCACGTGGGTATAGACCTGAGTGGTCGTGGGGCTGGAATGGCCCAGCAATTCTTGAATCACCCGGAGGTCGGCCCCGCCCTCCAACATATGGGTGGCGAAGGTGTGCCTCAGGGTATGGGGATGGACGTCGGCCCTGGTCCCGGCCAGGACCGAATACCGGCGCACCAGTTTCTCGAAGCTGCGCCGGGACAGCCGTTCACCGTACCGGTTCAAGAACAGCGCCTGGGTGGGCCTGGACATCAATTGGCGCCGGGATTCATTTATGTAACGCCGCAAGGCGTCCTCGGTCGGACCCCCGAACAACACCAGCCGCTCCTTGGAACCCTTGCCGCGGACCAAGATCTCCCGGCGGGAGAAATGGATGTCCGTCAGGTCCATCCCATGGATCTCAGCCAACCGGACACCGCACGCGTACAGCGTTTCCAAGATGGCCTTATCCCGGATGCCGTGGACCGTCGATTCGTCGGGCGCGTCCATCAGCCGGGCAACTTCCCGCTGGCCCAAGAAATCGGGAAGGGTCTTGGCGACCTTGAGCTTGAAGCTGCGGCCGGAGGGGACCGGGGTGGAGCGGAACAGTCCTTCCTGGACCAAGAACCGGTAGAAGGTCCTCAGTACCGTCAACTTACGGGCCACGCTAACCCTGGCGAATCCCCGTTGTCCGTCTCTCCCTTCCGTCGACAACCATGCCAGGTAGCCGCGCAGGACCTGCCGGTCCATGTCGGTCAGCCCCAACTCTTCGTTGACCAGGTACTGCCGGAACGACTGCAGGTCGGCCAGGTAGACCCGCTCGGTGTTTTCGGACAAACCGCGTTGGCCGCGGAGGTAGCGGGGAAACATTTCCAGGAAGTGGTCGAATTGGGTCAAGCCCTCAAGACCAGGGTTGTCGAGGCTAGTCGCCAACCGGCGCCAGCTCTTCCGCGGTATCTGCGCTTTCCGGATTTTCGATGATGGCTTCCTGCCAAGAACAGGTAGTGCATGCCGCGTTGTTCCGGTTTTTTTGGACCATCAAACCGCCGCACTCGGGACAGGGAGTGGTCATCGGACGCTGGTTCAGCAACAGGTCGCAATCCGGAAATCTGGAGCAACCGAAGAAGGAGCGGCTCCGGCCCTTGCCGCGGCGCTCCACGATGTCGCCTCCGCACTTGGGGCAAGCGACCCCGGTCTTCTTCAAGATGGGCTTGGTGTTCCGGCAATCCGGGAATCCGGTGCAGGCCATGAACCGGCCGAAACGCCCGGTCTTGATCACCATGGGTTTCCCGCATATCAGCGTGTGTTCGCACTTGGCGCTCCCTGTGCAGTCACAGACCTCGTCGGTCTCCTCTTCCATGCGTACCTTGGGCATCATTTCATTGGCGTTGTCCAAGGCCTTCAGGAACGGCTGGTAGAACTCACCCAACATGGGCACCCACTCCCGTTCGCCCCGGGAAACGTCATCCAGTTCCTCTTCCATTTTGGCCGTGAAGTCCAGGTCCATGATTTCGGAGAAATACTCGATGAGCAGGTCGGTCACGGTGATTCCCAATTTCGTGGGGGTCAGCCGGTTCTGCTCCCGCTCGACGTACATCCGGTCCACCAGCGTGCCGATGGTCGGGGCATAGGTGCTGGGGCGGCCGATGCCCTTCTCTTCCATGGCTTTGATCAGCGTGGCCTCGGTATAACGGGGAGGCGGCTCGGTGAAGTGCTGGTTCGCCTCGGTCTTGGAGCAATTCAAGGCGTCGCCTTCGGATAGCGGCGGCAGTGAGTTCTTGTCGTCGCTCTCGTTGCTGTCGTCCCGGCCTTCCAGATACACGGTGCGGAAACCGGCGAACTTGAGGACCGAGCCGGTGGCCCGGAAGTTATACACCTTGCCCGTGCCCTTGCAGACGGCGTCGATGTTCAACGTCGTCGCCTCGGACCTGGCGTCTTCCATCTGGCTGGCCAGCATCCGCGACCAGATCAGGGTGTAGAGGTTCAACTGGTCCCGCGACAGATAGTCCTTCAGGGACGCGGGGTCCCGTCTGATGGACGTGGGACGGACGGCCTCGTGGGCCTCCTGGGCGCCCTTCGCGGCCCTGGTGTAGAACCTGGGTTTGGCCGGCAGATGGTCTTTGCCGTACCGGCCCTGGATGTAATCACGCACCTCGGCCAGGGCCGAACCCGCTACCTGAGTGGAGTCGGTGCGCATGTAGGTGATCAGGCCGATCGGACCGCCGCTTCCCACGCTGAGTCCCTCATATAACTGCTGGGCCACGGACATGGTCCGCTGGGCGGTGAAGCGCAGCTTGCGGCCGGCTTCCTGCTGCATGGTGCTGGTGGTGAAAGGCGGGGATGGCCGCTGCCGGACGTCTCGCTTTCGGACCTCGGCGACCTTGTAGCCGGCGTTCGCCAACTCGGATTCGTAACGCCGGGCGTCCTCCTCTTTGGGAATGTCGATCCGGGCGCGCTCCCCCTTAACGGAGTGAAGCGTGGCCGAGAATTGGTTCTTCTCGGTCTGTTCTTCACCGGCTTTCCGCAGCAGGCTGTCGATGGTCCACGATTCCACTGGAACGAAGGCTTCGATCTCCCGCTCCCGGTCCACGACCATGCGCAGCGATACCGACTGGACCCGGCCCGCGGACGTGCCGCGCTGGACCCGGCGCCAGAGCAGAGGGCTGATCTGGTAGCCCACCAGGCGGTCCAGGATGCGGCGGGCCTGCTGGGCGTTGACCAACTGCATGTCGATTTCCCGGGGGTTCCGGAAGGCCTCTTCCACCGCTTCTTTGGTGATTTCGTGAAACACCACCCGCTTGGGAGGCGTGGGCAGGTCTTGCCAGTCCGCCGCAGCCTGGAGGTGCCAGGAGATGGATTCGCCCTCCCGGTCCGGGTCGGTGGCCAGGAAGATCTCTTTGGCTTCCTTGCCGGCCTTCTTGAGTTGGTTCAGCAGGGAAAGCTTGTCTTTCATGACGACGTAGGACGGTTCGAAGTCCTGGTCCACGTCGACGCCTATCTTGCTTTTGGGCAGATCGCGGACGTGCCCCATGGACGCGGCTACGACGTATTTCGGGCCCAGAATCTGTCCGACCGTTCTGGCCTTGGCCGGGGACTCGACAATAACGAGGCTCTTGCCTGCGGAGCTCAGCGGTTTTACGGCGGCCGACCTGGCCTTGGACCCCTTGGCTCTGGCGGTCTTCCGCTTGGCCGTGGTCTTCCGCTTGGCCGCCGTCTTGCCCGCCGTCTTGCCCGCCGTCTTGGACGATACGCGGTTACGAGTTGTCATATACCGCCGCCGTCTCTCGAATTCTTATGTAGTGCATGCAACCGACCTGTTTAACTTTTCCTTTTAACTCTAGCATTGTGAGCGTACTGCTAACTGAGGTGATGGGGAGGCCTGAGGACCGTCGAAGCTGATCGATGTGTACCGGAGCATCGGTTAGCTGACTGAGCAGCGCCTGCTCCTCCGGTTCATCTTCATCGGCCGCGGCGAGCGGCAGTTGCTCCGGCGATTCATTCGAGGCATTCGAGGCGTTGGGGGAAGCCTGTGGCCCTTGGGCGGCCTCGGCGATATTCAACTCTTCCAATATATCGGATATTCCTGTAACCAGTTTCGCGCCCTCTTTTATCATGCGGTTGGTGAAGTCGCTGGCCGGAGAGAAGATACTCCCTGGGACACAGAAAACCTCCCGGTCTTGCTCCAGGGCATGGTAGACCGTCCAGCGGGCCCCGCTGCCCTCGGCTGCCTCAACCACCACCGAGCCCAGCGACACGCCGCTGATGAGACGGTTGCGCCGCGGGAAGCTCCGAGGGTCTGGCCTCACGCCCAAGGGCTGCTCGCTGATGACCGCCCCCTGCTCCTGTATCTGCCTAAACAGGCCGGTATGCTCTTTCGGGTACACCCGGTCGAGACCGCCAGCCAACACGGCAATGGTGCGCCCTCCGTTTTCCAGGGCGCTCCGGTGGGCCACGCCGTCGATGCCCAAAGCCAACCCGCTGACCACCGTCAGTCCGGTCTCCGCCAGTCCACGGCTTAGCGCTGCGGCGGCTTCCCGCCCGTAGGTTGTCGGGCTTCTGGTGCCCACGATGGCCACCGAGCGGTCATCGACCGGCAACAGAGTACCTTTATAGTACAGAACGGCCGGCGGATCGGCGATCTCTTTGAGCCGCGACGGGTATCCCGGCTCACTCCAGGTTACAACCGTAACCCCGGCACGTTCAAGGGCCGCCATCTCGTCGTCAGGAGACGAATTATTCCTGGCGGCCACGATTTCCTGGGCTGACCGGTCATCAAGTCCGGCTGCCTTGAGCTCATTAAAGCTGGCGTTCCAGGCGTTTTCGAGTTCGCCAAAGTGGGACTCCAGCCGGCGGAACCGCACGGTTCCCAACTGCGGGACCCGGCTTAAAGCGACCCAAAACTTGGTATCTTCGAACTTGGCCTGTTTATACTTGGTCTCTTCCATATTCGGGATTCTAGCACACGCCAAAATCGTCAAACAACCGCTTCCGGTCTCTATCGGCGTCGATAATTGGCCGCGGAACGGGGGTCTACGTACCGTGGCTTGGCATCCGGCGGTTTACCTAGTAAGCTAGGCACGCCAAACGGGCCAGAATATTAGCCCGGTTTGATTGACAATGGAATCCAGCGGATGATATATTCGAGGGGCTGTTTTACGCGTGTAACCACGACCAAATAGGTTGTCATTATACCGGCGTTCACCGAACTTTAACCCAGGGACGGAGGACGTTGGGTTGCCCCAGAGGACACTTCCGACAATTCTCATGACATCTACGGCTACATCGCCACGTCCGCAGCGCCCCCAGTCCCCACATTCATCTTATATTTTAGCCCCATCCATATGGCGTTTCGCCATTTCAGCCCAAACCATCATCTCGCATTGGCCTGCTCACCGGGCCTTGAGGACTTTGTAATATGGAGATGCGCGACTTCGTAGTTCGGTTCGCGGGCGAAGGCGGCCAAGGAGTCGTTACTTCGGCGGAGGGCCTGGCGCAGTCGGCGACCCAGGTGGGCTACCACGCCCTGACCTTCGCCACCTTCCCGTCCCAGATCCTGGGCGGTCCCACCTGGACCCAGGCCCGGATCTCCGTAGACCCTGTCCTCGCCCCCGGCGACGATGTCAACGTCCTCGTGGCGTTCAACAAGGAAGCCTACGACGCCCATTACCAAGATGTCCGCGAAGACGGCGTGGTGATCTTCAATTCCACCGAGTTTCAATTAGAGGACGACGGCCGCAGTTTTGGCTTGCCCTTCGAAGAGTTGGCCAAATCCACCGGCAACAACCGGGCCGCCAATATGGTGATCATGGGCGCATTGGCCCACCTGATCGACATGCCCCAGGAGCACCTGGTGAGCTTCGTTGAACAAAGGTTCAACCGCGGCCGGGACGGCGACGCCGAGATTATCAGGTCCAACATCGAAGCCCTGAACCTGGGCCGCAGCCACATAGCGGAAAGCGGATTTTCCCTCGGCGCATTGGCTCCCCCGGAGAGGCCGGATTACGATCAGTTGATGATCAAGGGCAACGACGCCGTTTCCCTGGGCGCGATTGCCGCCGGACTCGACTTCTACGTCGGCTACCCCATATCGCCCGCCACCACTATCCTTCTGTATATGGAACGCAACCTGGTCGGTAAAGACCGGTTCGCCTACCAGGTTAGCTCCGAGATTGAATCGATTACCGCCATTCTGGGCGCGGGCTACGCCGGTAAACGCGCCATGACCGCCACCGCCGGCCCTGGGGTCTCCTTGATGAGCGAGGGCCTGGGACTGGCTTGGATCGCTGAGATTCCCCTGGTGGTGGTGGACGTACAGCGCGGTGGCCCGGCCACCGGCCTGCCCACCAAGACCGAGCAGTCCGACCTTATGAGTTGCATGTTTCCGGCCCACGGCGACGTTAGATTGCCCATCATCGCGGCCGGCACCGTGGAAGAGTGTTTCTATGGCGCCATCAAAGCCTTGGAGTGGGCGGAGAAATACCAGGGCCCAGTCATTCTGATGTCCGAGATGTCCCTGGCCGAACGGTCCCAGAACATACCCAAACCCGATCTTTCCAAGGTAAAACAAGCCAAGCGGTTGGTATATACCGGCTCCAACGGCTACCTCCGCTACGCCGGGAAAGAGCTCTCACCGATGCCCATCCCCGGTTCGCCGGGAGCTTACGTGGCCAACGGCAGCGAACACGACGACATGGGCGACACCACCCACCTGGGGGAGCGCCATGTGCAGATGACCGAGCGGCGGTTCAGCAAGATAAAGCTGCTGGAAGAGGACGACTACGAACGCGACCAGGAGGAGCACTCCATCGCGGTAATGCCTTGGGGCGGCAGCAAAGGCCCAGCCCAGGAAGCCTATAACACCCTTAAAGAGAATGGCTTACCGGTGAGTTGGTACTACACGATGTACCTGAACCCTCTGCCGCCGAAGATGCTGGAAGAGCTGAAGCAGAAGGACTTGGTGATTGTTCCAGAGTTGAATTACCAGGGACAATTCTCCAGCATCCTGCGCTCGATGGGTGTCAAGGCGGAATCGATCACCCAGTACACGGGCCTCCCCTTCAAGGCCCGGACCCTGGTCGAAAAGATCACGGAATTAACGAAGGCGCGATTAAAGGAGACGGTCGGGGTATGACCAAGAAGAACCCTGAATACGATTTCAAGTGGTGCCCCGGCTGTGGCGACTTCGGAGTGCGTCGCGCCCTTGAGTTAGCCATGATCAACCGGATGGAAGAGACCGGCCTGCCGATGGAGAACAACGTGGTTGTGGCCGGCATCGGCTGTTCCGGAAACATGGTCCACCTGTTGGACGGAGACCAGCCCTATGGGATCCACGGGATCCACGGCCGTTCACTCCCCATCGCCCTGGGCGTAAAGATGGCCCAGCCTTCTCTGAACGTGGTGGTGGTGGCCGGCGACGGCGACTTTCTCAGCATCGGCGCCGAGCATATCGGGCCGCAGGCAGCCCGAAACCTGAATATCTGCGCCGTGATCATGGACAACGGCGTCTACGGCTTGACCAAGGGACAGAGCTCCCCGACCACTCTTGAAGGCGCCGTCACCAGCAGCACACCCTTCGGCAAGCTGGAGACCAAGACCTATCCGCTGGAGCTGTACCTGACCTTGGGCGTTACATTCATCGCCTCCGGGTTCTCCGGCCAGCCGCGGCCCCTAGCCCAACTCATCCAGCAGGGAATGGACCACCCCGGGTTCTCCATTGTCCACATCCAATCGCCTTGCACTGTCTATAACGACACTTTCATCGAGTTAAAAGGCGACATCAAGAACGGGATCCAGCCCACTCTTTGGGATATCCCCGAAGACCATGACACGTCGGACCGGGAGGCCGCCCACGCCCTGCTGCAACAGGGAGGGGTGCCCGTGGGAGTGATTTACCACGATACCGACCGGCCCTCGTTGGACCACAGCATCGAGGAGACCTGGGAAAAGGCCAAACCCAAGAACATCGAGCAGTTGATGGGAGCCTTCGAGTTCTAGACCGCCAACAACCAAGGGAATCAAAACGCCCCGCTGATCAGCGGGGCGTTTTTGCATCCTAGGTTTTGCATCCTAATCGAGGGGATAGTGCATCTAACCTATCGAGAAGACTACCACTATGGCAAATGTGCGAACATCCCGGGGTGTGGGTGTTGCCCATCACCGGGCCGTCAACATAGAATGGAGCGGGGGCGAATATCGTGTTTAGAGTGATTAAAAGGTTTTTCCGGAAAGGGGAGTTCGATTGCGACGACGTCGCAGACCACTCTTCCGCATACCTCGACAATGACCTCAAGGAAGCCAAGCGGTCGGCGTTCCAGGCTCATCTGAGCAAGTGTGGGCCCTGCCAGGCGTTCGTGGGCACACTGTCGGCCACCATCGGCGCGCTGTCGCGGCTGCCCGGCGTCAATGCCCCATCCGCCCTGAAGCAATCTCTGTTAGACCGGATGCACCGGGAGAACTAGGTGCCATTCTAGGGCCTCCGCCGCTCCGAGCCGAATAAGAAAATCCCCTGGGGTGTCCAGGGGATTTTCTCATTCTTCAGTTCGGGCGCGCCTTTAGTTCAACCGCTTGCGGAGGTTAGTTCATCTTCCAAGTCGCGGTATTTGGACGGGCACTTCACCAAGATGTTATCCGCGTGGAACACCTGGTTAGCGCCGTAGCTGCCTTCCAAGATGAGCTCAGAGTGGGGGTTAAAGAACAGGTCTGGAAGGACACCAGTGTAACTGGCCTGCAACGTTATACCCGGAGAATCTCCGTCATTGTCGGTGATCTGGAACTGAGATTGGATAGATTTGCCCTCGCGGCCGAACGTTCCCTCCACCAACTTGCCCGACACCCGCAGCAATCGGCCGTCTTGGACCTCGGAATTGCCGTTGAACTCGGTAACGGTTAGAAAATAGAGGGCATTCCCAGGGAATGCTGCGTAAATCATGTAACCAAGCGCGAGTACGATAACGACGCTTACGACCAGGAATCTGGTCCGGTTGGATCGGGCCGGGGCCTCGTCGCCGAACGGGTCTAAGTCTTCGATATCTCTATCGTTCAAGACGGGTCTTCCTTTCCCCCAGCGGCCGTTTCGAGAGATTGCGACGTCCGATAGC
>JACZUF010000003.1 GCA_022573285.1 Chloroflexota bacterium
GGTTTGGCGGCCGGGCCGACCAGCTTAACCACTTCAGCGTATTCTCATCCAACCCCGACCTCATCAACACCAGCCTGGACAAGTACATGGCGGTGACCCGCGAGGACGTGATGCGGGTGGCCCAGACAGTCTTGGGCGGCAACCAGGTCCGGCTGCGGGTGCTGCCCGAGCCTGCCCTTTCGTCGGCCGCCACCACCATCGACCGGACGGTGATGCCGCCGCCCCAGAGCGAGCCGGTCTTCACGCCGCCCACCCCGGTACGGACCACGCTCTCCAACGGCATGGGCATCTCGGTAGTCGAGCAGCGCGGTCTTCCCATAGTGGCCTTCGGACTGCTGATGGACGCCGGGGCCTCCCGAGACCCTGAAAACCTTCCCGGACTGGCCGGGTTCACCGCCCAGATGTTGCCCGAAGGCACCAGCACCAAGTCCAGCCAGGAGATTGCCCAGGCCTTCGAATTCATCGGCTCCCGGCTTTCGGCGGACGGACGCCGCGAGTACACCCTGTTCTCGGCGGAGACCCTTACCAAGCACTGGCCCACGGCCCTGGAACTTACCGCCGATCTGGCGCTAAACCCCAACTTCCCCGACCACGAGTTGGAGCGTGTCCGCAGGGAGCACATGACCGAACTCCGCCGGGGCAAAGACGAGCCCAACGTCGTGGCCGAGCAGTTGATGTCCGGCCTGGTGTTCGACCGTGACTCGGGCTACGGCCATCCACTGTCGGGCACCGAAAAATCCATCGGGGCATTGACTCGCGGCGACTTGATACACCAATTCACCCGCGACTACGTGCCCCGCTCCGCCAACCTGATTGTGGTGGGCGACGTCAGTATCGAAGAGGTGGTGCAAAGGGCGGAAGCCGTATTCGGCGGCTGGAAGGGCGGCGACCCGTCGGCCAACGGACGCGTCCTGGTGGAGCCGTCCAACGGCGCCGCCACCCTCTACCTGGTGGACCGGCCGGGAGCGCCCCAATCGGTCATCCGAGCCCTCCATGCCACCATCCCGCGGCGTCACCCCGACTATCTGGGGCTCACACTGATGAACTACTCCTTTGGCGGGCAGTTCTCCGCCAGGCTGAACCAGAACCTGCGCCAGGAGAAGGGCTACAGCTACGGTTACCAGTCCCATATCCAGTGGCACCGCGGTCCGTCTCTCATGCTGGCCGGAGGGTCGGTGCAGACCGAAGTCACCAAGGAATCGGTGGTGGAGACGCTGAAAGAGTTCAACGAGGTCCGGGGGTCCCGGCCCATCAGCCAAGAAGAATTGGACGATGCCAAAGCCAGCGTCCTACGCAGCTTCCCAGCCAATTTCGAGCGTCCGGGAGCCATCATGGGCCAGATCCTCCAGATGGTCCAGTTCGACCTGCCCGACGACTACCTTCAAACGGTCAGGGCCAGCGTGGAGGCCGTAACCCTGGAGGAAGTGCACCGCATCACCCAGGAATTGGTCCGTCCCGACCAGCTGAAGATCCTGGTGGTGGGCGACCGCCAGCAGATAGAGTCCGGACTCCGGGAATTGGACATCCCCACCGTGATCCTGGACGTGGACGGCGTCGAGACCACCTAACCGGATATCTTGCGCGTGTGAAAATGTAGGGGCAGGTTTCCAACCTGCCCTGTTTTCTTGCGGCGGCGGTTGACAAAACAAGTGGCATACCGGCGCACCAGAGTTCTGGCAGGTAGAACCATGGCTTAAGAGTGGGGCTGCGGGTTATAAACCCGCGCCTACGTCGTTGGATAGGATTTGCATCTGATGGCGGGCAACACAGAATCCCAGGGCACCCTCCTTTGGATTACCGCTGAGGCCGCTCTCCCAACTCGAGGGTCAACGTCTCTCGGGTGCCGGCTCCGTTGGCCGTCCGGAACACCTTTACCTGCACCTTTTGACCGACGCTGAACTCCTGCTTCAGCAGGCGGGTCAGGTCGGACACGGTGGCGATGTCGTGACCGCCGATGCTCACCACGATGTCACCCGGTTGGATACCCGCCAGGTCGGAGGGACCGTCAATCACCGTGGTCCGGATGATCACGCCTTCGCGGATGGGCAGCCCCACCTCCGCCGCGACCTCGGGCGACAGGTCGGCCAAAAAGACCCCCATCCACGCCCAGCGGACCCGTCCAAATTCGACAAGTTGCTGCGCGACCTGTTGCGCCGTCTCAGAATTGATCGCGAAGCCGATACCTTCAACGGAGACCCCACCACCCAGGCCCGTGCCCCGCAGTACCGCAGTGTTGATCCCCACCAGGTTTCCAGCTAGATCGATCAAAGGACCGCCGCTGTTGCCGGGGTTGATCGAAGTGTCGGTCTGTATAAGGTCGTAAAGGGTAACGTCCTCCGATGCTTCTATGGACCGGCCAAGCGCGGAGACGACGCCGACAGTGACCGTGGGGCCTCCAGGCAGAGCTAGGGCATTCCCGATGGCAATCACCCAGTCGCCAACGCGCAGACCACCGTTCTCTTGAAAAGACAGGGACTGGTAACCGTCTCCTGGCAACCGTAAAACGGCCAGGTCTGACACCAGTTCGGCGCCCACTACCTCGGCGACCTCCTGGGTACCGTCGTCCAGAGTCACGGTAATCTTAACTCCCCCTTCAATGACATGGTTGTTGGTCAACACCAAACCCGATTCGTCGAAGATTACGCCAGTGCCGCTGCTGAAGCCGACCTGCCTCCGGCCAAAGCGGTCAACGATGATAACCTCGGACACGATAGAGACCACCGCTGAGCGCACCCTCTCCACTGTATCGGCGATGTTGGGCAGTTGCAGCATTTTGCTGGCCCCGCCCGCTGGTACGGTGGGCGGGGCCGCCGGCGTGGCGGTTGCTGTGGCTGGAACAGGGACAGCCGTCGGAGCGGGGTTATTGCTGGAACAGGCGACGGCGGCCAAAACCGCCAGCGCCGCAACGACCAAAAAGGTCCTCAATCCCAGCCTGGAGTTGCAGATTCTAAACGTATCGCGGAAATTCCTTATCATCACTGGAAGCCCTTGGCCGCCTCGCGCTGGATCCGGAATAGCGGCTCCATGCCGCGGGACGCCAATGACAACACCTCTTCCACCCGCTGGCGCGGGAAGGCTCGTGCCTCCGTCGCCCCCTGCAACTCCACCAGCCCCCCTTGAGCAGTGAGGACCACGTTGAAGTCCACGTCGGCCGAGAAGTCCTCTTCATAGCAAAGGTCGAGGAGGAGTTGGCCCTTGACGATACCCACGCTGATGGCCGCCACCGGGCACAGCAACGGCAGCCGGGTCAAGACCCGGGTATTCACCAACATCTGAAGAGCTTGGTGCAGGGCGACGTAGGCCCCGGTGATGGCGGCGGTCCGGGTCCCGCCGTCGGCCTGTATCACGTCGCAGTCGATCTGGACCGTGCGCTCGCCCAGGGCTTCCAGGTCGGTGACGGCCCGGAGGGACCGGCCGATAAGCCGTTGTATCTCTTGCGACCGTCCACTGGGCCTGCCGGATTCCCGCTCCCGGACGGTTCGAGTGTTGGTTGAGCGGGGCAGCATGGAGTATTCGGCGGTTACCCAGCCCTTGCCCTGGCCCCGTAGAAATCCCGGCACCCGTTCTTCCAGAGAGGCGGCGCAGAGCACCTTGGTGGCGCCCATCTCGATCAATGCCGAACCCTCGGCGTATTTCTGGTAACCGGGCGTGATGGTGGTGGGGCGGAGTTGGTCCCAGGTCCGTCCGTCCGGCCGCGAGTATTTAGCCAATTGTTGTCGGCCCCTCGTCTTAGATTGTCGGCTCTGATGAAACAGAGTCGCTCGAATCCAGTCTAGACATCAAATTTCAGTATACATTAAGGCTTCTTGAAGGCTTCTTGAAATTCGTTCTCAAGCGCCGGTCACCGCTCAGTATTAACCCACAGCTCCGTGCCGTCGGTGATGAACTCCACGTCGCCGTTGCGGTCGGTCCGGTAGAGGTTTTCGCCACCGGTCTGCTCCGCCAGCCGGGCCAACACCTCCGCGTTGGGGTGGCCGTAGGAGTTGCTCGCACCAACCGAGATCAACGCCGCCGCCGGGCCGACCTCGTTGATAAAGGCGGCGGTGGATGAGGTCTTGCTGCCGTGGTGGGCGACCTTCAGCACCGTGCTCTGTATCCTAGTGTCTCCAAACGCTAAAAGGGCCTCCGCCTCGGCTTCGATGTCGGCCGTCAGCAGAAAGCTTATCGAACCGTAGGTCAGCCGCAGCACCACGGCTTCGTTATTGCCAGACTCGCCAGAAGATGACCCGGCCTGGGGATTTAGCACCTCGGCAAACACCCCCGAACCCAGGTCCAACCGGTAGCCTTGGTAGACCGGCACGACATCCACCCGGTTACGCTCCACGACCGCCTGCCATTGCGCATACATCGCCGAGTCGGGAGAGCCGGTCCCGGCCAGCACGGCGCCCACCTGGTAACGGTCCAACACCTCAAGCAGTCCCTGGCTGTGGTCGGCGTCCAGATGCGTCAGCACCACCAGGTCCAGGCTGCGGTCGCCGCTGGGCATCGCCCCGCTCAAGGCCCGGATGGCGCTGTCCGGCTCCGGGCCCCCGTCCACCAACACCTGGCGGCCCTGGGGCGTCACGATCAACGTGCTGTCGCCCTGACCTACGTCAAAGAAATAGACGTGCAGGTTGCCATCGCCGCTGGGTAAGATCTGCCACCAAAGAGCAACCGCCGCGGCGGTCATCAAGACCGCGCTGAACGCGACCGGTATGGTTTTGGCCGGTTCCGGCTGTTGATGGACCAAGCTATGCGTCCCGTCTTTCAACCGGGTCCACAGCCAGCCCACGCGGCCCGGAGTGAGCAGGAGCAAGAGCCCGCCCAAGACCGAGTACCAGACCCACACCAGCCAGACGCCGGCCCAATCCATCTGCACGGTCCAGCCTGGGGCCGCTGCGACCAGCTCTATCAGATAGCTCGAGGGCGCCCATACCAACCAGCCAAAAAACTGGCCCAAGGTAACGCTGACCAGCCCCGCCACCGCCGCCGCCAGGGTCCCGGCCATGATGAACGGCATGGCCGGGAGGGCCAATACGGTAACGATGACACCGAGCAAAGCCACCTCCCGGAAGTTGAACGCGACCAGAGGCCAGGTCGCCAGCGTCGCGGCCAGCGAGATGATCAGGGCTGCGAGCGGCGCACGGAGTAGCTGGAAAGCCCATACCCGCCACCGGGTCTGGTCCCGGTTTCCGGCGGCGAAGGACCATTGGGGCATGAGGGACTGGGCCAATGCGATCCCGCCGACGGCGGCGAAGCTAAGTTGGAAGGACACCCTCTGAATGACCTCCGGCGAAACGGCGGTCATCACCCCGGCGCTGAGCGCCAACGCCGGCAGAACGCTGCCCGGCCGCCCAACACCCACCGCCACCAGATATACACTGCCCATCACCGCCGCCCGCACCACCGATGGCGGCAGCCCAGAAACCACGGCATAGGCCCAGACCACGACCAATGGGACGGCCAAGAAATAAAGACCGCGCCGTCCGAATATCCAAGCAGCGCCCAAGAGGAACATCACCACCAAAACACCGACATGCAGCCCGGAGATTGCCAACAGGTGGGAGGTGCCGGTGCTGCGGAAGTCCTGGACCATCTCCGGCGGCAGGCCGCCGCGCAGTCCCAGGAGCAGCGCCTGTCCCAGGGCCGACTGGGGATAGGGAATAGTGTCCTCGATGCTCTCCGACAGCCGGCCCCGCACCGAATACGGCCACTCCCGCCACCCGCCCGTTTCTCCGGTCACGGCGGATGAGTCGGCCGACACGATGCCGGTAATTCCCTGACTGGCCAGATAAGCCGGGTAGTCGAACCCGCCAAAGGGTTCCGGCCGGCGCAACGTGCCGGTGATGGTGACCAGATCGCCGTAATCGAAGTAGGGCGGGTCCCGCCGGGCAACCAAGTCATCGGGAGGGTCCGCGTACACCAGCACCCTATTCTCCGCGGCAACTACTCCGGCCCCGAAATCGATCGCCGATAGGTCCAAAGTAAACTCGACCCGCTTGCCAGAGAACTCCGGGTCGCCGCTGATCCGGCCCTCCAAGACCACTTTGGCGGCGCCCTGGGTGGTCAACCCCTGGGACGCCGGCAATGGAAGAGGGTCCGAAACGGAGTCCGCCCGCCACACACCCAAAATCAGCAACACGCCCAGCACGGCAGGAAACACCGGCAGACGGCGCAGATACAGGGCCAGGCCCATGGAGACCGAACCGCCAAGAAGCAAAAACAACGGCGCCGGCGGCGTGCGGGTTTCCAGCCCAATCAGGACCCCGCCCAGCCACGCCGCCGCCAAAAAAGCCAGCCTCACGGTGGGAATGGACTCGCCGAGGATGACATCCGGGCCGCGGTCACCGGACTCCGGACACCGTGACCAAGTCCCGGATATTCAGATAGGTCGCCGGCCCGATCTTGGGGACTTCCTGGACCTCTGCAACGGACTGGAAGGGACGGACATTCTCCCGGTACGAGACGATGGCCCCGGCCAGCGCGGGGCCGATTCCGGGAAGGGTGTCCAAAAGCTCTTTAGACGCCAGATTCAGGTCGATCAGGCCACCGGACTGGGCCTGGGATTCGGTCTGTCCCGGCAGCAAGCTGGAAGCAAAGGGACGGCTCTCTCCCAGCCTGGGGACGTAATACTCGGCCTCGTCTGTGACGCGCAGGGCCAGATTCACGCCCTCCAGGTTGGCTTCGCCGGTTACACCTCCGGCGGCAGCCAGGGCGTCGGTGATCCGGCTGTCGGAGTCGAGAGTGTACACTCCGGGGACGGCCACCGCCCCATTCACATATACCCTGACCTGAGCAGGGGTTATCTGAGACTCCGGGGCGATTATCCGGACCGGCGCGTTGTCGTTCTGACGCGCCAGCAGGACCACGGCACCCAACACCGCTGCCACGGTCGCGGCCACCAGCACCATAAAAGCTATGTTCCGGGCGGTGAGTTCCGGCATGCCGTGCCTCCCAAGGCGTTCTCGATATCCGGTCCCTATCTAGGCCGTAGGTTGTACTAGCTGCGGCTGTCCGATTATAATTTAGCGCACATTCCGGCGCATTCCAACCAGAAAGGGGCCAATCCGTGGGAACAGAGAAAGCATCCGTCAATGGCAATCAGAAACTACACGCCTTCTTCCAGGGCGCTGTGGTGCCGATGGATGAGGCCAAGGTGAGCGTGATGACGCACGCGCTGCACTACGGAACGGCCGTATTCGAGGGTATCCGGGGCAACTGGAACGAAGAACAGGGCAAGATGTTCATCTTCCGGATGCGGGAGCATTACGAGCGGCTGCTACGCGGCTGCAAGATCCTGTTGTTGGACATACCCTACACCGCCGACCAACTCTGCGATGTCACGGTGGACTTGGTGGAACGCAACGGACACCAGTCGGACATCTACATCCGGCCCCTGGTCTACAAGAGCGCCGAGGTTGTCGCCAACCTCAAGCTTCAGGAGTTGGCCAGCGATTTCACGCTGATCACGGTGCCGTTCGGAAACTATCTGGGCACCGACATCCTCCGCTGCTGCACCTCCTCTTGGCGGCGGGTCGACGACAACATGATCCCGACCCAGATCAAGAGCGCGGGCATCTACGTCAACAGCCTGCTGGCCAAGACCGAAGCCACCCTGGCCGGGTTCGACGAAGCAATCATATTGAACCAAGACGGCCACGTCTCGGAGGGTTCGGGCGAAAACGTGTTCATGGTATCGGGCGGGAAGCTCCACACGCCTCGAATCGAGGACAACGTCCTGCCGGGGATAACCCGGGAGACCATCATGCAGTTGGCCCAGGCCGAGATGGGTCTCGAGGTGGTTGAACGCAGCATCGACCGCAGCGAACTTTACCTGGCCGACGAAGTGTTTCTAACCGGCACGGCCGCCCACCTGACGCCGGTTGTTGAGTTGGACTGCCGCCCCATCGCCAACGGCGAAGCGGGGCCGGTCGCCACCGAATTGCAGAAACTGTACTTCGACATCGTCGTGGGCCGGAACCCCAAGTACCTCCATTGGTGCACCACGGTAGTCCCCCGGATGGTGCCGGCCTAGAAAGCAGGGGCTGGCGTTGCTGAGTAGTGGGTTCAACGGGCGCCGCACGATGGGGCGCCCGTTTTTTGGCCGATTCTTCTTGATGGGAGCGCTGTAGTTTGACCTGGGCCGGTCTGGGATTACTCTCCTACGCCATCGGCGGCATTCCGACTGCCTACCTGTTCACCCGCTACCTGCTGGGCCGGGACATCCGCCGGATGGGCGATTTCAACAGCGGCGCGGCCAACGTCTTTCGGACCGTCGGCGCCAAGGCAGGCATGGCCGTGGGGGCCATCGACATCATCAAGGGCGGTCTGGTGATAGTGTTGGCCAGGTTGCTGGTGGACGACACGGGGATGGAGATGATGGCCGGGGCGGCGGCACTGGCGGGACACAACTTCCCTGTCCACCTGCGATTTCGCGGCGGACGGGGCGCCGCCACCGCCGTGGGAGTGCTGATAGCCTCGCTGCCAATCATCGGATTACCCGTGGGCGCCCTTTGCCTGGTGGTGCTCTACTTTACCCGGAGGGCGATCTACCCCCTGGCCTTGTTCTTGATCGCCATGCCTGCCCTGGCCTGGTCCGTCGGGTACTCCGCCGCTCTGGCCGTCTACGCCGTGGCCTTGCCGGTCGCCATCGGCCTGAGCCATCTCTTCTCCACCCGGGTCCTGAAACCGGGCGCGGCCCGAGACGCCCGAGACGCCAACGATACCGAGGACACCGGCGATTCGCCGCTCCCCCAAGAATAGGCCCGAACTCTTTCCGGGCCGCACCCTTTTCACCGCCTGGCCCGCCCTCTTTGAATAGAAGTCACCGGATTCGCCTGTGCTGATAGTTGCACGGGCTCGGACATCATCCAATAATACGGCTGTTGAACTTTACCGAAGTCCGGGGCGAGCCCCTGGCCCCGCCGGACCCAAGATGGAGGCACAATGGGTTGGTCCCTGCATCACCCCCACGGACTCATTTATCATGCGCCCCAGTATTGCCACCGGGGCTACACCCTATTCGCCAATCTGCGCGGTCATGAGGCCAACCTCATCGACATGGAGGGCCGCATCTGCCACCGATGGTATTGGCCCGCCGGCATCAACTACGCCAATCTGCTGCCCAACGGCAACCTGTTGTTCCAAACCCTGGCCCCCGACGAACCGGGGCCCATGACCGGACTCGGCGGCCACTCGGCGGGGTTGGTGGAACTGGACTGGGACGGGAACCTGGTCTGGGAGCTGCCGAACCCATGGATGCACCACGACTTCCAACGGCTGGCCAACGGCAATACCCTGGCCTTGATGTGGGAGGAGATGTCATCGGACACCACTTTCCGGGTGAAAGGCGGCTACACCACGGCCGAGGACCCGGTGCAGATGCTGGGCGACGTGGTGCGCGAATTCTCGACCTCGGGAGAGGTGGTCCACGAATGGCGTTCCTGGGAGCACCTGGACTTCGACGAGGACGTGATCTGCCCCTTGGAGGGCCGGCGCGAATGGACCCACGGCAACAGCATCAACGTGACCGCCGACGGCAACTACCTGGTCAGTTTCAGGCAGACCAGCACCGTGGGGATCGTCGACCGGGAGAGCGGACGGTTCATCTGGAAATGGGGGCCGGGGGAGGTATCCCACCAGCACAACCCCAGCTTTCTGGACAACGGCCGGGTGCTGTTGTTCGACAACGGCTCACACCGCCGGGCGCCCAACACCAACTACTCCCGCATCGTGGAGATCGACCCAGCCAACAATGAGATAGCCTGGGAATACCGGGGCGAGCCGCCCATCTCTTTTTACAGCTACCAGATAAGCAGCGCCGAAAGACAGCCCAACGGCAATACCCTGATCTGCGAAGGCGCGACGGGACGGTTCATCGAGGTGACTCAGGGTCATCAGATAGTGTGGGAGTACATCAACCCGCTGTTCGCCGACAGCGGCAGGCTCGTCGGCGGCAGTTCAACGGGCCGGGCCAATTCGGTCTTTCGGGCCCACCGGTTCGCCCCCGACGACCCGGCGTTGCAGGGGCGCGACCTAGACCCGGCCAATTACGCCAACTTGAACCGGTTACTGGGCGCAAACTAGGTATCGGGCGGCCCGGCCAGCACCAGGTGGCCGCCGTCGTCCTCCAGCCGGCCCTCCGACAACAGCGCGCCCACAACTCCGCCGAAACGGGCCTTCATGGCTTCGGTGGTGCGGCTGTAGCCCAGCAGCTTGGCAGCGGCCGTGGGAAGCTGTTCTCTGGCGATGCCGTAGGACTGACCCGCCACGACGCAGGCGGCCTCGGCCAGCTCCTCGTCCGAGATCATCTCAAGCTTGCGGGAAGCCACGGGGAGGCCCGACCGGTCCCGCACCGGCGCCCGCTCCATATCCGCCCGCCAGAGGAAATCACCGCGCCGGGAAACGCGCCCCGATTCCAAAAGTTGGTCGATCGCATCGTTTATCGCGGCCTGCACCCGCCTGCCGGGCCGCTTAACGCCGGCTTCCGATAAAATGCGGCGGGCAACCTCCGAGACATGGACCGGACTCTCTTTCTCCACCACCTCGGCGGCCCACAGGGCCAGCGACAACGTCGATGCGGCGGCTGATTCTACATCCTCGATCCGGACCTCGGGGCGGGCGGCCTGGTATTCGGTGACCTGAGTGACCACCACCGCGGCAATTTCAGCATCTCGGATGATCGTTTCGATGGGCTGCTGTTCCGGCGTAGCCGGCTGGACCGGCATTGCCGGCGTTTTGATCGCCGCCAAGACCCGCTCCAGTTCCCTCTGAGGGTTGCCGGCCCAGTCCGGGCTCCAGGCGCGGTGCAGCCGCCAGCCCAGTCCTTCAAGCACCTGGGGCCGCAGCCGGTCCCGGTCGCGGGCTGATCTGGCGCTCTCGTAGGACGGGCCGTCGAATTCGATGCCCAAGATGTACCGGCCCGGCTGTTCCGGGTCCGACACCGCCAGGTCCACGGTGCCCGTTCCCCATCCGGGGGACTCCGCCACCAGGTATCCTTTTTCGGCAACGGCCCCGGCC
The DNA here is from genome assembly GCA_022573285.1 of Chloroflexota bacterium. Classification (GTDB taxonomy): domain Bacteria; phylum Chloroflexota; class Dehalococcoidia; order Lucifugimonadales; family UBA3495; genus UBA9611. The sequence continues at coordinate 10,999 of JACZUF010000003.1, forward strand.
ACCGACTCCTGGAACCGGCCGGCGGGGCCGGGTTTCCTGGCGGGTGCGGCTTCCCCGGCTGAGGATTCCAATATGCCCGTGCGGGCGAACGCGAGAAAGGTGCGCAGCGACCGGACTCCCTGGGACTGGGTGCGCTCCAGGTCGATGTCGTCCTCGGTCATGTTGGTGAATACTTCGCAGCGCAGCCTGGCCCTGGTGATCAGGACGTTGAGACGCCGTTCCCCACCCTCCCGGTTGAGCGGCCCGAAATTCAGGTCCACCCGGCCGTCCTCAGCCCGGCCGTAGCCGATGCTGACCATGACCACGTCCCGTTCGTCGCCCTGCACCGTTTCCAGGTTCTTGACGAAGAAGGGCTCGTCGGCATGGGCCGCGAAGAACGCTTCTCCCGATGGGTCCTCCCGCCGCAACTCCTCCAGCCGGTCCTGGACCGCCCTCGTCTGGGCCATGCTGAATGCAGCCACTCCCAGGGACAGCTCGGGCCTGGTCTTGGCGTGCTCCATCACCGCCCGGGCCACGGCGTCGGCTTCCAGGGGGTTGGTGCCGGTGGTACCCCGGCCATAGACCGTGTCGGGCAGATGATGATAGAACAGGCCGGTGTCCTCCCTCCCAGCATCGGGGCTGGGGAACAGCACCAACTCACCGCCATAGAACTCGTGGTTGGAGACGGCGATCAGCGAGTCGTGACGGCTGCGGTAATGCCAGCGCAGCATGCGGCTGGGCGCGTTCTGGGCCGCAAACAGGCCGAGGATGCTTTCGATGTCGCTGGCCGCCTCGTCTTCGCTGTACTCGTCCACCTGTCCCACAGTCTCGAAGAAGGGCGTCGGCGGAAGCTGCTGGCTATCGCCCACCACCACCACCTGGCCTCCCCGCATCACCGCGCCCAGGGCGTCAACCGGCTTCACCTGGCTGGCCTCGTCGAACACCACCAGGTCAAACTTGATGCTGCCGGGGCTGAGGTAGGCCGCGATGGACAGTGGACTCATCATGAAAACGGGTTTGATCGCCTGGACGGGATTACCCGCCCGTTCCAGAAGCCGGCGGATGGGCAGATGGCGGCGGCGCATCTCGAACTGCCGGCGCAGCACGGCCAACTGGCCCCCGCCCTGGCTCCGGGGCAACCGCTCCCAGTGGGCCTGGGCCAGCCGGGCGCGGTTGTGGGCCAGAATCCGGCGGTCCAATTGTTGAAAGTTCTGCCTTACCTGATCGTGGGCGGCCCCGTCAAAGGAGGCCAGCTCGGTCCGTTCTTTCAGGGCGCGCTCCCAGAGCCCCTCGTACCAAGCGCGGTCGTAGGCGTCCACGAGGGCGTTCTCGCCGCCGGACCACTGGTACGCTGCCTCCAAGACGCCCTGGAGCCCTTCGGACTGGCAGACCGCGCCCTGGAGATTCAGGCGGGCCACATCGTGAACGCTTTCCATCCGCTCCAGACACTCGGTGACCAGTTGACGCTGCTCCTCCAACCGCTGCTCTTCCAGGGCCCCCGGCTGTTGGAAGCGGCGGAGAACGTCCAACTCCAGGCCAAGGGCGGCGGCCGAGGCAGCCCTGCGGAGCTCCGCCACCGCGTGGTCGATGCGGGCGGCCATCTCAGGAAGTTGGCGCGAGACCGGTCCCCAGGACAGATAGTTCAACAGCCCTTGCGGCATCCGGCCACCGGATATGTCGTCATTAAGCTCCAGCAACCACCGGGTGACCGCCGTCAGTTGCGGCCAGTCTGAGTCCCGGCCCTGCCAGCGGCCGCCGAAAAGCTCGGGGCCGAGCGCGGCGTGCTCCTCGAACACCGCCTCGTTCCGCTGGTGGGACTGCACCGCGTCCACCATGGCCAACAGCTCTTGGGCGCCCATCCCTCCGCCTGCGGCCCTCAGCCCATCCAGCCGGTCCTTGGTGCGGCGGTAATCCGAGATGAGCAGCCGCCACGGCTTGACCCCCTGGGTCTCAAGCACCAGTCTGTCGGCGGAGAGGTCCTGCTCCCAGGCGTGGGGTTTCAGAGACGGGCCGTACTCGGCCTTTAGTTCGGCCATGGCCGACCCGGACTCCACCAGAGCCCTCACATCCTCCGGATTCTGGGTCCAAAGACGGCTCTTCAGGTCCACGTTATCCAGGCCCGGCGCTTCCGCCGCTCTGCGCGCCGCTGCCGCCAACCGGTCCGTCTCGGCTAGGTCTGCCGGATCGGATAACCACATGGTCTGAACCAGAATGTCGGTCCGGCCGGTCAGGGTCTCCAAAGCCGCTTTGTATGCTTCCAGATTGGACCGAAGGACATCCTGGGCCGCCGGTAGCAGGTCCCTTAGCCCGGAGCCCCAGAATGGGTGGTCTTTGGGCGGGCCCATGGCTGTCACCCTGGCCTGCAGCTCCTCCACCAAGCCCCGCCTTCGGCGGTATTCCGCCTGGGACCATTGGCCGATGTCTGGGACTGGGACTCTTTGGGATTCGACGCGCGACAGGGCCAGCAGTTCTCCGGCCGCCTGGAACGGGGTGACGCCGGATTCTCCGATGGGGCGGTTAATCGCCTCGCAGTATCCGTTCAGCCGCTGCCGCAGGCGGGTTAGCTCGGTCACGTCCTCGGCAACAGCGCCGGTGCGGGGGCGGCCCAATTCCAGGGTCCGGGCCAGCTCGTCCAACACCACTCTCTTGGCGGTCTTGTGGCTGTGCAGCTCCAAACAGGCGTCGCCCAGCCCCACGTTGTCCAACCGGCGTTTCACCACCTCCAGCGCCGCCATCTTCTCGGAAACGAATAACACCGTCCGGCCGTGGCCGACGGCCTCGGCAATCATGTTGGTGATGGTCTGGGACTTGCCGGTGCCAGGCGGGCCTTGGACCACCATGTTCAACCCTTGGTTCACGTCCAGCAGGGTCAGGGTCTGGGAGCCATCGGCATCGACCACCTGGTAGGTGTCGCCTGGGGCCAAGACAGAGTCCAAGTCATCGTCATCATCGACGAGGGGCGGCGGCTCATCGAATCCATCCTCCAAAAGCGCCCCGATGATGGGGTGCTCGGCGGGGGAGGCGTCGCCGGGCCAGTTCTCCACGTCCAGGTCGCGGTACATCAGGAATTTGCTGAACGAGAAGAACCCCAGGGCAACCTGCTCGCGGTCCACGGTCCAACCGTCCAGTCCGTGGACGGCTTCGGCGACCGAGTCGAAATAGGCCCCGGTGTCCAGGCCGTCCGCCTCGGGCAACTCCGGCAGGGCAACGCCAAATTCCAAACGGAGTTTTTCCCGGAGCGAAACGTTGGATTCAGGGTCGTCGCCGGTGTGACGCAACCGGAACCGTCCCCGGAGGTTGACCCGGTCGAGACTGACTGGAAGCAACACCAAGGGGGCAAGACGGGTTTCACGTATTTCGTTGTTTGCGCCGCCGTCCCGCCACCTCAGCATGCCCAAGGCCAGAAAGAGGGTGTTCACCCCCTGCTCCTGGATGAATGAGTTGGCCAGGCGGTAGGTGGAGAGCAAGCGCCGGTCCAGTTCCGCGGCCGGATGCACGGTGGTAAGTTGCAGGTCGCGCCGGCGTTGCCCACCGGATTCTCCGGGGCCGTCTTCGGCACCTTCTTCCGGAAGCAACACCGCAGCCCGGTCTTCTTCTTCCAGCGCATCAACGATGTCCTGTGGGGTGTGGCCCTGCACTTCCACTCCCCGGGAGCGGAGAAGCCGGTAATTGAGCAGCGGATTCCGCATCCCCAGGTCCAGGAGGTCCCGGCGCGCCGCCTCCAATTTGACGCTGACCGAGTCGGAGTGGCTGCGGTTGGCCGCGGACATCGCCTCCAGCGTCCGCACCATCGGCAGTAGCTGGGCGGGGGACTGGTCCGTTTCCAGATAATCCAATAGGCCGGAGGGGACTGACCCGCCGCCGATCTCGTCTCCGATGTCCCGGCGCCAGCGGGTAATAGCCTCCAGCCCCGGCCAGACGTGGGGGCCGGTGATACGGCTTTCCCCGAACAGCAAAACTCCCAGTGGCAAGTGGCAGGTGATCACCCGGCCATGCTCCTGGGATTCGATGATTGCGTCCAGTATGGCCAACTGGCCTGCCAACTCGGAAGGCCGCGAGGAAACGCACATCTGGGAGAGGGCGCTTCGGGCCTGACGGTATCTGCCGGAGAGGAGCCGGGTGCGGCGGCCGCCGGCCTCGGCCAGGATTTCCCTCACTTGGGCCGCGTCTTGGTCCCAGGCCTCGGGCGTCAGGACCTGCCCGAATTCCGCCCGGATTTTGGACAGCGCCGTCCCAGCGGCCAGAAGCTCGTCCAACTCGGCCCGGTGGCTGTCCCATTCCGGGGCCTTGAGGTTTACGCCGGCTAGATCAGGGGCGTCGAGGGCCCGGCGGGCCGCCAGGATGAGCGCTTCCCGTTGGGCCTGGCCCCTTGGTCCGGGCAACCCCATGGCCCTGGCAAGTTCGCCGGCAGCGTCCTCCAGATCCTTGAGTGTCTGCCGGTTGGAGCCGCGCTGAGGGTCCGGTCCAATGCCCGGACCTCCGTCTTGACCGCCGTCTGTGGACATAACCCCACGTTAGCACACCCCCGTTTTGCGGGCCAGTTGTTCGTTCCACCGGCTGTGAGCGGCCGGCCGGCCTCGCTCGTCAATCACCATGTTATACTCGGAAAATTACGGCTGAATTACGGGGCGCCAGGCATGTCCGCCGGCGGATGCAATGTCAGAATTGGAGATAATGGGAATGATCGGCGTCAACCGGGAGCGTGACTCCTCCCGGGGCGTGACGGTCAGCCTCTTCGGAGGCGGCATCAACCCCGCCGACGAGATTCCCGCCGGGATCGACCCGGAGTACATCGCCGAGTTCTCCCAGGCCCACGAGGCCAGCGGCTTCGACAAGGTGCTGATCGGGTACTCCTCAGCCACCGCGGAGGGGTTCGCTGTGGCGGGATACGCCGCGTCCCACACCAAGACTCTGGGATATCTCATCGCCCACCGGCCGGGGTTCGCGGTACCCACTTTGGTGGCCCGCCAAGCAGCCACCCTGGACCAGCTCACCGGAGGCCGCATCGCCCTCCACATCATCAGCGGCGGCAGCGACATCGAGCAGCGCCGCGACGGCGACTGGGTGGACCACGACGCCCGCTACCGGCGCACCGACGAGTTCATGGAGGTCTTGAAGCGGGTCTGGACCGAGACCACGCCCTTCGACTACGACGGAGAATTCTACCGGTTCGAGCAGAACCTCAGCGAAGTCCGGACCTTCCAGCAGCCCCATGTGCCCCTATACTTCGGCGGGGCATCGGACGTGGCCAAGGAGGTCGGGGCGAAAAGGGCCGATGTCTACGCTCTCTGGGGTGAACCGCTGGCGGCCATCAAAGAGCAGATCGCCGACATCCGGGAGCGGGCCGCCAAGTACGACCGCACCATCCGCTTCAGTGTTTCCGTCAGACCGATCCTGGGAGATACCGAAGGCGAAGCCTGGGAACGGGCCCGGGGCATCCTGGAGAGGGTCAAGTCCTCGGTGGGAAACACCATCGGCCCAGGGAAACCGGCCAGGCTGCAATCGGAGGGCTCCCGGCGATTGTTGGACTTTGCCGCTCAGGGTGAGGTCCACGACCAACGCCTGTGGATGTCCATCGCCGCCACCACCGGGGCCGCCGGCAGCACCACCGCCCTGGTGGGCACCGCCGAACAGGTGGCCGAGTCTCTGTTGGCCTACCACGAGGCCGGGGCCTCCGCCTTCATCATCCGGGGCTTTGACCCACTCCAAGACACCATCGATTGGGGCAAGGAATTGATCCCCATGGTCCGCGATGGCGCTGCCGCGCTCTCTAAGGGCTGATTCAAAGTTCGGAAATACGACTCGAACGGTCCTTCGACAAGTCCGATTTTATCGAGACTCTCGACCATCGGTCGGAGCTCAGGATGAGCGGAAATTAGGCGTGAGACCGCTCATAGTGAGCCCTTCGGCACACTCAGGACAGGCTTGTCGAACCACATTTTAAATGGTCTCTAGGTGGCTGGCAGCCCCTCTAATTCCAGCAACCGCTCCAGCAGCCCAAAGAACCGCGCCGCGTCCACCTCTTTGGGCAGGGTGGTCTCTCCCGGACCGCCGGTTTCGGACGTCTCTCCCCAGGACTCGTTCTCTTCGAGGGCCACGTCCAGGTCCACCTTGACGAACGTGGCGATGGCCGGCTCCAAGGCTATGGCCAGGGCCAACGGGTCGCAGAATTCGAACCTCTGCCTGCTGGGTTCCCGCCGGAACCAGCCCTGCAGCAGGTCTAGGGTCAGGCGGCCCAAGGGGTGGGCGGACCGCAGCCCCAACGCCCGTTCGCGGCTGATCCACACCTGTCGGCAGGCCGCCAGGTCGACCAAGGTCACCGATAGGCGCCTGGAGAGTACGATCTCCGCGGCTGCCGGGTCGTTGTAAATATTGAACTCCGCCCTGGGCGTGATGTTGCCGGGGGTGTTCACCGCCCCGCCCATGACCACGATGTTTTTGGCCTGCTCCAAGGCGATCGGCCGCTCCCAGAGCAGGCGGGCCACGTTGGTCAGCGGCCCCAGTGCCACCAGCACGGCCTCACCGGGTTCGCGGGTTAGCTGGTCGTACAGGAACTGGACCGCCCCTTCTGTGACCGGTTCTGCGGTGGGCTCGGGCAGCCTGCGGGACAGGCCTCCCGGACCGTGGAACTGGGGCGCATAGGTGTACCGGCCCCGCAGGGGCCGCGAGGCCCCCTTGGCCACCGGGATGTCGCTCCGGCCTGCCGCTTGGAGCAGCGCCAGGGCGTTGCGGGTTGACCGGGCCAATGGGACGTTCCCACCCACGGTGGTCAGACCCGCGATTTCAACGTCCGGTGAGGCAAGGGCCATCAGGATGGCAATGGCGTCGTCTATGCCGGGATCGGTGTCGATGAGTAATCTAACGGGTTGGAGCATTGGTCTCGATGATTAGCCTGATTGGCTGGAGCATTGTTCTCTCAGGCGCGCGGGAACGGCCCCACGAAAAAATGGCGCGGCTAGAATGGCACCGGGTCTCTGTAGAGATATGCCGAGTTGGCAAAGGCAGTTAGAGACTCCAAAGCTGTGTGCCAGAACCGGTATCCGGTGGCCTTGTGGAGCTTGCCGGTGCTCATCACGATGGGCCAGCGCACCAGGTCTAAACCCCTCGAGGTGGAGTCCCGCTGCAGGTGCAGTTTCCAAGACAGCTGGGCCAGCGGATAGGCCAGGAAAGGCGGGAGGTTGATCAGCTTGCTCTTGATTATCTTGGCCATCTCCCGGTAATAGACCACCCCGTCTCCGGCGACATTGAACGTCCCCGGAATCTCCCGTTGAATGATGATCGACATGACCCTGGCCAGGTCGTCGTCATAGACGAACTGCAGGGCCGGGTTGTAGTCCAGCACGCCCAGGAGCCAGGGACGGAAGAATGCCTTGGTCACAAAGTTTTCGGCGCCGTGACCCAAGACGATGCACGACCTGAGAATGGTAATCTTAATTTCTTCTTGGGCCTGAGCAAACTCCTCCAGGGCCAGTTCGCACAGGTGCTTGTCGTAGCCGTAGGGAAAATCGGGCGGCGCCCGCATCGGCGCGTCGTCGGAGATGGGGACCGGGTTGTCGCTGTGCGCCCCGTAGACCGTGTGGGAGCTCAGGTATATTAGATGCCCGACCCGCGCCCTAACGCATGAGGCCATCACCGACCGCAAGGTTTCCAGGTTCTCTTCCCGTACGGCGGCCACTTCCCGGCGGTTGGCCCCACGCCGGGGGTTGAACGCCAGATGCACCAGGGTGGTGGCGCCTTGGTCGTTCAACTCGTCGTCGATGGGCTGGGAGACGTCTTTGCGGTAGACGGCGATGTTGTGGAAGGGCACCGGCGGTGGTTTGACGTCGAACGCCACCAGTTTCCGTAGGCCGGGCTCCTGCTCCAACCGCTCCAGAAGCTTGGTGCCGACGTAACCTGAGGCCCCGGTGACCGCCACTACCTTTCCCTGTTGGGTCATCCTATCCTGCCGTCCGTCCGGCAAGCAATCGCCTTGTAAACATTGGTCCTATGGTAGAGGTTACCGGAGGGGAGCAGACAGGGGCAACATACTGCCCAGCCAGGTCTTGGCCGTTATCCGGATCTTTTCGGCCTTGCTTAAGGACACCCTGGATTCCAAGATGTCGTAGTCCGACGCCTCGATTCGGTCCAGCACCTTGGAATACAGCGCTCCCAAGACGGCCGGACAGGCCCGGGACCGCCGGGAGAGATAGGGCAACAGCTTGAATCCGCGGTCGAAGTAATCCCGGGCGCGCTGAGACTGAAATTTCATCAGGTCCCGAAAGGCCTGGTTGCGGACGCCGTTGCTCAGGTCTTCTTCGGAGTAACCGAACCGGGCCATCTCGTCTTGGGGCAGATAGACCCGGCCCATAGCCAAGTCTTCCCGCACGTCCCGGATGATGTTGGTAAGTTGCATCGCCAGGCCCAGGTCCACGGCGTACTCCTTGGCGGCCTCGTTCTTGTAGCCGAAGATCTGGAGACAGATAAGCCCCACGACCGAGGCTACCCGGTAGCAATATTCCCGCAGCTCGTCGAAGTTCTGAAACCGGTCCTTGACCAGGTCGCTCTCGACACCCAGGATGACCTCCCGGAAGTAGTCACGAGGGATGTCGTACTGCTTTGCCACGTCCGCCAAAGCCAAGAAAATGGGACTGGAGGGGCTGCCCGAATAGGTATCGTCCAAGTTGGCATGAAGCCCGGCCAGCGCCGTCATTTTGGCATCGGCCGAGGTCTCCTCATCGACCGAATCGTCGCAGTGGCGGCAGAAGGCGTATGCGGCGTAGATGGCCCGGCGCTTGGCTGCGGGGAGGGTCAAAAAAGCGTAGTAGAAGTTCTTGGCTTCCCGGCGAGTGATGGTCCGGCAGGCCTCGTACGCCAACTCCAGGTCGGTGGAGGGAGGGTGCATAGAACCAACCGGGGAATCGCGGATCGGAGGGAACGGGCCGAAGGGGTTTTGGCCCGTCCACGGATTATATTACAGAAATCGGCCGGTCATGCATCCACGGGGCGGATGGGCGGCCGGACGGGGCCGGGCCCAGGTCTGGAGACACGGTTGGCCTGGGCCAGATAGTTTTGTTGCTCTTATTCGCCGACCACCTGGACCATGACTTCCCGAGGGCGTGGATGGTCCAGTTCGATGAAGAAGACGCTCTGGTAGGTCCCGAACTGCATCTTGCCATCAATCACCGGCACGGTCTCGCTGGTTCCCAAGAGCAGGTGTTGTAGGTGGGCATGGCCGTTGGGGGACTCGTCTTCGTTCATGTTGACGGTGCGAATCTCAAAGTTGTTGTGCTGGTAGCCGTTGTCCCGAGGAGAGATTTTCTCCAGGAAATCGGCCATGTCTTTCAGCAGCAGTGGCTCGTTCTCGTTGATCTTAATCGCCGCGGTGGTGTGCTTGGAATACACCACGGCGAACCCGTTTGCGATCTGGGATTCAGCGACACACTGGGCGACCCAATCGGTGATGTCGATAAACTCCGGCGCACACTTGGTTTCAAACCGCTTGCAAAAGGACTTGGTAATCATCTTGGAGTCCCCCTTCCTAGCTAGCCCCAAATTACTCTTGGATTTTGGTCTTCGGCCCTCGATGTTCGTCCCTGATTTCGCGTTGCTACCTCCCGGAAATAGCCCGCGAATACCTTCCCAGAGCCAGCAGCGGCCAGTAGTTGCGGTACAGGTGGTAATTAATCATGAATCCGGCCGGCATATCCAAACCTTGGTAACTCGTTTCTCCGGGACCCGGCAGCGCCTTGAGGCGTTCGCCCACGCCGTAACCGGGAAATCCGGTGCCGGTGAAGTAGGGTTCGTCCCACGTGCCGTCCTCCTGCTGCGTTTCGGCCAGGTATATCAAGCCCCGCCGGGCGGCCTCGCTATCATGTTCCCCGGCGGCCACCAGCCCGAGTAATGCCCAGGCGGTCTGTGACGCGGTGCTGGGCCCAACGCCGCGGAGGGCTGGGTCCACGTAGGAACCGCAACTCTCGCCCCATCCGCCGTCTTCGTTCTGGTGGGCCACGATCCACTCAATGGCCCGGCGGATGTAGGGCTGCGACATGTCTTCGCCGATTGCTTCCAATGCGGGCAACACGGCGCCGCCGCCGTAGACGTAATTGACGCCCCAGCGCCCGAACCAGGAACCGTCTTCTTCCTGTTCGCCGACCAGGTAATCAAATCCACGGCTTACGGCCGGGTCTTCCCTGGTGTAACCCAGGCGCCCGTACATCTCCAACAGATGGGCCGTAACATCGGCGCTGGGCGGGTCCAGGGTCTCGCCAAAATCCGAGAACGGTATCTTGGTCAGGTATTTCTTGTTGTTGTCCTTGTCAAAGGCCGCCCAACCGCCGTTCTTGGACTGCATACCAGCCAGCCATTCCAAACCCCTCTGAATGGAATCGGCCCTTCGAGGCTCTTCGGCCTCCGGCAGCCGGACTTGGTCCAGGGCCATGACGACGATGGATGCGTCGTCGATGTCCGGGTAGTTCTGGTTATGGAACTCGAACGGCCATCCGCCGGGGCGGACGTCCTTGGCCCGGACCTGCCAGTCGCCGCCGGCGAATATCTGTTTGTCCAGAAGCCACCTGGCGGAGACCTGGACCATGGGGTCGTCGGGCGCGACGCCGGATTCTAGCAGGGCTAATTGGGCGATGCAGGTGTCCCAGACCGGGGAGAGGCAAGCCTGAACGGTGCAGGTGTCCTCGTCTTCTATGGCGAATCCCTCGAAGCCCTGGAAACCCTTCCTGACCGCCTCATGTTCCGGCCCGTGGCCCATGATGTGCAGAGCGATCAACGAATAGACCCACGGGGGTTGTATCCCAGCCCAGGAACCGTCTGCTTCCTGGTGTGTCAGGACCCATTCGATGATCTTGCGCTCGGCGCGTCCCCTGAGTGGGTGCACCGGCAAACGCTGATAGAGTCCGACGAGCTTGTCCACCCAGTAAAGCATTTTGGCCCAGCCAAATCCCCCGGTGGGTTTGGGCAGGGCATATTCCGTGCCGTCACGGCCGCCGGGATAAAGTTCGTCGATGTTGGCCGACTCGGGCACCGGACAGTAAGGTTGGCGGGTCAAGATAATCAGCATGGGCACCACCGTGGCGCGGGCCCAACTGGCGAATTCATAGATGTTAAAGGGCGCCCAGGAAGGCAGAAAGATCATCTCAGGGGGCATGTTGGGCGTGCCCTTCCAGTCCCATTGGCCGAAAAGCGCCAGCCATATCTTGGTGAACACTCGGACCTTGGGCATCCCGCCCTTGGATAATATGAACTCCCGGGCCTTCCGCAAGGGCTCCGATTCCGGAGAATGCCCGGCCAGTTTGAGGGCGAAGTAGCACTCGACCGATGTGCTCACGTCGCCGGGGGCTTCGTAATATTGGCCCCAAGAGCCGTCGCTCCGCTGTTTGCCGAGTATGTAGTTACAGACCTTGCGCCATCGTTCCGGGTCATGGCGGCCCGTGAAATGGCACAGCATCAGATACTCGGCTTCCATGGTGGAGTTGGACTCCAACTCACCACACCAGTACCCGTCCGGGTGCTGGGTCCGGCGGAAGTAGTCTTGAGACCGCCGCACCGCCTGGTCCGCCGCCTGTTTGACATCTATATGTTTCGGTTGGACGACCATTTCTATGCCGCGTCGCGCTGGAGCTTTCCCTGGTCTTTTCCTTCTTTTCCGTCGATATAACCGTGGGCGGCGAACCAATCGGCCGCCTGTTTCAAGGCGTCTTCAATGGGCCGCTGGGGTTGGCCCAGTTCCCGGACCGCCTTCTCGCAGCTAACGTAGGCGGGCACCTTGGACGCCAACACTCCCTCCACGGGAATGGCCGGTTCCCGGCGAAGGAGGGTGCCTTCAATGAACCGGTCAGCGTAGCCAACGCCCACCACCAGCCAGTAGGGCGCCCTTATGCGGGGCGCCGGCAGGCCGGTCAGTCTGCTCAATATGTCGAATATTTCCTTCAAACTCACGTTCCGGTTGCCCAATATGTACCGCTCACCGGAGTTTCCCTTTTCCAGGGCCAGGATGTGGCCTTCCACCACGTCAGCCACGTCCACCAGATTCATTCCAGTTTTTAAGTAGGCCGGGACCCGCCGGCGAAGAAAGTCCAAGACCATCTTCCCCGTCGGCGTGGGTTTGACATCCCACGGTCCGACCGGCGCCGTGGGGTTCACCACCACCACCGGCATCCCCTCTGCCGCCATGGCCAGGGCCTCCCGCTCCGCCTGGAGTTTGGACCGCTTGTAATGGCCGTGGAGCGTCTTGGGGTCGAGGGGCGTGTCCTCATCGCCCAGACCCTCTTTTGGCAGCCCGACGGTCGATACCGTGCTGGTGTAGACCGTTCGGGAGACTCCCGCCTGCCGCGCCGCCTCGAGCACGTTCAACGTGCCCTGCACGTTAGTCCGCGACACCCCGGCGGGGTCCCTGGACCAGAAGGTGTAGGCGGCAGCTACGTGAAACACTGCCTCGCAGCCCTGGACGGCTTGGTCGACTGACCGCCGGTCCAGGATGTCGCCTTCCACCGGGACGATTCCAGTGTCCTCTATTGTTAAGCGGTTGCTGCCGGGGCGCACCAACGCCCGCACGTCGTCACCTCGCCGCCACAGTTCGCGGGCCAGGTTTCCGCCGATGAACCCGGTGGCGCCGGTGACCAGTACCTTCATTTTTTAAGCCTAGCGCCTTCAAACCAGGTGCTTCGGGGGAGGATAGGCATCCCCACGCTATCCGCGTGCGCCTGATGCCAGTTTCCCTTTCCCGATAATCCCGGTCACCTTCAGGTAAGACACCCCGAAGATTGTCAGGACCGCCTGGCCCAACTGCAGTTGCTTCTTCAAGCGCAGCATCGTGGGGATTCGCCACGGCATGAGCAGCACGTTGGTCAATACCTTGTACGGGGACTTGGCCAGTCCCGGCAGATAGCCGGGTAGACGCTGGCTTGCGGTGTCCAAGACCACCCTAACGGCCAGGAAAGGAACACCCGCCTTCTGGGCAGCCTCCGCCGCCCGGTAGTCTTCCATATTGACGCTGTGGACCTGGTACTGGGTCCGAAGCTCTTCACGCTCTTCCGGTCCCGCGACCAGATGGTCAACGGTCAAGGCGCCGCCGTTGCAGACCGGAATGGAGAGGTCAAGGGCCGCCTGTTCGGCAGACTGGAGCATCTGAGTGTCGGGCTTGATCGCCTGTCCCGCGCCTTGGGCCGCTCCGTTATGGAGAGCGTACCGGTCCGCCAGAAGCAGGTCTCCGGTATCCAAGTCGGGGTCCACCCCTCCGGCCACGCCAAGGACCAATACACCGTCCACGCGGGAACGGCGGTCCTCAAGCAGCGCGGTCAAGGCGGCGCCCGCCCGCTCCGGTCCGACGCCCAATACCTGAAACTCCACCGGGGGATGGACCCCGGTTGCGCCTTCGATGTCGAGCATCTCACGCCGGAGACCGGTCAGCTCTTGCTCCATGCTGGCGGCCACAATCAACAAAATCCCATACTCTTGATTTTAAGCAGCCGTGATGCCGCCCTTATGGACGGCGCCCGACTTGATCAAAGTGGCCCAGTCCCTGGGCGTCGACACGGCCGTGAAGATGGTGGCGGACTCGAAGCCGCAGTGCATCATGCAGTTGGCGCACCGCGGGTCCTTGCCCACGCCGTACTTTTCCCAGAGCTCTTCTTTGAAAAGCTCATCGACGTGTTCCACGTGTTCATCGGCCAGGGGATAGCACGGCTTCCTCCATCCCATCACGGTGTAGGTCGGGTTGGACCAGGCGGTGCACTGGTATTCCCGCTCCCCTTTCAAGAAATTCAGGTAGAGGGGATTGTTGTAAAAACGGGCGCCCTTGGAGTTCTCCGGCGACAAGAGTTTCTGGAAGACCGAGTGAGACTCCTGCCGGGTCAGGAACATGTCCTGGTCCGGAGCGTCTTTAAAATCGAAGCCGGGGGAGATCATCGAACCTTCCACACCGATGTCGCTCACCAAGCGGAACATCTCCGACATGTCGTCAACATCGCTGGTGCGGAACACCGTGGTGTTGGTGCAGACCCGGTAGCCGCGGTCCAGGGCCGACTGAATGGCCGCGATGGCCTTCTTGAAAACGCCTTTCCGGTCCACCGACTCGTCGTGTTTTTCTTCCATGCCGTCCATATGGATCACCCAGCACAGGTACTTGGACGGGGCGATCTTGTCCATCACCCGGTCCAGCAACAGGCCGTTGGTGCAACAGTAGACGAAGTATTTTTCTTCGATCAACGTATTGATTATCTGGTCTATCCTGGGGTGGATGGTTGGTTCCCCACCGGCTATGGAAACTATGGGCGCGCCGGACTCGTGGACGGCGGCAATCGCCTCCTCCACCGGCATCATCTTGTCCAACACCGGTTTGTACTCCCGGATACGTCCGCATCCGATGCAGGCCAGGTTGCACATCTCCAAGGGCTCAAGCATGGTCACCAGTGGAAATTTCTTCCTTCCCTTGAGCTTGTTCTTCAATATGTAGACCGCCAGTCTGGCGGATAATTCCAGTGGCCGTTTGGCTCGTTTGGCAGTGGTCATATCGTAAAAACCTCAGTGGTCAGCGATTACTTATCGGGCAATATCGAATCGGTTCATAGCCTACTAGACTAGTATTCCCTTCGGGCTAGAAAGTCAACCAGTTCTTCAGCCTCGGTTTGAGCCCATTGGGGCAGCGAGACCGGCTTCAGCGCCTCCAACGCCCGGGCGGCGGCGGCTTCCGTAAAGCGCTGGGAGTGTTCCTGGGAGCCGACTTCGTCCAGCACGGCCAACACCCGCTGCACATCGTCCTCTTCCAGTTCCTCCTGTCCATAGATCCGAAGGAGGTCGTCCATGGCCCGTCCGCTGGCCCGCTCCAGAGCGAACACCACCGGATACGACTTCTTCCGGCGGCGTATATCGCTGCCGGTGGACTTGCCCAATGCAGCCTCGTCGCCCCAGATACCCAGGTAGTCATCCCTGATCTGGAAGGTCTGGCCCAGACAGTCGCCGAACTTGGCGAAGGCCCGCACCGTCGCCTCGTCTTCCGTGGCGAGAAGGGCCCCTATCTCCAGGGCACAGCGGATCAGAGCCCCGGTCTTACAGGCAATCATAGATAGGTAATCTTCGGCCTTGATGTCGGTCCTGGACTCAAAGTCCAAGTCCATGCATTGGCCCTGAATCATCTCCAAGTAGCTTTCCGTCATGATGCCCGATACCCGAAGCACCAACTCGGGAGCGACCTCTTTGCCAGCCACGTCCAGCAGCGCCAGGTCGCCGGTGCACTGCATGGCGTTGCCGGCGGAAATTGCTTTGGGAATCCCCCAGAGATGCCAGACCGTGGGCTGGTGCCGCCGCTCCACGTCCTCGTCTTGAATGTCATCGTGGATCAACGAAAAATTGTGGATTAGTTCCAGGGCCGCAGCCGCAGGCAGGGCCTTGGAGTAATCGTTGGTCAGGGCGTCGCAGGCGAAGAGACACAGGGTGGGGCGAAGAGCTTTGCCCTGGGAGACGAGAGTCTCCATCGCGCTGCCCTGCTGGTCGACCCAGCCAAGGTGATAGCGGAGTAAGCGGTAGGCCTCTGAGTCCTCGGCACTTGGCACGACCCTATAAAGCTCCTGCTCCACGGAGCTTTTGTACTTGGAGAACATCCCGGGAAGCTTCGCCCCCCGGTCCGAACTCTCCTGTGATTGCTGAGCGCCGTCTTGGACCATACTTCCCCTTCTCCATGGAGAATAGGTCGGCCGCATAGCCGCGGCTGGCATACATCGGCATACGATGGAAGATTATGCGTGGAATGCTAGCAAAGCGATTTGGACCATGTCAAGATAAATTGGCCCGGCCTCGTCTCCCAACCCAATCTCTCGGCCCGGTCGATTCAAGCCGGGATTCCGAGCCCAAAGCATGATTTTCGCCTCCATTGTACATGGCCGGGGTTTACGCCTGACGGCATGCCTGTGCGTATTGATCGGGAATTGTTATAATCGCCCCGTTACTGGCCGCTTCAGCAGGGCCGCACCGGAAAAAGGGAGCGCCTGTTGGCCGAATCAAGCGGCTACAAGGTCTAATTGACTGGGAATTTAAGCCCCAAAACGTCTGAACTCCAGCGTCTCACTCAGTCACAACTTAGCTACGGTGATCAGCGGCAGAATTTTAGTTGACACTTCTTCCACATTAGTTTATATTTCTTCCTTGTAACCAATGTTACATAAGGGGTATCGTGAGCCTGGGGTTTGACCCATGCCCGTCGCGCCTTCTTCATGTAACCGAAAACGCCCGGGCGGCAACGCCGCCCCAACGCAGCCCAAAGACGAATCAAACCCGACTTTTCCAAGGAGGAGCACATGGCTGAACAAGATATCGCCTTGATGGCCCACCTCTTACGCCGCGCCGGTTTCGGAGCGAGCCGCGACGAGATCGAGGCTAAGGCAGCGCAAGGTTATGACAGCGTAGTCCAAGAGTTGCTAAACCCCGAGGCCCAACAGGCCGTCGATGAAGACCTGCTCATGCGCTACAA
Organism: Chloroflexota bacterium; assembly: GCA_022573285.1. GTDB lineage: Bacteria > Chloroflexota > Dehalococcoidia > Lucifugimonadales > UBA3495 > UBA9611. The sequence goes on from JACZUF010000003.1 coordinate 27,431, forward strand.
CCCCTCGTATTACGAGGCTGCGGCCATCGAGAACAACGTCCAGCAGTGGATCTGGCGCATGATCAACAGCCCTCGCCAGCTTCAAGAGAAGGTGGCCCTTTTCTGGCACATGATCTTCTGTGCCGGGCACAGCAAGATTGACAGCGGTCAAGAGATGGGTCTGATGGTCGATATCTTCCGCCAACATGGAATGGGCAAGTTTGACGACCTGCTGATCAAACTCTCGACCAACCCCGGCATGATGTACTACCTGGACAATACCGAGAGTCACAAGGCCAATTTGAATGAGAACTACGGACGCGAGTTCTTGGAGCTCTTCTCCCTGGGCGTAGGGATGGACGAGGGCTTCAACTACAGCGAGGACGACGTTAAAGCCTGCGCCAGGGCCTTCACCGGCTGGAACGTCGCCCCGCCTTATCCTCCGTTCCCCCACGGCCGCAGCCCCTGGGAGTTCCGGTTCGACCCGGCCGACCACGACCACTCCGAGAAGACCTTCCTGGGCGAGACCGGCAACTGGAACGGCGATGATATCATCGAGATTGTCTGCAAGCAGCCGGCCACTGCCAGGTACCTCGCCAGGCACCTCTATAACTACTTCGTCGCCGACGAGCCCCAGATTCCGGCCTGGCGGCTGACTCCGCCACGGGATCAGGCGGCCATCGAGGCGATGGAGAAGGCTTACTGGGACTCCGGCCATTCCATCAAGGCGATGCTGGAAGTCCTCTTCACCTCCGGCTTCTTCAAAGACGATGCGGTCCGCTACGCCAAGGTCAAGAACCCCACCGAGATGGTTGTTAGCCTCCTCCGCATGACCGGCGAGTTCAAGGGCCACCAGCCCGGCCTGTTCGAGATCTCCCAGGAGCCCAAGTATATGGGCATGGACCTGATGAACCCGCCCACCGTTGAAGGCTGGCACACCGGCCGCGAGTGGATTGACAGCGGCACGCTGGTCGAACGCATCAACTTCGCCTCCGACATCCTGGGCAACACCGATTTGCCGGGGGTCCGTACCCTGGTCGACCGCCTCATGGGTCTGGGCGCCAAGATCAGCCCGGAGCAGTTCGTTAATGGTTGTCTGGACCTGACCGGTCCGCTGGTCGTAACCTCGGACACCATGGGGCAATTGGTCTCCCATGCCGCCAAGGAAGGAGACCTGACCCACGGGACCGACGCCGAGCAGACCGAGTTCACCCGCCGCTCCGGCGAAATGTTCCAGATGATTGCCGCCACCGCGGAATTCCAGTTCGAGTAAGTCAACGCGAGTAGCCTGACTCTCTGAATAACCAAAAAACGCAAGGAGAAATCATGGTTTCAACCCAGAAAGATCCCGTCCTGGCAGTACTTTCCCTGTCCGGCGGAAACGACGGCCTAAACTGCGTCATCCCTCGGAACAACGGTCTGTACCGGGACTTCCGCCCCACTCTGGCCGTGCCGGAAGACCAGATCATACCCATCAACGACGAGCTGGGCTTCCATCCCACTATGGGCCCTTTGAAGAAGTACTGGGATGAAGGCAAGTTGGCCATCTTCGTGGGTATCGGATACCCCACTCCCAGCTACTCCCACTTCCGGTCGATGGACATCTGGCACACCTGTGAGCCGGAAAAGATCGGCACCGAAGGCTGGCTGGGCCGGGCCACCAAGCAGTTGGACCCCAACTCGGAGAACGTACTGACGGCCGTCAACTTCGGCCGCGGTCTTCCTCGGGCCCTGGTCATGGACGGCGTCCCGGTCGCCTCCGTGGGCAACCTGGAGACTTACGGTCTGCTGACCGGTATCGAGGGCGAGAACCAGCGGAACGAGGCTCTTGACGTCTTTGGCCGTATGTACGCCCCCGCCATCGGCACCGGCGCGGTTATGGACTACATCCACCAGACCGGCACCGACGCGCTCAAGGGCGCCGACATCCTGTCCACCGCTCCGGACAAGTACTCCTCCAACGTGGAGTACTCGACCACCGCCATCGGACAGTACATGAAGAACATCATGCAGACTCATCTGGCCGGTTTCGGGACCCGGGTCCTGTACACGACCTCTCCGTACAACGGCTTTGACTCCCACGCCAACCAGGCCCAGGCCAACGCGGCTCTGTGGACGGACGTCTCCAACACCATCGACACGTTCATGACCGACCTGCGCGAGCATGACGCCAGCGACAACGTTACGTTGCTGTTCTTCAGCGAGTTCGGCCGCCGGATAGTCGATAACGGCTCCGGCACGGACCACGGCGCAGCCGGCGTGGCCTTCGCCCTCGGCGAGCATGTCAAGGGCGGCATCTACGGCGAGTACCCGTCCCTGGAGCCCTCCAAGCAGGAAGAGGGCGGCAACCTGAAGTTCAACCTGGACTTCCGGTCCGTTTACTCCACCATCTTGGAAGACTGGTTCCAGTTGGATCCCGAGCCCATCGTCGGCGGAAACTTCGAGCGGGTTAAGTTCCTCGCTTAGACCTTCCTTCGAGGTCGAGCGTCCTTAGCGCTGTTAGGTCATCCGACGCAGGCTTAATACCGGCAAATCTCAAGGCAAAATGGATTGCAGGGCCGCCTTCCTGCCCGTTGGTCAGAATGTAGGTGGCCCGGCGCACCAAGCGACGAAGAGGTAAATAAATATGGCAACTCATTTTTTCGGACTGACAAACCGAACATTCCACTACAGCCATTCCGTTGGCCGGGCAGAGTTTGCCGGCACGGGTTTCCGCAACGCAACGGACATGGCCATCGCACCCGACGGAACAGTTTACGTGTGCAACCGGTCTTATGAGAACCGGCCTGATGGAATACATATCACCGTGCTAACCTTGGACGAAGAGTACATCAGTGAATTCGGGGCCTACGGCGAAGCCGACGGCGAGTTCATGTGGCCCACCTCCGTGGCCCTGGACAGCAAGGGCAATCTCTATCTGGCCGACGAGTGGCTGAACCGCATCACCAAGTTCACCAAAGACGGTGAGTTCGTCAGCAAGTGGGGCACCGCCGGCTCCGGCGATGGAGAGTTGAAGGGCCCGTCCGGTCTGGCCATTGACGCCGACGACAACCTGATTATCGTCGACAGCGGCAACAACCGCGTCCAGAAGTTCACCCTCGACGGCAAATACATCAGCCAATTCGGCTCTCAGGGCAGCGGGGACGGGCAGTTCAACCTGCCTTGGGGCATCGCGCTGGACACAGAAGGTCACATCTACGTTGCCGACTGGCGCAACGACCGCATCCAGAAGTTCACCGCCGACGGCAAGTGGGAAGCCTCCATCGGCACCTCCGGCAGCGGCATCGGCCAACTGAACCGGCCCAACGGTCTGGCCGTGGATGCCGACGGCGATATCTACGTCGCCGACTGGATGAACAACCGGGTGCAGGTCTTCGCACCCGACGGCCGCTACGTGACCGAGTTCCATGGCGACGCCGAGCTCTCCAAGTGGGGCAAGGATAAGCTGGCGTCCAACCCGGACATGATCCGGCAGCGGTCGATTGCTTACGTCAACGACCCCAGCTACGAGAAGAAGTTGGCTCACCCCTGTGCCGTCAAGATTGACCCCCAGGGGCGGATCTGCATCATAGACCACACCCGGAACCGCATCCAGATTTACATCAAAGAATCGGAACCGGTATTGGTCTAGACCGGACCACCCAGCAAAATGGAAAGAGCCGCGGCGACGCCGCGGCTCTTTTTGTTGTCCATCCAGTCGGATGATTCCCAGGACATCGCTATGGCCCTTCGGGCATGCCTCCGTCGATCCAAGCCACTATCTCATCGACCTCTTCCGTGGCCAGGAAGGGGCCACGAAGAGGCATCTTCCCGGAAGTGCCCACGCTCCGGGCCAAAGCCTTCACCAGATTGGTCTCCCTGGCGGGCAAGCCGGGCTCGATGGCCCGGAGGCCGGACAAGACCGTTTCCTGGAGTTCTTGAGGAGTCTCCCAATAGTAGGAGTGGATGCCGGGCAACGGTTGCCGCCCCCAGCGCTCGGTCCAACGGGCCATTATCCCGTCAAGGATCTCCTTCACCCTAGGCCAGTAAACGACCTGTACTTTCGTGGTCTCTTCGCTCATCGGCACAGCTCTTCTAAGATTGAGGTGGTGGTCATTGAGGGCTCGCTAAATCCCCGGATACGGTTGCGTGATAACCGGCGCGTGCCCCTTGTCATTCTGAGGCTTTCCCGACGTCCCGATCGGTATCGGGAGGATAGAATCTCATTTTGCGGTGAGATCCGGCTCAATGGAACAACGAAACCCTTCGCTTCACTCAGGGTGACATGAGTGCAAGTGTTTGTCGATGTGAAATACGCTTTACCTTGCTCTATTCCGAAAAACGCTCAACCCCTCTGTCACTCAAAGGAGCGCCCCCGACTGAGGCCGGGGTCGGGATGACGAAATGTCGTCTCTGGGCCGCCGGGCTAACGGGGGTGCTCGCTTACGGTCTCGCGGTGAAGCAATTCCAACGCGTGGGGTATGACGGGCATCACCACGTCCAGACACTCCCGGACTCCTTTGGTGCTGCCCGGCAGCGTAATGATCAGGGTGTTGCCACGAATACCGGTCACCGACCGGCTGATCATAGCCATCGGCGTAAATTCCAAAGTCTTGGCCCGCATCGCTTCCGCCATGCCGGGCACCTCTTTGTCCAGCACGGCCAAACAGGCCTCGGGAGTAACGTCATGGCGTCCCAGTCCCGTGCCGCCGGTGGTCACGATCAGGTCCACGTCGTCAGCATCGGCCCATTCGGCCAACTTCCCAGAGATGGTGTCCTTATCATCGGAGATAATCTCATACCGGACCACCTGGAAATCGTCGCCTTCCAGGAGATCCTTGATGGCCTGACCACTGCTGTCGTCGCGCTTGCCTTGGGACCCGGACGTGCTGACGGTCAGCACGGCTAATCCGAACATGGCGTCCTCCGCTGGGAATGATACCACAGGCAGCGCTCAGGCACGACCTAGATAGTCTTGTTGACCCTGGATATTCTCGGCCCCGTATGGTCTCGTTGACAACAAATAGGGGGCAAACTATAGTCACAAGGCGAGCCGCCCACTCGGAGGACCGACTGCCCTTGAGTTCAGACCCCAACTGCGTTTTCTGCCGCATATCCGCGGGCCAAGCGCCGGCCAAGTACCGCTATCTGGACGAAGACCTGATGGTCATTGTGAACAAGCTCACCTGGGTCCCCCTGATGTTGCTGGTCATGCCCCGTCAACACATGAGCCAGATACAGATTTGGAGCAGCGGCTTCTTGGTCCGCATGGGCAATCTGGCGGTGGACATGGGCGTGATGTACGCCCCCAACGGCTTCCGGATCCTGTCGAATTTCGGACACGACGGCATGCAGAGCCAGAGCCACGGCCACCTACACGTCATCGGCGGCACCAACCTGGGGCCGTACGCATAGGGTAGCTGTCGGCTATCAGCTATCGCCGGTCACGGCTTCAATACTTTCCCCCTAGGAGCTACCCATCTTGGCTGAGACGATAATTTACGAGAAACAGGGCAACATCGTCACCGTGACGCTCAACCGGCCGGACTCTTTGAACGCCATAAACCGGCTGTTGCGGCAAGAGTTCTCGGACGCCATCGTCCAGTTCGACAGCGACCCCGAAGCCTACGTCGCCATCATCACCGGGGCCGGGCGGGCCTTCTGCTCGGGACGGGACCTGAAAGAACGGGCCGATGACAACGCCCAGGGCATCAAGGCCGATGCGTCGCAAAGCATGACCAAAGAGAGTCCGTTCATGTGGCCCCGGACCTGGAAGCCGATGATCGCCGCGGTGAACGGGTTCGCCTTGGCCGGCGGCTGGTCCATCGCCCAGATGTGCGACCTGCGCATCGCTTCCGAGGAAGCCAAGCTGGGCATATCCGAGACAAAGTGGAGCCTGTTGCCGCCCTTCGGCACGATCTTGCCCAAGCAGATGCCCCTGTCCGCGGTCCTGGAGTTGGTGCTGACCGCACAGCCGGTGACTGCCCAACGGGCCTACGACATGGGTTTCCTGAACAAGGTGGTGCCCGCCGAAGACCTGATGGAAGAAGCCATGGCCATGGCCCAGCAGATCGCGGATAACGCGCCCCTGGCCGTGCAGACCTTCAAGGAGTTGGCCTACCGGGGCCTGAACATGTCCGTCCCGGATATATCAGCCCTGACCTACCAGATGTACGACGCCCTGCTACTCACCGAGGACTCCAAGGAGGGCCCCAAGGCCTTCGCCGAGAAGCGCAAACCCCAATGGAAGGGGCGTTAGACCTCAGGCATCAATACCCAATCAAAAACCCCTCTCCAGTGCGGAGAGGGGTTTTTGCGTCGGTGTCGTTCCGGCCTCCGCCGGAACCCAGGAAGGCGGGCCTGGAATCATTCCTCGCGCTTAGTTGAACAGACACAGGGCGCCCCGATAGCATCGGGACGCCCCTACGCCTGCACAACACAAATTTTTTTCGCAGATTGCCTTCCACGGAAACCATCTCGTTACGTAGGGGCGGGTCTGTGACCCGCCCTGGTTTATATGAGACAACGTCATCGATGGAATGGTGGGCCATCCTGTAACTCGCGGTGGGATATCGACCAACGTGGATAACACCGGTGGCGCTTTATCAAATATGCCAGAGGCGGCGGTTCGAGATGACGCTTCTCAGGGCCGCCTTCCTAGATTCCGGCCTACGCCGGAACGACGGGGCCTAGGGGCGTCTGGCAACTGCACACGTAGTTGCATGGCTAAAGCTGATATTCCGGCAGCCGGAGCAACTGCTTGGCGATCACTATCCGCATGATCTCGTTGGTGCCCTCGCCGATGATCATCAGCGGGGCGTCCCGGTAGTAGCGTTCCACCGGCAGGTCCTTGATGTACCCGTAGCCGCCGTGGACACGCATGGAATCCATGGCCACTTCCAGGCACATCTCGCTGGCGAATAGCTTGGCCATGCCTGATTCCAGGTCCACCCTCTGACCGGTGTCTTTCTTGGCCGCGGCGTCGTAGACCAACAGCCGGGCGGCCTGAATCTTGGTCGCCATGTCGGCCAGCTTGAGCTGGATGGCCTGATGCTCGGCGATGGGCTTGCCGAAGGTCTCCCGCTGCTGGGCATATTTTATGGCGGCTTCAAAGGCGGCTTGAGCAACGCCCACCGCCCGGGCCGCGATGTTGATGCGGCCGGTCTCCAGACCGCTCATGACCATCCCGAACCCGGCGCCCTCTTTGCCGCCGATCAGGTTGTCCTCCGGGACCGGGTAGTTGTCGAAGATCAACTCGCAGGTGTCCAGCCCCCGGTAGCCCAGCTTGTCCAAGTCCCGGCCAACCTTGAAGCCGGGGCCGCCCTTCTCCACCACGAAGCAGCTGATGCCCCGGTGCCTGGGTTCCATATCCGGGTCGGTGCGCGCCAAGAGACAGAAGGTGTCGCCGTAGCGTCCGTTGGTGATAAACATCTTGGTGCCGTGGATGAGGTATTCCTCCCCGTCCTTGGTGGCCGTGGTCCGCAGATTGGCCATGTCGGTGCCGCCGCTGGGCTCGGTCAGGGCCAGTCCGCCCCGCTTGCGTCCGGCGGCCAGGTCGGGCAGGAACCTCTGCTTCTGCTCCTCAGTCCCGTAGTGGGTTAGCACGTAGGTCAGGATGTGGTGGGTGCCGATGGCCCCGCTCAGGGTCATGAACCCTTTGCTCAGTTCCTCGAAGATGTTGGCGAAGGTGGTGTAGTCCAACCCCATGCCGCCGTATTCTTCCGGCACCGTGATGCCGAAAAGTCCCAATTCCTTCATGCGGTCGATGAGGTCGTGGGGCACGGTGTCGTCGCGGTCGTGTTGGCTGGCCACCGGCTCCACTTCCCGCCGCACAAAGTCGCGGACCATATTCACGATCTGGGCTCGGGCCTCGGGAGGTGTAGTCGTCAACGGAATCTCCTTTCCCCTCAGGGAAATGGTCCTGAAATAGGGCCTAGGGGTGATTGGCAGTCTATCCCAGGGCCTAGACAGGGTCAAGAATCGAAAAACGACGCCCAGAGCTAGATGGGTGCCGCCGAATTTCTAGTGGCCCAAATAAGATGTGGTTCGACAAGCTCACCACGAACGGAGGAAAGCATTTTTACCGTTCGTCCTGAGCCTGTCGAAGGACCCAACAGCGGGTCGTACGGGATTTTGAAATAACCTCTGGATGGACAAGCCATGGTGACGCCTAGGTTCCGGCCAGGGCCGCCTGGGCCGCAGCCAGCCGGGCCACCGGCACGCGGAAGGGCGAACAGCTTACGTAATCGAGCCCGGCTTCATGGCAGAACACCACGCTGGCCGGGTCTCCACCGTGCTCGCCGCAGATGCCGATCTCAAGGTTAGGATTCTCCAGCCGTCCCGCATCCACCCCCATCTTGACCAGCGCCCCCACTCCGAGAAGGTCTATCGAAGCGAAGGGGTCATTGGGAAGTATGCCCTCGTCGATATACGACCGGAGGAACTTGCCTTCGGCGTCGTCCCGGCTGAATCCAAAGGTCATCTGGGTCAGGTCGTTGGTGCCGAAGCTGAAGAAATCCGACTCCTTGGCGATCTCACCGGCGGTCAGCGCGGCCCGGGGCGTCTCGATCATGGTGCCGAATTTGTAATGGACCTTGACTCCCAAACGCTCCTGCACTTGGGCCGCGACCAAGCTCAGGTCCTGCCGAAGCCGGCGCATCTCCTCGACATCCACCGTCAGTGGGACCATGATCTCCGGGTTAACGTCCAGGCCCTCTTTGACCAGGAGGGCGGCCGCCGTGATTATGGCCTCCACCTGCATCCGGTAGATGGCCGGGAAGCTCAGACCCAACCGGCAGCCCCGGTGTCCCAGCATGGGATTGGACTCCCGGAGCGAGTCCACCAGTTGCAAGAAGGTCTCTTTTTCCTCCAGGTCCGCCAGGGGCGCCCCGGCGTGGCGTAGCTCCAGCAACTCGATCAACAGAGTCTCATAGGGCGGCAGAAATTCGTGTAGGGGGGCGTCCAACAGCCGGATGATCACCGGCCGGGCCCCCATCACCCGCAGAATGCCGCTGAAATCGCCCGTTTGAAGCTCCCGGACCTGGTCCAGGGCCTCATAAAAATCAAATACAGCCTGAGCGGCGTCCTTTTCGTTCTCCGCCCGGAATACCCGGTCGTTGTTTGCTCTGCGCCAGGCCTCGGCGGCCTCCGCGTTCAGCAACATCTGCCGAACGGCAGGCAACCGCTTAGGGTCCAAGAACATGTGCTCGGTGCGGCAGAGGCCGATGCCCTCCGCGCCCATAATCAAGGCCTGAGTGGCGTCTGACGGGGTGTCCGCGTTGGCCATGACCCCCAATTTGCGGGTCTGGTCGGCCCAACGAAGGAGTTCATTGGCTTCCGGCAGATCGTCTAGGCTGGGCTGGACGGTATCCAGTTTCCCCAGATAGACCGACCCTGAAGCCCCATCCATGCTAATCTGTTCACCCTCGTGGACGGTCTTCCCATCGGCCGTGAATACGCCGGCCCCCAAGTCGACCTGTATGCCCTCACATCCGACGATGCAGGGCTTGCCCAGCCCCCTGGCCACCACCGCCGCGTGACTGGTCACCCCGCCGCGGCTGGTGACGACGCCCACGGCCGCCATGATCCCGTGGATATCGTCGGGCTTGGTTTCTGGGCGCACCAGAATCACCGCCTCGCCGGCGGCAGCCAAATCGGCGGCCTTGGTGGCGTCGAAGCAGACTATTCCCGAGGCAGCCCCAGGGGAAGCGGGGGCGCCGCGGGCCAGGAACCTGTCCTCCAAAACTTCTTTCGAAATTGCGTCCGAGAATTGGGGAACCAGTAGGTGTGAGAGCTCTTCCGCGTCCACTCTGCGCAGGGCTTGGGACTGGCTGATCAGACCCTCGTTGGCCATATCCACCGCCGTCTTCACCGCAGCCATGGGCGTGCGCTTGGCATTACGGGTCTGCAGCAAGAAGAGGCGGGCGTTCTCGATGGTGAACTCCACGTCCTGCACGTCGGCGTAATGGGTCTCCAATTTCTTGGCCAGGTCCATGAGCTGACCGTAACAATCGGGCAGCACGTCACGGAGGCTGGCGATGGGCTCCGGGGTGCGGACCCCGGCTACCACGTCCTCGCCCTGGGCGTTGGTCAGGAACTCGCCGTAGACCTGGGCCTTGCCGGTGGACGGGTTACGGGTGAATAGGACGCCGGTCCCGCTGGAGGGGCCGAGATTGCCGAAGACCATGGTCATGATGGTCACGGCGGTGCCCATGTCGTGGTCGATCTTGTTGTGGTCGCGGTAGAAGATGGCCCTAGGGGTGTTCCAACTGCGGAACACGGCCTCCACGGCCGCCATCAACTGTTCCCACGGGTCTGAGGGTGGCTCGTACCCGGTGGCTTCTTTGGCCACCCTCTTGAAGTCGGCCACCACACCTTGCAGTTGCTCGGCCGTCAATTGGTGGTCCTGGGACACACCCGCCCTCTGCTTGTGCTCGGCCAAGACTCGCTCGAAGGCCTCCGCTTCCACTTCCATGACCACTTGCGAGTAGATCTGGAGGAAGCGCCGGTAGGCGTCGTAGGCCGGGCGCGGGTCTCCCATCATGGTGGCAAGACCTTCCACTATCTGGTCGTTGATGCCCAGGTTCAGAATCGTGTCCATCATCCCCGGCATGGAGATGCGCGCCCCGGACCGCACGGAGACCAAAAGGGGGCTTGAATTTGAGCCGAAGTTGCGGCCGATGGACTTTTCCAAACGCCGGATATTCTTCCTGACCGCTGCTTCAAGCCTCTCTGGAAGGGTTTGGTTCTTGGTCAGGTAGTCCCGGCACACCTGGGTGGAAATAACAAAACCCGGAGGGACTGGCAGCCCCAACCGGGCCATCTCACATAGGTTGCTTCCCTTGCCCCCAAGGAGGTCCGCCATTGAGGCGTTCCCCTCGTCGAACCGGTACACAAGCTTCACGGTCTGTGGCGCCTGTATGGTCATGGGCACCCGTCCTCCCAACTCGCCTATGCCCTCGCGGGCTGCTAGGCCCCCGTGCCGAAGGCGGCGGCCCCGGCAATAACCACCGGACTATATAACGGACCCAGACGACAAATCAACTTGAAAGAAAAATAATTATGGCCGGAATCTACGCCTAATGACAACGAATTACGTAATATTCAGGCCGGTGATTATCGAATTCGCCAGGTTTCAAGCCGGTAGAACCGGCGCATACGGGCTATTTTACAGACCCCTAGATCTCACGGAATTGGGGCTCCGGCTCCGAAATATCGAAGCCGTGGTCCCACAACTCGTCCAACTTCGCCTGCTCCTCGTCGGTCAGTTCCGGAGTCTCCAACGCACTGGTGTACTCCTTGAGCTCGGCCAGATTGGTGAAGTTGGGCAGCACCGAGATAATGGTCGGCTGCTTCAAAACGAACTGGATCGCTGATTGGGCCATGGTCCTGGTGTCTTCCTGCACCAGGAACCGGACCCGGTCGACCTTTTGCATCGCCTCCTGCAACCACTCGTCCTTGCGGTGGGCCCGGTGGTCGTCGGCGTCGAAGGTGGGCAGTCCGTGGTCGAACTCTCCGGTAAGGGTGTTGGACGCGTGGGGCACCCGGGACAGCAGGCCAACTTCGTGTTCTTCGGCCAGCTTCATCAGGTCCTTGGCCGGGTCCTGCTCCAAGATGCTATAGATTATCTGTGCGCTAACCACATTGCGGTCGCGCATAGAGTATTCACCCTCTTCGTACCAGCCGATGTCCGGCCCCAGGGCCACACCGTAGTGGCGTATCTTGCCTTCAAACTGGAGCTGCTCCAGGGCCTCGAAAAGCTCGTCGCGCTCCAGCGCTTCCAGCTTGGGATTATGTATCTGATAGAGGTCGATATAATCGGTGCCCAGGCGGAGAAGGCTCTGCTCGCAGGCATACTTCACGAACTCCCGGTCGAACTTCTGCGGCCGTTCTTTGTGGCCGTCTCTGGGAGTCGGGTCGTAGATATCGTAGCCGAACTTGGTGGCAATGATGAGGTCGTTACGTTTGTGGCCAAGCACTTTGGCCAGTATCTCCTCGCCATATCCGTCGCCGTAGGCGTCGGCGGTGTCGAAGAAATTGATCCCCTCTTCGACGGCGTTCTCCAATAGCGCTGCCTTGTCGGAATCTTCGATCTTGCCCCACCAGTTCGTGGCGACGGTCCAGACTCCGAACCCTACTTCGGACAGCATCAAGTTGGTCCGGGGCAACTTACGGAATTTCATTATTGTTACGTCCTTAATCTAAGAGGTGAACTTGCTCGGCCACTCTCTCATCAGGGCCACCGCGGCCTTGGCATCGACGGTCTGACCGGTTGGAAATTAACCCGCGGCTACCGTGAGACCAAGACTGCCTTTGATGTCATCGACCCGGCGCTGGAACCCAGCGTCGTCCAACACCGGCTCCAACCTGCCCAGGTTAACGTTGGACAAGACCTCCACCCACGACGTGCAACCGCCGTATTCCGGCAGATAGGGCACGGTCACGGGCTGCTCCAGCTTGTAGACGCGCAGCAGAAGCACCGATAGCGGGAGCATCGGCTTCCAATGGAGCCTGGACTGGGCGTAGGCAGCCGTCCAGATGTAATGGGGCTCCAGGTCATCCACCTTCTCCTGCTCGGAGATCTCCAGCACCTCTTCGGCCTTCGCCCAGTGGCTGAAGGTGATATGGCCGTCGTCGTGGGGCCGTTCCAGCAGCTTGCGCAGGGCGGGCTGGTGGGCCGGCTGCAACAGGTCTTCTTTCTGATGGAGGTATGTCGGATAGAACAAGAACTCCCGGTGAATAACGCGGAAGTCCTTGCCGTCTTCGTGGATTCCGCCTTTGCGCATCAGGAGCACCTGGTCTCCCTGGGCCATGGCTTCAACGGTAATTGCCCACTCTTTCAGCGCCATCTGGCAATTATTGGGTAACATCTGACCTGTCTCCGTTCCGATGGGTGAGTTTGGAGGCTAGTAACGAACCTACCAAATCCCAGGATAACCCAGTAGAAAATACTAAATCGGGAATCGCCAGGTCAATGGTATCACCGGCCCAAGTTGCGCTCAATCCCCGAACGGAAATGGGGCCGGGCGTTAGGAGGTGGGGGCCGGACCAGAGAGGGACGGCCTTTCGGCCATCAAGAACTCGCGGAAAGCGCGTTGAGAGGGGGAGAGATAGCGGTCCTTAGTTTGAATCAGGGTCAAAGTCCGCCGGCACTCCCAACCGGCCACGTCCAGCACGATGAGCATGCCGGCCTTAAGCTCGGCGGTTATGCCCAGCCGGGAGATGATTCCGATGCCGCCGCCGGCCGTAGCCGCCTGCTTTACGGCCTGATTGCTGCCCAGTTCGACGGCGATCCTGGGCGCCACGCCGAGTTTTTGGAATTGGCTCTCGGCTGACCGGCGCGTCGCCGACCCCTCTTCTCTCGCCACCAGTCCCAGGTCCACCACCTGCTCCGGGGTGAGCCGGCCTAAGCTGGCCGCCGGGTGGCTGGGCGAGGCCACCAGAACAATCTCGTCGATCTGGTAATCCACCATCTCCAGCTCGCCGGAGTATTCTTCGACGTGGTCGCCAACCATGCCCAGGTCCATGTCCCGGTCCAGTATCCGCTGGATGATGGTCTGGGTGTTTCCGATCACCAACTTGACGTGTATCCCCGGGTAGACCTGGCGGAACCGCCCCACCACAAGGGGCAGCACGTACTCGCCGGGCGTGGTGCTGGCGCCCAGCACCAGATGGCCGGACTGGAGGTCTTCCATCTCTTGGACGGTGTCCATGAGCTGGCTGGAAAGCGCGAAGATCTGTTGGGAGTAGGCCAAGACCGCATCCCCAGATTCGGTGATCCTCAGACCGCGAGGCCGGCGGTGAAACAGGGTGATGCCCAGGTATTTTTCCAGCTCTTGGACCTGGATCGACACCGCGGGTTGGGTGATCTCCAGTGCCTCGGCGGCCCGGGAGAAGCTCAGGTGGTTGGCCACCATCTGGAAGATATATAGCTGGTGGAAGTTCAGATGGCCGGCGGCGGGTCCGCCGCCGGAGGCGCGTTTATTCCGTACGGCCATGACCGTTAAGCCGTGCCGATCAGGCGCTCAATCCCGAGCAGCCGCGCCAGGTTTCCCGTAGTCACCCGTGCGACCTCTTCAACCGGGATACCTTTAATCTCGGCCAGGGTCTCGGCCACCGATTGGACGTGTCTTGGCTCCGTCCAGTTGGTGCGGTATTTCTTAAAGGGCTGCGGCGCCGCGTCCGTCTCCAGGACAATATTTTCCAAAGGGATAACCTTGGCGACTTCCTGCAATTCGGGCAACCGGGTCAGGGGCCGTGCCAAGGAGATGTAGAAACCGCAATCGATGGCTTCCCGGGCCGTGGCCTCGTCGGCCTGGAAGTAGTGCATCGCCCCGCCGACATCGCCGGCATTTTCCTCCCGCAGCACCCGGAAGACCTCTGCGTGGGACTCCCGCGAGTGGAAGATGATGGGCAATTTAAGGCTGCGGGCCAGGCGGATGTGCTCCCGGAAGACCTGGTACTGGGTGTCGTGGTCCGGGGAGGTGGGCAGGAAGTCCAAGCCGACCTCGCTGATGCAGACCACTTTGGACGACGACTTGGCCATCCTCTCAAGCTCGGCGTAGACCTCGCCGGTGACCTGCTCGTGGGCCTCCATGGGGTGTATCCCGACGCCGGCATAGAGCGGTTCGAACTGCTCAGCCAGGTTGATGCAGGCCTGGGTGGACTGAGATGTGGTCCCGGCGCAGACGGCGAACGCCACACCCGCTTCACGGGCCCGGTCCAATATCTCGGGCATCTCCGCAGGGGGGTATTGGTCCAGGTGAGTGTGGCAATCTCCCAGCATATAATCGCTAGGCATTTTGTATTGCACCGTCGGTTAGATGATTCGGTTCAGGCGATTTACGCCCACGGCCCTTCATTCCGAAAGGAATCATATACTACGGTTGCCAATCGAGGTCAAATATTGTTGTATATCGAGATGTCTTTGCCGAAATACGCCGGTATATCTCCAACCATTTTCGTCCAATGACTAGCAATCGAACCGAAAATCCTTGCCGGTCGGCATTCTGAGTTCCGGCATTTCGGCCTTCTGAAAACAGATGCATCGACCTATTACGAAACTCGTTGACACCCTCAAACCCCAGTGGTAGCATAATTGTTGACCTACTTGGTCGACAATCTTTTATTACCGGTCGGATTGACCTGAAACCGGTCGATTTAATCTCAGATCGGGCCCACCGCCCGGACCCATATTAGGAGCAATCGATGACCACACCCAAGGTCATTTCCCGGAACGTCACTTCCAGTGAACTGGACACTGATTATAAGTGGGGTTTCACCATTGATATCGAATCCGACCTCGCCCCCAAGGGGCTGAATGAGGACATCGTCCGGCTGATCTCCGCAAAGAAAGAGGAGCCGGAATGGCTGTTGGAATGGCGGCTCAAGGCGTTCCGCCATTGGCTAAAGCTAAAGCAGCAAGCGCCCAAATGGGCCAACGTGAAATATCCTCCCATCGACTACCAGGACATCTATTATTACGCGGCGCCCAAGACTGACGCGCCCAAGAGTTTGGATGAGGTCGATCCAGAAATATTGGAGGCCTTCGAGAAGCTGGGCATCCCCCTTCAAGAACGGGAGCGCCTGGCCGGTGTGGCGGTGGACGCGGTGTTGGACAGCGTGTCGGTGGCCACCACCTATAAGGAAACGCTGGAGAAGCAGGGCATTATCTTCTGCCCAATGAGCGAAGCCGTTAAGGAACATCCGGACCTGGTTAGGAAGTACATGGGTTCGGTGGTGCCCTACTCCGACAACTTCTACGCCACGTTGAACTCGGCGGTATTCAGCGACGGCTCTTTCGTATACATCCCGAAGGGTGTGCGTTGCCCCATGGAACTGATGACCTACTTCCGCATCAACCAGGCCGACTCCGGCCAGTTCGAGCGGACCTTGATTATCGCCGAAGAGGGCTCATACGTCAGCTACCTGGAGGGCTGCACCGCACCCGCCAGGAAGACCCACCAACTCCACGCCGCAGTGGTCGAACTGGTGGCCTTGGACGACTCTGAGATCAAGTACTCCACCCTCCAGAACTGGTTCCCCGGAGACAAAGACGGCAACGGCGGGGTCTACAATTTCGTGACCAAACGCGGCATTGCGCACAAGAACGCCAAGATCTCCTGGACGCAGGTGGAGACCGGCTCGGCCATCACCTGGAAGTACCCCAGCGTGATCTTGGACGGTGACAACTCGGTCGGCGAGTTCTACTCGGTGGCCCTGGTCAACAACTACCAGCAGGCCGACACCGGCACCAAGATGATCCACAAAGGCAAGAACACCAGGAGCACCATCATAGCCAAGGGGATCTCCGCCGGGAAGGGCAACGGCACCTACCGGGGCTTGGTGAAGATACTGCCCTCCGCCGACGGAGCGAAGAATTTCACGCAATGCGACTCTCTGCTGGTCGGAGATAAGTGCGGCGCCCACACGGTGCCCTACATCGAGGTGAAGAATCCCACCGCTCAGATCGAGCACGAAGCGTCCACCTCCAAGGTCAGCGACGACCAGCTTTTCTATTGTCAGCAGCGGGGCATATCCGTCGAGGACGCCCACTTCATGATTATCAACGGCTTCTGCCGGGGCATCTTCCAAGAACTTCCCTTTGAGTTCGCCATGGAAGCTTCCCAACTCCTGAAGGTCAGCCTGGAAGGAGCGGTGGGCTAGATGGCGGCCGCTGGGAAAAGCTCCACACCCTTGCTTTCCATCAAGGGCCTGACCGCCTCGGCCGGCGACCTGGAGATCCTCAAGGGCATCGACCTTGAGGTCTTCGTCGGCGAGGTACATGCCATCATGGGCCCCAACGGCTCCGGCAAGAGCACCTTGGCCAACGTGCTGGTCGGCCGCCCCGACTACACGGTCACCGGCGGCCAGGTGTTGTACGAAGGCCAGGACCTGTTGAAACTGGAACCGGAGATCAGGGCCCGCATGGGGCTGTTCCTGGCCTTCCAGTACCCCCTGGAGCTCCCCGGCGTCCGGGCCTGGCAATTCCTCAAGGCCGGAGTGGACGCCCGCCGGCTGCACCACGGCGAGGAGGAGATGAGCGCCCGGGAGTTCGACCAGATGCTCAAGGCCAAGATCGAGGAGGTCCAGATCGACCCTGACCTGATAAAGAGGGCGGTGAACGAAGGCTTCTCCGGCGGCGAAAAGAAACGGAACGAGATACTGCAGATGGCCGTGCTTAAACCCAAACTGGCCCTGCTGGACGAGACCGACTCCGGCCTGGACATCGACGCTTTGCGCATCGTCTCCGAAGGGATCAACAGACTGCGATCTCCCGAGAACGCAATCATTCTGGTCACCCACTACCAGCGCATCTTGAACTACATCACCCCCGATTACGTCCACGTGCTGTTCGATGGACGGATCGTACGGTCCGGCGGCCCTGAACTGGCCCACGAGCTGGAAGAAAAGGGCTACGAATGGATTAAAGACGCCGTCGATGCGGGCGTATAGCGCCCCCGGCGACATCGAGACCGCATGACTTCAGCTCCTGCCAAATACGCCCAATACTTTGCCGATTTCCAGTCCCTGAGCGAGGGACCCGGAGCCGGAGCGCCGGCATGGCTTCGAGACATCCGGGACAACGCCTGGTCCCGGTTCAGCGACACCGGCTTCCCAACCGCCCGGCGGGGCAACGAACGCTGGAAGTACACCAACGTCGGCCCCATCGCCAAGATTGACTTCGGCTTCCCACTCCGCCCCGCGCCCGCCAACGGGTCAAAGGTCCTGGCGCTTTGGTACCAGCCTTCGTATCAGTTGAATGGACCGGCGGGCTACGACCTGGTCTATGTCGATGGCCGTTATTCCGCGGAACTCTCTTCGCCGGCGGCAGGGTCCAGTGGCGTCACCGTCGCCAGTTTGGCCTCGGTTACCTCCGATGGCGCCTTCAATCTGGAAAGCCACGTTGGGCGCTATGCCCCCCTGGATGACGACGGGTTCGCCGCGCTGAACACGGCTTTTCTCCACGACGGGGCCTACATACACGTTGCCGACGGCCATGCCGAGAAGGTGGTTATACGCCTCTCGTTCATAACGACCATGAGCGACGGCCCCAAGGTGACCCATCCCCGGACTCTGATCGTCGCCGGACGCAACACCGACATCACCGTGGTGGAGAGTTACACCGGACCCAAAGATTGCGTGTACTTCACCAACGCCGTCACCGAAATCTCAGTCGGAGACGGAGCGCGAGTGGATCACTACCGGCTGCTTTTGGAAGGCGAAAAGGCGTTCCACGTCGGCACCAGCCGGGTCAAGCAAGAGAAGGACAGTATCTTCAGTTCCGGGTCCTTCATCTTGGGCACGGCCCTGGCCCGGAACGACCTGGAGGTGTTGCTGGACGCCCCCGGCGCCTACTGCTCTTTGAACGGCCTTTATCTCACCGCCGACGACCAGCACATCGACAACCTGATCAGCATCGACCACGCCCAGCCCCACTGCACCAGCCGTTTGAACTACAAGGGCATCCTGGACGGCAAGTCCAGGGCGGTGTTTGGCGGCACGGTGCTGGTGCGCCCCGACGCCCAGAAGAGCGACGCCGAGCAGACCGACAAGAACCTGATCCTTTCCCAGTCGGCCGAGGTTGACAGCAAGCCCAGCCTGCTGATCTACGCCGACGACGTGAAGTGCAGCCACGGCGCCACCGCCGGCCACATCGACGCCGACACCCTGTTCTACCTGCGCAGCCGGGGCCTGGACCTGGACACCGCCAGCAGGATGCTGATCCACGCCTTCGCCAGCGAGATCATTGAGACCGTGAAGCCCGAGCCTCTGCGCGAATACCTGAACACCATTTTCGCCGCGGCCATCCCCAACAAGAGCCTGCCCATCGCGAGGACCAGATGACCACCGGAGATCGAGCCGCCACCGCGCCGGTATTCGACGTGTATAAGGTCCGGGACGATTTCCCGATATTGAAGCAGCTGGTGAACGGCTACCCGCTGGTCTACCTGGACAACGGGGCCACCTCCCAGAAGCCCCAGTCGGTGATCGACGCCATCGTCGGCTACTACACCACTACGAACTCAAACGTGCACCGGGGCGTCCACACCCTGAGCCAACAGGCTACCGACGGCTACGAGGGCGCGCGGGCCAAGGTCCGGCAGTTCATCAACGCCGGCGACGACCGGGAGATAATCTTCACCAGGAACACCACCGAGGGCATCAACCTGGTGGCCCACTCCTACGGCCGGCAAAACGTGGGTCCTGGCGACGACATCATCGTCTCCAACATGGAGCATCACTCCAACATCGTGCCCTGGCAGATGCTGTGTGAAGAGAAGGGGGCCAACCTGCGCGTCGTGCCGATCGACGACACCGGCGAACTGCTGATGGACGAGTACGAGAAGATGCTCAGTCCCCGCACCAAGCTGGTCTCCATCACCCATGTATCCAACGCTCTGGGCACCATCCTGCCGGCGGCCCAGATCGTCCAGATGGCTCACGCCCACGGCGCTCCGGTGTTGCTGGACGGCGCCCAGGCCGTCCCCCACATGCCCGTTGACATGAAGGAACTGGACTGCGATTTCTATGTGTTCTCCGGACATAAATTGTTCGGACCGACCGGCATCGGGATACTCTACGGAAAAGCGGAGTACCTGGAGGCCATGCCGCCCTTCCTTGGTGGCGGCGAGATGATTAAATCGGTCACTTTTGAAAAAACTATCTACAACGATTTGCCATATAAATTCGAGGGCGGCACGCCCGACATCGCCGGGGCGATCGGGCTGGGCGCGGCCATCGACTACGTGAATAATCTGGGCTTCGACCAGATCACCGCCCACGAGGAAGAACTGCTCAGATACTGTACCGATGCCCTGTTGTCCACCACCGGGGTGAAAATAATCGGCACGGCCCATCACAAAACCGGGATCCTGTCCTTTGTGATGGACAAGGCCCACCCCCATGACATCGGGACCATCCTGGACGAACAGGGCATCGCGATCCGGACCGGGCACCACTGCGCACAACCGGTGATGCAGCGGTTCCAAATACCCGCCACCGCCCGGGCCTCTCTGGCCTTCTACAACACCAAAGAGGATATCGACGCGTTGATCAAGGGCATCGACCGGGTCCTTGAGGTTTTCAGTTAATGCCTGGACGTAGCGGGTTAATCTGGGGACTCTGTAATGTCCGGTCTTAGCGAGCTCTACCAGGAGATACTCCTGGAGCACAACAGCAAGCCCCGGAATTTCCGGAAGGTCGAGGAAGCGAACCAGACCTCCGAGGGGTTCAACCCCCTGTGCGGAGACCAGATCTCACTCTATCTCAAGGTTGTCGATGGGGTCATCGACGATGTCGGATTCCAGGGCACCGGCTGCGCCATCTCCCGCGCTTCGGCCTCCATGATGACCCAGAGCATCAAGGGACAGAGCGTTGAGAGAGCCCAGGAGATCTTCGACGCCTTCCATCATATGATTACCGAGCCCGGCGGCGAGTTGGACCTCGATACCCTGGGCGATCTGGAAACCCTCTCCGGCATCAACGAGTTCCCCACCCGCATCAAGTGCGCTGTCTTAGCCTGGCACACCATGAAGGCCGCCCTGGCCGGCGACACCAACGAAATAACCACCGAATAGGCGGCTCAGCCGCGTTTCCATGGGCAGCCTCTACGCGGGTTTGTTTGGTTTGCTCGTGCCGGTTCTTGTCTATTGATGGCGATGTCTTCCTGCCGCCCTGTGCTACGCTGGATGCGATTATTTTCTATTGGCGATAAATAAATGCCTCAACTGCCCGACATTCCCCTGGACGGCCTCTACGGCGACCTGGTCATGGACCACTACCGCAACCCACGCAACCGTGCGCCGATCAGTGACGCGGATGTGGAGGCTGAAGAGTTCAACCCCTTCTGCGGCGACCGGGCCATACTGCAACTCAAGTTGGACGGCCAGGGCAAGGTCTGCGCCGTTAGCGCCCGCTCCGAGGGTTGCTCCATAATCCAGGCCGCCACCTCCATGCTGTCCGGCCTGCTGCAGGGCAAGTCGCTGGGCGAAGTGGAAGAATTGGGAGAGAAATTCCGGGTTTCGATGAAGAGTGGGGCCGGAAAAAGCGGGGCGGGAGAGAACGGCATCGAAGAGGATGCGGACGGGCTTGGCGACCTGCTGGCCCTTCAGGTGGTGCGCCGATACCCGGTGCGCATCAAGTGCGCCCTGCTGCCGCTGACCGCCCTGGAAGAGGGCATCAAAGCCTACCGGGCCAAAACTCACTAGCCAAGTCCCGCTAACGGTCCAGCCAGGTCCTCGACCAGTAGTTGTACTCGGAGAGGGCCGTTTGGGGCTCAAACCCCTTTAAGTCGCTCCTGAACACCCATCGGGAGGTAGCGGTCACCGGGCTGAACAGGTAGGCCTGGTCCAACACCCGGCGCTGGATCTCCACCAATTGTTCCCGCCGCTTGCGGTCATCGAATTCGGCCGCTTGCATCTCAATCATCGAGTCCAACCGGGCATCCTCGTGCCCGGCCAAGTTCCACTGACCCTGGCTATGCAACAGCCCGAACAGGTAGCTGTTGGTGGTTGAGGTCGGAGGCACCGCCCCCACCGCCAACTGGAATTCCCGGGCCGGCCCCATGACCAAGTCGTCGAACTGCACCGGATTCATACGCCGCAGCTCCGGGTTGAATCCCACTGCGGTCAGGTCGGCAATCAGCCTTTCTTCCAATGCCAGGTTCTCGCCGCCGGTCCGTTCGATGCGCACCGTAACCTCTATGTCGATGGGCAGCCTCTGGCCGGAGTTGGCCAGCAACTGGCGGGCTTTGCCGGGGTCGGCGAAGTAGTTCTGACGCATCTCCGCCCGGTCCAGCAGCCATCCGGATTCCCGCACCGGGATGCCCACGCTGGTGAACCCCTGACCGGACCAAACGGTGTCCAGGTAGTCCCAGGGGTCGATGGCCTGGAACACCGCCTGCCGCACTGCGGTCTCGCTCAAGCCCGGCGTTTGGGAATTCATGGCCAGCACCACGCCGGCGCCGGACCTACGGGAGACGACCGACTGAAAATCGGTGTCGCCCCGGCGGATAACTTCCCATTCACTGGGGCCAACGGATAGAACATCGACCAGCCCAGCCCGAAACGCCGCCACTTTGTCCAACTCAACCGAACCGGCGAAATTGGCTAGGGGGCCGGAACGCATGACGGTGATGTTTAGCTGGTCGAGAAACGGTAAACCGTCCTCGAAGTAGTTGGTGTTCCGCAGGAATTCCATTCCCCCATCCTGCCTGGTCTCCTGCCAGACCCAGGGGCCGGTGCCGATGACCGGACTGTCCTTCAAGTCCCCGTACATGGCCACCACTTCCGGGGCCACTATTTTGACGTGTCCGTCGGCCAGGGCTAGGAGGGCGTCGGCATCCTCAAGGGCCAGTTCAACGCGCAGCGTCAGATCATCCAGGGCCACGGAATCCCCGATCGACGCCAGCAGCGGGGCGTTGGGCCAACCGGGGGTCTTGAGACGGTCGAAGCTGAACACGATGTCCTGGGCCGTCAGGGCTCTGCCGTTCACCGGCGCTATGTTCTGCCAGAGAACGCCGGGACGCAGTTTGAATTCGTAGGCCAAGTCGTCGGTCAGTTCCCAACTCTGGCAGAGGTCGCACTCCAACAGCAGGTTCGGCTGGTTGGACCCCTGTCCGGAACGTAGCCGCAAGAGCCTGCTGTAGGCCAATCCTGGACCCAGAGCAGTCAGGGTCTCTTGGACCTCCTGATGGACATCACGATGGGGAATCTCTGCCGCGGCGGCGACCGTGAGAGCGCCGCCGGAAGACCCGGGCGGAGCAGAGGCGACCACGGCGGTGGGGGTTGGCACCGGCAATCCATCGGCACCGGCAGCGCCGGGCGGAGGAGTTACGTTCGAAGAGGAGCAGCCAACGGCGAATATAACCGCTCCTGCGATTAATAGCCGTGCTGCTGAGAAAAGTTCCATGGTCCCACCGTACCGGCCCGGCACGTCCGCCCTGGGCCATTCGCCCTAGTCTATGAGAAGCCCGCAAGCCGGGTTGTATTCCCGCCTTAATTCAACGGGACTGACACCCGATTATAGGTGGGTGTTGCGGCCGGTCCATGAGTGGGCAGATGCGCGGTACGGTGGAAAATCGCGGTGCGGGTCAAGACGAGGGGGCGGGTGGATTCAGTCCGGTGGCGGCTGGGCCTGCAGAGGGTCGGCGGCCACCGGGTCCGGGGTGAGGGCCGCCGAAACCCGGCGGCCGGTGATGGCCCAAGTGGCGAAGACAAGGAGGGCGATCAAGATCGGGGGCATGAAGAGTATCACGTGGATCACCAGTGCGAACCCCAACGCATCACCGTCCCCCACGCCGATGGTGGTGAGCAGGTAGAAGACCGCAAATTCGAAGGTGCCCACGGAGGCCGGCAGGGACGGGACGAGGGCTACGAAGGTGAGGGTCCCAATCACCAGCAACGTGGCCACCAACAGCGATATGTCAATCTCCATCCCGTAGGCCAAGACCCAGGCCGAAAGCCCAAGCAAAATCCAATATCCCAGGGTTAATAGGAAGGACCAAGTAAGCCTGACCCGCGCCCGGATCAGCGCTTTGAGCGACGAGGAGGTCGATGCCAGCAATTGCAGGTGGGTCAGGCCGGGTCTGGACCCGAGCCAGATGACCACCGGGACCGCCAGCACGCTGACCACAGCCAGCACCGCGGCGCCGACCACGTAGGGGGCGAATCCCTTCAAACTGGGCAGCACCATCAGACCGACGCCCAGCAAGATGGCCGCAATCACGAAATCCAGGACCCGCTGCACTCCGAGAGTGGCCGCCACCTCCTCACCGCGCACCCGGTAACGCAAGGTGAGCAGGACAAATTGAGTGGCCTCGCTGACTATGCGGATGGGGGAGATGCTGTTCAGTCCGATGCCGGCGTTCTGCACCAGCAACAGCCGATGCAACGGCACCTTATCACCGATGAACAAGACCTGCCAGCGGTAGGCGCGCAGGGCGGAAGCCAGCGAGAACACCGCCAGGGACAGCAGTGCGTAACCAATGGGGAAATCACTGAAGACCGTGGAGAGGGAGCCCCACTCTACGTCCCGAACCACGGCGAAACCGATGGCCGTGCCAACGGCCAATCCCAGGACCAAACGGAGCTTGGGCTGTAAAAAGAAACGTTGGAAGATGCCGGCCGCTGATTTCAAATCGCTATTCGGATTCTAAGTGTGCTCTAAGTGTGTCGGTGCGGGACTGAGCCCTGCCTGTCCGCTGGGTAAATCGAATGGGTAAAGACCGATTACAAGCTCCCGATAGTCTGATTATCAAGCTACGCGCCGGGTTTTCCTATGTCAAGGAACGTCCGGCCTCTGGATTGGAATACTCCCACGGCTATGCGTTATGATTTTCCGGCGCGGGCCAGCCCTTTCAGGTAGGCGATGTGGCCCTGGTGCTGGTAGACCTCGCCGATAACCTGCCTAAATATCCTGCCTACCGACATCTCCGGCCGGGCCTGCCGCGGGACCTCGTCCATCTGCTCCGGAGTGACGGTCTTCAGGTAGCTCAACGTAGCTGCCCGCACCGCTTCCCCATACTTCAGCATCTCGGGCAGGTCATAGGCCGGGAAGTTGGCCACCTGCTCCAGTGTATGTTCAAAGCCGTTGTCCCTGGTTGGTAGTCCGAATTTCTCGTTCCAGCCGTCCAACTCCCATACCTCGGTCTGACGTTGAACGAAGAACTGGAACCACATGTCTTCCACCCTGGTCATATGCCAGAGAACCCAACCGATGGGATTTGCCTCCGGGCCGGGGCGCCAGATCAGCTCTTCGGGTGTCAGGTCCCCAAGAGCGTCCATCAGATAGTCGTGCTCGGTGTTAAATGCGTCTTCGATAAACTCGTTGAGAGTCATCCCATCCTCTCCGTTTGACCGGCCGGGAAATTCCTGGCCGATTGATGCTTTGGCAAGCCCAATGATACACCGGCCGCCTCGTCCGGGGTATGGTAAACTGCACGCGGCGCACGCCTGTGCCTATCTGGCAATTATCCTATCTAGCACCTATACCGGGAGCACTCTCCATGGCAGACAAATTGATTACTCCGGAGGTCCACGCTCTGATTGGCGGCGAGACCCCGCCCGAGAAGAACCGTTTCCCAATCAGCGACGAGATGGCCTACGATCTGGCCGACGCCACCGAAGACCCCAACCCCCTTTACATCGACAAAGCCCAGGCCGAAGCCAGCCGGTTCAAAGGATTGCTCTGCCCTCCGCTGGCCACCTGGAAAGACATCGCTCCGTCCATCGGCTATTTCGGCGCCGGCCAAGAGTCCCACTTCGATGTGCCGCTGCCCTTCAACAGCTACGGGTTGAACGGCGGCAGCGATTGGCAGTTTCTGCGTCCGGCCTACGTTGGCGATTGGGTTACCCGCCAATTCCGCATCGTGGATATCTTCGAGAAGCAGGGCCGGTCCGGCCCGTTGGTCTTCGTGGTGCGGCGGGAGACCCAGACCAACCAACACGGGGACGCCATCAGCGTGGCGGACCGGGTGAGCATCCACCGGGGCCTGCCAACCGGCGACGAGGTCAAGGCGGCCGCCGACGCCGGGCAGGGGCTGGAGACCGTGGTGATCTCTCCACCGGCGCCGGACCACACCGTTCCCCAGGCCGTTCATACAGCGGGGGCGCAGCGGCACTTCGAGGACGTGCCGGTGGGCCTGGAGTTGGACCCAGTGGTCAAAGGACCGCTGACCACCACCCATCTGGTGCGGTGGGCGGCCGCCAACGGCAATTACGCCCGCATCCACTGGGACCTGCCCTTCGCCCAGGTCCATCAGGGCCTGGCCAACGTGGTGGTGAATGGTTCGTTGAAGAACCAGTACCTCGGGCAGTTGATGATCAAGTTCGCCGGCCCGGAAGGCTGGTTCAAACGTTTCTATGTGGAACACCGGGGGATGGACTATCCGGGTGACGTGATCACCGCCTCCGGAACGGTCACCGCCGTCCGCGAGGCCGGCGGCTACGGCTACGTGGACTGCGAATTCAATCTGACCAACAGCCGGGGGGAGCAGACCGCCTCGGGGAGAGGCACGGTGGTGCTGCCCAAGAAGGGCCAGAGCCTGCCTCTGGTCTGGGAGTTGGAAGACTGATGCCCGCCGGCCTACTGTCCGGACTCCGCGTATTGGACCTCGGCTCCGGGGTCTCCGGGCCCTGGTGCGCCAAGATTCTGGCGGACTACGGCGCGGAGGTGATCAAGGTAGAACCTCCCGGTTCCGGTGACGCCGCCCGCCGCATGGGCCCCTTCGCGGGCGACGACCCGGACCCGGAAAAGAGCCTGACCTTCCTCTACCTGAACACCAACAAGAAGGGCGTCACCCTGGACCCATCCACCGCCACCGGACGCAAGCTTCTGGACCGTTTATTGGAGGACGCCGATGTCCTGGTCGAGAACAACCCGCCGGCCCAGGCCAAAGAGCTTGGCCTAGACTACCAGTCCTTTGCCGCAGTAAACCCCCGACTGGTCGTCACGTCCATCACTCCCTTCGGCCAGACCGGACCCTACCGGGATTTTCAGGCCACCGACATCGTGACCTATGCCCTGAGCGGGCTCATGTACCACACAGGGGACTCGGACAGAGAGCCCCTTCGCAACGTACTCGACCAGTCCTTCTACGTGGCCGGGGCCAACGCCGCCGCCGCGACCCAGGTGGCCCTATTTGCCCGGCTCTCCTCCGGCGAAGGCCAGCATGTGGACGTCTCGACCGCCGAATGTCTGGGTGCTCACCTGGTCCAGCCCCTGCCCTACTACAACTACATGGGGGCGGTGAAGGGGCGGCGTCCGGTCCGGGGCGCCGGTTTTGAAGAACTGATGCCCGCCCGCGACGGCTACGTCTCCCCGTCGGTACAGGGCTCCCAACCGTGGTCGACGATCGCCAGTCTGATCGGGTTGGAGGAGTTGCAGGACGAGAAATTCGCCACCGGCGCGGGCCGGGTCGCCCACGGGGAAGAGCTGAAAGAATTGTTGATCAAGGGGTTGGCCCAATGGGACCGGATGCCCCTTTTCCTGGCGTCAGGCGAGCGCCGGTTGGTCTTCGGCATGGCCCAAGACGCGGGAGACCTGGCCAACTGTCCCCACCTCCAAGCCCGGGACTTCTTCGTCGAGGTGGTACATCCCGTGGTTGGCCGGGCCCAATACCCCGGCATGGCCGTCCGGCTGCCTGGGGAGACCATCACCGGCTCCCAGCCCGCCCCACTCCTGGGCCAGCATAATTTAGAGATCTTTGGCCAGGAATTCGGTTACCCGCCGGAAGACTTGGTGTCCCTCCGCCAGCACGGCGTCATCTAATTGATCTTCGGTCCCCGTCGATATTAATTAAGGGAGCATTCAGACCCATGCCCCCAGCGCCCATGCCACAAGCTCCATTAAGAAACATCCGGGTATTGGACCTAAGCCGGGTCTTCGCCATGCCCTTCGCCGGGGCGAACCTGGCGGACCTGGGCGCCGAGGTCATCAAAATCGACACCTGCCAGGCCCAATTCATGGACACCACCCGGACCATAACGGGACCGTTCCCCGACAACCAGCCCGGTGAGCTTTGGTGGGAGCAAGGCGGCACTTTCCAGATACTCAACCGGGGCAAGCGTAGCTTGACCTTGGACCTCCGGTCCGTCGAGTCTCAGGCGGTCATCAAAGACCTGGTCCAGGTCTGTGACGTGGTCTTGGAAAACTTTACACCCCGGGTAATGGCCCGGTTTGGGCTGGACTACGAGAGTCTCCGGGCCAAGAAGCCAGACCTGATCATGGTCTCCAACACCGGCTACGGGCACAGCGGACCCTGGAGCAGCTTTGGGGCCATGGCGTCGGCCCTGGAACCGACCCACGGCACCGGGGCCTTCATGGGTTATATGGAGGAAGGGCCGGACGGCCGCCTGGCCGAGGGACAGGTCCCCAACAAAATGGGCAACTCCTACTCCGATTTCCTCGCCACCTGGACGGCCCTGGGCGCTCTGATGGCGGCATTGCTGCGGCGGGCCCGCACCGGCGCGGGCCAATGGATCGACCTGGCGATGTACCAGACCGGGACCACGGTCATCGGCGCGGGCCTCTTGGACTTCGCCTTCAACGGACGGCGGACGCAGCGGATCGGAAACCGCCATCCCGTCTGGTCGCCCCACGGCGTCTACCCGTGCCAGGGCCACGACCAATGGGTGGCCCTGGCGGTGCGCTGCCAAGCCGACTGGCTGGCGCTCTGCCGCGCCCTAGGCAGGCCGGAGCTCGCATCCGACCCCCGGTTCGCCGACCCCATCGACCGCCGCCGACACCAGGAGGAACTGGACGAAATTATCGCGTCCTGGACCTCTGCCCACACCTCCTACCAGGTCACAGACACGCTCCAAGGGGCTGGGGTGCCGGCCGGAGCGGTGCTAACGGCGAAACAAGCGTTGACCGATCCCCAGTACCTGGCCCGGGGGTTCTTCGAGACCGTTCACAACCCTCCCGAGGTGGACCTGAGACCCAAGGGATACGTGGGACGGGGCTGGAAGTTCTCCATGTGTGAAGCCGAGATACGGGGCCCGGCTCCCCGGCTGGGCGAGGCCAACGATTACGTACTGAGAGAGTTGCTGGGGATCGATTCAGCCCGGCTGAAGGCGTTTGCGGAAGATTGGACCATCGGAAACGAGCCGGAGGGCGGCGGAGCGCCGGGCGTGGTCCCGCTGGATGAACAGGTGGAACTGGGGTGGATCGCGGAATACGACGACGACTACTTGGAACGGCTGCCGCCCGTTTGACGCAGATTGAACCGCCGCGTTTTAGGCTGGCCGATGGATCAGAGATAAATTGGAACTCCACACTCCGACGCTTGACACTTTGGAAAATCGGCACCTATAATTAACGCTGGATTCCCCGCAGACGTCCACGTTTTTCATTTAGCGTTCCGCATCAAGGCCCTGTTGCCACTGTATCCAGTGGTGTGCTTAATAAGGCGGCGGTCTGGCTAATTGACCATCAGGTAGGTACCCTCCCCAACACCCATCTTTCGCGCAGGCAAATGCCGACAAAGTTTATCTTCGTTACCGGGGGAGTTGTCAGTTCATTAGGCAAAGGGATCAGCGTCGCATCGATTGGACGCATCCTGAAGAGCCGAGGAATCACCGTCTCCGTTATCAAGCTGGACCCTTACCTCAACGTCGATCCCGGGACCATGTCCCCCTATCAGCACGGCGAGGTCTTTGTGACCCAAGACGGCGGCGAGACCGACTTGGACCTGGGCCACTACGAAAGATTCATCGACGTCGAGCTAACCCGGACCTCCAATCTCACCGCCGGCGAGGTCTATCTAAACCTAATAGCCAAAGAGCGCCGCGGCGACTTCCTTGGCGGCACCATTCAGACGGTGCCCCACGTTACCAACGCCATTAAAGACAGGGTGCTCGCTCTGGCCGCCGAATCGGGCGCCGACGTGATTATCACCGAGGTCGGAGGGACGGTCGGCGACATCGAGGGCCTGCCTTTCTTGGAGGCCATCCGGCAGATGAGGAACGATGTGGGCCGGGACAATGTGTTCTACATCCACCTAACTTTGCTTCCCTATATAGCAGCAGCACAGGAACTGAAGACCAAACCGACCCAACATAGCGTGAAAGAACTTCGCTCCATAGGGATCCAACCCGATGCCATTCTTTGCCGAAGCGACCATCCGGTATCCGAGGCGATCTGCGAAAAGATTTCGGCCTTCTGCGACGTTCCCATTAAAGCCGTGATTCCCGTGGTTACCGTCGATAATGTGTATGAAGTGCCGTTGATGCTCGAGGACGCGGGCTTGGGAGACATCGTCCTGGATTCCCTCGGTCTTTCCGGCCGTCCCCGGGACATGACCGAATGGTCGGCGATGGTCGACCGGATGAACGAGCCCAAAGAAAGACTGTCCATCGCCCTGGTCGGAAAGTATGTCGAATACCCCGATTCCTATATCTCGGTCCGAGAGGCCCTACGGCACGCCGGACTGGACCACAGCAGGGACATCGATCTCCAGTGGGTCCATTCCGAGGATATCGAGCGAGACGGGCCGGACGCCCTCCTGTCCGGCGTCTGCGGGATCGTGGTGCCGGGCGGCTTCGGCCCCCGGGGCGTCGAGGGAATGATTGAGACGGTACATTACGCCAGGGAGCATCGGGTGCCCTACCTGGGCCTATGCCTGGGTCTACAGGTAATGGTCATTGAGTGGGCCAGAAACGTCATGGGCATAAAGGACGCCAACTCCTCAGAGTTGGCCCCGGATACCGAAAATCCAGTGGTGCACATAATGCCCGACCAAAAGGGCGTCTCAAGCAAGGGCGGCACCATGCGGTTGGGGGATTATCCCTGCCATCCGCAATCCGATACCCGGACTCAAGCGGCCTACGGCGCCGACGTGATAATGGAACGGCACCGCCACCGGTTCGAACTTAACAACGCTTACCGGGAATCCTTGGAAAATTCGGGGCTGATCGTCGGCGGCTTGTCCCCCGACGGCAGCTTGGTCGAGACCGGCGAAGTGAGAGACCATCCGTTCATGGTCGGCACTCAATTCCACCCCGAGTTCAAGTCCCGGCCCAACCGGCCCCACCCGTTGTTCAGCGGGTTCATCGGGGCCGCCAAAGAGACCATCCGAGAGGGCGTTCAACGGCCTCTGCCTCTGGACCTGACCACCAATTAGTCCGCTCAACCCGTTGCATCTGTCTTCATTAAATGATAAAGCCCCAAACAGCCGGTCCGGTCGCCCCTATTCCGATGATGACGGGAGCTCAGAACCAAAACTTCCAAGGTCGGTGAAGGCATGAAGCTCTTTTTGGACACAGCCAATATTCAGGAGATCCGAGACGGGGCCCGGCTGGGGGTGATCAGTGGTGTTACCACCAACCCCTCGCTGGCATCTGCTGAAGGCATTGGAAACACCGAGAGTTATAAATCAGCGGTACGGGAGATCTCCGACATCGTTGATGGGCCCATATCCGTGGAAGTGATATCTCTGGATGCCCAAGGTATGGTGGCCGAAGGCCGGGACATCGCCGGCTGGATACCCAATCCATGGGTGAAGATCCCCAGCACCATCGACGGGTTTGAAGCCATCTCCATTCTGTCCAGTGAAGGCATCAAGATAAATCAGACGCTGTGCTTCTCGGTAAACCAGGCCATCCTGGGCGCCCAGGCCGGGTCCACGGCGGTTAGCCCGTTCATTGGCCGCTTGGACGACATCGGTCTCGAGGGCATCGACCTGATCAAAGACATCGTATCCGTGTACGAACAATACAAGATTGAAACCCAGGTGTTGGCGGCCAGCATCCGCCACCCTCTGCACTGCACCTTGGCGGCGCAGGCCGGGGCGCACATCGCCACCCTGCCTTATAAAATCCTGGTCCAGATGGCCCAGCACCCCCTGACCGACTCGGGCGTCGCGCGGTTCAAGGCGGACTGGGAGAAAATCGGCAACTCATAGCCGCCGGCCCGGCAACAAGATCACCCGGCCCATTAAATGACGATACATGGCCCTTCCGCAGAGCTTCTCTTCCGCAACATCCGGAATGGTGCCTCTGCTGGACCCACGATTCGGTGCAACATCAGAGACCCCCGCAAAAGGGACCCCCACAAGAGGTGAACATGGCGACCACTCAAAGAATGCTTGATGTGTCGGAGATGGGGGCCAAGTCCAAAGAAGAATTGTTGGGCTTGGCCAGCGATGTCGGATTAAACGACACCACCGCTCTGGCAAATCTGCATAAAGAAGACCTGCTCAGCCGGCTGTTTCAAGTGGTATCCGCCCAACAGTCGCTGATCTCCACCGGCATACTGGAAATAATGGACGAGGGTTACGGCTTCCTTCGCCAGATCACCTCCTACCGGGCTTCGGGGGATGTCTACATCTCCCAGTCCCAGATCCGGCGGTTCAACCTGCGGACCGGCGACACCGTCACCGGACAGGTCCGGCCACCCAAGGAGGGAGAGCGCTACTTCGGACTGGTGCGGGTCGAGCTAATCAATGGGATGGAGACCGACCAGGTCCAGAGCCGCTACCGCCCGACTTTCGAGCATATGACCCCCATCTTCCCCGAGAAACAGGTGATCCTGGAAACGGCCGGCTCCGAGCTTTCCACCAGGATGGTGGACCTGTTCGCACCAATCGGCCTGGGACAGCGCGGTCTGATCGTCTCGCCCCCCAAAGCAGGCAAGACCACCATGCTGAAGCAGATCGCCCACGGAGTCCAGGAGAACTGCCCTGAGGCCACGTTGATGGTGGCCCTGATCGGTGAGCGCCCCGAGGAGGTGACCGATATGCGGCGGGCGGTGAAGGGCGACGTCTTCGCTTCCACCTTCGATGAGTCGGTCGAAGAACAATGCCGGGTCGCGGAACTCTGCTTAGAACGGGCCAAGCGGCTGGTGGAGATGGGGCAGGACGTCATCATCCTGCTGGACAGCATCACCCGCCTCACCCGGGCCTACAACCTGGCCGTGCCCTCCAGCGGACGGACCCTCTCCGGCGGCATCGACCCGGCGGCCCTCTACCCGCCCAAGAAATTCTTCGGCGGCGCCCGTAATATCGAGGAGGGCGGCAGTCTGACCATCATCGCCACCTGCTTGGTCGATACCGGCAGCCGGATGGACGAAGTGATCTATGAAGAGTTCAAAGGCACCGGGAACATGGAACTGCACTTGGACCGGAAATTGGCGGAACGCCGTTACTTCCCGGCCATCGATATCGTCCGGAGCGGCACCCGGCGGGAGGAGCTGCTCTTCAGCGAAGATACGTTGAAGCAGATCGTGCTATTGCGCCGCATGATAAGCCTCATCTCCAACGACGGTTCGGTGAACGCCACCGAGCGGGTGCTGGAGCGGCTGGCCAAGTCGGACAACAACGAAGAGTTCCTGTCTAACCTGAACAAAGACGCATAAAAGACCGCCACCTGTGGCCTCGTTTCTTCGTGATTAACTAACTACCGCCGATATTGGCAGGAAATTGCCCCTCCAAACGGCTTGCGTTTTTCCAGCATTTCTCCCACAATGTAGACCATCCGGGTGATGGATTCGCTTCAAGAAATCCAACCAGCGTGCCGGTTTCTTGCCGAGCGCTCCGATTCATCGGGGCACCATCACCGTGGAACCCTTCTCTTCTTTAACAAGAACCGTTGGTCCCGGCCAGCTTTTAAAGCGTGCTCGCACGCCGAGCGGTCAACCTGGAATTTGGCTTAAAAACTCTCCTGGTGAGCCGCCCTATGGGTAACCCCACGGGGCGATTTTTGCTGATTAGAGCCGGTATACATACCTTGACAACCTAAACTCGATAGTGCTAAATATTGGGAGAATTTAGCTCGGTCTATCTATTTAACGTAGGAGGCGAGGGGTAATTATGTCCTTTTGTGGTCTTATTTTTATTTCTCCGGATGTCGATCCCTCTAATATTCCCAAACCTCCTCGGGGGTTATTTATGTGACTAGAGGCTCGATTCGCCCGGCGGACTCGTAGGTAACATATCGGTAACACAATTTTTGGTAACTTAAGTGAACGAAAGCGAAGTCCAAAAGGAAAGGATCACAGAAGTACTCTTCGCTTCAGGCACACAGAACAAGGAGATTAGGAGTAGATGAATACTACAATCGGAAAATCTTTTGGGCTCGCACTGCTCATGGCCATGGGCGTCGTTTTGACGATGTTGGCCCTGGGCATGTTCTCGGTCAAGCCCGCAGGCGCTGCGCCCGCGGGCGCCGGTTTGGGCACTATAACGGCGCAAGTAGTCCCAAATCCTACAAAGGCAAGATCCATCGCTCAGTACACCATCCTGGTTACCGGCGCTACCTCCGACAGCGGAATGAGCGCGATACCGGTAGGGGGGACCATTACGCTCACCTTCCAGTCGACCACGACAGTCCCCTCCTCCATAGCGGCTTCCGCTGTCAAGCTAAAGGCATCTCTTGTACAAAGCGGTTCGGACGGCGACCCGGGCGATCCCGACCAGTTGGTTGAAGCCAGCGCCGTTACTGTCTCCGGCCGAGCAATCACCATCACGATACCCGACATGGTCACGGGCACCGCTCAGGGCAACATTGGTGACAACGGCATCGCCGCGGACGGCGGGGTGACCATCACCCTTACCCAGTCCGCGGGTATCCAAAACCCGAACACGGCTGGTGACAGCTTCGAGATAGGAGTCACAACTTCCGAGGATACGGTGTCTGTCAACACCCTCTCCTATTCAATTACCAGCTTCGTGAGCTTCTCGCCGACGTCCGGCGCGCGCGGCGACACGATAACGGTCACCGGTGGCGGGTTCGCCAAAAACTGTACAGATTGTAAGATCAGATTCAATCCCCAGAACGATAATAGTGTGACGGCCCCGGTCACCGGTGCGGGCAGCACCACCGCCGGGTCCTCCAACGGTTCCGGCTCGATCGACGCCAACGGCGTCTTCGAAGGCACCGTCGTGCTGACCTCCTCTACGGCTGTCGGCGGCTACGTCTGGGTAACTGACTCCACGGGCATCGCCCAGGTGAGCTCCAGTACCTTCACCCAGAAGGCTGGCGCTACGCCACGGTCGACCACGGCAACCGCCGGAGGCACGGTAACCGTTGACCTGGTTGACTTCAATACGCCAACGGCAACCGTGATTGCTGACGGCTCCACCACGGTTGGTATCAGCACCAATTTTGCTGCGAACTCAACCTCCGGACCCTTTGTCATTAACGAAGATGACGACTCCGGCGACACGCTAGCGTTGACGCCGTACAAGTTCGTGGTGCCTATCGGGACGGCGGTGGGCACTCACCTGGTCACCATCGAAGATTCATTAAGCGAACTCACCGACAAGAGTGCGACTTTCAGTCTTGAAATTGTAGCGCGTGTCTTGACGGTGACGCCCAACCCGGCCGCCATCGGTCAGTCAATCACCATCAGTGGTACCGGGTTCAAGAAGAGTGGGACAATTGACAGCATCACCGGGTCGGGCAGCGCTGACCTCCAGGCCGGCGCTTCGATCAGCATTGACAGCGGTGGTGCGTGGAGTTTCACCACCACCATGGACACCGTAGGGAGTTCGGCTGACCGTGTCAGTGACTCCTTCACGATCACTGCGACGGACAACACGAGCTTGGTTGGTAAGTCCAGTGGATTCAAGCGGACGGCCCGTACCTTGACCCTGACCCCGTCAACCGGGTCGCCGGGCGCGGCAATCACTGTCACCGTGACCGGTATGACCGTTGACGATGGCGAAAACACGACCACCGCGACGTTTACCATGTCAGCGGTGCAGAGCGACACCACGCTGACGCTGTCTGGCACCAAGATCTTCCCGATTGGCAGCGACGGCACGGGTTCCGGCACGATCACGGTTCCGCTGTCAGCCGCGATCGGCACCATCACATTCAAGGCGCAGGACAACGCCGACGCTCTTAACCTGCTCTCTACCGTTACCGTTGGGCAGATTGCCGAGGCCGATTTGACAGTCTCAGCTGGCACGTTGGTGTTGTCGCCGTTATCGGCCTCCACCGGACAGCTTGTTACGATAACGGGGAGTAACTTCCCGCCCAACGCCACCGCTACCGCCCTGACGTTCGGCGCAGCGTCTGCGATCCCCACCGGAGGTATCACCTCCGACGCTACCGGTGGGTTCGTGATCGTGATCGAGGTTCCCGCTGCCGACACCGGCGGTTCGATAAGCCCGGGCAGCTTGATTGTCTTGGCGACCCTGGGCCTAATCGATGGGTCGACGACAAGCTTCTCCATCCCGAGTCCCTCGATCGTAATCACGCCAGCGTCAGCTGCGCCTGAAGAGACTATTGTCATCACCGGTTCGGGTTTCAACGCCCTGACCGCCGTGACCACATTGGACATCGGTACCGCATCGGCCCTGCCGAGCCCGGCCCCCAAGGCCGGCCGGAGTGGTGACATAGTTGCCACGATCGAAGTGCCGCTGCTCAATCCCGGCGTCTACACAGTGGTCATGAAAAACGCCACCGGCTTCACCGCCACCGGAACGTTCACGGCGGTATCGTCGAAGGCGACGCCGGCGGCAGCGACCGACGCCACGGAGACCATATTCGCCGACGTCATCGCCAATGATGACAACCTGGTCCGGGTCTGGCGGTTCAGCAATGTCGATCAGTCGTGGGCCTTCTACGACCCGCGGCCGGCGTTCGCAACCGCGAACACTCTGACGAGGTCCGGCGCCGGTGACATCGTCTGGGTGAACGTACTCATCGAGCAGGAATTCCAAGGAGCGACCTTGTTCCCAGGTTGGAACCTGATCTCCCTTAAGTAAGGATAGGAAAAGGTCAAAGCTAGGCCGCCCCCGCAAGGTGGCGGCTTAGCAATACCAACCACCAATGAGACAAGGAGGAACGAATGACCAAAACTAGATTCCTGGCCTTAGTAACGGCCTTGGCACTATTACTGACTATTCCCACAGCCGTGTTCGCACAGCGTGTGCCTCCCCACGTTTTCGTCGGGACGGCCACTCTGGACGGGGCCACGGCTGTCGACGGCACTGCCGTCACGGCCTGGGTAGACGGAGTACAGGTCACCGCCACCAACGTGGTCGGTGGCGCCTACACTCTGCTCGTTGACCAGGGAGACTCTTCCTACGCCGGCAAGACGGTGATTTTCCGTGTTGGCTCCGGAACCGCCGACCAGACCGCTACCTGGATGCAGGGAGGGGGCGACGAGCTGAACCTCACTGCCACCTCCGGAGTGGGTGGCGGAACGGGCGGAACGGGCGAGACGGGCGGCACAGGCGCAACGGGTCCCGCCGGACCTAGGGGTGCTACCGGTCCTGCCGGTCCTGCCGGTCCTGCCGGCTCTGACGGCGGTGTCGGTCCCGTTGGCGCAACCGGTACTGCCGGTTCCGGTTCTCCCGGTACTGCCGGTCCTGCCGGTCCTGCCGGCGAAGACGGCGGCGGTGGACTCATCGGGATCATCGCTCTCATCGTAGCCATCGTTGCGCTCTTGGGCGCCGGTGGGGCCTACATGATGGGACGGCGAGCCTAGTCCACCCAATAACCCTTAGGTTGCACCTAAAAGAGGGCGCCCCGATGAATCGGGGCGCCCTCTTTGCTTGTTCAGGCGATGCCCAAAACCGGAGTAAGCGGCCAACAAATCGTGTTGCAAAGGTCCGCTTGATGGGCCACGATATATAGAAATGGATTATGGCCCGGTTATGTCATACCGGAGTCTGATTCAACGGCCGGCCCGGGTGGTCCTTCGACAAGCTCAGGATGAGCGAAAATTAAAGGTCCGCTCATGGTGAGCTCCGACCGGAGTCGAGAGTCTCGATGGAATCGGACTTGTCGAACCATATTTTGAAACGGCTTCTACAAGGCAATTGGACACGTCCCGAGGGGTATGTGCGGTGAGGCGGCATTCAACATTAATTTTCCTGATAGCGGCCTTCCTAATATCCTCGTTGGCATTGATGGGCGCCGGTCCCAATCAGGCCGAACGGCCCCCTCAGCCCTTCTTCCAGGACTTCTTCTCCGGCACGGTCTTATTGCAGGGCTCTCCGCCTCCCGAGGGCACTCAAATCATCGCCTGTATCGATTCCTGCGATACGGTATTCCAAAGCGCCCCTTACAGCCTCAATGCCGACGGGAGCTTCGACCAACTGGAGGTCAATCCCCAAAGTGAGGCGTTGGTCGGGCACACCATTAACTTCTATCTGGTCAATGAATACGGCCGTATCCGTGCGGTAGAGTCGAGGCCGTATATCGGAGTATTCGACTTCTACGTACAAGACCTCACCTTCCTGGACCCCATGCCGGTACCCGACCCTACCCCCGTACCTAACCCGACTCCCAGGTTGACCCCCACCGCCTCATTGCCGGTCGCAGGAGACCCTTCAGTGGCCCAGGTGCCCAAGATCGCTTTAATGGCCGGTGGAGCGGCTGTGGTGGCCGGAGCGGGCCTGTTGCTGGCGGCAAGGCGTAGAGTGGCTTAGGCCATACCGCCCTTTACCCCTGTTCCCCCTTCTTTTCCGGCTTTAGCCGGTAATTCTCAACGGCCTAAGCAGGCCTCGGCCCTGACGCGGTCAAATTTGTCAAAGATCATGCCTTGATCGAGACCGCGTGCTCGAGACCGGCGGATGGACGAGACCACCACCTCACCGGGAAATCATCGCACATATGTAGGGGCGTCCCGATGAATCGGGACGCCCCTACACGCATCAATACATTCCCGAATTCGCAGAATACGGGCAGCAATGGACGTAGGCGCAGAGAGATTGGCCGGCCAGGAAAAGGGGAGTTGGGGTCGTAGAAAGGGGTAGGGAGACCGGGTTTCTACCGGGGCCTTCCCTGGTTGGTCATCACCACGACGCGCATGTCGGCGCCCAGATTGGTCGTCGTCACCACCAGCCGCGGCTGCGGTTGCACCGAGTCCAGCCCCATGCGCCGGACAAAGTTGTCGATGGGGTCGACCTCGACGTTAACGCCAGGCGTCTTATAGTGCATGGGAATCACGACCTTGGCGTCCAGGTCCTGAAGGGTCTGATAGACCTGGTCCACATCCAGCGTGCAATGTCCGCCCGTGGGCACCAGCACCACGTCCACAGGCTTCAATTCATCGATCAGGCGGGTGGTCAGAGGCACCGAGATATCGCCCAGGTGGCAGATGTTGATGTTGCCGATCTCAATGGTAAAGGCGACGTTGCGCTCTTCTCTGGGTTGCCCCTCGGCCAACGGCGTCATCACACCCCGCGCGGTTACGCCGTTATATTCGTACTCTCCGGGGGCGCTAAATACCTTTGGAGCCCCTTCGATGCTCTCAGAATTGCTATGGTTGGGGTGGGAGTTGCTTACGGTGACCACCGATGCGGGGCGGTTATCAACCCGCAGGCCGACCGATGCAGGATAAGGGTCTGTCACCACCACCATGTCGGCGTCGTGGAGACGGAAGCAAGAATGCCCTAACCAAGTTATGTCCATGGTCCATCCCGGTGTCGTTTAAGATTTAGTAGGCTCCAGGCGACAGGGACGGAGACGGCGGCGATGTACAGCTTGATCAGGTCCCCGGCGATGAACGGGTAGAGCCCGTATTCCATTACTTTGTCATTGGGTACGAAGAAGGAAAGCTGGAGCAGACCGGGAACGTAAATGACTGCGTTTCCGGCCAGCATGGCTATCATGATCCAGGACTTCCGGTCCCAGCCACGCTCACAAAGATAACCGACTACGAAAGCGGCCGGTATGAAGCCGATTATATATCCGCCGGATGCCAGGTCCCAGACGAGTCCCGAAGACCCGGAGGTGATACCGAAGATATAGCCGGCCGAACCGGCCTGCCAGTGGAAAACGGCGTCGCCGCCCCCGGCAAACACCGAGAACTGGCTGCCCTCCACAGCGTACAACACCATCGCCGCGGCGCC
Organism: Chloroflexota bacterium; assembly: GCA_022573285.1. GTDB lineage: Bacteria > Chloroflexota > Dehalococcoidia > Lucifugimonadales > UBA3495 > UBA9611. The sequence goes on from JACZUF010000003.1 coordinate 66,696, forward strand.
CCGCCAACTGCCCAACGCCGCCCCAGCCAGGAGCACGGCCAACGTCTGGCCGGTGATGGGCACCGGGGTAAAGGGAAGGTGGACTGATATCCGGGCGAACCCGGCCACTACCAGGCTGAAGAGGACTATAAGGGCCACATCCCGGACAATACGGGCGCCGAAGCGGTCAACCGGGATGACAACGTCAATGAGGGAAAGAGTTCTAGCTTGAGCGGCCACGCCCATCCCAACCCACCTGCTCTAAGATTAATACTCCGGGATTAATACTCCGGTAAAACTCTGGCTGAGTATAATTGGATAGACCCAACCGGTCAACGTTTGACACTGCCCAGAAAGCTATGTTAACGTCGCAAAATAGCCCCCTCAGCCTCAAGCTGTGTGGCTAAGGCGGTGCTGGCGGGAGACTGATGCTCAGCGAGCGCGCTGCGACAGTACTGAATGTTCTAGTTGGCGAGTACCTTCAATCCGCTACTCCGGTAGCGTCGGACGACATCGCCCGGAACCTCGACCACAAGATCAGCCCCGCCACCGTCCGCAACACCATGGCTCAGCTTACTCAGGACGGCTACATCTCGCGGCCCCACGTATCCTCGGGCGGCGTGCCTTCTGACCGGGGCTACAGATACTACGTAGAATCCCTGCCGGAAACCCCTCGGCTCCCCACCGAACTGCGGGAGAGCGTGGACCGCGACCTGGCCCAAACGGAACCTGACATCGGCGCCTGGAGTAAGCGGTGCGCGGCGATACTCTCCAGGCTCACCGAGAATCTGGCCATCGTCACCGCTCCCAGGGCCCGGTCTCCCCGCCTCAAACGTATCCAATTGGTCTTCCTTCAAGAGTCCACCGCGCTTCTCGTGCTGGTACTTGAGGAGGCACGGCTGCTCCGAAGGCTGCTGCCCTTCGGAAAAAAGGTGGACCAAGTGCAGTTGGACCTGGCCGCCAGCCGCTTAAATGAGTCCCTTGGCGGCCTCAACCGGTCTCAGATGCAGTCGAACCACCTCGAACTCAACTCGCTGGAGGAACAGGTCAAAGAGGGATCTGTGAGCCTCATGCGCGAGGCGGAAACCGCCGATGCCCAGGAGCATTACACCGATGGGCTGCGTCTGCTGCTGAGTCAGCCCGAGTTTTCCAAAGGGGAGCTGGCGCGCGAGTTGGTCCAATTGGTGGAAGAAAGGGTCCTGTTGGAGCGGGTGCTAAGCGCCACGCCAGAGCCCGAAAACACGGAAAACCCAGTGGTATTCATTGGGTCCGAGAACCGGGATGAGTTCTTGAGTCCGTTCGGCGTCATCGTGTGTCAATACGGCGTCCCCCACGGCGTTAGCGGCACCATCTGTGTCATCGGCCCCAAACGCATGGAGTATGTGGCGGCCATCGGGGGCGTCCGGCACCTTACGGCTTTCATGAGCCAGATGGTCCAGGGGATACAGGGCAGCTCCGCCGAGTAGCCGGTTATGGCTCCCACCAACGAACGGATAGCCGAGCTCTTCGAGAACATGGGCGCTCTTCTGGAGATGAAGGGCGACACCATCTTCAAGATACGTGCCTACCAAAGGGCCGCCCGCACCATCGAGCAACTGTCCTCACCGCTGGCTCAAGCCGTGGAAAACGGCGAGGACCTCACCAAGATACCGGGCGTGGGCAAAGCCATCAGTGAAAAGATCGCCGAGTTCATCGAGACCGGTCAAGTGGCCGCCTATCTAAGACTGCTGGACGAACTCCCCCCAGGCGTCCTGGAGTTGAAGAACATCCCCGGCATCGGCCCCAAGACCGCAATGGCCATCAGTCAAGAGCTGGGCATCAGCACGGTGGAGGGCGTGGCCGAGGCCGCTGCGGACGGACGCCTGGCGCAACTGCCGCGTATGGGTAACCGGGCCGCTGAAACCATCCTGCGCAACATCCAAGCATTTCAGTCCATGGGCAACCGAACACCGATAGGCCAGGCGCTGCCGGTGGCTGAAGAGGTGATTGCCGCCCTGCGGGACCGGTGCCCGGACATCGGTCCCCTATTCCCGGCCGGCAGCCTGAGGCGCTGGGAAGAAACCATCGGAGACATCGATCTGGTCGGCACCGCGCCGGACCCCGAATCGGTGGGAAACGCGTTGGTTTCCCTGCCCATGGTCAAAAACGTGCTGGTCCACGGCCCCAAGAAGACCAGCGTGGTGGTGGAGTCCGGGATACAGATCGACCTCCGGATCGGCGAACCGGGTTCTTTCGGCGCCCTGCTCCAGTATTTCACCGGCAGCCAGCAGCACAACATCCGCCTCCGCGATTACGCCAACCGCCGGGGGCTTTCTCTCAATGAATACGGCATCACCGACACCGCGACCGGACAGGTGGAGGAGTTTTCCGACGAGGAGAGCTTCTATGCCCGGCTGGGTCTGCCCTGGATGCCACCCGAATTGCGCACCGGGATGTATGAGATCGATGCCGGCCTGGAAGACCGTCTGCCCTCCCTGTTGGAGGAATCCGATCTCAAGGGCGACCTCCACCTGCACAGCGAGTGGAGCGACGGGAACGACCCCATGGAAATGATGGTCGAAGCCGCCGCCGCCCAGGGCTATGAATACATGGCCCTCACCGACCACTCGGCGGGTTTGGGCGTCGCCAATGGCCTCTCCAACGAGCGTCTGGAGTCACAGATCGAGTTGCTCCGCTCGATGCAGGAGAGATACGACATCACCATCCTCTGCGGGTCGGAGGTCGATATCCGGGCCAACGGAGAAATGGACTATCCCGATGAGATATTGGCCCAGTTGGACGTGGTTATAGCCTCGGTCCACTCGGCCATGGGCCAAGACCAGGCCACCATGACCGCCCGCATGATCAAGGCGATGGAACACCCCTCGGTGACCATCATTGGGCACCTATCGACCCGATTGCTTGGCCAAAGGGAACCCGTGGAATTCGACCTCGAAGCGGTGCTGCAGGCGGCCCGCGACACGGGAACAACCCTGGAGATCAACGCCTCTCCAGAGCGTCTGGACCTGAGGGACACCCACGCCTACCGGGCCAGAGAATTAGGTGTGCCCTTGGTCATCAACACCGATTCACACCACCACACTCACCTGGACAAACGACGCTTCGGCGTGGCGGTGGCCCGCCGGGCATGGTGCCGGCGGGAGGACATCTTAAACACCCTGCCCAGAGAGGCGTTCCTGGAATTCATCCGGACGCCCAAACCCCAGCGTCTCAGTGTCTTCGATAAACGGCGCTGCGGAACGGTCCCGGCATGAGCCAGTCCCCCCATATGGCCCAGCCCAACGACTGGACTCCGGTCGCCGAACCGGCCGGGGAGACTGCGCTCACCCACCGGGTCCCGGAAGCCTTAGTTCACCTGCGGACTGCGCTGGCCGCCGGAGCGCCCTGGCACGGCGCACTTCTTGAGGCGATGGGCCGCTGGACCATGCCCGAAGAGACCTTCGACGGCCGGAGGTACCGCTATCTCCTCCTGGGTGAAGCCTTCGACTGGCTGCTGCTGGCGGAACGGCTCTGCGCCGATGTCGACGGGGCCATCCCGGCGGAAGAGAAGGAACAGATGTTGTTCAACGGGCAGATCCCCGACACCGTCGATGAGGACCAATTCCGGGATTATCTGGGCCCAAGCAAGTACCGGGCCTACATGAACTTCCACTACGGCGTGGTCCTGGAAGAGGCTCTGCAATTGGCCTCGGAGGAGGAGGTCCGCAAGCGCCACCTCGCCCGCAGCTACCCGGACACCGAGGAATTGACCGAAGAGGCCTTCAACCGTCTGTACGGCAAACCACGGTCCGAATTGCTCAAGACCTTTCAGAAAGAGACCAAGAAGGACCGCCGCCGCAACCTAACCCTGTCCGACCTGAAAGAGTTCACCTACTGGCTCCACAAACTCCGCATCAAGATGTGGGACCCCGCCCGGGTGGCCAGCGACACCCGGAAGGCCATCCGGCGGTTGGAACTCTTGGAACAGCATCGCAAAGGGCACCCTCATGCCGGCCAACCCTCCGCCGGGGACTAGGCCCTGATTTCCACCCAAAACACCAACCGGAAACCCCGCCTCAACCACTCCCACGTCATCTTTTCCAAGTTAACCCCAGCAAATCGCCTTAGAGCGCGAAATAGGGATTTTGGGCGTGGGGCTGTTGGTATTCCCCAACCTTTGCGGACCTGAGAGAGCAATGCTCTCAAAAATATATCCTCAGGTCTTACGCGGGAGTCATTTCATCAGTGCCGACGCCTTGACCTCCGACGTGTAATCTCTTGATTTTACCGGACTCCACAAGAGATCCAACCGCCTTCTTAATATCCCTGGTGTGATATTGTCCCCATCGATGTTCAACTAAATGCCTGACAATATCCCGTCTAGTAAATCCCTTTAACGAGGTCGTAAAAGAACTAATTTCGTTTAAGAGATTTACTCCTCGATTATCATTATCGAACTCTGGGAGAAACGAGGCCTGGAGAAGTAGCGTACTGTATTGTTTTGCCGATAGTGAGATTTCTTCTTGAGCGATCTCATCGTTCCAAAGCTCAAACGCGTCATAATGCCTGCTGGCGAACACAAGATAATATCTAGGGGCAGCGGTAATCGTCGGACGGATTGGATAGTATAAAACGTTGTGGAACCGACCGTCTCTTATCATATTTTGCCTGAATTCTTCGAGCACATACTTCGCTCGAAGTTCAGGGTCATCTGTTAATGCCCATTCCCTCCGCCAGTTTTCGCTGCCGATAGCCTCTGTAATAAGATGAGGGTGGTTCGTAGCAAGACGATATACGGCACGATGAGAAAAATTCAGGATTACATCAATTGGCCATTCCCTATTCAGAAGAGTTTTAAATTGTTGGTATTTGATTGGGCTAATTCCAAACGGGTCAACGAACAAAAGCAGGGGAGAACCGGCGGTAATTTCGCTTATTTCGGGTATTAAATCCGCAAATTTACCGCGTAAGTTGTTTGCCGTTACGCCATTCACTCTGAAGGCAGCGGAGAGTCGCTCGAGTGATTTCCAATTCTTGAGATTATTTTCTACAAACAGGTTCGCTAATTGATACCCTCTATCCCTGTTCTTAATTGCCTGTGCCATTTGCAGGCCGATGAGGGGCGAACCGTCGGTGCCGTCGTCGTACCTCCCGGGGCCAGCAAAACCATCGACATACCAAATGACACCACTGCTATTTTTCGCGATGGAACCGAGCTTTGCAGCCCAAGGAGTCAGAAATCTTCTCAGAATCCGAAGTTTGATCTCGGAATGATTTCGAACGTTAGCAAAAAATCTGGATACCATAACCTCTTGCTCTATTGGTTTTATACTCGAATCGGCATCGGCATCTCGTCCCAAATCCTGCCGTCCAATTCCCTACCGCGAGCCCGGCTATTTCGTCCACCCCATTGCTTGAAAAAGAACGGAACGTTGGCGGTTCGACAATCGTCACGAATAAGTCGAACCCAATTGGGGTCGATTGGTCGCGATCGATGTCCACTTTCTCCACCTACAATGACCCAATTTATTTCCTCCAGAAACGGCAGAAGATTAGTCTCTTTGAGCAGCGGCTCAACCGACAAGAACCGAATAGCCGCTGGTACTTTGCTCAAAACTGGAATTCTCCGCTCGGCCCAATATTGGTTTTCGACAGACACGCCTAGCCAAACATTGGCTGGCCACTCCAAATATTCAACAATCTCTTGCAGGCGTTCATGACGTTTGGTCAATATCTGAAAGGTGTGACGTTCAGCTTCCCGCATCACATTAAAGATATCTTGGATGAAACTCAACGGCACTTCGTCATGAAATAGGTCACTCATGCTGTTTACGAAAATTCGCCGTGGAATTCTCCACGAAAGCGGCAGCCCTAGCCTATCCGGATGCAGCTTTATAGTTGACAACCCTGGCAGAAACGGACCCCCTCTCTTGAATCTGAGCGTGATTGTTTCGGCATAACAATGGGCACAACCAGGGCTGACCTTGGTACAGCCAGTCACCGGATTCCAGGTTACGTCCGTCCACTCGATTTTTGTGTTTGCTGGCATGATAAGCCTCGAAGATACGAAGAAAGATATATACCACCACAGTATGGAGTTAACCGCTGGATGTAGTCAATAAATCAAAGTCTTTCGTAACTGACAAACACAATTAATTTATAATTCGTGAATAGGTCGCCGAATAATGTCCTGCGAACCAAATGTATCTATCCTGTGGGTAGGCTGATGGACGCTCAATAACGGCTAATGTTATATTTGCTCAAGGCTGGTTGAAGTATTTTTCGCCCCGGCCAGTTCCGACTACGGAGAATAAACCCGGCAATGACTTCCGCCCAGATGCCCAGCGCCTACAACGCCGCCGACGTTGAACAACGCATCTACCAAGACTGGCTGTCCCAAGGCTACTTCAACGCCAAGATCGAAAAGGGCGAAGAGCCTTACGTCATCATCATGCCCCCGCCCAACGTTACCGGGGAGCTGCACCTGGGTCACGCCCTGCAATTTTCCATTATCGACGCCCTGGTCCGCTGGCGCCGGATGACCGGGGCCCCAACCCTCTGGCTGCCCGGCACCGACCACGCCGGCATCGCCACCCAGTGGGTGGTGGACCGGCAACTGGCCGCCGAGGGCCGGGACCGCCACGAAATGGGCCGCGATCAGTTCCTGGAAACGGTCTGGGAGCACGTCCGGAAGTTCGGTGGCGTGATCCACGAGCAGTCACGGCGTTTGGGCATCTCCGCCGACTGGGAACGTCATCGTTTCACCCTGGATCCCGGCCCTGCCAAGGCCGTGCGATCCACCTTCCTGAACCTCTATCAAAGGGGGCTGATCTACCGCCACGAGCGGATCATCAACTGGTGCACCCGCTGCGCCACGGCACTGAGCGACTTGGAAGTGGACTACCAGGACGTCGACGGCAAGCTCTACCACATCCGCTATCCCTTGGAAGACGACCCGCAATCCTTCATCACTGTCGCCACCACCCGGCCCGAGACCATGTTGGGCGACACCGGCGTGGCCGTGCACCCCGAGGACGAAAGATACCGCAAGATCGTCGGGAAGAACGCCGTCCTGCCCATCATGGACCGGCCCATTCCGGTGGTCGGCGATGACGCAATCGACCGCGAGTTCGGCACCGGCGCGTTGAAGGTCACCCCGGCCCACGATCCGTTGGACTTCGAGATCGGCGAGCGGCACGGTCTGGAGGCGATTAACGTCATCGGCCTGGACGGGAACCTGACGGCCGCCGCCGGGAAGTACGGGGGCATCGAACTCAACGAGGCCCGCCGGAAAGTGGTCGAAGAACTCGGCCAACTGGGCCTGCTGGAAAAGGTGGAGGACCACCGCCACTCTGTAGGCCACTGCCAGCGGTGCAACTCCGTGGTTGAGCCCCTGGTCAGTCTCCAGTGGTTCGTCAACTTGGGCGGCCCGGACCAGCCCGACAGCATCGCCGGCAGGGCCCACGCCGCAGTGGCCAACGGCGACATCAAGGTGGTGCCCGAGCGCTTTAGACGGGTCTACCTCAATTGGCTGGATAACATCCGGGACTGGTGCATCAGCCGGCAGTTGTGGTGGGGACACCGCATTCCGGTCTGGTACTGCTCCTCGTGCCAACATATGACCGTGGCCGTCGAAGACCCCGACAGCTGCGAAAGCTGCGGCGGGACCGGCATCGAGCAGGACGCCGACGTTCTGGACACCTGGTTCAGCTCCGGGCTCTGGCCCCATTCCACCCTGGGCTGGCCGGAGCAGACGGAGGACCTGGACTATTTCTATCCGACCTCCGTATTGGTGACGGGTTACGACATCCTGTTCTTCTGGGTGGCCCGCATGATCATGCTGGGCATCGAGAACACCGGCCAAGTCCCCTTCCGGACTGTGTTCCTTCACGGCCTGGTCCGCGACGCCGGCGGCGCCAAGATGAGCAAGACCCGGGGCAACACCATGGACCCCCTGGAACTGATCGAGAAGTACGGTACCGACGCCCTCCGCTTCGCCCTCACCACCGGCGCCGCGCCGGGCAACGACCTGCGCTTCGGCGAGAGCCGCCTGGAAGCGGCCCGCAACTTCGCCAACAAGGTCTGGAACGCCTCCCGGTTCGTGATATCCGGGCTGGAGGGCAAGTCCGGACTGGAGGGCTGGCACGATTTATCCACCATTGAGCACCGCGAAGACCGCTGGATCGTCAGCCGGCTCGACCGCGTGACCGCTGAGGTTAACGAGTCGTTGCGCCACTTCGAGATTGGCGACGCCCAGCAAAAACTCTACGACTTCATCTGGAACGATTACTGCGACTGGTATATCGAGATGGCCAAGCTGCGGCTGCGTTCCGGAGAGGGGCCCTCGCCTTTACCCACCCTGGCCCACGTGCTGGAACGCACCCTGCGTCTCCTGCATCCTTTCATGCCCTTCATCACCGAGGAGATTTGGCAAAATCTCGGCGCCAAGCTACCGAAAGAGGGCGGCCTCGCCGCTTCCATCATGGTGGCCGAGTACCCCACCGCCGACAATCCCCGGATCGATGCCCAGGCTGAAGAAGAGATTGACTTGGTGATGCAGACCATCCGCGCCGTGCGGAACACCCGCGCTCAACTCCGGATACCGGCCGGGCAACGCCTGGAGGCCCTGGTGGAGACCAATGGGATGCAGGGACCAATCGAGGAAGAGGCGGAGGTCATCCGCGCCCTGTCACGGCTCGAGCCCCTGCACATCGTGGCCGACGGCTCTCACGGCAAGAAGCTGCCCCGTGGCGTCACCCTGGTGGTCAATCCTCTAATTGTCCACCTGCCGCTTGAGGGCGTGGTTGACCTCGCCGCCGAGCAGGTGCGCCTGCGCGCCGAACTGGACGATTGCCTCAAGAACATGGACCGGGTCGAAAAACTGGTGTCCAATCCAAACTTCCGCCAGAAGGCCAAACCCGAAGTGGTGGAGACCGAAGAAGCCCGCCTAAAGGACCTGAAAGAGCGCCAGCAGCACCTGAACGAGATACTGGAGCAGTTGGCCGGCTAGGTCTAGCCTCACTGTTCGATGACACAGCGCCTGGGCATAATCGGCTACCCCATCGGCCACTCCATCTCGCCCGTTTTTCAGCAGGCGGGTCTGGACCACCTGGGCATCGACGCCACCTACGAGAAGTGGGAAGTCACCCCCGAGCGTGTCGGCGAGTTCGTGGCGGGACTTCGTGCTCCGGGCTCCCTGGGCATCAACATCACCGTGCCCCACAAACAGGCGGTGATCCCCTTCCTGGACGAAGTTGACGAGTGGGCCACCGCCGCCGGAGCGGTTAACACCATCGTAAACCGGGAGGGCCGCCTGAGCGGCCACAACACCGACGGCCCAGGGTTCCTGCGCGCCCTCTTGGTGGAGACCGGCTACTCTCCCCGCGGCACCCGCGCATTGATATTGGGCGCGGGCGGCGCGGCCCGGGGCATCCTGCTGGCGCTGGCCAGGGGCGGTGTGGACTCGTTGGTGATCGCCAACCGCACCCTGGAGCGCGCCGAATCGCTGGCAAAATTGGCCAAAGACAACAGCGTCCTGGCGGAAGCAATCTCATTAACGAAAACCGACGGGTCGGCGGACGCCCTGACCCAAGCGGCCGCATCCGCTAACCTCATCGTGAACTGCACCACCGTGGGCATGTCCCACGGGCCGGACGAGCACGGCTCTCCCTTGTCGGCGGCCCAGATCCCAGCCTCGGCCATAGTCAACGACCTGGTGTATAATCCGTTGAAAACTCCCCTCCTCGAAGAAGCCGCCGCCGCCGGGGCTACAACTTTAGGCGGGCTCCACATGCTGGTGTACCAGGGAGTTTTGTCGTTTCAGATGTGGACCGGCCGGGACGCTCCGGTGGAGGTGATGCTGGCAGCAGCCACTGCTGAAATGGCCTCCCGAGGCGCTTAGGGCGGCGCGCCACTTCTCGCCCTATACTTTCCACCTAGGGTTTTCACCCAGGAATTCTATGGTCAGATTTTTCACCGCCGGCGAGTCCCACGGACAGGGACTGATAATCATATTGGAGGGCGTCCCGGCCGGACTGTCCATCAGCGAAGACTATATCGGCGTCCACCTGGCCCGCCGTCAGAAGGGCTACGGGCGGGGCGGCCGGATGCTCATTGAAAAAGACCGGGCGAAGATCATCTCCGGGGTGCGCCACGGCCTCACCCTCGGCAGCCCCATCGGCATGACCCTGGAGAACAAGGACTGGGCCAACTGGGAAGAGGCCATGGCCATCGACCCGCTTGAAGGCCCGCCCCAGAGCCCCCGCACCCAGCGCGTCACCCGTCTCCGCCCCGGCCACGCCGACCTGCCAGGGGCGATGAAGTACGGTTTCGACGATGTCCGAAACGTACTTGAGCGGGCCAGCGCCAGGGAAACCGCCGCCCGGGTGGCCGCCGGGGCCATCGCCATCAAGCTGCTGGAAGAGTTCGGCATCCGGATCCACAGCCACGTTATATCCATCGGCCCCGTGCGTGCCGAGGTTCCTGAGAACATCGATTGGGAAGCCGTCGAGGAGTCCCCGGTGCGCTGTGCCGACCCGGAAGCCGCCCAGAAGATGACCGCCGAGATCGACGCCGCCAAAGAGGCCGGGGACACCGTGGGCGGCACCTGTGAGGTCATCGCCGAAAATGTTCCCATCGGCCTGGGTTCCCACGTGAGTTGGGACCGGAAGATCGACGGCCTGGTGACCCAGGCGCTGATGTCGATCAACGCCGTCAAGGCCGTGTCCATCGGCCTCGGATGGGAGATCGCCGGCCAGCGCGGCTCCCAGGTGCAGGACGTGATCGAGCCGGTTACCGACCCCGACCATCCCTGGCAGCGAAAGACCAACCGGCTGGGCGGCACCGAAGGCGGGATGACCAACGGCATGCCCCTGGTCGCCCGGTTCGTCGTCAAACCCATCGCCACCATGGTCACGCCCCTGCCCTCCGTTGACCTGGACACCGGCGAAGAGGTCCTGGCCCACTTCGAGCGCTCCGACGTCTGTCAGGCGCCCCCGGCCTGCGTGGTCGGCGAAGCCATGGTGGCCCTGGTGCTGGCCGATGCTTTCATGGAGAAGTTCGGCGGCGATTCCATCCCGGAAACCAGGCGCAACTTCGAGGGCTACCTCAAGACCGTGGGCCCCCGTAGGGTGTACCAATAACGCCGCTGCCTGGTTAACCATGGCCGCCAACCACCCCCAATCCCAGCCCCCATCCATCTACGATGCGTCCGTTCTGTGGACAGCCATGGGGCTGTTCGGCTTGTTCCTGGGCACGTTGTTGCTGGCCTTTGGCGGAGGAGTGTTCTCGGCTGTGGAGTGGCTGGTGGAGATATCCCACTCTGGGCCCAACGCCCTTTCGCCGGAGACCACGGACGCCGTGAGGGAGGCCATCGGCACCTGGGGTTGGGCTGGCATTACGGTAGCAGCCATCACGCTACCCTTGGGCAACAGGACATTTCGCTCGAAGCTGGCGCACGTCCTCCGGCCCATCGCTTCCCGGGGAGAGGACGATTTGCTACCCCCCGACCGCCACGGACTCTCCTTCTTCCTGGGCCTGTTTGGGGTGCTTGTTTTCGCCGTATTGGCCCATTGGTTGCTGCGTACCTACATCGAGGTCGGCTGGCTGGAGAGCGAAGACGGGCTTAGCGAGTGGTGGTCGGTGGCGACCTACCTGGCCGGCGCCGTGGCCGCCGGCGCGGCGGCTTGGTCGCTGCGGGCCACCAGGCACTCACTGTTGCGGTATTTCTACCTGGTCCTGGCCGTGGGGCTGTTCCTGGGCGCGATGGAAGAAATCAGTTGGGGCCAGCGGTTGCTGGGCTGGGGCACGCCCCCCGCGCTGGAGGCGATAAATTTCCAGGGCGAAACGACCCTCCACAATGTGAACTTCGCCAATAACGTCATATTCGAGGCCCTCTTCTGGGGCGGCGCCCTTGGCCTGACCGGAGGACTGTGGCGTTTGACCGCCAATCTGCGGGGCCTGAGCGACCGGATGCGGCTGGTCCTGCCGTCCCTGATGCTGGCCCCGGCCTTGCTTTTGATCATGGTCTGGCGTACCGGCGACCTCTGGGAGAGCGCCAACATCCCCAGGCTGTTCATGGACCTCTTCAACTCCGGCCCCCGGGGCTCCGAGGTGCCCGAGGCTTTGCTGGGCCTCTGTATCGTCATCTATACCTTCTCGAATCTAAAGCAGGCGCGGTATCTGAGCCGTCAAGCCACGAGAATGGCCGCGGCCGCCAGTGAGACCTTAGCCAAAAGGCAAGAACGTCCCGGAGGACCTCCAAGAGGCAGTCATGGTGCTACAAGGGGAGTACGTTTCCGCCAGGTCATGAGGCGGTGGGCGAGACCCGGAATGCGGCTCTCAGCGACGAACTGGGCCTAACCGATTTCCTGGCCGACCGCTTCGCCGTGGTTGGGACACCGGGCGAGTGTCTGATGAAAGTCCGCACCATCGCAGACGCAGGCGTGGACACTCTCTTGATAACGGCCATCGGCCCCCAGTCCGATGTCATCATCCGCCGCTTTGGGGAGGAGGTCATCGCCCTCTTGTGACCGTATTAATCACGCCTGACGAGGACGGTTTAGTACCGGCCAGCCGGCATCCAGCCCGGTTTTTCCAATAGGAAACGGCTGATTCCGTAAGGTTAGCGCCGGTATTAGGTTGACTTGGCCAAGTAATACGCTAGACTGGGGACAGCCTATATTCAGGACGACTCGGAGGAGCCAAATGGAAGGAAAGTTCCAGCTAGAGATTACTTACTGCGTAAGTTGACAGCACCACGCTGTCGCCACGTGGATGGCGAATGAATTTTTCCGGCACTACGGCGCGGACGTCGCGATTGCTATCTCCCCCCGCGGACAGGGCATCATGGAAGTGTTCTTCAATGGTGAGCGGATCTTCGACAAGAAGGGCGAGGGCAACATCTATCCCGACCTGAAGCGGGTGCGGGAGATGCGTCAGGTCATCGACGCCAAGCTGGAGGCTCTCGAGCCTGCACCGGCCGACGACTAAACCTTCTTCCCAACAGAAGCAAACGAAAAGGCCCTCCATTCAGGAGGGCCTTTTCTTATTCGTACTGGTTGCCAGCCGGCTCTGTAGGGGCGGTGCGGCTTACAGGATCGTTTGCACCTTGGCCCAGATCTCCCGGCTAAGCTCTTCGGGAGGGCGCTGACCGTCCAGAACCAGCCATCCATCCGGGTCTGAGGCGGCCAGAGCGCTATAGCCCCGGCGTATCTTGCGGTGAAAGTCCACCGGCGCATCGTCGAAGGTGTCTCCGTTCCCGCCACTCTTCCCGCTACCTTTCCGTCCTAAGGCCGTCTCGACAGGCAGGTCCAGCAACACGGTCAGGTCCGGCTCCAGTCCTCCGGTGGCTTCCCGGTTCAACCGCTCGATCAACTCACGGTCCAAGCCCCGTCCGTAGCCCTGGTAGGCCATGGTGGAACTGGTAAAACGATCGGCGATCACCACCCCGCCCTGGTCCAAGAAGGGCCTGATCACCTGTTGGACCAGCTGGGCGCGGGCAGCCTCGAAGAGCATAAGCTCGCTCATGGGGGCCATGGGCTCGCCGGACTTGAGCAGGAGCCGCAGGGACTGGCCGAGGGGAGTGCCCCCGGGCTCGCGGGTGCGGAGGACCTTGATCCCGCGGCGGCGCAGGCGACGCAGCAGAGAGCGAGCTTGGGTGCTCTTGCCCGACCCGTCGCCGCCTTCAAAGACGATAAAGCAGGCCATCTTACTCGACGCCCAGTTAAGGCGTTAGACCCTCCGGCGTCAGACTCGGTAGAACATGACGGCCCGTTCCGGCTCTCGGCCTTGACTGACGGAGGCCACGTTATAACGTTGTCCCAGCAGGTGCTGCAACCTCCGGATATAGGAGCGTTGGGGAGCCAGGTGCACGGTCTGGTCGCCGGCCAGGACCCGGTTGGCGGCCTCTTCCGCTTCGTCCATGGCTTTTTCCATGGTGGGAGAGCCGTTTTCGCCGGTGAAGGGCGGGCCGTCGCCATCGTTGCCCAGATCGGGCATACTGCCGTGGCTGCGGCCATTGCCACCGCCGTGCCAGTCCTTGATCACCGTATCTAGAAATTCGTGCAACTGGGGCATGGTGTTCTTCCGGAGCACGCACACCGGAGTGCCGCTGGACTCGGCGATGCGGACCAACTGAGAGCCCCGGCGGTAGTGGGTCTTGGTGGTCAGGACCAGGTCGGCCCGTCGAAGTTCATTTACGATATGCACCACGGTCCCCGATTCTGCGGCGGCGGCCTCGAGCTTGTCCCGGCCCACGCCGAAGAGGAACACCCGCACTTCAGACTCTTTGCCAATAGACGCCGGGGACGCCGGCTCTGGGGCCAAAGCCGGCCCAGCCGTCTGACCCTGGGCCGTCCGGCTCTCTGGCCGGGTCTGCCTCGGACTTTCGGGTTGCCACGAGCCAGGTTTGGCCTCGCTGTGCCTGACTTGCTCCTGGCTGCGTTTCACCTCGCCGTCTTCGCCCAACCAGCGGACCTCCGGCGCGATGGGGTAGCCGCGCAGCCACTGGTCAACCACCTGGTCGACATTGTCGTGGACAGCCAGGCGGTCCCAGCCCTGAATCTCCACCACAACGTCGAAGGTCGGCGGGGCCTTGCGCTCCAGCACGGTCTTCTGGGTGCCCCGGTACCGGGCTTCCTGGTCTCCCAGGGTCACGGTCTGAATTCCGCCCACCAGGTCCGACAGTGTGGGGTTCATGATCAAGTTGTCCAGGGTGTTGCCGTGGGCCGTGGCAATCAGTTGCACGCCGCGTTCGGCGATGGTCCGGGCGGCAGCCGTTTCCTGCTCCGTGCCCATCTCATCGATGATGATGGTCTCGGGCATATGATTTTCCACCGCCTCGATCATCACGCTGTGTTGTTGTGATGGCGTCTGCACCTGCATGCGCCTGGAGCGGCCGATGGCCGGGTGGGGCACGTCGCCGTCACCGGCGATCTCGTTGGAGGTGTCGACAATGACTACCCGTTTCCTGGCTTCTTGGGATAAGACCCTGGCCATCTCCCGCAGCATGGTGGTCTTGCCCACGCCGGGGCGCCCCAAGAGCAGGATGTTTTTGCCGGAGAAGGCCAGGTCCTCAATAATCTTGATGGTGCCGAAGACCGCCCGGCCCACCCGGCAGGTGATGCCTATGACCTGTCCCTTCCGGTTGCGGATGGCCGATATCCGGTGCAGGGTGCGCTCGATACCGGCGCGGTTGTCGTCTCCGAACTCGCCGATCCGCTCGATCACATTCTGCAGGTCTCCGGCGGTAACGGGACACTCATTCAATTCCACTTCCTCAGAGACGAACCGGGCCTCGGGCAGGCGCCCCAGATCCAGCACAATCTCAAGCAATTGGTCCAGGTCGTCCCGGGCCCGCAGGACCTCCGCGACGCTGCCGGGCAGCACATTCAGGACCAGTTCAATCTCTTCCTGTTCCCTTTCGCGCCCCGCTTCCCGAAGCTCCTTCTGCACCGCTGCCAATATCACGCCTCCACGTAGGAAAGTTCGCGATTTATTACCGGTACCGTCACCGTCTTAATCAACATAGTATAGCGTCCGGCTTCGTGCAGGCCCCGCCGGGCGAGCAAGTCGGCGGCATGTTCCTGATAGCTTGGTACCAGCCAATTAAGCGTCTTATCCGACATCTGGACCAGATGGGGCATCACGTCCGGGTGATCGGGATGGGCCACCACCCGTCCGGCAGCCGTCTGACCAAAAGGTTCGCAGATACGCCAACCGACGACCTTCCCGTCAAGCTTCAGGAGCGCTTCGTTCCTGTGGGGCTGGGCCGCCTCCTGGGAATCCCGCCATTGGTCGAAGGTCAGACCGATCCCTTCCCGTACCTGCTGTGGCGTTGCCGCGCAGTATAACTGGAACAAACCATGGCTATCCGCCTTGGCGCGGTCCATCGCTGAATATCCACCAAGTTTTTCAGTCTGATTACTCGCGAGGTCTTCTGCGTCCGCCAGCCATTCGCGTCCCGTTAGATGAATCTCCTCGTAGTAGGGGAAAAACCCGGCCCGCCGCGCCACAGCCACTATCTGACTGTCACTCAGAACCCGGAGAAACACTTTTTCCGCGCCCCGGGCCGCGGCGTCGCAGACCACCTGTTCCAGCAGGCCCAACGCCTGGTCTGATTCTTGCAGGTGCAACCGGTCCACTTCCCAGGCGCGGACTCCGCTGCGCACCCGGGCCGACGCAAGACTGGACAGGCCGATGCCGTTCCAGTCGCCCACCGTCACCCGGTTTGAGTTGCGGGCCAGGGACTGCCGCCAAAGGGTGGAGTTGCGGAGCGGGCGGCAACGCACCACCGACTCCGTAGGCGCCGCCAGGTTTTCCCCTCCTGGGGCATTGACCAACATGCAACGCAGGGCGTCGCCCATCCGGAAGGCCGTGATCATGGGGCGCCGTTCCGGGACCTGGGAGATTTGCCGTTGCCGCCGGCCATTTCCAAGAAATAGCTGTGGAACCGGTAGTCGTCGGTCAATTCGGGGTGAAAGGCGGTGGCCATCAGGTTGCCTTGGCGCACCGCCACCGGGCGGTCTGCATCCAGGGCCGAAAGCACCTCCACCCCGTCGCCGACGCGGATGATGACCGGGGCGCGGATGAAGATGGCGTGAAAGGGGGCTGGTCCCAAGGCGCTTACGTCAAGGGTCTGTTCGAAGCTGTCCACCTGGCGTCCAAAGGCATTGCGTTGCACGCCGATGTCCATGATGCCCAAGGGGATGGGGTCTTGTTCGGTGATCTCCCGGGAGAGCATGATCAAGCCGGCGCAGGTGCCCCAGACCGCCCGGCCTTCCGCAGCCATCCGCTCCACGGGCTCCCTCAGGTTGTAGATGGTCATCAGGCGGCTCAGCGTCGTGCTTTCGCCTCCTGGGATGATGAGCCCGTCAACCGAATCCAGGTGTTCCGGCAGTCTAACCTCTCGGGCCTTCACACCTAGCTTGCCGAGGACGGCTATATGTTCGGCGAAATCGCCTTGTATCGCTAAGACGCCTACTTCCAACTCGGCCTGCTGATTCTTCTTCTTAGATTTCTCGTCTGGTCCGTTCCCCAAATGGGTCCGGCGCTTATTCCCCCCACCGTGTCAAGCCTCTACTTGCTCCGGATGTTCAGCAATTCCTCCTCGGGAATCGACTTGACGCTGATGCCGACCATGGCCTCGCCCAGGCCCTTGGACACCTCGGCCAGAATCTTGGGGTCTTGGTAGTGGGTCACCGCCTGGACGATGGCGTAGGCCCGGCTGGCCGGGTCGCCGGACTTGAATACGCCTGAGCCCACGAAGACGCCGTCGGCGCCCAGTTGCATCATCAGCGCCGCATCGGCCGGAGTGGCCACGCCGCCGGCGGCGAAGTTGACCACGGGCATGCGGCCCATTTCCTTGGTCTTGATCAGCAGATCCAGACTCACCTGCATGTCCCTGGCCTCGACGACCATCTCATCGTCGGGCATGGTCTGGAGCTTCCGGATGGCGTCTTGGACGGCGCGCATGTGGCGAACGGCCTCGACCACGTCGCCGGTGCCCGCCTCGCCCTTGGTGCGGATCATTGCGGCGCCCTCGGAGATGCGGCGCAGGGCCTCGCCCAAATTGCGGCAGCCGCAGACGAAGGGCACGTTGAAGTTCTGCTTCCAGATGTGGTGGGTCTCGTCGGCCGGAGTCAGGACCTCGGACTCGTCGACGTAGTCGACACCGAGGGACTCCAGAATCTGGGCTTCCACGAAGTGACCGATGCGGACCTTGGCCATGACCGGTATGCTCACCATTTCCATGATCGAGCAGATGATGGCCGGGTCGGTCATGCGGGCCACACCGCCGTCGGCGCGGATGTCGGCAGGCACGCGCTCCAGGGCCATCACGGCAACCGCGCCGGCCTCTGCGGCTATCTTGGCTTGCTCGGCGTTCACCACGTCCATGATCACGCCGCCCTTGAGCATCTGGGCGTGACCGGCCTTGACCGTAAACGTCCCTGTCAGTACTTCGACCATCTCTTCCGTCCTCCGGCAGTCCGCTTATTAGTTAGTGGCAAGAGACGAATTTCCTGACGGAATTAGCCTCGATTGCGACCGTATTATACGCTCCCGGCAGGTTGATTATCAATCTGCCCCGGCGGGCCGCCCCAAGCTGACGCTAGGCGCGGGAGGCGTTGGAGGAGGGAGTTCGGACGTGGATTTTCTTCTTGACAGCCCATAGGCGCAGATTTGATAATAGGCACTACTGCCGAGGTAGCTCAGGTGGTAGAGCACGGCACTGAAAATGCCGGTGTCGACAGTTCGAGTCTGTCCCTCGGCACCATTTAAATCCCTTGGCGCCGGTCCTGAACCGGACCAACAACGAGCGGAAGTGGCTCAGTGGTAGAGCACCTCCTTGCCAAGGAGGGGGTCGCGGGTTCAAATCCCGTCTTCCGCTCCATCGTCCTGACTGAATGACAGATGCCCGGCCGAAACAGCCGGGCCTTTTCATTTTTCGTTGGTCCAATGCCTGGCAGAGCACCTCCTTGTCAAGCTGGGGTCCAGATGCCGCTGTTTACGGTTGCAATTTTGATTCCTCAAATGCGCTGCTTGGTTGATGCTGACTTAATGCTCTCCAACATCCTGGTCCATGTTGGAATTATCCTGACCAATGCTTCCTGTACTGGTCTCATCACGCTTGGTTGTCTTGCCAATCAAGTCAGCGACCCTGTCGGAAGACATAGCCAATATCCAGTTCAGCGCCAGTCCGGAGCCCATAGCAACAATGCCAACGGTAACATCCTGGGCCGCAGCCTCGCCCATCAACATTATCTGGTAGACGATAATCGCACCCAGGGGAGCGAACAGCAGGTAGATCTGGTGCATCGAGATTTGTTCCATGATCTTCCGGAATTCCTTGGTATCTTCAAATCGCATGTCACTACCGATCTGCTTCACCAACAGCAGCAATGTGAACGCTGAGGAGCCGACCACAGACATGAATATTACCCACAGAGGTGCTCCTAAGCCGCTTGCAATGTTGGTCTCTCCTTTGTCCCCCGATCCCGCATCGCTGGCCATTGAGGTTATGGAGACCAGCCAGTTGGCGTCGCCACCCTCCACGTAGGAGCTGTGGAAAAACGTCAGGAAACCTACGCTCAACACCTCGCCGGGAGAACCGATGTCGGATATTTTGGTCATCCCGATTATCACGTAGGCCAAGATCAAGAATGTGAAGAGGAATGCCAGCACGATTGACCCGTAATACTTCCATTTTCGAAACTTTTCTTCCACTTGGGCGATGGTGACCAAGATAACTATGAAGAAGATTATTGGGATGGGTAGAAAAGACCTCGTCGGTATGGAAATCTTACGGGCCGTGCTACTGTCACTTAGCGTAGCCGTATCGCTGCCCCTCAGAACTCTTTGAGTCGAGTCGTCAGAGTTGCAGGTTACCGGCGATTGGTCAGCGCCACTTCGGGGTACACACGTCTTGGCATTGACCTCTACCTCCGCGGCCGCTACCCCGCTGCCAACGCCTATCTCCCGGGGAATAGGGTCAAATATGAACCCGCCGTTTTTGTCTGATGACTCAGGCGATGGGCTAAAGCGGTTTCCTAGCCTATCGGTCGCTACTGCCCAAACCTCCGCCCCCAGGACTGGGGACCCATCGCGCATCACGCGGCCTTGGAGGAGCCAATTCGTGAGTATCGCTTGTCGTTGACCCAAATCTTCGCTGGTTGCATCGGTCGCAGGCGGACTTTCATTAACGGCTGCTTCAGAGACCACAGCCCATGTGACGACGGTCAGTTCGTCCGCTGACGACCAAAAAGCGAAGACAAACGAAACGACAATCACCACGAGGATGGCGACGGTCACCCAGAGTGGCCTCCAATCGGGCTTGTCATCCCTCGGGAGTTCGTCTTCCGGCTTTTTATCTGGAACATTCCTATTTCCAACGCCCCCGCCTTCTGCGGCTGCACTTGGCGTAGGTTCCTGAGAGGCGCCCTCGGTTTCGCCGGCCCCCTCTCCTTCTGCCATTGCTGAATCACCTAGGACAGGCGGTCCTTCGGCGCTTGATTGAGGCGTTTCCTGGTGCTCGGAACTGGGTTTTTCGTCCTGATTCATATCATTCATACCCGGAAAGGTATTCGTCATCTTCTGCCGAATTGACTATTACCATAACCGTTAATGTTAGTCAACAAATCACCCACTATAGCCATAGACCGTGATTTTGAGAGTTAGGTAATGCCTATTGGTGCAGTCACTCGCCCAAATCAGATCGCATGCCAAGAAGCCCCGGTTCTCCGGTTTCCGCCGCCCCGATGCTGACGATTCCATCCCGGTAGAGCACCTCGTTGCCAAGGAGAGGGTCGGGTGTTCAAATCCCGTCTTCCGGCTCCAATTTCCCCCTGTAACGACAGCCCGGTGGATTCAGCCCGCCGGACCCGCTACAACAGCGACAGCGCGGCGATTCCGCCCGCAATCATGGCCAGCGCCGCTACCTTCAGCGCCAGGATTTCCCGATCCAACGGCTCGCTCAGCAGTTTTATCCGTTCGATGCCGAACAGGCTGCTCACCAGGAACACGTATCAGTTCCGGGAAATTCGCGCCGTTGCCGCCGAGGCACGATTAGTCTAGACTCGATCCAACCCGAAACAGGCAATCCAGAGCCGGGAGGCCCTTCATGGCGAACACCCATGGCAAGATCATCGCCAACGTCGAACGCTTGGACCAACTGATGGACAAAAACGGCTTTTCGGCCGTGGTTGCCCGTTCGGGAAAGAATTTCACCTACCTGGCGGGTTTCGCCTATCCGGGAACCCTGGCCCGGCACCTGGACTTCCCGGACTCGCCCAGAGGAGTCCTGCTGGTCTGGCCGCGCCACGGCGACCCGGTGCTGGTCGTGAATGAGATCGCCGCTCCCCTGGCCCGCCGCGACGGTTGGGTCGAGAACGTCCAGGTTTACGACGGCTACGCCGAGTCGCCCTATTCCCGGACCGCGGATATCCTCAGAGAGCTGGGCCTGGAAAGGGAAACGATCGGCCTGGAGAAGGACTACCTGAGCGCCCTCCAATGGGAGGAGTTGACCTCCCTGTTGCCCGGCGCCAACCTGATGGACTGCACCGACATGATGGACCGGGTGCGTTGGATCAAGACCCCGGAAGAGGTGGAACTTCTGGAGAAGGGGGCGAATCTGCTGGACGAAGTTTATCTGGAGGTCTTTCCGGCGGTCCGGCCCGGCGACACCGAACGCGAGGTGCATTCCCGCATCATCGAGGGGTGCATCAGGCGCGGGGCCAACTGGGCCCACGGCATCCTCAACACCAGCCGCAACAACGTGGCCTACGGCGGCGAGGGAGACATGGCGTTTCAGGCCGGCGACATCATCAGAAACGACTACGTTTCCTACCTGAATGGATACCCCGGCCACCAGTCACGGACGGTGGTGGTGGGCGAACCCAGCCAGGAACTCCGGGAGACCTACAAGATTCACCGGGACATCTACCGGGCCACCATCGGCCATTGCGTCGCGGGCGCCAGGGCCTCGGACATCTATCACTTCGCCAACAACGCCTTCAACGACGCCGGGATCGAGGGAAAGGTTGCCCTGGCGGGCCATGGGGTCGGCGCCTGGTGGCACCAGCAGGAGCCCTACATGGTGCCTTCGGGCAAACACACCTTGGAGAAGGGCATGGTGGTGGCCCTGGAGCCGCACATCGGCAATTGGCATCTGCAGGACATGGTGCTAATCACAGACGGGGCGCCACGACTGCTTTCGCCCCTGATCAACACCGACGAGATGCTGGTGGCCGGGTAGTCGGTTGGGGACCCGACCGGCCATCCGCCGACAGAACAAAAACATTAAAAGCCTGCGCCATTGGCCGCAAAGCAGGCGAATCCAGCGATTTAATTCAAAAGAATATTTAAGTGATTCAAACCCAATTGGCCACCCCCACGGCGGTTTTCTTGCACCGCAAGTACAGAAAGCGGTATGATTAATCCGATGTCCTCTTTGAATTGGTTCTTCGGTTATTACTGGAATTTTACCGGCCCTAGTGCCGCCGGTGAAGGTTTGGTGCCCGAAGCCGCCTGATTCAGACTGACAACCCTGGAAACAGCCAAACCCCAACCGGCAACGGTTGGGGTCTTTTATTTTCCGGAAGGTCTGTGCCAGCGCGGGAACGGCAATAATTCGCCGCGGTGGCGCGAGATTCAAGGGACACGGCTGAACGTCAGCAATCCACACCAAGGGGAGCAAAAAGAAATGCAGCCATCAGTGGCTAGGGACGTACATATCGAAAGCACAACGCCTCTCATCACCCCGATCGATCTAGTGAGCAGGCTTCCGGTTACCCCGCAGGTCGAACGCATTGTCGTGTCGGGCAGAGAGCAAGTTCGCAGCATCCTGAGCGGCGATGATAAGAGGCTCATGATGATCGTTGGGCCTTGCTCCATTCATGATGAGGAATCTGCTCTGGATTATGCCCGGCGGCTGACTGATTTTTCCAAGAGGCTAAGCGACCGCCTGCTGATTCTGATGCGTGTCTATTTCGAAAAACCGAGAACCACCGTCGGCTGGAAAGGGCTTATCTACGACCCCCACCTGGACGGCACATTGGACGTTGAAACAGGGCTACACCGGGCCCGGACTTTGCTGTTGAAGATCGGCGAGATGGGGATGTACGCGGGCACCGAGTTTCTGGACCCCATCGTTCCCCAATACCTGGCAGGTCTGGTTACCTGGTCCACCATCGGCGCCCGCACCACCGAGAGTCAGACCCATCGCCAAATGGCCAGCGGGTTGAGCATGCCGGTGGGATTTAAGAACGGCACCGACGGGAATGCCCAAATAGCCGTCGACGCCATGGTTTCCGCCCGGTCGCCACAGGGTTTCCTGGGTCTCGACCACCATGGCCTAACCGCGTTAATCCGCACCACCGGCAATCCGGACGGGCATCTTGTGCTGCGGGGCGGCAATGATGGCCCCAACTTCGGCGTCGAAGCCATTGCCCAGGCAAAAAAGCAGCTCCATGCGGCGGGCGTTCGCTCGCAACTGCTGGTGGACTGTAGCCACGGCAACTCCAGTAAAGACCACACCAGGCAGGCCAGGGCCCTCAAGGACGTGGTGGAACAGCGCGTGGCCGGCAACACCGACATCATCGGCTGCATGGTGGAGAGCAACCTGACGCCGGGCAACCAAGTCCTGGGCAAAGATCCATCCCGGTTGAAATATGGTGTTTCCATCACCGACGCTTGCATCGGTTGGGAAGAGACGCAGGAGCTGTTGACCTGGGCCTACGACAAATTGGCAAATGCCGTTTAGCTTTTTCGCCGTAGGGGCATCCCGATAACATCGGGACCGTGCCCCTACCCAATCGCGCACATGATTAGTTCCCGGCGGGTCGCTACTACATGGCCGTTATTCCACCGTCGATGATTAACTCTATCCCGGTGATCCAAGATGACTCGTCCGAGGCCAGGTACAGGACCCCATAGGCGACATCTTCTGAGTTGCCCAACCGTCCCATGGGCACTTCATCGGTCCGTTCTTGGAGAATGGCGGCAATCCGGGGATTGAGTCTCGCCAGGAAAAAATATTGCCGCTGTACCGGCACGCCGTTAGCGGCTATAATCTCTGCCAGCTTGGCCCGGTCAGGCGTGCCGCACGCGTCCGCAGCGGCCAACAGCCTCACATCGAATGCTAAGGTCGAAAGCTAAGGGGGCGAACCCATGCCGCAGCGCACTCTGTGGATGCACGGCGTAAATATGCAGGTTGAATACCCCAGCCGGCTCACCTCGGTCCGGTCCACCGGCCCCTTCGTCCGCATCGAAGGCGCCAGGGGCCAAAACACCTGGCTGCACTTCCCCCTGCCCACACCCTCAGTCGTCGATGGCGTCAGGATGCGGATAGAAGGGGCATACGTCAGCTTCCGTACCCGGGACCATGCCTCGGTCCACGAAGTCATAATCTATGACGGAGAGTCCCGCATCGCCGAGCACATGGACCTCGACCTGCGGGGCGACCACCTGAATCATAGGTTCGACGTTCCCGGCAACCCGGAGGTCAACAAGGGTATCAATGTCACTCTGGGCGTCCGCTTCGACGACGCCGCGCCCGATGTCCGGTCGATGCAGATCGAGGTGATCGGCGTCGGCTTGGAGTATTCGGGGGGCGACTAACGGACTAAATAGAGGCCCAGGCCTAAAATATCTCAGGCTCAGCCGAAGGAAGAAACGATGGCGGCGACGCAGATAGCGACCTACAAGAACTACATCGGCGGCCGATGGATCGAGTCGGTGACCGGCAGGACCTATCAGGTCCACAACCCCGCCCGGAAAGACCAGATAGTGGGCGAGTTTCAGACCTCCGGCGCCGACGACGCCCTCCAGGCCGTTGCCGCCGCCAAGGAAGGCTTGGCCGTGTGGGCCGGCACTCCGGCCCCGGCCCGGGCCGCCGTCATCTACAAAGCCCTGGAGATCCTCGGCCGCCGGGCGGACGAGATGGCCCAGACCATCACCATCGAAGAGGGGAAACCCATCGGCGACGCTCAGGGCGAGGTCAAGCGGTCCATGAACATCATGGAGTACGCCGCCGGCGAGGGACGCCGCATGTTCGGCTACACCACGCCCTCCGAACTGCCCAACACCGCGGCCTATACCATCCGGCGTCCGCTGGGAGTGGTGGGGATCATCACCCCCTGGAACTTCCCCCTGGCCATCCCGGCCTGGAAGATCGCCCCGGCGCTCATCTGCGGCAACGCCCTGGTCTTCAAGCCGGCCTCGGCCACACCCCTAAGCGCGGTGAAGTTGACCGAGATATACGAAGAGGCGGGCCTCCCTGCCGGCGTGCTGAACCTGGTCACCGGACCGGGCGCCCAGGTGGGCAACGCCTTGGTGGAGAGCCCCGACGTTAAAGGCATCTCCTTCACCGGCTCCACCGAGATCGGCACCGAGATATACGGCGAGAGCGCCAAGCGGCTGAAAAAGGTCCAGGCTGAGATGGGCGGCAAGAACGCCGTGATCGTGCTGTCCGACGCCGATATGGACAAGGCCCTGGGCGGCATCGTGCAGGGCGCCTTCGGCTCCACCGGCCAACGCTGCACCGCCACCAGCCGGGTCATCGTCGAAGAAGAGGTCTACGACCAGTTCATGGCGGAGCTCATCGACCGGACCAGCAAGCTGAAGATCGGCGACGGCATCAATCCCGAGATTGACGTTTCGCCGCTGGCCAGCCAGAGCCAGAAGGACAAGGTCCTAGAGTACATCGGTATCGGCACGGAAGAGGGGGCCAACCTGGCCTACGGCGGCCGTGAACTGACCGGCGGCGATTACGACCAGGGATATTACGTGGAACCCACCATCTTCACCGGCGTGTCCACCGGCATGCGCATCGCCCAAGAGGAGATATTCGGCCCGGTGCTGACGGTATTCAAGGCCAAGGACCTGAAAGAGGCCATCGAAATCTCCAACTCCGTGGAGTTCGGTCTGTCGTCCTCGGTCTACACCAAGGACATCACCAAGGCCTACGAGTACATCAACACGGTGGCGACCGGCATGGTCCACGTCAACGCCTCCACCCTGGGCGGAGAGGTGCACCTTCCCTTCGGCGGGCTGAACTCCTCGGGCGTGGGGCAACGGGAGCAGGGCACGGCGGCGGTGGACTTCTTCAGCGAGGTCATCACCGTCTACATCGACCACGCCGCCGAGGCAACCGAGCGGGCGCGGTTTATTTAGCAAGTCGAGACTGTCCAAAAATGTGTCGGGGAAGATGTCCCACCGGGTGGAGTCATTTCCCCACCTGCTCATGGTGAGCCCGTCGTGGGGCGTGCTGGAATTTGTCCGATGCGCGTAGGGGCGGGTTTTAAACCCGCCCCTACCTGTCCGAGGGCAATCCCGCCAATCTACAAAGGCTGCCGATGGGCGAACCCCCGGTCGGTCTCATGCCAGAAGTCGATCCGTTCTTCCCCGCCGATCCAGCACAGAAAGACCTCCCGGCCCTCGCGCGGCGACGGGAAATCCACCAGGCCCCGCTCCACGTCCCGGACGATGATACCCCGGTCCAATATCTCCTCGACCCCGTCCTCAATCTGCCTGGCCAGCCGGTCCACGTCCTCTCGGACCCGGGTCAGTTCATCGTTACCGCCGGACGGGCCGTTGCTATCCCGGCTCTCCCGGCGCTGCAACAACTCGGTCAACCGTTCCCGCAGCGCCAGATGTTCCTGGCGTCCTTGGGTCAACCGTTGGAAGGTCTCCTCCAGCCACGGCACCAAGGCGTTCGCTTCATCTAGGGTAAATTGGCCGCTTTCCATATCTGAACAATACTTTAGACCAAGTGATTCGGCAATGCGAAATTGTGGCAGCCGATGTCTGGGCGTTACTTTAGCCTAGGTGATCCCTGCGGCAAAAAACGCGCCGCCATCCGGGTTGGGCCAATCTTCAAAACGTCCGCCAACAACGGCAAATGGCGTACAATGTCTGCCACCGGGCGGCATCGCAGGTTGAAATACCCGCCGCCAAACACTTGACCACATCGAGAGCAGATATGCCCATTATCGACCATAAACATCTTCCTGAAGTCCCCTGGCGGCCGGGCTACCGCAAGTGGGACGTCACCCTGGCAGAGCACGGCGTCTCCACCTCTCTCAGCCTGAACACGGCCGAACCGGGCACGGGGGCGCCACTTCACACTCACAAGATCGACGAGTTGATCATGATCATGGAGGGCACCCTGGAGGTGCGGATCAACGGCGAGACCCACACGGTGGAGAAGGACCACACCGTGGTCATCCCGCCCGGAGCCGAGCATGGATTCAAGGTGGTGGGCGACAAGGCTGCCTCGTTGATCGTCTTCTTCCCCCACATGGACCCCTACTCATCGGAGAACACTACCTACTTGGAGGGCAGCCGTCCGGCCTCGGTCGCAGCCTCGGAATAATCCCCAATCGAGCCAGACCCTAGATTTGAACCAGACTCAGACCGACAAGAACAATTTCCAAGCCGGCGACCTAGCCCTGCTGATCGACCGCAAGTCCCGCCGCTACATGATCACCCTGGCTGAGGGGGAGACCTACCACTGCCACCTGGGGCGGTTGCAGCACGACCAATTGATCGGGGGCAGCATCGGCGGATGGTACCGTACCGACAAGAGCCACCTCCTGCTGGCGGTGCGCCCCACCCTGGGCGACTTCGTGCGGCAGATGCCCCGTGGCCCCCAGATCATCTACCCCAAAGACCTGGGCAATATTGTCAATTTCGCCGATATATTCCCCGGCGCCACGGTGGTTGAGGGGGGTCTGGGCTCCGGCGCGTTGACCGCCGCGCTGCTCCGTGCGGTTGGAAACACCGGCAGGGTGATCACCTACGAGATCGACGAATCGGTCCTGCCCAAAGCGATGCGGAACATCGAACGGGTTATCCCCGACACCTCCAATCTTGAGATCAAGATCGGCGACATCTACCAAGGCATCGCCGAACGGGACGTTGACCGGGTTATCTTGGATGTTCCGGAACCGTGGCAGGCGGCGCCTGGGATTGGCGACGCCCTGGTGATGGGCGGGATCCTGCTCAGCTTCGTTCCCACCATCCTGCAGGTGCAGCGGCTGGTGCTGGCCCTGGAGGAAGACGGCCGGTTCCAGATCATCGAGTCGTTGGAGACTCTGCTGCGCACGTGGCACGTCACCGAACGGAGCGTCCGCCCGGACCACAGAATGATAGCCCACAGCGGCTTCCTAACCACGGCGGTCCGCTGTGAGCCCAAGCCAACAGGACGCGTCCAGGTAACAGGCGAGTCACCGGGCGAGTCACCGGGCGAGTCGCCAAACGAAGATTTGGCCGAGGGGCCAGAGGAGGACGGCGCCGATGGACGTGATGAGTAGAGAGCAGACCCTGGAATTCCTGAAGACCCATGTGAAAACCGAGATGCTGATGAAGCACCTCTTCGCCGTGGAGGCCTCCATGCGAGGTTACGCCCGCAGATTCGGCGGCGACGAGGAGCGATGGGCCATCGCCGGGCTGCTCCATGACTTTGACTGGGAGATCTGTCCCACTCCCCAGGACCACCCGACCTACGGGGCCCAAATCCTAAGGGACCACGGATACCCTGAAGACATCGTCCGCGCGGTGCTGACCCATGGAGAGCACACCGGGATCCCCCGGGAATCGCAGATGGAGCACACGTTGTTCGCCGTCGATGAGCTATCGGGCTTCATCCGGGCCGTGGCCCTGGTCCGCCCGTCGAAGACCCTTGACGAAGTGACGCCCCGGTCGGTGCGTAAGAAGATGAAGGACAAGGCCTTCGCCAAGGACGTCAACCGGGACGACATTCAAAAGGGGGCCGACGAACTGGGGGTAGACCTGGACGAGCACATCATGTTTATCGTGGAGAGCATGAAACCGATATCCGAACAGATCGATCTGGCACCCTCAGCAATCAGCTAGATTATTTGTTGGCGTAATGGCGTAGGGGCACTGCCGTGCCCCTACGCCATTACAAAGCCTCGAATTCCGCCTCGCCTCCTGGATATCTGCCGTCTGGCAAAGAAAGGTGGCGGTCGGCCAACAATGGGACCGGCAGGCTCTCTACAAGGGCTGTGGCATCGGGCGACTGCTCCAGTCCCCACAACGCCGGACTCCCGACTTTCTTCCCCTGAATAAGTACCTTGAAGTCACCCAGACCACCCGGCCGGACCAGGTCCAATATCCCGGCGCGGTTGGACTGCATCTGCCGTTGAGAAAGGCTGCGATCTCTCAGATGCCGTTGAAATCGGTCCACGTTCAGATTGGACAGGAAGTCTCGTTGGGTGACCAGTCCTAAGGTATCCAGGCCCACCTTTTCCCCCGTGCCCGCCGCCGATGTGAAATCCACCTGGGCAGTGATGTCCTGGCGGCCGATCCGGGTCAGGGGGGAGTCGGTCTGGACGTGCTGGTGGTAGGTGACCAGGGTGCCTCTGGGCCGCCGTTCCGGGTCATAAAGGTCCTTGGCGGTGCGGCCGTAGTCGATGGTGAGCACGAATCCCCGTTCCAATGCCGCCGCTATGCCATGGGACCACCGGTCCAGCGCCAGATTGATCTCGGCGGTCTGGCCCTCGGCAAGGGTGATTCCAAGTTCATCCAACCGGCCGGCCAGACCCGAGTCCGACGGTTCGCCGGTCAGCTCCACCAACTCCCCGCCCTCGAGTCCGACATAAACCTCTTTCAGGCAACCGCCGGACATCACCACTTGGTGCACGGGGAAGGCGTCCAGGTATTCGTTGGACAGGACGCAACCCTGCAGACCCCGGAAGGGCGCCCCGTCCGCCAAGACCCTGCTTGTCCTGGGAGTCCCGGACTCAACCGGGTTAGCGGGCCGGCGGTCCACACAGATGTAGTGTAAAGACTCGGCGAACCCCTGCGGAAGTCCGGTGGCATAAGCGCTGATGTCCCGGCAGAGAAGCCCGTGTCCCGCGCCAAGTTCCAGGACCGTAAAGGGAGAGGGCCGGCCCATCAGGCGCCACATCTGGTAGAACTGGACCGCCAGAAGCGCTCCAAAGGCCGGATGGACCTCTGGGCTGGTGTAGTAGTCCCCATTGGCCCCAACCGGTTCCCGGTCCGTGTAATAGCCTCCCTGGGGCCAATAGAGGGCAACCTCCATGAACTCGGCAAAGGTTATCTTGCCTCGTTTCTGGACCCGCCGCCTGACTTCTGTTTCCGCACTCATAGGCCGCTGGCCATATCCCTGCTGTCCGTTTGCCTAGCCTAAAAAACAAAAGGGGCCTAAGTGGCCCCTTTTGCTAAATTCCTGCCAGATGTATCCCTCTAGGTCCGCTGCTCTATGGGAGTGTACTCCAGGTCCATCTCTCCGATGTACTCCGTGAGCGGCCGGAGCAAGATGTTGTCTTTGTACTGCTCCACGCACTGCAACGTCCATCCAGGGATGCGTCCCAGCGCGAAGATGGAGATGAACAGGTCGTCGGGAATTCCCAATAGGTAGTAGATCGACCCGGCGAAGAAGTCCACGTTGACGCAGATGCCCTTGGACCGGTAGGGGACCATGGTGTCTTCTTCCAGGTGCTGGAGAATCTGGAACCACTCGGGGTGGCCCTTCTTCTCGCCAAGGATCCGCGAGCGGTCCCGCAAGTGCCTGGCCCGGGGGTCTTCCGCCTTGTAGACCCGGTGGCCGAACCCCATGATGCGGTCGCCTTTGTCCAGAAGGTTACTTGCGTACTCGGCGGCGTTCTCCGGGTTGCCGATATCCAAGGCCATCTTCATGACCTCTTCGGCAGCCCCGCCGTGGGCGGGACCCTTCAAGGTTCCCACGCCGGTGACGATGCATGAGTGGAGGTCTGAGACCGTGGAGGCGGTCACCCTGGCAGCAAAGGCCGATGCGTTGGGGCCGTGCTCCGCGTGTAGGATGAAGTCCACGTCCAGCAAGTCGGTGGTTTCCTGGTCGGGGAGTTCGTCAAAGAGCATGTAGAGGAAGTTCCCGGCATGGTTCAGGTCCGGGTTGGGCGCCACCGGCTCCAGCCCCCGCCTCAGACGGTGGTGGGCCGCGACGATGGTCGGCCCCATGGCCGTGAGGCGGATGCCCTTTCGAATGGTGGCTTCCACCGAGTTGTCAGTTACTTCGGAATCGAATGCGCTGAGGGCTGAGATACCGGTCCGGAGCGCGTCCATGGGATGGCTGTTCTTAACCAGGTCCAACACCTGGATAACCTCGTCAGGGATGATCCGGTTGGCCCGCAGTAGGGCGTCGAAATCGGCCAGTTCCTTTTTGTTGGGGAGCTTGCCGTAGAGAAGAAGATAGACCACTTCCTCGAAGGTCGACTTTTCGGCCAAGTCGTGGATGTTGTAGCCGCGGTAGAGCAGCTTGCCTTCTATGCCGTCGATGAAACTGGACTCGGTCGTGTCGAAATAGACATCCTTGAGTCCTTTGATAATCTCTGGGGGCATGGTCCACCTTCCTTCAGGGCGTGCGGGCGCGTCCACCTTATCGGCTTTCGCAAGAACGGTTTCTGGCAGGGTTTTTCGGAGAAAAATTAACTGGATGCGGGGCGCGGAATTATGTAAATCTCTGCGCTCAAATCGTGCCTGATTTTAGCATTGCCCCATAGGGGTGTCAAGCTGAAACAAGCGTGGCGGAGCCTCCATCGGCAGCCTCGTTCCAGCGGCACACCAGTACCCCCATGGTCTCTCCATCGGTCTCTCCGGCGGGTGGCCAAGCACCTTGGACGGAAGCCGCGTAGTGGTTACAATATACGGACGGGCCGCTGGCGTCCACACCGGCGTCCGCCACTCAATGGAGGGATGGCTGAGTGGACGAAAGCGACGGTCTTGAAAACCGTTATAGGGGCAACTCTATCGTGGGTTCGAATCCCACTCCCTCCGCCGGATCAGGCATAAATTTGGTCCAGACCACATTACTGAGGTCGGGGCCTCTTCTTCAATTGTACAGGACCTAAGCTGGGCACCGCATTTCAGGCACAAATCTCCAGGCTATTCAACTGAGGCCACTACGGTTGTAGGCCCATTGAAGTGCGGCCACCTCCCGGCGTAGTGGATTGGGGTCGGACGGGAGATTTGTTGACTAGAAGCCCTTGGAAGCACTGAATACGGCTCGCCAAAGTTACGGGTCCTCGTGTAAATCCAGGTTTGGCAAGTTCTGCACCCCTGTTGACGAGCCCTGAGCAGCATCTTATAGTTCTCGGCGTTCCAGAGCGTCAGATGTTTAGGGAAATAAGTTTCCTCTGGGGAACCCCGGTCCAATACGGAAAGGTCGGTTATATGGCGGAAGCACACATTCATTTAACGGACGTGGAGCGCCGTGGTATGCGGGGTACTGGACCGTTCATTTTGACCGGACTCAGCGGAGGCCATGGGGTTTTCCACTGGTTCAGCCAGAGCTTCTTTGTGATGTTGCCGGAGGTGGTCGCCACTTTTGGCCTGACCGGACTTCAAGTTGGCGCCATCGCCACGACGCGCGAGGTGGTTTCAGGCATCATAGCCCTTCCCGGCGGGGTAGTAACCGACATGGTTCGGCGGCATTGGGGGTTGGTGCTGGCGGGGTGCATGGGGTTGTTTGGTCTGGGTTGGCTGATCATGGGGATCGCGCCGGTTTATCCCGTATTGTTGCTAGGCATGGCTGCGGTAGCGGCGGCAGCCTCCATATGGCACCTGCCTGCCGCAGCGGCCTTGTCACAGCGGTTCGCCGACCACCGCGGTTCCGCTCTATCAATTCACGGTGTCGGTGGCAACATCGGAGACGTCCTTGGCCCAGCATTGACCGGAGTCCTTCTACTTTCCCTTAGTTGGAGGGGAATCCTCAGCATATACGCTGTGGTTCCGTTGCTCCTGATCTTCGTGGTGTTTTGGGCTTTTCGCGACATCGGTCAGACCGGTTCTCAGGACATCCAGGCCGCCGGATTCCGGGAGCAAATGACCAACACCCGTCTTTCGTTCAAGGAACACCCTCGATTATGGGGAATCATGGCCGTGGCGGGTCTTCGTGGGATGGCCAATGTAGCGTTTCTACCCTTCCTAGCTCTTTATCTAGGACTTGACACTGAATTGGGCTTGGGCAATGCAGCTCTGGGCTTGCACATCGCGCTGCTAGTAGGAGTGGGAGTCGTGGCTACCCCAGTCATAGGTTACGTTTCAGACCGCGTGGGGAGGAAGGTGGTGCTGATACCCGGGATGCTGGGACTCTGCGCCCTGACCGCACTGCTCGTCCCATTCGGTGAGGGGATAGGGTTGATAATTATTCTGGCTTTGCTGGGCATCTTCTTTTTCAGCGACCAGCCCATACTGACTGCGGCGGCCCTAGACATTGTAGGCGAGCAAGTCGCAGCCAGCACACTTGGGGTGTTCTCTTTTTCCAGATTTGTGCTCGCAGCCGCATCCCCCCTCATCGGCGGCAAGTTGTTTGATGCGGTTGGAATTGAATCTACCTTTTTCTATATCTCGGGCATTTACCTTTTAGGTACAGTCGTTTTGCTGGCGGTGCCGCTGAGTCCGTCGCGTCGTCCCGCATAAAACGGCGACCCGGCAACGAGGCGAGGACTCGATCACAATAACGGCAGGTAACCCGCTTACATGCGGCCACCCCCTGGTGAAGTGGTGTGGGGTCAGACAGGAAATTTTGTCGTCAGAAACCACTCGGGAGCACTTAGGTCACCAGAGGCATCCGGCTTCCTGCCTTCTAGCTTCCGGCTCCACCAGACGGTCGCAGTGTCGGCCGTCCCTGGTCCAGGTCGTGGCCAAGCCTTCCCGAGTCTAATATTCATTTGAGCCCTTAAAAAACTTGCTTTTTTCTTTACACCACTCGTTTCAATGCTACAGTTCGCCTACAATTGAATCGTGGCCATTCTACATCTACCACCTTCGGCGTGATTGATAGACAGGGAGAGCAAACTCGATGCTGGAAATGAGGACCGTAACCGCTGACGAGTTTGTCCAGTGGCTTCATGCTGAGGCGCGGGCTCACGGCAACCGGTTGGACGTTGACCCAGAGGTACTGAGGCCGCATTTCGATCTGGACCGTTCTATCGCTGTGTTCGACCAAGGAAATATCGTCGGTGGTGCTTACTCTCACCGGCTTGAGATGTCCATACCTGGGGCTTCGGCGGTCATAGCAGGGGTGGCCAACATTGCTGTACAGCCTACGCATACCCGGCGAGGGGTGATGACTAGGATGATGCACCATCAGATTAACGATATCCACGAGCGCGGAGAGCCGTTGGCCGCGCTGTTTGCCCGCGAAAGCGTAATCTACCGTAGGTTCGGATATGGTATTGGGTCATTGCACGAGCGATGGACGATCGATCGCCAGTACACCGGATATGCTCGCCCCTATGAGAGCCGTGGCCGAATCGTGTTTGTAGACCCGATAGATATTACGAAAGAGCTTCCTGAGGTTTTCCGGCGGAGCACGATGGACCGCCCAGGCGTGTTCCAGAGGGCGCCTCACCAATGGGAGCGGGATTCCCAAGCGCCGGAGCACAAGCAAGGTGGCCCAGGAGGCCTGTTTTACGCTGCCTATGAGGATGGCGGGAGAGTGGACGGCTATGTAACCTACCGTATTAGAGGGACTACCCTGGTCGTGAACGAGTTGATGGCGGCGACTACAGAGGCGAATGCCGCATTGTGGCGATTTTGCTTTGATGTGGACCTAATTAACTGCACGGAGGCGCTTAAGCGTCCCGTGGATGACCCTTTGCCGTGGATGCTGGCAGACCCACGGCGGCTGCAGAGATCGACACGTGATGGAATGTGGCTGCGTCTGATAGATGTAGGCGCCTGCCTAAAGCTCCGGCGTTATATGCAAAGCGACCGTTTGGTGCTGGAGGTAAAGGACGAACTATGTCCCTGGAACGAAGGACGGTTCGAGTTAGAAGGGTCGACCGAGGGGGCCACATGCCGCGCCTCGAGTACATCTCCGGATTTGGTGCTTGCTGTGTCTGATTTAGCCTCAGCGTACTTGGGGACCGTGAGTTTCAGCGCGCTTTCACAAGCAGGCTTGGTGGATGAGCGAACTCCAGGGGCATTGCTGCGTGCTGACCGCATGTTCGCCGTCCGGTATCAGCCTTGGACTCCCCACAACTTTTAGCGGCGGAAGGCCCCCGCTGCGCCCAGGCGATTGCGAGAGGAGCCCGTGTTGACGACGCTATAGACCAGGGGGTCCCTGCTCCCTGGCGGGGCTATTAATCCGGATTGGCAATCCTTGGCTTGCTACGCCTTAGGCTGAAGCCTCGACGCTCAGTTCATAATGATCCAAGATCGGCGGCCCGGAGAAAAGACTGCCAAACTTGGCGATCTGTTCTTGGTAGTACCCGCTGCTGGATTCGCCTGCCAGCATATCTGCTTCCGATTCCCAAACGGTGATGGAGATGGCTTTGCCGCTGCTGGCATCAGTCATCAAGTAGGCTCCTTGAAATCCCTTCTGGGCCTTGGCGGCCGGGACCACCGAGTTATTGTAAATATCGATCGCCTCCTGCGTCTTTCCTGGCTGAACTTGGACAGTTGCCACTCTTGCGTGCATTATTCCCCTCCTGTTGATTTTGGCTCAGACGTTTCAAAATGGTCATTGACGACCCTCGACCGATTGATGGGCCACTATACCATATGGGTCAATAACATCGACAGCCTTGTAAGCTGGTAAATCCAGTGCGTCTCCGGCACGCCTTCTTTGTCCTCTCGTGGAAGCCCGTCGCTGGGGGAATTTGGCCCTCTCGATCTATCCTACCGCTCCCGCCTAACGCTCCTGTAAGATGTTTCCGGACAGCTCGGCGATCCGGTCTACCTTGACCAACACGGCAACGCCCAGGCGCTCTGGGTCCCGGTCCAACTCGGCCTGGACCGTGCGCGACATGACCTCATCCCGGATGGGACCCGACTCGTGGACTACCGCGGTGCCGTAGAAGCGCCACCGAATGCGCTTTTCCGGGTTGTTGTAGAGGATCACCACCTTTGGGTTTTCGGCCACGTTCTCCAGCGCGGAGCGCTTTGCCCGCTCCCAGTAGGCCAGAGTCTCGGAGTCGAAGACCATCACGCTGCCCTTGAGGCTCAGTTGAGGCTGCCCGTCCTGGTCCGCCGTTCCCAAGGTGCAGGAGAAGCCGTCGGCGTTAGCACGGTCCACCAACTCCTTCATCTCGCCGGTCATGTCAATCATCGATTTTTCTCCCGATTTTTCTCCCGATTTCGCTCCATAGTTAGCTTGTCTCTACCCTGAGGCTAGTCGAAGTTGGACCTTCGGGCCTCGAGGTTGGTGTGAATATCCAGCAGCACCGTCTTGCCTTCGGCGTTGAGTCGCTGGGCTTGCTTCAGCGCGTTGGCGACCTCTCCGGGCTGGGTCACAGTGATTCCAACGGCGCCCATACCCTCGGCTATCTTGGCGTAGTCGCCGGTCATATGAGTGGTGCCGAACAGCTCGCTGGCAGTTGGATAGCCCCCTGGATAGGTGGCCATGCCGCCGTTGTTCAGAACGATGGTCGTAATCGGCGCCCCTTCCCGGACCGAGGTTTCGATGTCCAGGCCAGACATTCCGAACGCGCCATCGCCCATGAAGTTCAAGCAGAACTTATCCGGATTGGCCAGTTTGGCGCCAATCATAAGCGGAATGCCGTAGCCCAGGTGGGTGGTCTTGCCCCAACCGATGTAGCTGTGGGGGACCGTCGATGTGTAGAAGGGCATAATCGTATCGCGAGGAGCGCCGGCGTCGTGGGTGACGATGCTGTTCACCTTGTCCAAGTTGCGCTCCAGTTCGCCGATAACTCTATAGGTGTTGATCGGCACTTCGTCGGAATTCAGGATTTGCGACCACTCAGCCATCCACCCCTCTTTGAGCTTGGCGATTTCGGCGGCTACTTCGGTTTGGTCCTTACGGCCATGCTGACCGATCTGTGCTTTGACCTCTTCGATCATTGCTTGCAGTGTCAGTTTGGCGTCTCCGGGAATCCCGACGTCAACCGAAAAGTCCTTGTTGATGTCTTCAATGCTCTCCGTGTTGTGAATGATGACCTTCCCGTTGGGGACCGGCTGGCCGTAGCTGGTCCGAGTCATGCTGGAGCCAACCGCGAATAGCACGTCCGACTCCTGGAGCCACGTCCGCGCCGGTAGCGAGGTGGCGCTGCTACCAGCGCCCAGGGCAAGCGGATGGCGGTCGTCGAAGGACGACTTGCCGGGCATCGTGCTGTAAACCGGTATATCGGTAAGCTCGGCCAATTCCTTGAGTTCTTCGGTGGCTTTGGACATCAGCACGCCCATGCCCGACCAGATCACCGGCTTGTGGGCGTTGAGTAGCAGTTTAACGGCGTCTTTGATGTCTCCAGCGGCCGGCGATTGAGGAGACCTCTTTGGCGGATGATAGTTCAACGCCTCTTCGGGGACCTCTTGGTTGCCCACATCAGAAGGTATCTCGACTATGACCGGACCGGGCCGTCCGTTGCGAAGATTGTGGAACGCGCGCCGCATGACATTGGCGACTTGGTTAGCTTGAACTATGACCTCGCCGTATTTGGAGACGGTCTGAAAGGTGCGCACGGGTGAGAAATTGGGACGGACGGCGTATTGGCTGAGCGCGGGTCCGCCGGGCAGGTACAGGATTGGAATGTTGTCGCCGAACGCTTGGGCGATACCGCCCATGGAATTTTCCGAACCGGGTCCACCCTGCGTGATAACTACGCCGAACTTCTCCCGGTCATTCATGCGGCTGTATCCGTCGGCGGCCATGATCGCACCCCGCTCATGTCGGAACATGATGGTTCGGATGCCTTCCTTGGCGGCCGCTTCAATGAGCAAGTTGGAAGGGAAACACGATATCCACTCGGTGCCCTCAAGCTTCAAGATGCGGGCCACTGCTTCGGTTACATTCATAGATCAGTTCCTTTGGGAAATTCTTGAGAGCCGGGCCACCGTAGATCGGCGAGCCTTATGGCTCAATACGATACCACTCGTAGTGGGTAGGCAGGCGCCAACATACACTCATTTAGTGGCCGCATTAATCAGGGCGCTTGAGGGCGGTACGGCTCCTGGCGGCCTCCTCGGTCCTAGCGTCGAGTTTTAACCCGAATCCGTCGGCCAACCGGGTCAAGTAATTGAAAATACCCACGATGTGACCAACTTCCAGGCACGCAGTGTCGTCGAATCCCAAATCCCGCAGCGGCTGCCAGTCCTTCTCCACCATACGCGTGGGCGTCGCGCTCAGCTTTTCAGCGATGGTGCATAGCGAACGTTCCCTTTCCGATAAACCTGGGACCTCACTCCATCGATTCTGTTTGATCGCCTCTACAAGTTCAGAATTTCCATCTTCGGCACGCAGAAACTCTGCGTGGGATTCCGTTCAATAATGGCAATCCTGGGCGACAGCGGCCACCGCCGCCACCATCTCCCGCTCTTGCCGGCCCAGATGGCCCGGCCCGAACATTACGGTCCAAAATAACTTTCCGAATGCGGGACCGATCTCCTCATGGGCCGAGAGTAGCCGTCCCATCGCAGGCAGAAAACCAAAATCGTATCCACTGGCGGGAACTCCCTGAGGCATCTGAGCACGCCGTTCCGCTTCGCTGGGGATGGAGACCCAGGCTTCAGACAGGTCGGGTCCGTGCGTCATATCAGTCTCTCCTCGTCTAACAAGTTACCAGTTGCGTCTCCAACGTCCTATTACAAAGATTTCCAGGCGCCCAGTGGAGAGGTTAATTGGCGCCGGTTGGGGCCATCTCCTAAGGCCGCGACTTGCCGTTGCGGCGGCGGCCGGATCCGGGAACGTTGCACCCGAAGATGCGGTAGCGGTTTCTGGCTACCCACCGGTACACCGCGGCGCCAATCAACCCGATGGCCGGAAGCCAGAAGATGGGCGCCAGAGGAGCGAGCAGGGGAATGCGGACCGTGAGCATACGTATGGCGTAGAAGCCCTCATAGTGCCGGCCGCGGCAGCCGTCCACCAGATAGACGGACCGCTTCAAGTCCTCCCACGAAATCCCGGGCGGCGGCGTCTCCAAAGACTGGTAAGGAGTCCAGATTACCCGCTGGAGGACATCGGCTCTGGACAACCACCGGACCAGCCTGGTGCAGAAGCGGCAATCGGCGTCGTAGTAGAAGACTTGGGATTTATTCATGTGCGCATCAGCCACCGTGGCATTATAACGATATCATCTTGCGTGCGGCGAAGCCGTTGAGCGATGGCTTCAGCGGCCGAACTTGGGTCAGCATCTAAGAAAATGTCCACGGGGTCCACACTGCTGGACTTGACCAGATGGGCAGAATGAGAGATTCTAGGCGCAGATTTCCAAGAGAAAGGTAACGAACTGACATGACCACGCCAAGCTACAATTCACTCACCGCCGAAGAGCGGTACGTGATCGAGTCCAAGGGGACCGAACGGCCCTTCACCGGCGAATACGACGACTTCTACGAAGCCGGCACTTATGTTTGCCGTAAGTGCAACGCCGAGCTTTACCGGTCCGTTGATAAATTCGACGCCCATTGCGGTTGGCCGGCCTTCGATAAAGAGGTCCCGGAGGCCGTGAAACATCTCTCTGACCCCGACGGCATGCGGATCGAGGTGGAATGCGCCAATTGCGGCGGCCATCTGGGCCACGTCTTCATGGGAGAAGGTTTCACCGCCACCAATGCCCGCCACTGCATAAATTCCATTTCGATGAAGTTCGTGCCGGCGGAATAGGTAAACGGCAAGCCGGGAAATTCGTGCCGGCGGATCAGAGCAGCCGCCCACTCGGCGGAGAGGTGGCTGAGTGGCCGAAAGGAACGCCCTTGAAAACCGGCATGGGGACATCCATATCCAGGGTTCGAATCCCAATCCTTTCGCCATTCTAGACGCGAAAAAAGCCTCTCTGGACCCAGAGAGGCTTTTTAAATTTTCGCTTGGATTTACGCCCTGTTTAGTCGAAGAACCTCCGGATGGATTCGGCAATGGGTCCCGGATTGGTGATGTCTTCTATTCGCACGGTCTGCCGCTCTCCGATGCCGCTGGACACAATCACGCTCCCGCGCCCCGTGATGATCTCAAAGAAGTTCCTGGCCTCCGAGATGGAGATTATCCTGTTTGATGGAATCTCTTTCGTGTACAGCCACAGGAAGCGGTACTGCTGCACCACCCGGCGGTTGGTGACCGTGTAGGTGATGTGCAGGTTGCGCAAATAGCGCATGGCGCCCTTGAAGAAGAGGAACATGGCCACTACGAACACCACAAACGGGAAGACATAGGGCACCAAGGTGAACTCGAACAACCACCAGGCCCCGGCAAAAAATGGAATGCTCAGGATCATCCGGGCGAAGGCCGGCTTCATTGTCGGGTGCCGGCTCACCAGAAGCTGCTCACCCTCAACCAGGGCCAAAGGGGGGACCACCCGGCCGATGCTGATCAGGGGGACGGCGGCCAGGAAGAGGCCGACGATAAGGAACACACCGGACGCCCAGCCGGGGAAGTCCGATTCTGTGAGTCCGTATCCTCCGGCCGCAAGGAACGGGCCCGCGATGAGCAGGCTCACAACAGTTTTCTTGAACAGTCCCGCCTGAGCAATGGGACGCTGTTGCCCCGTCGTCGATTGGGCCATGCTAGTTTCCCTTTACAAGCTGGACCATCGAGGCCGCCAGGGTGATTAGTATTCCTATGACCGCCAGCGCCGTTGGGTCAAGCGCATTGTTGAAAGGATTTGTATCGGTTGATATTGAGTTCGTAAAGAACCCGCGTTTCCGCTCGCCCTCCCCGGAATCCGAGGTCTTAGGGCTTAAGTCAACCTTGTCCTCGTTCAATGGCGCATTCGCGGCCGGAACCGGAGTGCGCTCCGGGCGTTCGTCACCCACCTTATCCACCGTTGTTTCGAGTAGTAGCCCGGCCATTTCCAGGCGTTGGTTTAATTCGGTTTCGACTTGGGAAATGAGCTGGTTGAGCTTGATCAACTCAAAGTTTTTTGCCTGCGCCATCTTCAGGATCTCGTCATCTAGATACCCCTGCTTCAAACTGGATTCGATCTCGAACTCGACCCACAGAGCCTTAATGAATTTATCAAGTTCCGCTTCCAGCCTCTTGAAGATGGCATCTCTTCTGGGACCGAGAGTAATTTGCTGCCGCTCCAACTCGAACTTGCACTTCACCTGCTGGATTCGCAGTTCCACCTCGGCCCGAAGTTCCTCGATGGCCTGCTCCCATCGTTTGGTGACGGTGGCGATCTCAATCCCCGCTTGGCGCTCGAATTTAGCGGCCAATTCGGAGCGCTGATTTTCCAACGCCAGCAGCATTGCCCGCAATTCTCTAATCGCGGTAATGTCGTCAGGTCCGGGGTCTGCGGTCCCGTTGCCGCCGTCGCCTTGCAGTCCGGTGTAGGCGTACAGAAGAATCCAGCTTTCCGTGCCCTCGACCCAGTCGGCCGCGGCATCTGTTTCTAGGCCGCGGAACTTGAACCTGACAACCTCTCCTTCAAAGGACTCACCGGGAGGTTCCACGACGTGAAGTAT
The DNA here is from genome assembly GCA_022573285.1 of Chloroflexota bacterium. Classification (GTDB taxonomy): domain Bacteria; phylum Chloroflexota; class Dehalococcoidia; order Lucifugimonadales; family UBA3495; genus UBA9611. The sequence goes on from JACZUF010000003.1 coordinate 107,532, forward strand.
AAATCCCTGATCGAAGATTTTAGTGGCCGCCACCGGTACACCGCGGATCCATGCCTCCACGACGGTGCCGTCCTCAACGGTGTGGTCATCGATGAACCCCATGCCAGTGAATATGGCGCCCGGCGCCCTTTGTGCAGCAGCAGTAAGAGGAAATGCCGCAAACAGGGCCACGAAAACCACGAGGGCGATGACCAGCGGTGGCAGGGCAGGTTTTCGGGCATGCATCGCTTTTGGCGAGAAGCTGGCTAGCATTTTCGTCCACCTGGGCCGCGACCAACATCTAAGCGGATACCGGAGCAGTCCTATCGGTCCAGAAGCCGCCTGACACGCGGACCTTTGTATCTCGAATCAGGTAAATTAGATAAGTTATATGAACATTGATTCTCTATGGCGAGCCACTTTTTAGACGCCGTTTGGTGAGAATCCCCCGGGCCCCATACGGGCCGCGCATCCTTCAGCCGGGGTAGGGAATCAAAAGTCCCGAGATGAAGGCGTTTTCAAAGACCGCTACCGTTATTTCCTTGGCAGGTCTGGTCCTGTTGGCGGCCTGTGGCGGTAGCCTGGGGGCTTCACCGGCCACGGCGCCTACTTCCACCTCCGCCCCCGCCTCCAACACCAGGGCCCAGTCGCTGAATATCACGGTGGAAAACCACGGCGGCGCCATGGAAGGCCACACGCCGAGGGGATTTCAGGGAATGGGGACCGGCCTTTTCGCCGGGGACAACCTGAACCGGAATTTTCCCGACGGCGACGGCGTGCAGATCTTCTTGACCTTTGATCTGAGTGGGGTTCCTCAAGGGAGGGTTCAGTCTGCAGTGCTGCGTTCGGAGAATTCGTCGGTCTCGGGGACTCCCTTTGAAGACCTGGGCGCTTTGGCCGCAGTGGAGATTCGCTATGCCAGGTTTTCGTCCGCGTTATGGGACCTGGCCCCAGTGAAGGACGGCGCAAATTGTATCCTGGCCAAGTCGGCCTCAGGACCGTTTCAATGCGACCTTTCCGAGGCCGTCCAGCGCTCTTTGGATGACTCCTACCGGTACGCCCAATTCAGGGTCCGGTTTGATGAGGCCGGCGACCGGGACGGCAGGCAGGACCTAGCGGCGTTCTTCAAGCGCGACTCCAATACCAACGAACCAGGCGTCTTCCTGCTGGATGTGACCATCCTCCCGAATTGAAACGGCTCATCTCTGCGCTTTTAGCAATTGCATCGCCACGTACCGGGTCAGCGTGATCTCCTCTGGAGTGAGGTCCATGCCGTTGGTGCCGGGATAGAGAAGCCGGCCGCGGTCGTTAAGGGTGTGCCGGAGTCCCAAGATATGACCGACCTCGTGGCCGCTGACCCGGTGGTCGAACACGCTGGGCTCGTCCATCACCATATACGACCTCGATCCCAGCGGAGTGACCCCGTTGGACCCGCCGATCCACCTCGTGTAGAAGCCGCTGATCAGACTGGACTCCGGGCCAGTCGCGGCGAACGGGATGCTCTCGCCCAAGCGGTCGAAGAAGGCCCTGATGTTCCCCTCCGCCACCTGCGCGAGCACATCTGGGTCGACCACTATCGTGTCCAGATTTTCCAGTTCCAAATGGACGTTGGCCTGGCCCCAAATCTCGTTCATCCCCGCCAGTATGGCGATTAATTCCTCTTCAGTACGGTTGCTGGAGAGCGTCGGGTCGGGGTCCTCCAAGTCATCCACCAACAGGTACATCGAGATTCCGATGGTGATTTTCTCCGAAGAATCCTCAACCGTGTCCTGCGCGGGCCGCAAGTCGCCATTGCCTCCGCAAGCGGCCACCCCGATGGCGCCCGCTGTTACCGCTGTCGCAAGCAAGATGGACCATCGCCAGGTGCGCCTAGGCAGACCTAACAAGGACCGCTCCCTTCGCATCCGTTGGATTGGGTACAATAACCTGACATACGTCGCTGGCGGGGGTTGAAGATGTGCCGGAGCATCAAGACACTGCGTAACGTTGAAAGAGAAGCGTCGGATACGGAAGTGCGCGAAGCCTCGCTGCAGTTCGTCAGGAAGATCAGCGGCTACCGCCACCCGTCCCAGGCCAACACCGCCGCATTCGAGAAAGCCGTGGATGACATCTCGGAAGTGTCTCGGCAACTGCTTGCATCGCTGGTGCACCGTACTCCGGCGGCAGCCAGAAAACCCGGCTAGCCGGCGGTGGGGTTGTACTTGTCGCCTTCCTGGCGGGTGATGCGGCCTGAAGCCATGAGCCACATGCGGGATATCTCCGGTCCCATGAATTTGAAGGTAGAGCGCAGTTCTTTCTGAAGGGACGGATAGTCGGTCCCCGGCAGCACGCCGTAGAACCAATCGCAGAAAGAACCGTGCTCTTTTTGGATCTCCAGAACTATCCCCGCGTTGGCGATAACGGCCTGTATCTTCTGCCGGTTGCGGATTATCCCCGGGTCCTCCCTCAGTCTCTCCACGTCGGGCGGACCCATGGCCGCCACGGCGTCGATCTTCCAACCGGCGAATGCGGCTCGGAAACTGTCCCGCCGGGAGAGCACCATCCGCCAGGTGAGGCCCGCCTGAAACACCTGCAGGCTCATCACCTCGAACAAGGCGTCGTCATCGGCAGCCCGCTTGCCCCATATCTCTTTGGAGTACCACTCCCGCAGCGGATCGCCCGACACCCTTTCCGCGGCTTCCCAATTCTCCGTAGTTTCTTCCGGCATCCGTTTATCCCTGCTCCTCGTCGCTGTTGCTTTCTGGGTTACCGGGGCACGATTGCCAGGCTGACGTAAGACGCCTGCCGGCCGTCGTGGAACACGGTCTGGAGCGCCGGCCTGAGCTCGGTGTCCTCGGCGATGATGTTTCCGGTGTTGGTGTTGCGGTCGAACCGGGGGAAGTTACTGCTGGAAATCTCCAGACGGATCCGGTGACCGGCCTTGAACACGTTGCTGGTGGCCCAGAGGTCGATCTCGTAGCAGTAGGCCCGGCCCGGCTCAAGCAGACTGGGGTTGGACATCGAGTCGCGGTAGCGGGCCCGGATGATTCCGTCGGTCAGGTTCCGGGCGCAACCGTCCTCGCAAACGTCCACCAACTTGGCGGTGAAGTCGGTGTCCGTTGCCGACGTGGACGCCCAAAGCGTCACCTTCACCGGCCCGGTGACCTCCAAGTCGCGCTCCAAGGGCGGCGTCGAATAGACCAACACGTCGGCCCGCTCCTCCACTTGGTTCTGGTCGTAGGCGCCGTTGGCCGCGAAGTAAGGGTTGCAGCACAGCGCTCCGCCCGTGGTTGGCACCGGGTCTGCCGGGTTGTAAAGAAACGCGTCCGGCGGTTCACCGTCCGGAGCCTCGGTGCCCAGACTGCCATCACCGTGCTTGGAGTTGGCCTTGCCACCGCTGTGCAAGTAGTACTTGGTTTCTTGGGCCCTGGCCAGCGGCCATTCCTGTTCTTCCCGCCAGACGTCGTCCCCCATGACGAAGATCCGCACCGGCGCCTCGTCTGTAATGCCATTCTTTTCATCGTTCAACCAGTGGCCGAACCACCGCAGGTGGATGCCGTCCAAGTCGATGGCCATCGCGTCGGCCAGGACGCCGAAGTAATGGCTGCCCGCCATGCTGGAGCCACGCGCCCCGTGCTGCCAGGGGCCGATGATCAACTTTTGGCCGCCGCGGGCAGTGTCATTGGACCCAGCCTCTTTCATGCCCAGGTAGTTTCGGATGGTGCCGCCCAGGAAGATGTCGTACCAGCCGCCGACGTGAAGGGCGGGGACGTCGATCTCCGAGTGGTGTTCTTCGATGCACAGCTTCCGCCAGTAGTCGTCGTAGTCGGGGTGGGCCAGCCAGTCGTAATAGTACTTGGCCAGCCCCGCGTCCAGGTGGGGATAGTCTTTGGTGGGCAGAAAACCGAATCCTTCGGTCATGCCGTCGATGGCTTTGACCAACTCCATGCGCCGTTCCCGGGGCACGTCCTGCGCGCCGGAGACGTTCTTGAAATTGGCCAGGGTCAACTGGAGCAGGGTCCAAGACATGTTGAAACCCAACTCGAAGGCGCCGCCCTGATAGGTCCAGCCATCGTGGTAATTGGAGGCGGTGACGGTGGGCACGATGGTCACCAGATGGGGCGGCCGGGCGGTGGCCGCCAGCCATTGGGTGGCCCCCACGTAGGACGCGCCGTACATTCCGACCTTGCCGTTGGACCAGGACTGGGCGGCGGCCCACTCGACGGTGTCGTAACCATCGTCAATGTCGTCCCGGAAGGCGTAGAACTCGCCCTCCGACGCGTGCCGGCCGCGGGTGTCCTGGATCACCACCGCGAACCCCGCCTTGGCCGCCCTGATCGGGTCCAGCATGGTGCTGGTCAGATTGGCGGTCTTGTCGTAGGGCGTGCGCTGCAGGATGGTGGGATAGGGCCCATCGCCGTCGGGCCGGTAGATGTCGGCGTAGAGGGTGACGCCGTCCCGCATGGCGACGGCGATGTTGCTTTCCATCTTGAGAGAAATTAAGTCCGGCATGGTCCTGCTCCTATCCTGTGGTGCTGATATCGGGTTTTCTATCCCTGGAAATGGGGCATCACGTCGGAGGCGAACATCTCCATCTGGCGGTAGAAATCGTCCGGGCCGGAGGCCAGGAAACCCAGATTTATGTGCTCCACGCCGGCGGCTATACGGTCGTCCACGGCCCTGATGCAGTCTTCGGGAGTCCCGGCGATACACAGCGCCTGGGCTATGTCCTCGGCGCTCCGCTCCGGGGTCACGTAACGTTCGCCGACGTTGGAAACCGCCAGGGCCATGGCCTCGGAGGCATCGGAGGAGACGGCCGTTGGCTGGTTCAGTCCCCAGTGGAACCCGGCCAGGTCTCGCCCGGCTTCGGCGGCGAACTGGCGGACCATCTCGTTGCTGGCCTTGATCCGGCGCACGGTGAACAGATAGGGATACCAGCCGTCGCCCATCACCGCCGCCCGCCGCATGGCCGCGTCGCTGCGCCCAGAGACCCAGACCGGCGGATACGGTTTCTGCGCCGGGAAAGGCAGTAAGGTGACGTCGTCGAAATCGAAGAAATCGCCGTGGTGGGAGACGTGTTCCTCGGTCCAGAGGCGTTTCATCACCTGGAGCATCTCGTCGGTGCGCTTGCCCCTGGTGTGGACATTCACGCCCACCGCGTCGAATTCCACCTTGGTGCCCCGCTGTCCGCTGATGCCGATGCCGAAGTCCAAGCGCCCTCCCGACACCTGGTCCACGCTGGCCACCATCTTGGCCAGTGTCACCGGATGGTACAGGGGCGCAATCACGATTCCAGTCATCACCCGGATGCTTCCAGTGGCCCCGGCGGCGGCGGCCATGGCTGGAAGGTTGAGCAGGGTGGGACGCGGCGGGTTGCCGTCCATGATGTGCTCGCCCATGGCCACCCGGCCGTAGCCCATTTCCTCGGCCCGGCGGGCGAATTCGGGGACGTCCCAATATCTTTCCACCGTAAGATTGACGCCAAAGGTGATCTTGGGACCGGCCATGGCTCCTCCTGAATCCCCAGCCTTTGGAAGGGTCTGGGCGGTCAACTATTTCGATTGATTCCCGGCCAACAGATTACTCCCTGGGACTTCCAGAATCAATTTGCGGCTGGGGGGCTTCACCCGCTTTCCTAAAGAGGTACCGAGGGGGATTTCGCCCTTACGGCGCCAACCGAAATCCCCCCAACCCCCCTTTACGAAAGGGGGGCTCCAACTCTCCGGTCTAATTGTTACCTATGTGCCCGGTTTATACCGGATTGTCCCTTCCCCCGCAGCCGGGGGAAGGTTAGGATGGGGGCGAATTGCTGGCAAGCCACGGAGTCTGGAAACAGGAATGACAAGCAAAGCGTCGACTAGATCGGACCTTATGGCCGGCAAAACGTGCCTGGTGACCGGAGCGACCGCGGGCATCGGCCGGGTAACCGCCCTCGAGTTGGCCCACATGGGCGCCACCGTCGTCCTCGCCGGCCGCAACCCGGCCAAATGCGCCGCCACCGCCATCGACATCCAGGAAGAGACTCTCAACCCCGCCGTGGAGTACCTGGTGGCCGATCTGTCGTCCCAGGAACAGGTCCGCCGCCTGGCCGCAGGGTTCAAGGAACGGCACCAGCGGTTGGACGTCTTGGTCAACAACGCCGGAGCGTTCCATACGGTCCGGAGAAACAGCGCCGACGGCATCGAGATGACCTTCGCCCTCAATCACCTTTCCTACTTCCTGCTGACCCATCTGTTGGTGGACGTCCTATGCGCTTCGGCCCCGGCCCGAGTCGTCAACGTGGCCTCCATCGCCCATCAGGGGGCCCGGCTCGATTTGAGCGATGTCCATGACCCTCACCGGTATTTCGGTCCTCGGGCGTATTCCCGGTCCAAGCTGTGCAACGTGCTCTTCACCTACGAACTGGCCCGACGGCTCGAGGGCGCCGGCGTAACGGCCAACGCCCTGCACCCCGGCCTGGTGGCGACCAATTTCCTGACCAACAACGGGCCCTTCGGCCGCTTCCTCAACTTCTTCCTCCGCCTACGGGGAATCAGCGTCGAGGCCGGCGCCGTTACCCCGGTGTACGCCGCCTCCTCTCCGGAGATGGAAGGAGTCTCGGGCAAATACCTCGTCAAGAAACAGTCCGTCCGTTCTTCCAACCGCAGCTACGACGAGTCCTTGGCCGCCGGCCTCTGGGAACTGAGCGCCAGACTGACCGGGGTCCCGTCGACATTGGGCATCCCTTCATTTCCCACCGGGGCTACGGGGCCCACCGGGGCCGCTGGGTCCACCGGTTAACCCGCCAGGCTCCCTCCCGTTGTTGACAGCTAAGGACAACCCTTCCATAATTTCAGCCACCCCCTCCCCGGAGTCTCATCCCATATGGCAGGAATAGTTGATGTCGCCGTGGTCGGCGCGGGAGTCGTGGGCTGCTCCGTGGCCTATTACCTGGCTAGAGAAGGCATCAAGGTCGCCCTGCTCGAGCGTGAGGCCATCGGCAGCGGTTCCTCCGCCCATGCAACGGGCTTCATCAGTCTCCTGGGCACAGAGTTCACTCCCGGCCCATCCTTCCAATTCGGACTGGCCGGCTACCATGAGTTTCCCTCGCTGGTCGAGGAGTTGGAAGAAGAAACGGGCATGGACCTGCTTTACCAGCGGCGTCCCTCTCTTAGATTGGCCCTGGAAGAGAGCGAAGAGGAACTGATCAAGGACCTCATGTCCTGGCAGAAAGAACACGTCGCCATGCATTGGATCACCGCCGACGACGTCCACGAACTTGAACCACGGTTGACCCCGTCGCTCCGGGGCGCGGTCTACGAAGACGAGTCGGCCCAGTTGGACAGCTACCGGCTGAACCTGGCCCTGGCCGCTGGGGCCGAACGCAAAGGCGCCCAGACCATCCTCCGCGAGGTCACCGGCCTGACGTCTGAAGGCGGCCGGATCACCGGCGTCCAGACCAGAGGGGGCGGCATCTCCTGCGGCACGGTGGTGATCGCGGCTGGACTCTGGAGCCCGCCTTTCCAAAGGGACCTGGGCTTTCCGGTCCCAGTGGGCGCATTGAAAGGGGAACGCCTGCTGCTCAAATATGACGGCGACCCCCTGCAGGTGCTGATTAGTTCCCCCAAACGGGGCCACATGATCAGCCGGCTGGACGGCTTTCTCAGCGTGGGCAGCACCGGAGGCCGGGACTACGACAAGGACCAGCTATACCAGGGCGAAGATATGGACCGGCTGACCACTGAAACGGCGCGCGTGGAGATCATGCAGCGGGCCATCGATGTCTTCCCCGACTTGGAGAACGCGACTCTGGTGCAACAACTGGCCGGCTCCCGGCCACTGAGCCCCGACCGCAAGCCCATCATCGGTCCGGTTCCCGGAATAGAGGGCGTGGTCCTGGCCACCGGCCACACCACCAAAGGCATCCACCTGGGTCCCATCACCGCCAAGGCCGTCACCGAATACATCCAGGGCGGTTGCAAGAAGGTCCCAACCTCCATCGAGACTTTCCTGCCCTCCCGGTTCGCCGGCCTGGTCCAAGCCGATTTCCAGACCGCCGGTCTAGACGTCGAGGAATAATCAATTAACAGGAGCAAAACAGATGAAGCGCGCGGTTGAGTTCTACAGCGAGGGTTTCAAACTTTGCGGCGATGTCTACGTTCCCGACGGCCTGGCTGCCGGGGAGAAGCGCTCCGCGGTGCTCCTCTGCCACGGCTACACGGGGGTCAAAGACCTCTACCTGCCCGACAACGCCCGGGTGTTGAACGACGCCGGTTACATCGTAATGACCTTTGATTACAAGGGCTGGGGCGACAGCGAGGGCGTCAGCCCCAACCGCTTGGTCCCTTACAGCCGGGTGGCCGACGTGCAGGCCGCCATGACCTATCTGGGCGTCCAACCCGAGGTGAACGAGGACAACATCGGCATCTACGGCACCAGCTACGGCGGGGCCACCGTCTCCTGGGTGGGGGCCGTCGACCAACGGGCCAAGTGCATCGTCAGCGTGGTGGGCATCGGCCACGGCGCACGGTGGATGAGCCGGGTGCGGCGCATGGATGAGTGGTTCGACCTGCTGGAACGGTCCAAGGCCGACCGGGAACAGCGTGCCCTGACCGGAAAGTCGGCGATGGTGGAACGCGCGGAGATCCTGCTGCCGGACCGCCAGTCCGCCGAACTGGCCGCCGCCGCCCGCAAGAACAACCCCGCCGCCGTCGGCACCATCCCGGTGGAGTACATCGACGACACCATCGGCTTCAACCCGGAGTGGATCGTGGGTAAAATCTCACCAAGGCCCATCCTGTTCATCACCAGCGACGACGACCGGCTGGTGCCGCCCGAAGAGTCGGAGCAGCTCTACGCCCACGCGGGGGAACCCAAGAAGCTGGTGGTGCTGAAGGGCGTCGGCCACTACGAGGTCTACGCGGAACCAGCATTTTCCCAGGTCATGAACGAAACGGTGGCCTGGTACCAGAAATACCTTCCGTCAAAGGGGTAAAAGTCCCTTCCCCCGGCGCGGGGGCTTGCCTCTTAAAGTATCGACCGCAGCTAGTTTTCGGTTTGGACGGCGTTACCCATGTGTCACCCTGAGCGTAGCGAAGGGTCTGCCAAGGTGATGATTGGAAGATTCTTCGTCCCTCCACTCCTCAGAATGACAGTTTTGAGGCAAGGCCCCCCTCAGGGGGAAGGTTAGGTCCCCCCGATTCATCGGGGAGACTCTCGGCTTTGTCGGAGATGGGGCGCATCGCCTCTCAGCTACTTTGCCTGGGGGCCGCCGTCATTCTCCCCTTCCCCCGCTGCTTCTTCGTCTTCATTCGGAGGTTCTCTCGCCGCTTCTTCTCCGTCTTCATTCGGAGGTTCTTTCGCCTCCGCTGCCGCCGTCTGCTGCTGGTCCATCCAGTTCTGGAGCCAGCGGCGGTACTCGTCCAGGGCCGGCGGCGACACGTAGAACACCTCGATATCGCTGGGAAACTGCACCTGGTGGCGCTCGCTGATCATCAGCAGCCCGGTTTCGTTCTCTCCCAGGGTGCTGTCTATCTGGTTGGCGATGTGCTCGTAGCGCTGCCGGTTGCTGTCCGAATGCCATTCCTGGAGTTTCGACGCCACGCTGGTGCTGGCCAGGGGAATCATCAGGCACCGCTGGAGGTCCAAGGTCTCCAGCAACACGTCCATGTCCTCGGTGGCTTCCAGGACCGCGCCGGACTCGGTCTTGCCGGTGATGAAGCCGTGGCTGCGCTGGTCGGCGGCGCTCAGTTGCTCCAGGCCCTCGTCTCCGCCGACGGTCAGACTCTCGTGATAGATGTGCTGCAGGCCGCCCAGAGCGCTCTCCAGCGCCTCGACTTGGGTCTGCATCTGCTCCCAGTAATTCTGGAGGACGGCCGCGCCCTCGGGGCTGTCCGCCTGGGGACCGTAGACCAAGGGCACTAGCAGCAGCTTGCGCCGCCCATCGTATTGGCTTGCCGGCGGCCGTTGTATCCGGCCCAGTTCTTCTGCCATGATGCCGCCTCCCGGTGCTCCGGCGTTACGTGAGATGCCCTGTGGTCATGACCTATCAGCATCGATTGTATTGGTGCTCCGGGACTGGGGCAAGTTGCCCCTGGGTTGTAGGCGCCGGTCAGTCACGAGGCCGATGCGGCGTGGAGAGCGGATTCTGTGCCATGGCGGGGGTTATTCCGTGCCTGGATTGGAGGTGCGGGAAGTGCCGGGCAAACTTCGCCTACCCATCACTATCCTGGTGGCCAAGAACCACAGCAGGGCTGCTGACGCGGTTGCCGCCACGGAATCAACTAGGCCGTCCATCACGGTGGCTGACCGGCCGATGACAAAGGACTGATGGTACTCGTCGGTTATAGCGAACAGGGACGACAACAGGGCAGTGATGATTACCCACCGTACGTGGAACCCCAGATTCCATCCCCAAATGGATGCCTGGATCAGGGCCGCGAGAACCGCGTAGAGCACGATGTGCCCAGCGTAACTTCGCAACTCCCCCACCCAAGCAATAGCACCTGACTCTAGCGACTGCGAAACTTCGGCTCCCGTCAGGGTAGAAAAATAGAAGATCAGCCCCATCCACCCGGCGGATGCGCCGCTAAACCCTAAGCCCAAGACCCATCGGTTTCTTCGGGATGACAAGTCCGAGCTCCTGATTTTTGCGCCAGGCCGATCGGCTGGGCGTGAGCACCATATTAACCGGGGGTAATATTGGCCGAAAATAGAACGGGCTGGTGACGCATTGACCGGCGCCGGCGCCGCTTTGAGCCGATGCCGGTTTCCAACGTGGGGACACAAGTACGCCTTGCTGGGCCGGCCTTATGTTCAGCACCGGAGATTTACTGCCGATTGCGTTGCCGCTCCGCGTACCCATCGAGCATCAGGACGAGAGCTACCACACCCAGAAGAATTCCGCCGGTAAACCAGCCGACTATTCCCAACTTCCAGGTTTTGTCGGCGAATCCCACAACGAGACCGATAATCCCGAGCGCCAAACAGGCCAGGGCGAACAGTCGAGCTGTCCAGATTTTCATTGAATCCATGACATCCCCTCCTCAACCGAATCTTGGTATCGTTGGCCTTGATGCCGCAGATTATGAGGGCATCCCGTTCCTGTATCAAGGACTCTAGGATACGTGAACGGCCGCGTTGTCACCGCCTGGTTACGGTCAGCGGCGCAGCCGAGGCTAGGAGTGCCCATCCGGCTGGAATAATCCAGTCGCTGCGGGAATTGGGTACAGTAGACTGCGGGGAGTGTTCATGTTGAGGCATGATCATCTCCAAGTCCCCGTTGGTGTTTGCGCACCTTCGGGGGCGTTTTATTTTGGCGGCCCGTGCCTGCTCCGGGACGCGCTGGCGATATAATGATTCGGTCGGGTGACAGAGTCAAGGCAAGGAGGGCCGAATGCCGGGTGATCTTGTATGGGTGGCGTTGATTACCTCTGCCGCTGTGTTGGCGTCTGCATGGCTCACCGCCAGATTCACCGACAAATCTGCTCAACGGCAAATAGACGCCCAGGTCGAAACCACGAAGGCCCAAACGGCAGCTCAGGCCGAGATTACGAGGAAACAGCTGGAGTCCCAAGAGGCGGAAGCCCGAAGGGATCGCGTCATATCGGCCAGGAAGGGCCACCTTGCTATCGTTCAAGAGACCTTGAGTGACTATGTAGTGGCGCACAAGGGATTAACCGTGAACATTGAAGCAATAGATTTCCCAATGTATCAGTCATTAGCCCTTGATAGTCCGATGCGAACATTACATGAGCAAAACATTCTGGAACGATTTGGCGAAGTTACCCAACTTGGCAATTCCGTGTTGGCCATAATGACTCAGATTAACGATGCCACTCTGTATCGTTTAATCGCAGAGATAACCGGCGACCTAATCGGTGAATTTCGGCCTAGATCAGACACCCCAAGTTTTGAAACAGTCACGGCAATGTTCAAAGAAAACCAGGTGGACCCAATCGCACTGAACTGCAAAGTTATGGAAGTCAACAAACGGATCGAAGAGCTCATGTCTGGTGTCGAGTTATCTTCAGGCTGAAGTCAACGCCTACCATTGCCGGATCAACCAAAAATAAACCATGGTCGAAAATGGGCCATTGCTAGCCTGGTCTGTGCCTTGTTGGCACTGGCAGTTGGCACGGTTGCAGTTGGGGAAGGAGATAGGTGGTGGGGCGCTGCAGGTGTCACGGCCAGCGCCGGGGCATTGATCGTGAGCTTCTACTTAGCTGTTGGGTTGGCGGCGTAAGATCAGGGAGACCGACGATGGAAATTGCGATAACCGTAGGTGCGACGATAGGCGGCGGCGTCACCGTTTTCGTGATAGGTCAGATATTCGTCGTACTTTTCTTGGAGCGGATTCGGACTCAAGCGAGATGCATCGAAGAGATAGCCGAGGCTTTGGTCATGTACGCCCAGTTCTATTCGAGTCCTATATCCCCCAAGACACCTAAGGGAAAATTGGAACAAATTCAATCAGCCAGCATCGATATTCGACGCTTAGCGGCGCTTCTTAGGGCTAATGCTCAGACGCTCCGTTTCTACAAAGTCTGGCGGTGTTTGCGGTTGGTACAACCGAAAGATAAGGTAGTCGCTGCCTCGAAGGAACTAATTTTAGTGTCGAACGTCTGCCCGCCAATCGGGATGGACCAAATCAATGCCGGTATCGCGGCGAGTAGTGAGGCCTTACGGTTGCTAGGCATAGACTCTGGGTTAGTTTCCTGACCCTCAGAGCATCTCCACCTGGTCAGCCCTCACCGTCATCAACTCCCCAGTATCCAGCATGACGTGGAACACGTTGCTCTTGTTTTTCCAGCTATCCGATTCTATTTCAATTATTAGATTCTGCCCGTTTAATCATTCGGTCAATTGCGGGTGTAGTGTTGAATGAAAATAGGTGGATGTCCGGATGTTGATTTTGGAAGACGCGGTAAATCTCGTCGGCGAACGACGGCCCAATAGCATCCACATCTTGATAGTCCAAAATGACTTCTGTGAACCGGTCGAATCTGGCAAGAACGCGCTTAGCCTGCGATCGAGATATTAAGGACTCGGTTCCGTAGAGAACGAGCTTGACTGGCACGTGTGTACGAGTAAATCCATAATCTTCAAATTCAGGCGCATGGTCGTCGAACACCTTTTTTTGTGTGCGATCAGTATTCAGGTCAATTGTCATGGTGATCGACGTTCCTTGGATTAGAGAATGATCTTCCCGTTCAACCAACCAATCAGATTTATTAAATATCCGACCGTAAAACAGCGAACCCGACGCGATATTGTATTCATCGAACATGCGGGAAGAGAAAAATATCCCCTCGCCTGTGTGAGACTGCACATCAGTCGTTAACTTACCCTTCGAAAGCTCCAGTATCGCATCGCGCTCATCGTGAAGGCCGCATTCAGTTTGAATTTTTTTGAAAATTCCGACGCCAAAATCCCGTACTATCATGGTGACGGTCGCGGCGGTGCGTTCGAGATAAATCGACAACCTAGATGAGTCGGAATGGTCTACAACATTGTTAACCATCTCCGTAAATCCATATCCGCAAATCTCTTCAACATTTTTCTCCACGGTGCCAATCCATGGGAGCACATACTCAGACCACAAGAAATCCTCCGCGAGATCGGGAGTTACATCGAACTCGAAATTTTTCGATGCCAGAATAGCCAATTGATATTCTCGCCCTTTCGTATTGCCAGTTCGCGTGAGCAATCCATCATCCACCAACTCCCGCATATATTTGTTCGCTGATTGTCGTGTGACATTGAACTCCTCGGTTATCAAGCGAGCGATGTCCGCGGCGTGGTCCCTCACGTTTTCATATACAAACTTGCGAATTAAATTTTTCCTAGAATTTCTCATTGCTATATACTTCCTGCTTAGAACCGTGATGATTGTAAACCAATTTCAATATTATTGTAACTTTAATTACAATGATTGACAACCTAACAGGCGTGGGAAGTGGCAAATTGCTGGGTTGCAGCGACATCCTTATGTCATAATGTGGCCGCCAGGGAGCGGGAACCAGGCCGGCGCTGATGGGGCGTCGTTAAAGTCCTCCGTCCCGTAAGCGCCTGGGCACAGCGGGGGTCTCCGCTGCGGTATGTACCTGGTTTTAGTGTTCCTTAGGTACACTTCCCTTATGCACGGTCCTTTGGTCAGGTACATCACTTGTTGTTTAGGCCAATGCCGGCTGCAAGAATCCAACGGTGGTTTTCCGACCTCAACGTGCCAAGAGCAAAGGGCTCAGGAAAAGTTCGTGGACAATCCGTGGACATTACAGCAAACGGCCCCGGATCTCACCTAAGCGGTCTGGGCCAAATTCGTGCCTGAGGTGGCGGAGAGAGTGGGATTCGAACCCACGATAGAGTTGCCCCTATACCGGTTTTCGAGACCGGCGCTTTCGTCCGCTCAGCCATCTCTCCGGGGCCAATATTATAGCTGAAGATTCGGCGTTGGCGCACGCCCGCGTTTGCCTGTTTACAGCCTGTGGAAACCAGCAAAAATACTAGCATTCCACCCCAGGTTTTCGAATAAAGATAGTTCAAATTCATGATAATTAGGCTTGCCTGTGTGGCTGAATCCGGTTATAGTTGAAGTGAATTCGTCGCATGCCGGGCCAGTGAATTTTGAGTTCGCCAGGGGCCACTTCCCGGTGTTGCCCGCGATTTCCAGGAGATTCAATGTTAACTCAGCAACAGCTTGTCGAGCGGATGCGGGAGTGGGCGGTAAGGGTCACTCCGCAGCGGCTCGCCATCGCCGAGGTGGTCCTCAACTCCTCCGACCATCCCACCGTGCAGCAGATTTACGAGAGGGTCAAGGACCACTTTCCGTCCATGACCCTGGCCACCATCTACTCCACCTTGGGCGTGCTTCAGAAGAGCGGCCTCATTCAGGAACTGCCGTTCCAGAAGATGTCGCGCTATGAGCCCAATATGGAACCCCACGTCAACCTGGTCTGCATCGAGTGCGAGAACGTGATCGACGCCGACACGGGCAGCGACGTGCAGGACGTGGTCGTGGGCCTGCGGAAGCAGATAGCCGAAAACTCAGATTTTGAGGTCGCCTGGCAACGGGTCGATTTCTACGGACTGTGCCCCCGTTGCGCCGCGGCCAAACGCCGGGGCGAGTTGTCCGAAGTCTAAGCAACTATCTCGACTGAGAACCTTTGCGGCCGGCCGGTGGGCACACCAGCCGGCCGTTCATATTTTCGAGGATTTTGGTCCTTACGAGACCGGAGGGAAGATATGATCACCGGCGTTATCGGCATAACTATATGGACCGACGGTTTGGAGCGCATGTTCGACTTCTACAACGACGTGCTCCGCCTGCCGCTCCACTCCCGTCACGAGGACTTTATCGCCTTCGAACTGGGCGAGGTGCGGTTCAACATCGGCCGGCATAGCGAGGTCGCCGGACAATCCAAAGACCCCTTCCGGTTCATGCCCCACCTGGGCGTGGACGACATACATGCCGAAGCCCAGCGGTTGGCCGCAGCCGGGGTGGAGTTCATCCGCCAACCGGAGCAGGAGAGTTGGGGTGGCTGGGTCGCCACGATCAAAGACCCGGACGGAAACGTGTTGCAGTTGTTGCAGTTGGCCTAGGTTGGGCTATATTAGACCGAACCAGAGCGGGCGACTCGGAAGCCAGGGAGGATGGCATGGCGAGTGAAGACCGGGGTGCAGAAAGGATCTGGCAGGCGGCGCGGTACTTGCATGAGGCCCACCGGGCGCGGGCCCCTTATCAGCCCATTCCCGACGCGTTCGCCCCCCGTGACATCGACGAGGCCTACGACATCCAGGAGGCGTTTCACGGGTTGCTGGCGCCGGAGCGCGGCGCCATCGCCGGTTACAAGGTCGCCCTCACCACTACCGTGATGCAGCAAATGGTGGGATTCGGGCATCCCTGCTCCGGGGCGGTTTTCGCCAGCGGGGTCCACCACTCGCCGGTCACGGTCAAAGGCTCCGATTACGTTCACCTGGGCGCCGAGTGTGAGATCGCGGTGCTGCTGGCGCGGGACCTGCCCGCCGCGTCCGCTCCCTATGACCGGGAAGGTGTGTCCGGTGCCGTTGGTGCGCTGATGCCGGCCTTCGAGTTGGTGGACGACCGGGGCGCGGACTACTCGGACCTGTTCTTCCTGGGTGTGGCCGCCGACAACGCCTGGAACGCCGGCGTGGTGTTGGGCGAGCCGGTCACCGACTGGCAGGGCATCGACCTGGCAGCGGCATCCGGGGCCATGACCATCAACGGTCAACCGGCGGGCGAGGGCAAGGGCGGCGACGTTCTGGGCCATCCCCTGGAGGCCCTGGCCTGGCTGGCCAACACCCTGGCCGGGCGCGGCAAGAGCCTCGAAAAAGACATGATCGTCATGACCGGCAGCATCGTCACCACCAAGTTCCTGAACCAGGGAGACGAAGTCCACTTCGGGATTGACACCCTGGGCGAGGTGCGGCTGACGGTGGGGTAGCAATATGGCATCATTCACATTGGGATGGAGCCGCGAAAGTCTTGGACTTAATTCGGATTCGAACTGGCCCATTTCATGACTGCCTGCTCTAATAAGTCGGAGTGAGGTTTAAGGAAATTAAACCAGTGTTTTCGTTCGTCATTCGGGAGGCAACTAGCGCCGGCAAGAAACGCCCTTCTATACCATCCTACAGATTCGAATATTGAGTCCTTTCTCGCCCGGAACCAAAAATCTTGATGAGATTTGCCCAATGCCAGGACTAACTTCCTTTGTGAAAATTGGTCTGGGAATTTGGAAAACAAAGACGCTAGTTCGGTTCCGGCCCCCCAACCGACGCCTTCCGAAAATAGACTAAATAGCCATGCACGATGGTATTCGAGGTGAGACACAAACGATTTGTCAATTAACTCAAGTGCTTGAGCGCCAATCGCTGTCTTCTCCACACTACTGAGCTTTCGTAATCTTCCTAGATACCGAATGACTGCAGGGAAAATAGGGTAGAGCTTGTCTATATTTTCCAAGATTATCGATGCGCATTCGTGATTATCGAGTTGGCCAAGCCGACTGATTATGAATCTTAAGAGAGATATATCTGGATCAGGTGAGCGAAGTTGGTCATTTAATAGTTCGGTAAGATTTAGAGAATCGATTAATTCCTGGTCTTCATGGGAGAGATCTTCGTACTCGATATCATTGTATGGATGTTCTAGCCCCGCCGACACAATGAATTCTGCAAATTTCTCTTTGAGGGCCGCAAGTTCGATACCCGCTCCCGTCGAAAAATATCCCCTAAGGAAATCATCGGTCGAAAGGATATGAGTTTTGTGTTCCTGAAGGGTCAATCCGTGGTTATTGAAAAGCGCATTTGCTAGGGTTGCCAAATGCCGGTGCGCTTCAATGGCTGAATTGGCAAAGAGTCTGTAATCGTCTACGTATCTAACGAATGTAATACCTTCGGACCGCAACGTTCTATCGATATCATCGATTGTTATTTCTGCAATTAAAAACGAGGCAGCTTGACCGACCGGTATACCGTAAGAAACAGTTTGGTTCCACTCGCTTAGGAGGTGCATTATCGCTTTTACATGGTTGTTGTGTTTCGTAGCATTGCTAAGGGCACCTTCTACTCGGTGGGAATATAGGCGGGGGAAGAAATCAGCGATGTCCGTCACGACAACATGAGAATAGGAGCCAGAGGTTGCGAGATCCGAAGAGCGCTGCCGAAAGGTATCGAAGCCAATTTCGGGGTCGAACATCCTACCATCAGCATCAGATTTAAATCTGTTGGAGTGGACTATCCCTTCGCTTTTGGGAATTCGAGCTTTTTCTATGTCGTTCCCAATCTCATATATCAACGCAGTTATCAACAAGAAATCAATAGGATCCACCTGAGTGGCTATTCGGAAACCGTACCGATGTTTTGGACTTAAACACCTACGGAGTGGTCGCGAATTCCAATCCAGCACATCTGCCGAGGTCAATGAGTCACGAACGTGCTCCCAATCGAATTTGATCGCCTCAAACTCGAACGCCCGTGGGAAAATATTACTATCACCTCGAGTAAGTGCATGATTTAATGCCCAATCGAGGCTTTCTTTTTTCAAATTTAGGATGGCGGCAACTCAAGGTACATCAGAAGTGCGAAGGGGCGGCCCTAAATGTGATAACAGGCGATCAAATTCCAGTTTGGTAATGATATTAACATTTCATTCGTGAACGGATTGGTGTTCACACCAAGAACATCGCATCCCCGAAGCTATAAAACCGGTATCCATTGTCAATGGCCTCCCGGTATGCCGCCAACACCACCGCTCGTCCTGAGCTCCGACCGGAGGTCGACCCCGACGCGTCGGGGGATGAAATCGGACACGTCGAAGGGCCTCTCCGGCCCTGGCCGTTTTCAACAAAGGCCGACACCAGCATCAGCAAACTGGAGCGGGGCAGGTGGAAGTTGGTGACCATGGCGTCCACCAGGCGGAAGCGGTGGCCGGGGAGTATGTAGAGGCCGGCCTCGCTTTCGGTGGGTGAAAGGGCGGTTTCGCCACGTTGCTCCATGTCCAGCGCCGCCTGCTCCAACACCCGCACCGAAGTCGTGCCGACGGCGATGATGCGCCGGCCGTCGGCCCGGGCCCGGTTCAGCGCATCGGCGGCCTGGCGGTCGATCTGGTAGTGCTCGGTGTGTATCTTGTGATCGGCGGGGTCATCCTCGTCCACCGGCCTGAAGGTGTCCAGGCCCACGTGGAGGGTCACGAACACCGTCTCCACGCCCAGATCACGGATTTTCTGTAGCAGGTCGCCGGTGAAGTGGAGGCCGGCGGTGGGGGCCGCGACGCTGCCCGGATGGCGGGAGTACACCGTCTGGTAACGCTCCGGGTCGTCCAGTTTGTTCCTGATGTAGGGCGGCAGCGGGGTGTGTCCGAACCGCTCGATGGCTTCTTCGGAAGAGAGCCGCACCGTCTTTAGACCGTCCTGGTGGGAGGCCACGATCTCGACCCGAAATCCCCCCTCGGTCCCCCCTTTACGAAAGGGGGAAAGATATTCTTCCTCCCTATCGGACGTTGAACCGGACCGATCTTGCTCGCCCTCGTTACCGAGGGCATTAAGCCCCCCTTTTGTAAAGGGGGGTTGGGGGGATTTCTCCTCGATATCCACCACCACCCCCGCCCTCAGTCTCCGGGCCGGTTTGGCCAGGGCCTGCCAGGTGCCCGCGGCGTCCCTACGCAGCAGCAGGAACTCCACCTTGCTGCCCGTGTCGGCCCGCCGCCCGTAAAGGCGCGCGGGGATGACCCGGCTCTGGTTGAAAACCATCACGTCGCCGGGGCGCAGGTACTCCAGTATGCCGGCGAAACGGCGGTGTTCCAGGGCCCCGGTGTCCCGGTGCAGCACCAAGAGACGGGACGAGTCCCTAGGCTCGATGGGAGACTGGGCGATTAGCTCCGGGGGAAGGTGGTAATCGAAATCGCTGGTGCGCATGGGAGCGAGCTTTCAGCGGTCAGCGATCAGCTTTCAGGATAGCTCTACGCTGACTGCTGATGGCTGTTAGTTGTTACCTTTCTCCCCGTGGATGCTGATGCGGGTGGCGGTGAGGGTGTTCACCAGCAGCATGGCAATGGTCATGGGCCCCACGCCGCCGGGGACCGGGGTGATCGCCGCGGCCTTCTCCGAGACCGCCTCGAAGTCCACGTCGCCCTCCAGCCGGTAGCCCCGCTTGCGCGAGGCGTCTTCGACCCGGTTGATGCCAACGTCGATCACCACCACCCCTTCCTTGACCATGTCGGCCGTGATGGCCTTGGGGTGTCCCATGGCCGCCACCAGAATATCCGCCCGGCGGGTGATCTCGGCCAGGTCCTTGGTGCGGGTATGGCAGACCGTGACCGTGGCGTTGGCCCCGTCGGCCCGTTGCATCAGCAGCAGGGCCAAGGGCTTGCCCACGATGTCGCTGCGGCCGCAGATAACCACATTGGCCCCGGCCGGGTCGTGGCCGTTGCGGAGCAGGATCTGCTGGATGCCGGCGGGGGTGCCGGGCACGAAATCGGGCCGTCCCTGGACCAACTTGCCGACGTTGAAGGGGTGCATCCCGTCCACGTCCTTGGCAGGGTCTAACGACTCGATTATCAGGCGTTCGTCGATCTGAGACGGCAGGGGCAACTGGACCAAGATACCGTGGAAACGGGGGTCTTCGTTCAATTTTTCAACACAATCCAGGACCTGTTCGCCGGTCGAGTCGGCGGGCAGCAAGATGGTGTCGCTTACCATGCCCACCTCGTCGCAGGCCCGGCGCTTGTTGCGCACGTAGATGGCCGAGGCCGGGTCGTCGCCAACCAGCACCGCCGCCAGGCCGGGGGTGACGCCGTGTCTCTGCTTCATCTCAGCCACGCCGGCGGCGACTTCACCTCTGATCTCTTTGGCCAGGGCCTGTCCGTCCAGGATCTTTGCTGTCAATCGGACCTCAGATTGGTCTTGGGAATAGTGCGCCGCAATCTTAGCATGCCTCTGCCTGGAATTTGATTGCGTGGAGGGGAGCAATCTATACTTGGGACATGCGCATCTGCTCTCTGTTGCCCAGCGCCACCGAGATCGTTTACGCCCTGGGTCTGGGAGACCGGTTGGTGGGGGTCTCCCATGCCTGCGATTACCCGGACGACGCCGCAGCCAAGCCGGTGGTCAGCCGGAGCGTGCGGCAGATCACCCACCTCTCCAGTGAGGAGATAGACGGCATCGTGCGTCAGGCCAGGGCCAACGGCAACCCCCTCTACTGGATCGACGGTGGCCTGCTTCGGGAGTTGAAGCCCGACCTGATCATCACCCAGGAACTGTGCGAGGTCTGCGCCATCGACAGCGGATCGGTTTTCGAGACCGCCGCCAAGGTGTTGGACTATCAGCCCGAGATTCTGACAATCCGCCCCAATCGGGTGGCCGACATCTTCCAAAACGTGCGCAATATCGCTTCCGCCGCCGGTGTGGCCCAGCGCGGTCAGGAACTGACCGAATCGCTGGAAAGACGGGTCCAGGCGGTGGTGGACGGTGTTGCCTCGATGCCAATCGGGGAGGGCGCACGCCCCAGGGTATTGTGCCTGGACTGGCTGGACCCGCTGCGGAACACCGGGCAGTGGGTGCCCGAGTTGGTGGAACTGGCCGGCGGCGAAGAGGGACTGGCGGTGAAGGGCGGCCCATCCCGTGAACTCACCTGGGATGAGATAGTCGACTACGCTCCCGAATATCTGATGGTGATGCCCTGCGCCTTTGACCCGGACCGGGTCCGCCAAGAGGCATTGGAAAAACTGACCAAGTTGGAGGGCTGGTACGACCTGCCCGCGGTGCAGATGGACCAGGTCTTCCTCTTTGACGGCCGTATCCCCACCCGCCACGGTCCCAGGGTGGTGGACGTGCTGGAAGGCCTTGCTGAGGCGATGAACCCCCACCGTGTCGCGGGCATCTCAGTTTATGAAGTGCTAGTGAAAGACCGGCTTTAGCACGAATCCCCAGACCTTGCCTGTGTTAGGCCGTCCCATTGGATAAAATAATCTCTGGGACGAAGCGAAACCCATCGTGAGGACCGGGACGTAGTACCAGGCAATAGACCAAGTGGACCGACCGGTCTCGCGTCCTTGGGCTCCGAGAAACCCAAGACGCCGGCCACACACAGGGAGCTTCATCGGGAATGTCTCAATCCATCAATAGAGCAATCAATTTAGACGGACGCAACTTGATGCGCAGCGTTGTGCTGCCGGTGGTGGTGGCCACGATCGCGCTGGCAACTGCATTCGTTGGCGCGCTCATCATCGGCAGCGACAGCGGCATCGACGGCATCAACGGGTTCGTGGAATCCCTTTCGGGCAGTTCCAGTTCCACGCTGGGAGGCTGGGGTCTCCTGGCCCCACTGGGATTCGCCTTCGCGGTGGGGATGGCCTCGGCGGTCAACCCCTGCGGGTTCGCCATGCTGCCGGCTTACCTGGGTCTCTACCTGGGCGATGGCGAGAAAGAGGCCGAAGTATCCCATCCGTTCAAGCAGCTGCGCCAGGCCGTGATCGTTGGCAGCGCCGTCACCGCCGGGTTCATTGTACTGTTCGGTTCGGCCGGGTTGATCATCGGCGTGGGAGCGCGGGCGTTCATCGTGGACGTTCTGCCCTGGCTGGGGTTGGTGATCGGCATAGCTCTGGCCCTGGTGGGCGCTTGGATGGTGGGCGGCGGCAAGCTCTACACCGGGTTCGCCGCCCGGGCCGCCAGCAAGATGGGCGACCCCGGAAAGGTAAGCTTGAAGGGCTACTTCATCTTCGGCATCAGCTACGGCACCGCATCGTTGAGCTGCACCCTGCCCCTATTCCTGTCGGTGGTGGGGACCAGCCTGGCGGTATCCAGCATCTTCACCTCCCTGGGCCAGTTCGTGCTCTACGCCATGGGGATGGGCATCGTCATCATGGCGTTGACCATTGGCATGGCCTTCTTCAAGACCGCCATGGTGAGCGCCCTGCGCAAGGCCATGCCCTACGTTCAGCCGGTGGGCTCGTGGCTGATGGTCATCGCCGGGATGTACATCGTGTTCTACTGGCTCACCATAGGAGACTTACTCTAAGATGATATTCTCACTACCAAAAAAATGGTTGATCGCCGGGACGGTCTTCGCGGCCGTCTTGGGCATAGCTTGCGGCAACCAGCTCTCAACGCCCGCCGCTGACAGTCCACCGGCCGTTTCGGACACTGACGTAGCTGTTGCGGACACTGACGCAGCCGTTGCGGACAGCACAATACCTGTTGCGGACACCGGTCCCGGCCCTTCGCCCATCCTAGAGCCGGACCCTCTCTACAAAGCCGAGTTGGGCGGCGCCCGGTTCCAGACCAGAGGCTGGACTACCGATTTCAGCCGCCACACAGTGCCTTTCGCCGATATATTCTCGGGCGGAGTGGGCCGCGACGGCATCCCGCCCATCGACGATCCCCGGTTCGAGACCATCGAAGAAGCCGAACCGGTGATGAACGACCTGGAACCGGTGGTCACGTTCAAGATCAACGGCGAGGCCAAGGCCTATCCCCTGTCCATCCTGACCTGGCACGAAGTGGTTAACGACACCGTGGGCGGTGTGCCGGTTACCGTGACCTTCTGCCCGCTGTGCAATACGGCGATCGCCTTCAAGCGGACGCTGGAGGGCCGGGTATTCGACTTCGGTGTGTCCGGGAACCTGAGGAACAGCGACCTGATCATGTGGGACCGGCAGACCCAGACCTGGTGGCAGCAGCTGACCGGAGAGGCCATCATCGGGGAGTTGGCGGGACACAAACTGGAATTCGTCCCCGCCTCGATCATCTCGTGGGCCGACTTCAAAGAGGCCAACCCGGACTCTTTGGTGTTGTCCCGCGACACCGGCTTCAGCCGCCCCTACGGCAGCAACCCCTACGCCGGCTACGACCGGGTTGACCGGCCGCCGTTCCTCTTTGAGGGAGAGGAGGACGACCGCTTGTTGCCCAAGGAACGGGTGGCCGCCATCGAGATAGGCGACGTATCGGCAGCGTTCCCCTTCCCGGTGTTGGAAACTGAGAGGGTGGTCAACTACCCGGTAAATGGGACCGATGTGGTGGTGTTCTTCAAGCCGGGGACCGTTTCCGCCCTGGACCGGGCGTTGATCATCGACTCGAAGGACGTGGGCGCCACCGGAGTTTTTGATGCCGATCTGGACGGGCGGACGTTGACGTTCCGTTTGCAAGACGGTGAATTCGTCGACGACCAGACGGGCAGCGTTTGGAACATCCTGGGCGAGGCGGTGGAAGGCGAGATGACGGGCAAGTCCCTGACGCCCATCGTCCACGGCAACCATTTCTGGTTCGCCTGGGGCGCCTTCAACCCAGACACCCTGATCTACAAGGGACAGGGGTAGCCAAAAGCTTTCAGCGGTCAGCGCGGGGGATTTCGTATCCTGGTGACGGAAATCCCCCTAAATCCCCCTTTGTCCCGATTCAGATCGGGAGGGGACTTGACCCTCCCCCTTCCATAAAGGGGGAGCGAGGGGGATTTAGTCCTCCTGCTGCCATTCCTTGCCAGGCACGGACCCCCCAGGTAGAATGTCCCATACCATTCTGCACAGGGGGATTTTCTTATGTACGACAAACCGATGTTGGGATTGGGCCAGGCGCAGGACGCCATCGCCGCTATCTTGGCCGAGGCCAACAAAGAGCCGGACCGGCCGTTGGCCATATCCATCGTTGACGACACGGGCAGCATCATCAGCTACGCCCGCATGGACCGTTGCCGTGAGGTCCCCAAACGGATGGCCAGCCGCAAGGCCTACACCTGCGCCCTGTCCGGGCAGGACTCCAAGGACTACGCCGAACGCCTGGCCGGTCAGGGCCGCACCGTGGCCGAGATGGGAGATCCCATGCTGGCCGCCGTCCAGGGTGGAGTGGTCATCCTCCATCCCGGGAGCGGGTCGATCATGGGCGGCATCGGCGTGAGCGGCCTGGCGGCCCAAGAGGACGAAGACCTGGCGAAGATCGGGTTGAAGGCGCTGAGGCTGTAGCAGCGGTCAGGGGAGCGGAAATCCCCCTCGGTCCCCCTTTCGTAAAGGGGGATTTAGGGGGATTTCCGCTCCCCTGATGGCTGACCGCTACGCTCCGAAGGAGAACAAATGTCCAATCCAAGAGCTGATTTTTCACCCATATTCGACCGCAAGCCTCTGAAGCTGCCCGGCGGCGCGCGGGTGGCGGTGTGGCCGGTGATCAACGTGGAAGAGTGGGACATCAACGAGCCCATGGCCCGGACCGTGCTGCCCACGCCCCAAGGGGTGTCGGTCATACCGGACATACCCAACTTCGGGTGGTTCGACTACGGCCTGCGGGTCGGCTTCTGGCGGTTGAAACAGGTGCTGGACAACTACGGCATCCGGGCCACGGTGAGCCTGAACGCCTCTGTCTGCCTCAGCTACCCACAACTGGTGGAAGAGAGCTTGAAGTCCGGATGGGAGATACTGGCCCACGGCTTCATCCAGCGGGTGATAAACAAAGAGCCCGACGAACGGGCGGTGATCCGGAAGACCATCAGCACCATCCGGGAGTTCACCGGCGCCGCCCCACGGGGCTGGATGGGCCCAGGTCTGGCCGAGACCTTCGACACCCCGGACATCCTGGCCGAAGAGGGGATCGAATACATCGCCGACTGGTGCAACGACGACCAGCCCTACCCCATGAAGGTGAAATCGGGCCGCCTGGTGGCCCTCCCCTACACCGTGGAACTCAACGACATACCGGTGTACCTGGTGCAGAACCACCGCTCCCCCGAGCTATTCGAGCGGGCCAAGGACCATTTCGACACCCTGTACCGGGAGGGAGAGGAAAGCGCCCGGGTGATGTGCGTCTCCACCCACCCCTACATCACCGGCGCGGCCCACCGCATCAAGTACTACGGGAAAATCTTTGAGTACATACGCCAGCACGACCACGTGGTGTTCATGACCGGAAGCGAGATTCTGGACTGGTACCTCCAAGAGATGAAATCTTAAATCCCCCTAAATCCCCCTTTGCAAAGGGGGACTCAATCTTCCCCCTTTCGTAAAGGGGGGCTTTGCCTAAATAGTCCATTTTGCCTAAAAACAGGGGAGGTTGCCTAAAAAGTGAAAAGCACGGATGTTAAACTGCGCTCCAAAGTCTCTGGAGGCGGTGGCAATATGTCTCGATTCTATCCCTT
>JACZUF010000045.1 GCA_022573285.1 Chloroflexota bacterium
GTCTCCAGGCGTTGCCGGCGGTATGACCCCTGAATCCGCGTTGTAGGCCAAAATTGACCGTGATACCATTGGACCAGCATGGAACCGAGCCTGATAAGAAACTTCTGCATCATCGCCCACATCGACCACGGGAAATCCACCCTGGCCGACCGCTTTTTGGAGATCACCGGCACGGTACGTCCCGGCGAGATGAGAGCGCAGTTCCTGGACCAGATGGACCTGGAAAGGGAAAAGGGCATCACCATCAAGGGGAAAGTCGTGACCATGTCGCACACCGCCCCGGATGGCCAGACGTATCAATTTAATCTCATCGACACGCCGGGCCACGTGGACTTCAGCTACGAGGTTTCCCGGGCGTTGGCCGCCTGCGAGGGCGCGCTGCTGGTGGTGGATGCCAGTCAAGGCATCGAGGCCCAGACCATCGCCAACACCCTGCTTGCCATGGAATATGACCTGGACCTGATCCCGGTGGTGAACAAAGTGGACCTGCCCCAGGCGGAGCCCGAGCGGGTGGCCGCCGAGATGCAGCAGGCCTTCGGATTCCGGGAAGACGAGATACTCTACGTTTCGGCCAAAGACGGCACCGGCGCCAGGGAGATTTTGGACGCCGTTATAGAACGGGTGCCGGCTCCCTCAGGTGATGTCGGCGGTCCGCCCCGCGCCCTGGTCTTCGACTCGGAATATAACTCGTATAAAGGGATCATCGCCCATGTACGTGTTAAAGATGGATCGATTGCGAAGAACGACCGTATCAAGGTCATGTCCTCCGGAAGGGTGGCGGACATCGTGGAGGTGGGGGTCTATGCCCCAGGTCCCACCCCAACTGATGTCTTGGAAATGGGTCAGGTCGGTTACGTTGCCACCGGATTCAAAGAGGTACGGGAATGCGCCGTGGGCGACACCTTGACCGTCGATCGCTCTGTCGCGGTCGAGCCCCTTCCCGGATACGTTCCCCTAAAATCCATGGTGTTCGCCGGCCTCTATCCTTCCGACGGCGAAGAATACAACAACCTCCGCGACGCCCTGGAAAAGCTGCAGCTCAATGACGCGTCACTGGGCATTGAGCCCGAGAGCAGCACCGCTCTGGGTTTTGGATTCCGCTGCGGGTTCCTGGGCCTCATGCACCTAGAGATCGTTCAAGAGCGGTTGGAACGGGAGTACGACTTGGACCTGATCGTCACCGCCCCCAGCGTCGCCTATCAGGTGGTGCTGACCAACGGCGAAACCATCATGGTGGACAGCCCGGCCAAGTTGCCCTCTCCCAATGAGCTTTCTGAGATACGAGAACCCCTGCTGGACCTGACCATCGTGGCGCCCCACCGCCATGTGGGCGCGCTCATGGAGTTGATGCACTCCCGCCGGTCTGAATTCAAGCGCATGGAGTACATGCAGGGCGGCGGCACGCGGCGGGACGGTGAAGAGCAGCCTGGAGACCAGTCCCGGGTGGTGATGGAGTACACCATCCCCTTGGTGGAGCTGCTGGCCGGCTTCTACGACCAGTTAAAGTCCAAGACCCAGGGATACGCCTCTTTGGACTACACCTTCGCCGGCTACCGTGCCGCGCCGCTGGTCAAGGTCGAGATATTGGTGAACCATCACTCGGTGGAAGCCCTATCCATGATCTTGCACCGGGACGCTGCCGTAGCCCAGGGCAGGAAGATCGTGGAGAAGCTGCGCTCCACCATACCCAGGCAGATGTTTGAAGTCCCCATCCAAGCGTCCATCGGCAGCCGCATCATTGCCCGGGAGACCGTGCGCGCCATGCGCAAAGACGTGTTGGCCAAATGCTATGGCGGCGATATCACGCGGAAGCGGAAGCTGCTGGAGAAGCAGAAAGAGGGCAAGAAGCGCATGAAGATGGTGGGCCAGGTCGAGATTCCTCAGGAAGCATTTTTGAGCATTCTGGAAGTGGGCGGCAACAACTAACGGCCCGCCGCCACCTCAGATCGCCAGGGCTTCCCGCAAACCCCGCAGCTGGGTCAGATGTTCCCGGAAATGTCCGTCCAATGTCCGTTCGAGTATGGCCTTCACCGTGCGCTCTTCGTCGAACCCCCGGGTTTTCTGATGCATCATGACCTTCTTCCCTTCCAGGTCCTCATCGGACGCGCCCGATAGAGCATCGTCCAAGCCTTGAAAGAAAGACTCGATGTCGGCGGTAATCTGGGCGAGGTCGTATTCGGCCCGTTCCGGGTTCATATTGGTCAGGTCGGCCCACAGGTCGTACTCCCGGACCTCGCCGGAAAGAATCCCCTTGACCAACGAGTGGACCCCGCCGGGGGGCGTTTCCAAGAGGTGGTACACCAACTCCCGCGCCGACCACTCATCAGGGTCCTGTTTCCAGTCCAGGCAATAGTCCATGCCGTCCAGGACCGCCAATAACTCGGTCTTGATGCTTTGGGCCGACTCCAGATGCGCCTGCTTGCCGGTAGTCAATGTACTCCCTCCGTGAAGATAGGTTGCGTGAACATAAGTTCCGTGAAATTAAGGCCCGCGAGATAAAAACTGGATACGCTTACGGCCCTCAAGATTGGTCTAATCGGCCTTGAAACTCGCGCAAGATTGACAGAGCCTCTTTTGATGTGTCTTTCCGGTCCAATGCGAAGGCCAAGGACGCCCGAAGAAGGCCCATGGGCGTGCCTCCGTCGAACCGGTTGCCGGCGAATTGATAGGCATACAAATCGTGGTCCCGGAGCAGAGCCAGCAGCCCGTCGGTGAGCTGAATTTCGCCATTGGCCCCCGGCCGGATGTTCTCGAGGCAACCAAAGATCTCCGGCGGCAGGATGTAGCGGCCAACTATTGTCAGGTTTGACGGCGCCTGCTCCCGGGGCGGCTTTTCCACCAGTCCTTGAATCTTGTAGACCCGGTCCGACACCGGCGTCCCATCCACCACCCCGTAGTTGTGGACCACCTCCCAGGGCAGCGCCTCCACGGCGATCACCCCGGCGTTCATTTGCTCGGAGACCTGCACCATCTGGGTTATGGCGCCCGGAGAATGAGCGATGATATCGTCGGGCAGGACGACCACGAAAGGCTCGCCTCCCACCGCGTCCTTGGCCATGAGCACCGCATGGCCCAGACCCAAGGCTTCATGCTGCACAACAAAGCTGACTTTCGCCAGATTGGCGGCTTCGGCCACTTTAGCCAAAAGCCCCTCTTCGCCGCCGGCTTCCAGGCGTTGTTCCAAGGCGGTGTGAGGCTGAAAGTAATCGCTGATCGATTCCTTGCCGGGGGATGTGACGATGATTACCTCTTCCACCCCGGCCTCGGCCGCTTCCGCGACAACGTATTGCAGCAGCGGGCGGTCGATGATGGGAAGAAGCTCTTTGGGGACGGACATGGTCACCGGAAGAAACCGGGTTCCCAGGCCTGCGGCGGGTATGACGGCTTTGCGTATCTGCATGACCACTGACGACGGGTAAGAGATGATCGGGAAAGCGGGTGTAATTCTAGCACCGGACCTAACACGGGGCTACGGGAGCTAAAACGGGCGGGGCGCACTTGACTCCCTCGCGCTCTCAATCCTACCATGATACTGAGGCCGTACTAGACGGGGAGCCAGCGGTGCCCTGTATCCGCAATCCGCTATAGCGGGGTTGAATCCCTCCCCTCGGCAAGTCCAGAGGGCCCATATTGTGGGCGGTGATATAGAGGGCTGGGTCCCGCGCGACGTAGACTTGTGAACCCCGCCAGGTCCGGAAGGAAGCAACGGTAAACAGGGCCCTACGGGCGCCGCGGGAGTGCCTAGCCTGAGTCATTACTCACGACATGCCCAATGGTCGATGACAACGGGAGGTGTACGGTCTTATTAATGTCCCCGATTCCCCCTTCCCCAACGCCACTTCGCCCTAAAATGTTGTCTCCCCAGCCGTGACCTCATCAAGCGGCCGGACGGGCGTCCGGACCAGAGCCCGCAAGTCCCTTGGCCAACATTTCCTGGCCGACAGCCGGACCGCCGGCCGGATTCTGGCCGCCGCCGACCTTTCGCCGGACGACCTGATAATAGAAATAGGGCCGGGCCGGGGGGTCCTGACCCGGAGATTGGTGGAGCGGGTGAAGCGGGTGGTGGCCATAGAACTGGACGGAGAGCTTGCGGCCGCGCTGCCGTCGCGGTTGGATTTCCCGGCCAACCTGACCTGCGTCGCGGCTGACGCCCGAAACGTGGACCTGGCGGAACTCATCGCCCCTGAGACCTCCTACAAAGTGGTCGCCAACCTCCCTTACTACGCCGCAAACCCCATCGTCCGTCGATTATTGGAGTCGCAGCCAAAACCGGACTTGTTGGTGGTCATGGTGCAACAGGAAGTGGCCAAGAATATGGTGGCCCGGCCCGGCGACATGGGTATCCTGTCGGTGGCGGTCCAGTTCTATGCCAGGGCCAAGATGGTCTGCTCCGTGCCGCCCGAGTCCTTCAGACCCCCTCCAAAGGTCACTTCAGCCGTGGTCCGCCTGGACGTTCTGTCAGAACCCGCAGCCGAGGTCGATAACGAGGAGGGGTTTTTTAGGGTGGTCCGGGCCGGTTTTGCCGCTCCCCGTAAGCAACTTCGCAATTCCCTCAGTCAAGGGCTGGGCATTGAGCCCGCCGATGGCGGCCGGATTTTGCAACTGGCCGGCATCGACGCCACACGGAGGCCGCAGACCCTGGATATCCCAGAATGGGCGTCAATCTACCGGGCGTCGGAGATGGTGTCTCCGGTGCAGGAAGGGGAGAGCTAGACATTGGAGGTCTTGGCCTACGCCAAACTGAACCTGACCTTTGAGGTCTTGGGCCGCCGCAATGACGGCTTTCACCAGATTACGACCATCATGCAGACCATCGGACTGGCCGACCTGATCCGGATCGAGCCTGACTCGGCGCTTGTGGTGGAATGCGAATACCCGGAACTGGCGGGAGAAAAGAACCTGGTCTGGCGGGCGGCCGTCGAACTGGCCAAGATAGGAAACGTCGAACCCACAGCCCGGATAACCGTGGAGAAGCACATCCCCGTGGGCATGGGTCTGGGCGGAGGCAGCAGCGACGCCGCCGCGGCGTTGCTGGGCCTGAACCTTCTCTGGGACCTGGGGTTGTCCGTTGATGAATTGGCGCCCATCGCGGCGGGACTGGGTTCCGACGTATCGTTCTTTCTTTGGGGAGGCACGGCCCTGGCCCAGGGAAGGGGTGAACAGATAACCAGCCTATCGCCCCTGCCATCCCTGGCGGTGACGCTGGTGTTCCCGGACCTGGCCATTCCCAACAAGACGGCCACCATGTACTCCAGGCTGACCCTGGGCCAGTTCAGTGACGGCGGCGTGACCCGGCAGATGGTACAGATCCTGACGGCCGGTCAGTTCGTAAGGGAATCGGTGAGTGGTCTGGTCTTCAACGCCTTCTCCAAGGTGGCGGCCCAGTCTTACCCAGAGTTGGCGGAACTGTGCCGCGAGGTCGCTGAGCAGGGCGGGCCTGCCATGCATTTGTGCGGGGCAGGCCCGGCGCTGTTCGCGTTGCCTTCGAGTGAAGAGGAGCACCAGAGGATCGCAGAACTGTTGCAACCGCACAGCGCCGGGGTTTACCTTGTAACTACGGTCCCGCCGGAAAAGTGCGGTGTGGGATCATTGCCGGCGGACACTTAACCGGGCCGCCTAATCTTGATACGGCGAAGGTTCATTCAATGGGCGAATTGGCCAGCATTTCCATCGGGATAAACCCCAACCTGATCGACCTAGGTAACTTTGTCCTTTCCTGGCATGGCGTGCTGACCTTCGTGGCGGTTGCGGTTGCGGTCTATCTGGTGGCCCGTTGGGGCGGGAAAGAGGGGATGATCGTAGATTCCATCTACTCGGTCGCCGTCTGGGCCATCATCGGCGGAGTGATCGGCGCCAGGGTCCTTCACGTGATCGACTTTTGGGACGAAGTCTACAGGGACGACTTCATCAGCGTCTTTCAGGTCTGGTCGGGAGGCATCGCGATCTACGGCGCCATTCTGGGCGGCTTCGCGGGTGGTGCACTCTACATCATAATCCGCAATTCGGACTGGTTCTTGGCCATGTGGGGAAAGGTGTTCCCATTCATGGGTGAGCCCCACCGGGCGAACCTGCCCGGGATCGGGCGGTTGGCCGATATCACAGTTCCAGCCTTGCTGATCGCCCAGGCCATCGGCCGCATCGGCGACATCATCAACGGTGAACACTTCTCCTCGGTAACCAGCCTGCCCTGGGGGATCATCTACACCCACCCCAACAGCCCAGGGATTTTCAGGCCGCCGACCCATCCCGCCGTTGCTTATGAATTGCTCTTCGACCTGGTCTTGTTGGCCGCCATCTGGCCGCTGCGTAACCGGCTGCGCCCCCACGGCATGTTCTTCGTACTCTATCTGGCGACCTATTCCATCGGCCGGTTCTTCCTCAGCTTCATGAGGGAGGAATTCAACGAATACTTCGGCGCGCTGAACGAAGCCCAGGTGGTGGCGATAATCGTGGTGATATTCACAGTGCCCCTGTTGGTCTGGAAGGCCCAATTGGTACGGCCGACAGCTAGCCGGCCCTAAAATGCGTAGGGGCACGGCATTGCCGTGCCCCTACTGTGCGCCATGATCAGATGGATTTGAAACCCTGGGCAACGCCCCCATCCTAACCTTCCCCCGGTGAGGGAAGGGACTGGTTCTCTCCCCCTCCAGACAGGCGTTTACCCTTGGGACGGCCGGAAGTCCAACAGCCTTAGCGCGATGGCGCCTTTGCCCCGGTAGGAGTCCTTCATAAGGGTGTAGGCCAAGTCGACATATTGAATGCTGGGCTGCCACTTGGCGCCTTGATTGAAAGCCAGCGCCGTGAATTGGGCGCCGTTCATCTCCACCCTCAGCCGCAAGTGTTGCTGTTCCCGGCCCATGTGGGCGTATTCCAACACCTCGGCACCCAGGCTGGCGAACACCGGCCTCGGATTGCCGGGTCCAAAGGGTTCCAAGTCATCGATCCATCGGACCATTGCCTCGTCCAATTCGTCCAGTCCAATGACGGCGTCTATTTCCACCTTCCGCACCAGGCCCTGGGTATCTAGAGATTTGGCGCTGTAGGCCACCAGACGTGATTTAAGCTGGGGAATGGCGTTACTTGGGACTGTGAACCCGGCAGCCTGGGAATGGCCTCCAAACCGCACCAGAAGGTCTTCACACGACTCTATCGCCGCTACGATGTCAAATTCTGGGATGCTGCGCCCGCTGGCGACGCTGTACTCCCCTTCCACGGCGATGACCACGGCCGGCCGCCGGTAACGGTCCACCAGCCGTCCCGCGATCAAGCCCGACACGCCCCGTTGGAACCTCTCGTCGGAGATCACCAGCATGGAGGGCAACTCACCCAGGTCCTCGACTTGCTGATTGGCTATGGCGTAGGCTTCTTCAGTGGCCGCCCGCCGCTCCAGGTTCAGTGATTCCAACTTGTGGGTCAGGGCGCCGGCCTCCTCGGGAGAGTCGGTGGTCAA
The DNA here is from genome assembly GCA_022573285.1 of Chloroflexota bacterium. Classification (GTDB taxonomy): domain Bacteria; phylum Chloroflexota; class Dehalococcoidia; order Lucifugimonadales; family UBA3495; genus UBA9611. The sequence goes on from JACZUF010000045.1 coordinate 7,451, forward strand.
AAGCCGGTAGCTGTCCATGGGGTCGCCCATGCGCCCGGCCGAATTCAGTCTGGGCGCGATCTGGAAGGACACGGTCTCGGCGGTGATGTCGTCCGGGTCGATCCTGGCCGAACTATACAGGGCGCGAAGTCCGGGGCGGCGGGTGTTGGCCATTTCCCTGAGGCCTTCCCGCACCAGGTACCGGTTCTCATCCAGCAGCGGCACCAGGTCGGCGATGGTCCCTAGGGCGGCCAGCTCAAGCAGGCCGGGATCCCATGGTTGACCGTAGAACTCGAACAATCCCTGGACCAGTTTGAACCCGATACCGGCCCCGCATAGATCGAAAAATGGGTAGTTGCCGCCGGGTATCTTCGGGTTCAAAGACGCCACCGCGTTGGGAACCCCGTCGTGGGGCAGGTGGTGATCGGTAATGATGATGTCAACGCCCAGGGTCTTGGCGTAGTCCACCTCTTCAAAGGCCGTGATCCCGCAGTCCACAGTCACGATCAAGGTCACGCCTTGGTCCGCCAAGGCATCTATGGCCTTCTTGGACAGGCCATGGCCCTCATCGACGCGGTGTGGCAGGTATGGCGTGACCGGTATTCCCAATGAAGAAAGGCCCTCGGCGATTATGGCCGTGCCCGTGACGCCGTCTACGTCAAAGTCGCCGAATACGCCTACGCGTTCCCCGTCGTTCGCCGCGGCATATAAACGTTTGAGCGCGGTGTCCATGCCTGCGATGCGCAGGGGGTCGTAGGGAAGCCTGTGGGGTGGGTCCAGGAACGTGGATAGCTTCTGAGGTGTGTCGATCCCGCGCTTGACCAGCACCCGGGCAATTGCCAGTGGCACATGGCCGGAGAGAGCGTCGGTGTCAAGGGCGGCTGGCAGAGACCAAGGGAGTTCCCCGCCGTCGGGAGTCACGGGTCTAGCGGGCCTGGCCGGGTTTGGCGAAGACCAACACCGAGTTGTGGCCGCCAAAGCCAAATGAATTGCTTAACGTGACGTTGAGTTCCTTGGAGCGGGCCTGGTTCGGCGTGTAGTCCAAGTCGCAATCGGGGTCCGGCTCGGACAGGTTGATGGTGGGCGGGATGATGCTGTTCTCCATCGCCAGGATGCAGAAACATGCTTCCAACGAACCGCCGGAACCAAGGAGGTGGCCGGTCATGGACTTGGTGGAACTCACGGGCACCCGGTACGCGTCCTCGCCAAGGGCGGCTTTGATGGCTTTGGTCTCATGGCGGTCATTGAGCGGTGTGGACGTGCCGTGGGCGTTAACATAATCGACCTCGGAGGGATCGACCCCGGCTTCCTCCAGGGCCTTGGTGATTGCCTGGGCCGCGCTTTCGCCCGTTTCCATCGGTTCGACCAGATGATAGGCATCGGAGGTGGCGGCGTAGCCCCTGAGCTCCGCCAAGGGAGCAACACCCCGCCGGTTGGCGCTTTCTTCGCTCTCCACCACCAACACCGCCGCGCCCTCGCCCATAACAAAGCCGTCCCGCTGAATGTCGAAGGGACGGCTGGCTCTGCTGGGGTCTTCGTTGAACCGGGAAAGGGCCCTCAGGGCATTGAAACCGGCGACTGCGACTGGCACAACGGGGGCTTCGCTGCCACCGGCCAGGACGATGTCCTCTTGGCCGCGACGGATCATGGCCCAGGCCTGTCCCAAGGCGTCCGCGCCGCTGGCGCAGGACGAAACCGCGCAATAGTTGGCTCCCATGGAGCCGGTGACCATCGAGACCTGGGCCGAGGCCATGTCACCCAGCATCATGGGAATTAGGAAAGGGCTGACGCGCTTGGGGCCGCGTGTGAGGAGTATCTCGTGCTGTTGGGAGAGGGTGCCGATTCCGCCGATGCCGCTGCCGATGATCACCCCGATGCGGTACGGGTCGGTGCTCCGGGGCTTCAGACTGGCCTGGCGGCATGCCTCTTGCGCCGCCACGGCGGCAAACTGGGCGAAGCGGTCCATCCGCCGGGCTTCCTTGCGGTCCAGGTAATTCTCCGGGTCGAAGCCTTTGACCTCGGCGGCAAAGCGGGTGTCGAAGCCTTCCGAATCGAAGGCGGTGATGAAGTCCACTCCGGACCGGCCGTTCACGATGCCGTCCCAGGTCGTCGCCACGTCCAGTCCAAGGGGGCTCACGATCCCCATGCCGGTGACCAGAACCCGGTTGTTTCCGCTCATATCCTACCCAGCCCGTGCACTCGCTCGAAGGCCCGGTTAAGGGACTTCACAAATTACAAATCGATACCGTCGACCCGTTACTGGGCCATTGAAAAATGAACTGCGCCGGGGGTGTTACTTCTTGGCGGAGGCCTTCCGCTTGGAAACCGTCACCGTCTCGTCGATGAGGTCGGTGAGCTCGGTGATGCGTCCTGATATGTTAAGCGCCAATTCCCGGTTGTTTGACGGTCCGGTTAGCAGCTTAAGCGATTCCGACAACTCGTTGACCCGGCTGCCGATCGCGTCCGCTGCTTCTTTCCTGGCGTTGGCCAAGGGCTGAGAAACCGCGCGAATCTGCTCTACCAGCTCATTCACTCGCTGGGAGATGTTCTCTCCGAATTCCAGGCGCGTTAAGGAGGCTGTGTCCGACCAGTTCCGCAGCGCCTCGGTGGCGTCGCTCAATCGTAAGGCCAACGTATCGCTGAGGTCGCGGCTGCCGGCCGCCAACCGCAGCTTGTAGGTCCGGAGGATCCGGAAGATACGCCGGTAAACATCGTCCACCGGATTCAATTTGGCGGAGTACCGGTCGAACAATTCCCTGCTCTCCTGCATGGTCCAGCGGGAGTCCTGATGAACGAACTGGCGTCCGGTATAGAGGTGGTAGGGGCGCATGGCCCCTTCGGCCAGCAGATCGCCGTTCTCGTCCAGAGGCACCAACGAGTCCCAATTTGAGGTGGCGGGCAACGGAGTCAGGAAATTGACCGTCTGGTACTTGCTCACCGTGGTCACCCAGTCGGCCAGGTCCATGATGCTCTCTTCGGTGTCGAAGGGCAGGCCGATAATGGTCATGGCGACCACGGTGAAGCCCTCGTCATTCAGGTAGACCAGGTCCTTATGCATCTGGCCGGGGTCTTGCCGTTTGTTTACCGCCAGCAGGTTCTCGGCGTTGTCCGACTCTACGCCTACGTAGAGCATCTTGATATTGGCGTCCTGCATGGCGTTGGCCAACTCGGGGTCCTGGCCAATCTCAGCCCGGACCTGGCAAATCATGTTCATGCCATCGGTGTGGCCCTTCCAGCCTTGCAGACGGGCCAGGCGCTCGTCACGGAACTTGACCGCCCGAAGAGGCGGCGCGTGGAGGTCGTCGGAGATGAACACCTGGAACGACCCGTTCCTGGAGCTGTGGACCAGACCGTCGGCGGCCAGTTCGCGGAGCTGGGCCAGCCGCTTGAACTCGGTTTCCCGGGAAATCATGCGGTAACCAAGGAACTGTTGGATAACCTGGCAATAGGTGCATTTTTCGGTGCAACCTCGGATGGTCTCAATCACCGCGCCGACCATCGGGTTGGCTGAGGTCAGGTCTTTGATGGAGCGGAAATCGGGCAGTTCCACGAAGTCGGGACTGACCAGACCTTGGCGTTTGGTCTGGATCATACCGCCGTCCTTCCGGTAGCTGATGCCAGGAATCTTGTCCAGATACTGGTCCCGGTCGCTGCCACGATGTTCCAGCAGCACGTCGGACAACTGACCGATGATGTCTTCGCCCTCGCGCTGGACAATTACATCGAAGTCGCCGTAGTTGAATGCTTCCTCGGCAAGGGGGCTCATCTGAGGTCCGCCGCCGATGGTTATGATCTCTGGGTGAAATTGCTTGGCCAACCGGGCGATCTGGTATCCGCGAGGCGCTTCGTTGATGAGGGCCGTGACCATGAAGATATCGACCCCTTCCAGGTCCTTGTCCGGGTCAATCAGGCCGGAGCGGTCTTCAAACCAGATCTCCCGCTCGTAGATATTGGGGCCTTCCCACTGGGCGAGGGCGCCCGAAAGGAAGAGCATCCCCTGCCTGGGTATGGCTACGTATTCGAAATTCCCACCGACTGACGCTGGTTGAAACAGCATCACCCGTTTAATTCGCGACATCTCTGCTCCTAACTATTGACGGCCCAACGGCGTTGTACGCCTTTATTTCCCGATTAAATATAGTTGCCCACAGGGTATTCGGCCGGTGGATATTGGCAAGCTAAGTATAAAACCACCGGCGCCGGTCGTTGGTTCGCCGATTATTATACAGGACGGCCCGGCGCAAAAATAACCGATTCTCCAACCTCAGATGCCCGGTTTCCCACTTCAGTCTCAAGGGAAGGGAGTTCAGAGGTGGTCTGAAATCTCCGGCGCCGGCCCGGCACGATGATATTCTACGCCAGAAGGGGAATATTTCACAAACCTAATCCTGCACCGGCGATTCCGAACCAGAGCAGGCCAGCCCCTGACGTTATCGCCCATGGGCCTTAAGCTATTGCCCTCGGAAATGAGGGATAAGCTCTTTGGCGATGACCTCAAGATGCCGCTCCCGGTCCTCCCTGGGACAACTGATGCTGAAGACGATGTGCCGGGCCCCGGCATCGATGTATTCCTGTAGCTGCTGGATGCAGTTCTCCACGGTTCCCAGCAAACAGTATTTGCGGACGATGTCCAAGAACTCGCCCCCGTATAGGTAACGGCCGCCAAGCTGTTCGGCGGCCACCTCGGCCGCCTGTTGCTCGGTGGGATAGATGGAGATATAGGGGAAGTGGGCCCACTGGAAACGGGACAGGTCCCTCCCAGCCTCGGCGGCGAAACCCTTGATCTTCTCAACGCTGTCTCGGTATCTGGGTGCGTCGTAGAAATAGGGCATCCACCCGTCGCCGAATTTGGCGGCCCGGGCCATGGCGGCATCCCGCCTTCCCGACACCCACACCGGAGGGTTGGGCTGCTGGACCGGCGTCGGGTTGATCATCGCGCCGGTTAGCTTGAAATGACGTCCCGAAAAGGTCACGGGCTCACCGGTCCACAGCTTCAGCATCACCTCCAGGCATTCATCGGTCCGACGTCCCCGCTGGTTCACCTTTAGCCCCGCAGCCTCAAATTCCACCGGGAACTCCCCGCCGACACCCACTCCGAGGGTCAAGCGGCCTCCGGACGCCGCGTCCAGGGTGGCGGTCATCCGGGCCAGCACCAGGGGATGGTAGAAGGGGGTCAGGATGATGGAAGACAAGATACGCAGACCGTCCGTCGCGCCGGCGGCCACCGCCAACACCGGCAGGGCCGCATGGGTCGGGCCGGGTGGATCGCCGCGCATGAAATGCTCCCCGGCCGAGAAATATTCGTACCCCAGTTCTTCCATCCAACGGGCTTGCCGGGCGGTCTCGCCGACCCCCAATGCCAGTCCGGCGCCGAAATGCAGGTCCAGCTCCGCCATTATTTATCCTCTAGTTGCAGCTTAGTTTTAGGTTTTGCCGTGGCCCGCGGGTATTCTACTCCAGTGTCGGGGCGTCCTGGGCGATAAACCCCTCGGCGGAGCTTGCCGGGGCATTCCCTTGACATGGCGCAGAGGGATTTGCCACCGTTAATCCTGATTCATGCGGCCTAGACGCTGGCGGTTTAATAGGCCGCCGGAGTGATTAATGGGAAGATTAATTTGGTTGTCCTGGTAACCGGCGCCACCGGATTCCTCGGCCGGCGGGTGGTCCGCGAACTGCTGGAGCGCGGCCAACAGGTGCGTTGTCTGGTCCACACGCCGGGCCGGGAGAGGATGTTCGACCACCGCGCCGTCGAGGTGCAGTACGGCAGCGTCAGGGACCCGTCTTCCCTAAGCAACGCCTTCTACGACGTGGAAGCGGTGGTGCACTTGGTGGGAATCATTCGCCGCAGACGGCGCGACTCCTTCGAAGATGTGCACCGGGAAGGCACGGCCAACGTACTGGCGGCGGCAAAGGAGGGCGGGGCCCGTCATTTCTTGCACGTAAGCGCCATCGGCGCCGCCAATGACCGGTCCTATCCCTACCTGTACACCAAGTGGCTGGGCGAACAAGAAGTCGTCAGCGGCGGTATTCCCTACACCATCTTCCGGCCTTCAGTGCTCTTTGGTGAAGGCGACGAGTTCGTGAATGTTCTGGCTGGGTTGGTGCGGCTGTTCCCTCTGGTTCCGGTGATTGGGTCCGGGAAGAACCGGTATCATCCCTTGGCGGCGGACGACCTGGCCCGCTGCATCGCGATAACCCTGGGAAGAGAGGACCTGAAAGGCCGGACCCTGGACCTGGGCGGGACCAAGCGCATGAGCTACAACGACTTGGTCGCGCAGGTGGCCACGGCCATGGGCAAGCGCCGGTTGCGGTTCCACCTGCCGGTGTGGCTCATGTACGCCGCCGCCGCAGTCAGCCAGGGGTTCATGGCCAGACCGCCGATCACGACGGATCAGCTCAAGATGCTGGAAATCCGAAGCGTCGCCGAGCTGGGCGAGTTGGAGCGGGTGTTTGGGTTTACCCCCCGGTCCATGGAAGGTAACATAGACTACGTGAACTCGGTCGGAGTGGCCGATGGGGTCCAGATGCTCTTGGGGTCGATGCCCCGCCGAATCCGCGACCACTAGCGCCGCATCTAGGTGGAATTGACGAATACCATTTCACCCACACTCTGACCTTCCCACTTCAGGGTGAGAGAACTAGTCCCTTCCCCCGCGCCGGGGGAAGGTTAGGATGGGGGCGTTGCACTAGCCTTTAACTTCGGACCTTTGTTCCCCATCTGCCCCTTAGGAGCCAAGTGGACTACCGCCAGTCGATCGCCCGCCTTCTGACTCTGGTTGACCACGAAAGAAACAGGGTCACGGGGCCGCGCCAGAAAGTCATCTACGACCTCGCCAGGGTGGAGGCGATGCTGGACCGGTTGGGCAGTCCGCAACATCAGGTCCCTGCGGTCCACATCGCGGGAACCAAGGGCAAGGGCAGCACGGCGGCATTATGCGACGCGGCCCTTCATGCCGCCGGGCTCAGCACCGGGTTCTATTCCTCGCCCCACCTCCATACCTTTAGGGAGCGCATCCGCCGCGATTCGGAGCCCATCTCCGAGGAACAATTCGCCGGATTGGTGGAGGGACTGTGGCCGCTCCATGAAGAGCTTAAGAATGACGCCGGTGTGGGGCCATTGACCCTATTCGAATACCTCACAGGCATGGCCTTCCAGTGTTTTGCCCAAGACAGGACCGACGTGCAGATTATCGAGGTGGGGTTGGGCGGACGGTTGGACGCCACCAACGTCCTGGACGCCGGGGTCTGCGTCATCACCTCCATCAGCCTGGACCACACGGCCATCCTGGGCGACTCCATCGGAGAGATCGCCGCCGACAAGGCCGGGATCATCAAGCCCGGTGCAACCGTCGTAATCGCTCCCCAGACACCCGAAGCCCTTTCGCCCATCCTGGCCGCTTGCGAAGAAAAAGAGGCTGCGCCGATTCTGGTGGGGAGGGACATAACCTGGGAAGACGGGCAATTCGGGACGGACGGCCAGCGTTTTATGGTCAGAGGCCGGAACGGCGAATACGACCTGCAGATACCGCTGTTGGGCACGCACCAACTGGAGAACGCGGCGGCGGCTGTGGCCGCCCTGGAGGCCCTGGGCAGCCAAGGGATCGATGTGCCTGTCCAGGCTATCAAGATCGGGTTCGAACGGGTGAATTGGCCCTGCCGGATGGAAATATTGTCGCGTTCCCCCCTCTTGGTGGCCGACGGCGCCCACAACGTATACTCTGTGGAGTGCCTGCTGAAGTCGTTGCCAAAATATCTAGAGTATGACCGGCTTATTCTGGTGGCGGGGTTCTCCAGGGATAAGAACGTGGCGGGCATGGCCCAGGCCCTGGGCGCGAAGGCCGACACCGTATTCGCCACCGCCTCCCGCCATCCCCGTTCGTTGACGCCCGCGGAAGTGGCAGGTCTGTTCAACGAAGCAGGGTCGGCAGTCACCGAGGCCTCGACTCCCGCCGCCGCCCTCAAGATGGCCATGGACGCCGCCGGGGAAAAAGACTTGGTGCTGGCCGCCGGCTCGCTGTTTCTGGCCGCCGAGGTCCGCGAGACGGTGCTCGGCATCGAACCCGAGATATATCCGGAATTGGTTCCGCCGGGGTCTCAAGTCCCTTAGACGGTCGACGGATAGAAAGTAGGCGGGCTCGGGTGGCAGAAAAAATAGAATTATCAGGAGCATCTCCAGTGGCTGATGAGCGGGTTAGGGTAGTAATCACCGGGATGGGGGCCATGACCCCGCTGGGCGAGAACCCTGAAGAGTATTGGAAGAACTTGGCCGCGGGAACATCGGGCATTGGTCCCATGACCCTCTGCGATCCAACGGGTTATCCCTGCCAGATCTCCGGTGAGGTCACCGGATTTGACCCCGGCGATTACATGGGCAACAAGGAAGCCCGGAGGATGGCCCGCTTCACTCAACTGGCCGTCGCCGCCAGTCTCCAGGCGGTGGAATCGGCGTCGTACGACATATCCAAGGACGACCCCTACCGGGTGGGGGTGATCCTGGGCAACGGCAACGGCGGGTTCCCGACCCTGGAGGAGAACTGCCGCATCCTGGCCGACCGCGGCGGGATGCGGATGTCGCCCTTCTTCTTTCCCATGATCCTGCCCAATATGGCCGCCGCCGCCGTGAGCCGCTACATCGGAGCGCACGGCTACAACTCCACCGCCACCACCGCCTGCGCCGCCTCCAATCAGGCGCTTGGCGAGGCCTTGGCCGTCATCCGGCGGGGCGCGGCCGACGTGATATTCGCCGGAGGCACGGAGGCCGGCATCAGCCTGCTGGGCCTCTCCGGATTCGCGGTTATGCGGGCCCTCAGCACCAGGAACGACGAACCGGAAAAGGCCAGCCGCCCCTTTGACTCCGGCCGGGACGGTTTTATCCCCTCGGAAGGCTCGGTTGTCCTGGTCCTGGAGAGTCTGGAGCACGCTATGGGCCGTGGCGCCAACATCCTGGTGGAGTTGGCGGGCTTCGGCTCCACCAGCGACGCCGGACATCCGGTGCAGCCCGAAGAGTCCGGGGCCAGCGCGGCGGAAGCGATGCGGATGGCATTGGCCGACGCCCAGGTGCCCCTGGACCAGGTGGACTACATAAACGCCCACGGCACTTCCACTCCGCTGAACGACGCCCTGGAGACTGTAGCCATCAAGCGGCTGTTCGGTGATCTGGCCTATAAGATACCGATCAGTTCCACCAAGTCCATGATCGGCCATTCCCTGGGCGCAGCGGGTTCTTTGGACGCCGCTGCCTGCGTGAAGACCATCACCGAGGCGACGATCCACCCGACCGTCAATTATGATGACCCGGACCCGGAATGCGACCTGGACTACGTGCCCAATCAGGCTCGGGCCAAGGACGTCCGGGTGGCGCTGTCCAACGCCTTTGGCTTCGGCGGACAGAACGCCTGCCTGGTCTTTCGTAAGTTCGTTGAATAAGCATGTCGAGTAAATTGGTGACAGTCGATTCTTGACCCTTAGGGCTGGGGCCCGGCTAAAATGGGTTGGGCGTTTTGCAGGCCATTTGGGCGGCAGGGCTAAAACGGTGGCGGGAGGATAGGATGGCCGAACGGCTGGTATCCGGCGATCTCCAGCAGGAAGACCAGGATGTGTCCTTGCGGCCCAAGCGGCTGGAGGATTTCGTCGGGCAGGCCAATACCAAAGAGAACCTCTCCATCTCCATCCAGGCCGCCAAGATGCGCCGGGAGCCGCTGGACCACATAATCATCTACGGTCCTCCCGGCCTGGGCAAGACCACTTTGGGCAACATCATCGCCGCCGAGATGGGCGTGGACATCCGGGTGACGTCTGGTCCCGCCGTGGAGCGGGCCGGCGACATGGCCGCCATCCTGACCAGCCTCCAGCCCGGCGAGGTGCTCTTCATCGACGAGGTGCACCGGCTTAACCGGGTGGTGGAAGAGGTCATGTACTCCGCGATGGAAGACTTCTTTCTTTCCTGGATGGTCGGCAAGGGATTGGCCGCGCGAAACGTGAATCTTAGGATCAACCCCTTTACCTTGGTGGGCGCCACAACCCGTTTCTCCATGGTGAGCGCCCCCCTTCGCGACCGGTTCGGCTCGGTCTACCGCCTGGACTATTATGAACCCGAAGATATGAAGGTCATCGTCGAGCGCTCTGCCCGCATCCTGGAGGCGGACGCCGATCAGGACGGGCTGGAGTTGATCGCCGCCCGGTCCAGGGGGACACCAAGGGTGGCCAACCGTCTGCTGAAACGCACCCGGGACTACGCACTGGTCAAGGCCGACAACAAGATAGACGGCCCGGTGGCCCTGGCTGCGCTGGAACAACTCAACGTGGACGAACTGGGGCTGGACAAGTCGGACCACCGGCTGCTGACCAGCATCATCGACAAGTTCGACGGCGGTCCCGTCGGCCTGGAAACCCTGGCTGCGTCATTGAACGAGGACGCGGACACCATCATGGATGTCTGGGAGCCGTTCTTGCTGCAATTGGGCTTCTTGGAACGGACTCCCAGGGGCCGGGTAGCCACCCGCCGCGCCCACGACCACCTGGGCCGGCCCTACGCCTCTGCCGATCTCACCGACCAAGGACGCCTTAACGGTTTCTGAGCGGCTTCTCCCAGTCGTGGCTGTCCCCCATTTGCCCTCGTGGCCCGCCCATGTTGTCCCCCTCCTTGTTGCTCGCTGGATGCCGAGAGTCTAAAATAGTCCGGTACACTTCCCTGCCCGGCCGGAAAACCGCCGGCAGGCCGCTCCGGCGCTGGGCCGGATGGAGTTCATTTGACGGTTTCCGTCCCCTTCGGCGAAGCCCCCCGGCTTCCGGACAGCGGTCCGCCCCTGCACGAAGTCATCGGCAAGGCAAAGGCTGGGTCCGCCCTGTCCGGGGCCGAAGCTCTTGCTCTGCTGGCTGTAGGCCCGGACGCCACCCATGAAATCTGCGCCGCCGCGGCGTCCATGCGGGACCAGGCCAAGGGCAAGACCATCACCTTTTCTCCAAAGGTATTCATTCCGCTGACCCACCTGTGCCGGGATTTCTGCGGGTACTGCACCTTCCGGAAGGACCCGAAACAGGCCGGCAAAGACCTGTTCATGACCCCGGAGCAGGTCTTGGACGTGGCCAAGGCCGGGGCTGCCCTGGGTTGCACCGAGGCCTTATTCACCCTGGGCGAAAGACCGGAGCAACGCTACCCCGAGGCCCGGGAATGGCTGGAGCACCGGGGCTTCCGCACCACCCTGGAATACCTGACTCACGTGTGCCAGTTGGTGTTGGAGGAAACGTCCATGCTTCCCCACGCCAATCCCGGCACCATGGCCCGCCGGGAGATCGCGGCCCTGCAACCCTTCAATCCGTCCATGGGTATGATGCTGGAGAGCACCAGCGAGGCGCTGTACGCAAAAGGAGGCCCCCACGAGTTCGCCCCCAGCAAGCGTCCCAGGGTGCGTCTCCGCACGCTGGAATTGGCTGGGGAGTTGCGGGTGCCTTTCACCACTGGTATCCTCATTGGCATAGGGGAGAGCCGCCGGGACCGCATCGAGTCCTTGCTGGCTATCGGAAGGCTCAACGCCCAGTTCGGCCACGTGCAGGAAGTGATAATTCAAAACTTCAGGGCCAAACCGGACACGGCGATGGGGGACTTCCCCGATGCGGAGACGGACGAGTTCCTATGGACAGTGGCGGTGGCCCGGCTGATACTTGGGCCTGGCGCCAACATCCAGGTCCCGCCGAACCTTAGCGCTGAGAATTACCAGATATATCTGGATGCCGGAATCAACGATTGGGGCGGCGTCTCGCCTTTGACCATCGACTTCGTCAACCCAGAGGCGCCGTGGCCGGCCCTGACCGAATTGAGAGCTAAAACCGAGGCCGCCGGGTTCCAACTGCGGCCCAGGCTGCCCATATACCCGGAGTACTTCCTAGACACGACAGAATTTCTACCCGACGCTCTCCATCAGAAGGTCTCAGCCATGGCCGATTCGGAGGGTTACGTTCAAGGGGGAATGCAAAGATATGCCGGCAGAAACTGAGGGACAGCAGCCCGTGCGCCAACAGCCAACGGGAAAGCTCGAATCGATGATCGGCACGGTCAAACCCGAAATGGCGGCGGTATTGGACCGGGCCCTTTCCGGGGAGGACATCACAACCGACGAAGCCGTGGTGTTGTTCGGCGCGGTGGGCCAGGAGTACAACGCCCTGATTATGGCTGCCGACGAACTCCGGAGACGCACAGTCGGAGACATTGTCACCTACGTGGTCAACCGCAACATCAACTTCACCAACGTGTGCATCAAGCGTTGCGGCTTCTGCGCCTTCAGCCGCGACTTCCGGCAAGAGGAAGGCTACCTCCTTCCCGTGGACGAGATTATCCGGCGGGCCAAGGAAGCCTGGGACTACGGCGCCACCGAGGTCTGCATCCAGGCCGGGCTGCCTCCCCAGATGGAGGGAGACCTGTACATCCGGCTCTGCGAATCGATCAAAGAGGCGCTGCCGGACATGCACATCCACGGCTTTTCGCCGGAGGAAGTGCTCTACGGTTCCATACGTTCTAAGTGGTCCATAAAAGAATACTTGACGGGCCTGAAGGAGGCTGGCGTGGGGAGCCTCCCCGGCACCTCCGCGGAGGTGCTCGACCAAGAACTCCGCGATCAGATATCCCCGGGCCGCATCACCGTGGACCAGTGGACGGAGGTCATTACCACGGCCCATGAGTTGGGTATCCCCACCACCTCCACCGTGATGTTTGGGTATCTCGAGACGCCCACCCAGTTGGCTCGGCACTTGGACCTCATCCGGGGCATCCAACAGAAGACCGGCGGCATCACCGAGTTCGTTCCTCTGAGTTTCGTTCACACCGAGGCCCCCATGTTCATGAAGGGCCTGGTGGAGAACGTGCGGCCCGGCCCCTCCGGCATGGACGTGATCAGGATGCATGCCGTTGCCCGGATCATGCTCAACAATTGGATACCCAATATCCAAGCGTCCTGGGTGAAAGAGGGGCCGCGCATGTCCCAGCTGCTGCTGACCGCGGGGGTCAACGACCTGGGCGGCACCCTCATCAACGAGAGCATCTCCACTGCGGCCGGCGCTCAGCACGGACAGCTCATGCGCCCGTCGGAGTTCCGGCAGATGATACGGCAAGCGGGCCGGGTCCCCGCCGAACGGTACACCACCTACAAGACCCGCCGGGTGTTCAGCGACACCGACGAGGAACTGGACCCCTTGGACCTGGTTGGCGACGATGTGGAAGAGCTGTTTGGGTCCTATGACCGGCTGGTCAAGTTGGACACCTACCGGTTCGAGCATCCCCGCCACAGCCGCAGTGCCAAAGATTAGACGCATAGCGTCGTTTTCTGGGCCATTCCCCGGCATTGGCGGCGGTGGGTACGGTCATAGTTGGTGACCCCGGAAGGGTTTCCCGGTTCTCCGGCCGTGCTGGCCCTTGCTGGAGGGGTCGGCGGTGCCAAGTTGGCTCTCGGGTTGGCCCGTTGCCTGCCTCCAGACGACCTGGTGATCTGCGTCAACACGGGCGACGACGAGACTTTTCACGGCCTCCATGTTTCGCCCGACTTGGATACCATGATGTACACTCTCTCCGGCCTCTCCAACCAAGAAACCGGCTGGGGAGTGGCCGGCGACACTTTCACCGCTCTTGAGATGCTGGCAAAATTCGGCGCGGAAACCTGGTTCAACCTGGGAGACCGTGACCTGGCCACCCACATCCGGCGCACCCAGTTATTGTCAGATGGCAAGACCTTGTCCGAGGTCACATCCGAACTGAACCGCAGCCTGGGGGTCGCCCACCACGTGGTCCCCATGAGCGACGACCCGGTGAGGACGATCCTTTTGACCGACGAAGGTGAACTGCCGATGCAACGCTATTTCGTTGGGCGTAGGGCCGAACCGAAAGTAAAGGAAGTGCGCTATCTAGGCGCTGACACCGCGACGCCAGCGCCAGGGCTGGACAACGCCATCAACGGGGCCGGAATGTTGGTCCTGTGTCCCTCCAACCCCTACCTGAGTCTGGGGCCGATCCTGGCCCTGCCCGGAGTACGGCAAAGATTTCAAGCCTTTCCAGGCAAGAAGGTCTGCGTTAGCCCCATAGTCGGCGGGGATTCGGTGATAGGCCCGGCCGGCAAGATCATGGCCGAGCTGGGCAAACAGGTCTCATGTGTCGAGGTTGCCCGGGAATACCGGGACATCTGCGACGTGTTCGTCATCGACCTTCAGGACCGGGCCCTGGCTCCGGAGATCGAGGAAATGGACATAACGCCTCTGGTAACTTCGACTATCATGGTGACCGAAGAGGATAAAATTGCCCTGGCCAAAGAGATTCTGGCCCTAGCGGACTAACCCCGGATAAAAGCTCCATATTAAAGCTCTATGGTCACCGATATCCAAAACGTAATAGCGATCGTCCCCATGAAACCCCTATCCAAGGGAAAGTCACGGCTGGGCAAGTCCTTGTCCGCCAGGCAGCGGGCCGACCTGGCATTGGGAATGCTCCGACGGGTGTTGTTGGCCATCAAGGCAGCGTCCATCGAGACCATATGGGTGGTCGGCGGCGATGAACGGGTCTGCAACATGACCCGCAACCTGGGTGGCGAATGCTTGGAGGAGTTGGGCAAAGACCTGAACGACACCCTGAAAAAAGCCTTCGAATTGGCCTTTGAACAGGGGAAGTCGGCCCTCTACGTCGCCGGCGACCTGCCGTTCTTGAAGCCAGCGGATATCCACAGTATGACGCTGGCATCTCGCCGTCAGGGCAATGTCACCCTCGCTCCGGCGCGCCGCGACGGCGGCACCAACGCCATGCTGGTGCCCCAGGGCGTGCCTCTGCAGCCCGAGTTGGGCCAGGGTAGTTTCATGAAACATCTGACCCAAGCCGCCCGCCTGGAAGCCTCCGTGGCCATTAACTCCAGTCCGGGACTTGGATTTGACCTGGACGTGATCGACGACCTGGAAGCCTTCCAGCACATGGAACCCGGACTATTGGAGCGGCTGTCCATTGAACCCAAGACCGGTCCCACCTAGTCCAGTAACGAAAACAATAAATAATCCTGCCGGCTGGACCGGGGACATGACGTGACCCAAGATAAAGTGAAACTTGGCATTTTGCTGCCCACCAGAGGGTTATTGTTGCGGGGAGAACAGCCCCCCAACATGGACCGCATCATCGCGCTGGCGGAGACGGTGGAGCAAGCGGGCCTGGACTCAGTCTGGGTCGGCGACAGTCTGGTGGCCAAGCCCCGCATGGAACCGCTGGCGGTGCTGGGCGCGCTGGCGGCACGCACCAACCGCGTCAGACTGGGCACGGCGGTCTTATTGCCGGCCCTGCGCCACCCGGTGCTTCTGGCCCAAACCCTGGCCACGGTCGATCTGATATCCGGCGGCCGGCTGGTGATCGGCGCCGGTGTGGGTGGGGCCTTCAACGACGACCAGAAGCGTGAGTGGGAAGCAGCCGGAGTGCCGGCCAAGGGCCGGGGACGACGGTTCGAAGAGATTATCGAGATAGTCCAGGGCTTGGGGTCGGGCAGGCCATACGACTTTCACGGGCGAGACTTCGATCTGGATTCGGCCCTCATGCGGCCCGTTCCCACAAGGCCGGGCGGCATCCCCTTCCTGCTGGCCAGCCACTACCGGGCCCAGAGCAAGGCCCAGATAAACCGCGCGGCCCGGCTCGGCGCGGGTATCATCTCTATATCCGATACGCCGGAGGAGTTTTCCCAGGTGGTCCAGCAGGTGGAGGCGAAAGCCACGGAGTTGGGAAGGGATCCCGGAAGCCTGGAGAAGACCTTCTACCTGACGGTAAACATGGACCCGGATTCGGCCAAAGCGGAAGCCGACGCGGTGGAGTGGCTGACCGAATATTACGGAGCCAATATCTGGGGCACCCGCTGGGGCCCCTTCGGCGGTCCGGAGAGGGTGGCGGCGCGGATCGGCGAATACGTGGCGGCCGGGGCCGGAACTATTGTGGTGCGGTTCGCCAGCTTTGAGCCGGAGCGACAACTCGAGTTATTCATCGATAAGGTGGCCCCGGCCTACGTCTGATCCGGCTTTGGCCGGCCCGAGGCCGTGCCCAGGTGTTAGGCCAGTCACGAAGTGTTAGGGAGGTAGCCAGGTGGTCCCGATAGACCTGTCCGGTAAAAATGGAATCGTATTCGGCGTGGCCAACGACCGGAGCATCGCTTGGGGCATAACCAAGGCCCTGTCCCAGGCCGGCGCGCGCATCGCCCTGACCTACCAGGGCGACCGGCTTAAAGAACGGGTCGAGGGCTTGGCGGCCACGATGCAAGGTGCGCTCACACTCCCCTGCGACGCCACGGACGACGAACAGATCGCTCAGGTGTTCCAATCATTGAAAGAAGAGTTCGGCGAGATATCGTTCTTGGTCCACAGCATCGCGTTCGCCAACCGGGAAGACCTTGCCGGCCGGTATGCGGACACCGGGCGCGAGGGGTTCCGCATCGCCCTGGAGGTGAGCGCCTATTCCCTGCTGCCCCTGGTGCGCTACGCCGCGCCGCTGATGACCGATGGCGGGAGCGTGGTGGCCATGACCTTTGACGCCTCCCGGAGGGTCTACCCCGGCTACAACGTGATGGGCACCGCCAAGGCGGCCTTGGAGCATGGGGTGCGGCAGTTGGCCTACGAATTTGGGGAACAGAACATCAGGGTCAACGCCATCTCGGCGGGGCCGTTGGAAACCCTGGCCGCCAGGGGCATCAGCGGCTTCAGGGACATGCGGC
>JACZUF010000004.1:0-40038 GCA_022573285.1 Chloroflexota bacterium
CGGCGATGCTCTCGCCCCTGGCGATGGGCGGCAGGTACTTGGCCTTCTGCTCGTCGGTGCCACCCAACGTTATCGGGTAGCTGCCCAGCCCCTGCATGATGAAATTGGTGTCCGCCTGGACCGACACTCGGGCCAGCTCCTCCCGGATGATGCACAGGTCCATCACCCGCACCCCGACCCCGCCGTACTCCTCGGGCACGCAGTACCGGAAAAGCCCCGCCTCGGCCAGGATGGCCATCAACCCGGCATGGACCGTCGGTGACTCGTCCGCCTCTTCGGCGATGGGCGCAATCTTCTCTTCGGCCAACCGCCGCACCCGCTGCTGCAGTTCAGACTGTTCGGTAGAAAATGCGAAGTCCATGTGTGCTCCTAAACCCCTCCCGATCTGAATCGGGATAGAGGGGGACTGGGGAATTTAAAGTCGCAGTCTTCTCACCAACTCCTCGGCGGTCACCGTCGCTCCAGTCAGACCCTTGGCGTCCTGTCCGGCCAGGTACTTGGCGGCTTTGACCATGTCGGCGGGGGTGGCCCAGGTGGAGATGTCGGCGTCGGGGCGTTGGGCCAAGAAGCCCTCGGTGATCACCGGACGCAGAGGTTTCAACACGTTGACGGCGATGTTGTACGGGCCAAGCTCGGCGGCCAGACCCCAGGAGAGCCGCTCCAAGCCCACCTTGGCCGCGCCGTAGTTCTGGCCGATGAGGGCAATCTCGTCCGCGCTGTCGGCCGACAATGTGGAAGAGAAGATGTTGGTCGCCGCGTGAGAGGAGATGTTGATGATGCTGCCGCCGCCCTGCTCGATCATGATGGGGGCCACCGCCTTGCAGACGATGAAGGGCGCACGGAGGTCAATGGACATGACCAAGTCCCACTCCTTGACCGTCATCTCCAGAAAGGGCGTATAGCTGCCGATGGCGGCGTTATTGATCAACACGTCCACGGCCCCGAACTCGTCCAGGGTGCGGTCCACCATGTGGCGGATGCTGTCCTCCTCACGCACGTTGGTGGGCACGGCCAAAGCCTTGCCGCCGGCGTCCTCGATCTCGCCCACGGTGGAGTGGATGGTGCCGGGCAGCATGGGCCGCGACTCCTCGGAGCGGGCGGCCACCACAACGTGGGCGCCCTCCGCCGCCAGGCCCATGGCCATGGCCTTGCCGATGCCCCGGCTGGACCCGGTTACGATCGCTACTTTGCCTTCTAAGGACATGCTTACCCTTTCTTTGTCCGGCTTTGCTCTTCGGCCCCGGTCCCAGACCAGTAGATTGGTAGCAATTTACGGCCTGGTCGCCGGTTGGTCAAGGAAAGGGGGGAAATCTTGACAAACTGGCCCCTAGAGCCAATCATCTTGGCACGTGTGGGGACGTTGCGGGGACCCTCGGCCAAAACGCGGCCGATACGAATTAGGAGCTATCGATGACAACATTGGTTTTGGGCGGCACCGGCTTTATCGGCAAGCGGGCCGTTCCCCGGTTGGCCCAGCGCGGGGAGAAGGTGGTCGTGATGGACATCAACCCCGGCGCGGCCGACTACAGCGAGTTCGGCGATCAGGTCGAAGTTATGCGCGGCGACATCATGCAGTTCGAGGACGTGGTCAAGGCCATCCTGCACGCCAAGCCGGACCGGATCATGAACCTGGCCTATCTATTGGGCAGCGGCGACGACACGCCCCACTTCACCATGAAGCTGAACGTCCTGGGCATGGACAACTGCTTCGAGGCGGCCCGCATCTGCGGGGTGAACCGGGTGGTCTACGCCAGCTCCATCGCCGTCAGCGGCCAGCAGTCCAACTTCGGCGACCGGATGATCAACGAAGACGAGCCCATGCACGGCACCAGCCAGTACGCCATGCACAAGCGGTTCAACGAGTTCCAGGCCCAGCAGTTCAACGAGGTCTACGGCATGTCCATCACCGGCATCCGCCCCGCCAACGTGACCGGACCCGACAAGGTACGCGGCTCCACCGACCACGTGCGGTGTGTGACCCTGCCGGCGGCGGGAGAGCCGGTGAGCTTCCCCAAGGCGGGCCTGATGCGCCTGCCGGTGCACGTGGACGACGTGGCCGAGGCATTCGTCCGGGTGACCATGGTGGACCAGAGCCACCACCCCATCTACAACACCGGCGGCTACCCCATCAGCCTGGGCGACCTGGCGGCGGTGGTGAAAAAGTTCTTGCCCGACGCCCAGATCACCTTCGACAGCCAGGACGGCAAGGAGGACTCGGGCAACTACCTGACCGACAACAACCGTCTCCTGGGCGAGTTCGAACTGGAGTACCCGCCCTTGGAGCAGCGCATCCTTCAAATCATCAACGACATCCGCGCCGACGAGGGGCTGCCGCTGGTTAACTGACAGCCGTCAGCGAACAGCTTTCAGCCCAAAAAGTTGCGTCAATCTTCGGTGCGGCCTTCCAAAGCTGACGGCTAATAGCTAATCACTCGAAAACAAAAAGCCCACGGACTGATCCCGGGGCTTTTTAGTCGCCGAATGGAACCGTGCCTGGGCGAAAGATCAGTCCGGAAGCTTGGTGGACTGCCACGCCACCATCTGCCAGACATCTTGGCGTTTGGCGTAAACATTGAGGAATCTGATCTCGAACCTATTATCCCGGCCATTGCCGCTGACATGCATCTTGGCTTGGCCGGTGACCACGGCGGTGTCACCGTATTGACGGACCCTCACATCTTTACGATCGATGGATCGGTACTCGGTGCGGCCCGACGTGAGGGCGGCTATAAACTCAGCTTTTGATTCCACTCTGGCCGTTGAGTGGGTGTAGCTCAGATCGTCGGCCAAAATCTCTTCCAGCACCGAAACGTCTTGTTTAATCATGGCTTCGGTGCGCCGGTTCTCCAACGCTATGATTTCGTCCATCTCTATACCCTTCAGACTAAAATTTAAATCTAATATAACAAAAGGCCCCCGGATATTTGCGAGGGCCTTCTTAGTTGCGGTTTTGGTAGCGGCAGTTGGACTCGAACCAACGACCCTTCGATAAGCTCATGACAGGCTCTTCGGGTTATTAGCCCGACGAGCGTTGCATATGCACCACTCATACTCTAGGACTCAATCATCCGTCAACCAGGGCCACGAACTCCTGCAAGCTGAGCCCGGATTTCCGGACTAGTCCCCGTAGAGTGCCCCTCTTAAGTTCGCGATGATCTGGTATTGAGAGTACGACTGAAACACCGGGTTTGGTCATAATCATGTGACTCCCAGCCTGTCGGACTAGCTGCCAGTTGTCTCGTTCGAATGCCCTAACCGCATCTCTGCCAGATACTACCGGCAGGCGCGACGCCGCCACTTATGCCGAAACCGGTGAGTTCACTTCGACCTGTTCGATCTCCATTCGCACGGGAAGTCCGTCTTCTTTTTGTGCCTGCATAATTACCTTAATCTCGTCCAATACAACATCTGGAGATTCGCGGGGAGGAAATGGGATTCCGTTGACAGCCTCAAGGGCAAGGGCGGCGAACGCCGCGGAATCCTTGTCCTCGAATACCTCAAGAGCGAGAACAATGGCTTCTTGGATATTGGCCAACGCCGATTTCCGGTCGTCCCCTTGGCTGACACAACCCGGCAACGCCGGACAATGGACTGAATATCCTCCGTCCGGTTCTGGTTCGAGGATTACCGTAAATTGTCTTTTTTTCGCAAGCACTTCAGGATCCTTGGCCGATCACATTTCAGATGCGAATCTTAGCGATTGTGATATTTGAAGATTATCATAAAAGGCCCCCGGATTATTCCGGAGGCCTTCTTAGTTGCGGTTTTGGTAGCGGGGGTTGGACTCGAACCAACGACCTTCGGGTTATGAGCCCGACGAGCTGCCACTGCTCCACCCCGCGTCGTATGTGTCTGGGTTATGAGCTTGATCCCGATAGCTATCGGGACCACTGCTCCACCCCGCGTCGTTTGTGTCTGGGTTATGAGCTTGATCCCGATCGCTATCGGGACCACTGCTCCACCCCGCGTCGTTTGTGTCTGGGTTATGAGCCCGATCCCGATCGCTATCGGGACCACTGCTCCACCCCGCGTCGTATGTGTCTGGGTTATGAGCCCGAGCCCGATCGCTATTCGGGATCACTGCGCCACCCGGCGTCGAGCGCGAGCTGTCAGCGATTCCCCCCCTTTCATAAAGGGGGTTGGGGGGATTTCCCCCACCAACAGCCAAGAAAATAAGAAACTTGCAAAAGTCCTAAAGTTTGAAATTCATTGCGTGGGTCAAGGCTCTCGACCGGTTAGTACCGGTATGCTGAAGATATTACTATCCTTACACATCCGGCCTATCAAGCAGATAGTCTCTCTGCAGTCTTACTCCCTAACTAAATAGGGAAGGGAGGCCTCATCTTGGGGGCAGCTTCGCGCTTAGATGCCTTCAGCGCTTATCATTGCCAGACATGGCTACCCAGCGCTGCTCCTGGCGGAACAACTGGCACACCATAGGTCTGTCCCTTCCGGTCCTCTCGTACTAGGAAGAGGTTCCCTCAAGCCTCCTGCGCCCACGGCGGATAGAGACCGAACTGTCTCACGACGTTCTGAACCCAACTCACGTACCCCTTTAACCGGCGAACAGCCGGACCCTTGGGACCGCCTTCAGCCCCAGGATGGGACGAGCCGACATCGAGGTGCCAAACCTCGCCGTCGATGTGAACTCTTGGGCGAGATAAGCCTGTTATCCCCGGGGTAGCTTTTATCCGATAAGCCACGGCCCTTCCACACGGTGCCGTAGGATCACTTTGCCCGACTTTCGTCCCTGCTCGACTTGTAGGTCTTGCAGTCAAGCTCCCTTATGCCAATGCGTTCTAAGGACGATTTCCATCCGTCCTGAGGGAACCTTTGGACGCCTCCGTTACCTTTTCGGAGGCAACCGCCCCAGTTAAACTGCCCACCAGGCACTGTCCCTCGGTTTTGCCGAGGTTAGAACCAAAAACAGCCAAGGGTGGTATTTCAAGGTTGACTCCACCACGACTGGCGTCGCAGCTTCAAAGTCTCCCACCTATCCTACACATGACAGTTCCCAGACCAATACCAGGCTACAGTAAAGCTCCACAGGGTCTTTTTGTCCTGCCGCAGGTCGCCCGCGTCTTCACGGGCACCGCAATTTCACCGAGCCCTCCGTCGAGACAATGGCCAAGTCGTTCAACCATTCATGCGGGTCGGAACTTACCCGACAAGGGACTTCGCTACCTTAGGCATGTTGTTACTCCCCCGATTCCCGATTACCCGGTTTCCCGATTAATCAATCTTCGGGGTGGGCCGGTCATTTCTGCCGGCCTCTGCATGTCGCCACACAGATCGGACCATATCTTCCCGCATGTTCCGACAGCGGGTCTGGCGTATGGTCTCTGAGGATTCCGAGGAGGTCCACGCCGGTCCATGGACATGGTCCGGGGCTTCTTCTCCAAGGTCTTTCCTGCTGATTGTCCGCACCGGACGCATTGTCACCCACCGATTCAGATTAAATCGGCCGGTAGCGCCGGATACTCGGAGTTCCCAGCATATAGCCAGATTTTACAACGGCCTTAAGCCACCAACTTGGAGCCAGAGGACAAGTCCCCTAACCCTAGTCGATGCTCGGTTGACCGTTAGAGTTACGGCCGCCGTTCACCGGGGCTTCAGTTCGAGGCTCTCACCCCTCCCCTTAACCTTCCGGCACTGGGCAGGCGTCAGCCTGTATACGTAGGGTTTCCCCTTAGCACAGACCTGTGTTTTTGTTAAACAGTCGCCCGGCCTTCTTCTCTGCGCCCCCAGAGCGCTTCACCAGCAAGTGGCTACACCCCCCGGGGGGCCCTTTCTCCCAAAGTTACAGGGCTCTTTTGTCTAGTTCCTTAACGGAGGTTCGCTCGAACGCCTTAGGACTTTTATCCTAGCCCACCAGTGGCGGTTTGCGGTACGGTTGCCACAATTCCATAACCACGAAGCTTTTCTTGTCAGTATGGGGTCAGCAAAGTTTCGTAAGCCCGAAGGCTTCGATTCCCTCAATCCTCAGCTTAACGTCGGAGTGGATTTACCTGCCCCGACTCGCCTACGAAAGAGGACACACCATGTCCAATAGGCATGCTCTACCTGCCCTCCTGCATCCCTCCTTGGTTTTAAGCGAAAAAATGGCAGTGCAGGAATATTAACCTGCTATCCATCGCCTTCGGCTCTTGCCTACGGCTTAGGACCGACTAACCCTACGCTGATAAACATTGCGTAGGAAACCTTGGGCTTTCGGCGCCAGGGATTTTCACCCTAGTTTACGCTACTCATTCCGGGATTCTCACTTCCCCGCGCTCCAGCCAACCTCACGGTTAACCTTCACCGCCCGAGGAACGCTCCTCTACCACGTACCGGCAGTATTCAAGGGATCCGGCCCCGCGTCCGCCGGTTTCACCGCAGGCATCCACCCCGACAAGTCGGGGCTTCAACCATTGGGTCCACCATTGGTTGCAGAGATTTCACCCTTGTACCGATACATCCACGGCTTCGGCGATAGACTTAAGCCCCGTTACATTTTCGGCGCCAGATTCCTCGACCAGTGAGCTATTACGCACTCTTTAAAGGGTGGCTGCTTCTAAGCCAACCTCCTGGTTGTTTGGGGAACCTAACTTCCTTTCCCACTTAGTCTATTCTTGGGGGCCTTAGCCGGTGGTCTGGGCTGTTTCCCTTTTGACCGACGCACTTATCTGTGCCGGTCTCACTCCCGAATAACGGATAAACGGCATTGGTGGTTTGATTGGGTTTGGTAAGCTCACGCCCCCTAGCCCATTCAGTGCCCTACCTCCGTTCACCTATAGTTCGAGGCTGCACCTAAATGCATTTCGAGGAGAACTAGCTATTTCCGAGTTCGATTGGCATTTCACCTCTACCCACAGCTCATCCCAAGCTTTTGTACTAGCCACGAGTTCGGTCCTCCAGTTCGTGTTATCGAACCTTCAACCTGGCCATGGGTAGCTCACCCGGTTTCGAGTCTACTACATGGAACTTGGCGCCCTATTCAGACTCGCTTTCGCTACGGCTCCGGAACTCCAGTTCCTTAACCTCGCTCCATACAGTAAGTCCCCGGATCATTCTTCAATAGGCACGCCGCCATCCCGATAAAATCGGGACTACGACCTTCTGTAGGCTTACGGTTTCAGATCTATTTCACTCCCCGCTAGGGGTTCTTTTCACCTTTCCCTCACGGTACTGGTACGCTATCGGTGACCAAAGGTATTTAGCCTTGGAGGGTGGTCCCCCCGGATTCCCACAAGGTTTCCCGTGCCCCGTGGTACTTAGGTAATACGCCAGGAGTCTTATCCCTTTCGCCTACGGGGCTGTCACCCTCTATGACGGTCCTTCCCAGGATCCTTCGGCTAGGAATAAGATTTGTAACTCCTTCGGGCCTGATAAGGCGGCCCTAGGCAATCCCTGCAACCCCGGTGCGACATAGGCCCTTATGCCACTAAGTCGTACCGGTTTAGGCTGATCCCCGTTCGTTCGCCACTACTAAGGGAATCTCGGTTGATTTATTTTCCTCGGGGTACTTAGATGTTTCAGTTCCCCCACTTGCCCTCCCGATTTACATCGGGATTATCCGACTCAACACCGGATAAGGTTTCCCCATTCGGGTATCCCCGACTATGCCCACTAGACGGCTCATCGAGGCTTATCGCAGCCTTGCCGCGCCCTTCATCGGCCTTTGGTCCCAAGGCATCCACCGTAAGCCCTTAATAACTTGACCCACGCAAGGAACTTCAAACCTTTGCGTTGCGTGTATTTGTTACGCAGGACTAATTGCAGTTTCTTATTCTCTTTTTAAGGTGCCACACAAGAGAAACGACGGCTAGGGGTTTCCCCCGAACCGCCGTCCAGGTATCCCATGAATTCAACTTATTTCAGGTAAGAGTCATCATTGAGCGAGACGCCACACCTCTTGCGAACTTCGATTATATGCGTGCGCACGACCAGAGTCAATAGTATCCACCGCTCATTTTTAGCCTCGGCTAGATTGACTTTACCGCCCCTTGAACTCCGCCGGCCGCTTCTCCAAGAAGGCCTGCACCGCCTCTTTGTGGTCCTCGGTCTTCCGCACCTGCTCTTGGGCCACGTGGGCCAGGTCCAGCGCCTCCTCGAAGTCCATGGACAGGCTCTTGTGCACCAGGTATTTTATCAGCGCCAGGGACTGGGTCGCCCCCTTGGCCAACCGCGTGGCCAGCTCCACTGAAGCGTCCATCAATTCGCCATCTGGGAACACCTTGCTGGCGATGCCCAGCCGGTAGGCCTCCGCGCCGTCGATTCGGTCTCCGGTGTATTGAATCAGCAGGGTGTTGCTCATTCCAATCAGCCGTGGCAATTGCCAGCAGCTCCCATCTCCGGGAATCAGTCCCATCCTGGAAAAGGCCTCGGAGAAGACCGCCCCCTCGGCGGCGTAGCGGATGTCGCAGGCCAGGGCCACGCCCATTCCCACGCCTATCGCGTGGCCATTGACCGCCGCTATGGACGGCTTCTGCAGGTTGTGGATCCTGAGGGGGACCCGGCTGGCCTGGCCGCCCAGCGCCACCTTCTGACCCCGGCTGGCGTACTTACTCTCCATCTTGCCCCAGGGCAGGGGCTCCCCCGATGCATCGGGGCCATCCCCCTTCCCGGCCTCCCGGTCCTGGATCTGCTGGCTGAACCCGCGGACATTGGCGCCGGAGCAGAAGGACGGTTCGGTACCGGTGAGCAGCAACACCCGGGCCGACGGGTCGTCCTCGAAGTTGTCCAGACACTCAATCAGCTCGTCGGCCATCTGCGGGCCCAGGGCGTTCCTGGTGGCAGGGTCGTGCATCGTGACGATGAACACTCCCTCACGGTTCTCGGTCTGGATGAATTCGTAGGCCATGGTTTTCACCTGCTCAGTCGATTGCCCCCGCCCGCCACGCCCGGCCGGCAGTCATCTTGGGACCGGAGAAATCGGTGGCGCCTGTGCCAGTCAACAGCTATAATTCTGGCGTTATCGTCGCTAGCGGGGCGCCAGGCGGGCCTCAGATTAGCATAGGTCCCGATACGAGACAACACGAAGCAACCAACCTAGGAGACATGCCGTCATGCAGCAAGGAGCCATCACCAACCTGCACATCGCCCGAGTCAAGGGGACCCCGTCGGACCCGGTCCAAGAGGCCACCGCCATCTCCGGCCTGGGACTGGAGGACGACCGCAGCGCCTACGAAGGCAACATGCGCCAGGTGTTGTTCATGGACAAAGAGACGTTGGACGAATTCGGGCTTGTCCCCGGCCAGGTGAAGGAGAACATCACCGTCACCGGCCTGGACCTGTCCCAGACCAAGGAAGGCCAGGTGTTCTTCATCGGCGACGACGTGACCATGGAGATCGTGGGCGATTGCGAGCCCTGCGGCAAGATGGACGCCATCCAATCGGGCCTCAAGGACAAGCTCGACGGGCGCCGCGGCATGCTGGCCATGGTCATAAACGGCGGCCGAATCAAGGTGGGCGATCCCGTCAGGGTCGAGCCGTAGGCCTGCATCACCCTGGTTATTGAAACAGAGAAGGCCCCGGAGTGACCTCCGGGGCCTTTTTGTGTTCTTGGGCGAACCCGAGCCTTACGGGTGCGGCCCACCTGGCCCAGCAGCTTGTCTTGGATGCTAGGGCTGACGAGTAGCGTCACCTCAGGTCCAAAGAATGCCGCTTGGTCATCCCGTCGCCGGGGAAACTAGTCGGGGTATTGCATACCCTGTTCGTATGGTCCATCTGGCGCCGCGTCCAAACGCATCGTGATGTTGAACTTGTTGCCCCAGTTAAAGATTGACGCGGCGAAGACCATCTCCACGATCTCCTCGTCGGTAAAGTGCTGGCGCAGTCCGCCGAAAAACCCGTCGTCCACTTCGTGAGGATCACGGGCCATGCGTTCCGCCAGCCGGACGGCAGCCGCCTCACGGGCCGTCAGCCCGCTCTCGTCAACGTGACCGATGATGCACACCTCTTTTGGCTCCACTTCGCCGCTGACCGCGGCAGTACGCACGGTGCTTCAATAAGTGCATCGATTGATCTCGCCCGTCTTGATGCGCATCATCTCCAGCAAATAAGGCTCAACGATTCCTTTGCCAAAGAATTCTACAAAGACCGGAATAATGGTTTTCAAGAGTCCTGGGCGGCGGGCAATCACTCCGAACATCTCATTGTCTCGCCACCAACCTTCCTTTCCATCGGTGAGCAGTTGATTGACTTCCGGGTCGTCCGACTCGCCGGGCCGGACCGGTTTGATCCGTGTAGCCATGATTAACCTCCTTTAAGTACCGGTAAGTACCGGTCGTGAAACGGTTGGCCACCGCCACCGTTGCCGTCAGCCACCGCGTAGTCCGGGGAGCCAGCTTAGGCCCCGATTACGCCTTCTCGGCCACCAGCGTGCTGCGGATGGCGGTGGCGATGTCGGTCATCTCCGGTATGTTTTCCCAGGTCTCGATGGCCTTGGCGGTGCCGTCGGGCGAGAGCACGCGCGAGACGTTCTCCTGGAACTTCTCCTTGATGGCGTCGAAACCCCAGGGGTTCTTCTGGCTGCCCAAGACGTCTTCGCGGGAGGTGGTGTGCTCGAAGACCCGGCCGTCTTTCAGGGTAATCTTGACCTTCAGGCCGTCGGCTGATTCGGTGAGCAACTCCTCGGACTTGGCCATCACCCGAGTACGGACCTTGCCCATGGTCTCGTTGATCGTCTTGTCCCCAATCTTGTCTTCGGTGAAGGTGTCGATACCGATTTCACCATCGACCAAGGCCGCGGCCACGTTGTACTTGGCGCTGAACTTGCCCTTCAGCTCGTCCTCGGGCTCTTGGTAGAGCATGACCACCGAGAAATAGGACTGGTCGATCTCGGCGTCGGCCACGTCGTCGTAGGTAAAGTTGTTGTCGCGCATCAGGCTGAACAGGCTGTCCAGCATGGCGTGGTTTCCGCCGCAGCAGGGGTACTTCTTGATCATCAGGGCGTCCTGGGTGCGGAAGGGCTTGCCCAGGTTATCGGCCATGCGGTCCAGGTCGTAGACACCCTCGCCCAAGACCACGTTGGCGAAGCCGAAGGGGTGTTCGATCACCTGGTCTCCGGCGGTCAGGCCCATCTGGGCCAGTTGCACGGCAGTGACACCGTCGCGGCCGACCAGGCCGGCATGGAGCGGCTTGGTCATGGTGCCGAAGTTATGGATCAGGCCTGAGGACATGGAACCGGCCATGCCCAGGGCCATGATGGTCTGGTGTTCGTCCAGTTTCAGCAGCTTGGCGCAGGCGGCGGTGCAGGCCAGCCGGCCGATGACCGCGGTGCTGTGGAAGCCTTTGTCCATCTGCTTGTACTTGGTCTCGTGGGCCAGGGCCAGGCCGATCTCGCAGCCCACCACATAGGCCTCCAGCAGGTCGCGGCCGGTGGCCCCGGTGTGCTCGCCGATGGCCAGCAGCGCCGGAAAGATGGCGACGGTGGGATGGCCGAAGCCGCCGAAGTCGTCGAAGTCCAGGGCGTGGCCCATGGTGCCGTTGGCCAGCGCGGCGTTGGCCTGGGTGCTCTGGAACCCGCCGGCCAGAATCGTGGACTCGGGGGCGGCGCCCATGCTGCTGGTATACTTCTGGATTATCTCGCCGACGGGCTGGAGCGAGCCCGCCAGGATGACCCCCAAAAGGTCGAAGCAAGACTCGTTGGCGACGCGGATGGCGTCGGGTGGAATGTCCTCATAATTGGTGTCGATGATCCACTTGGCGATGGTCTCGGTTGCACCCATCTATTACCTCCGTTCTGCCGCGTATTTTTGAATCAGACCCAGATTGTGCGGCCCATTATATACCCGCAGCGGGAGCGGGCAAGGGGCGCTTGCAACCACCAAATTCTTTCGGCAGACCATCGCCCCCAGCCAAGACAATAATGACCCCCACAGCAGACACGGTAATCATCGGCGGAGGGGTGATGGGCTGCTCCATCGCCTATAACCTGGCCGCAAGGGGCATGACCGGTGTTGTGCATGCGGCAAGGCTTTTTCGAGTCAATTCGCCACATTGACACGTGATAGGCATTGCCATACGCTTTCACCATGAATTATGAACACCTGATTACGATAGAGGCGGGAAAGCGGGGAGGGAAACCCTGCATTCGGAGCATGCGGATCACGGTTTACGATATCCTTGAATATCTGGCATCCGGCATGTCGGAAGAGCAAATTCTCGAGGATTTCCCCGACCTGACCCAAGAGGACATCCGCGCATGTTTGGCGTTTGCCGCTGACCGCGAGCGCAGGTTCGTTTCTATACCTCCGGCATGAGGCTCCTATTCGATCAGAATTTGTCTCCGACGTTGGTCGGACTGTTGTCTGATCTTTTTCCAGGGTCCATCCACGTACGTGATGCAAGATTACAAACCTCTGATGATGAAACTGTTTGGGACCACGCTAACCAGCAACAGCTTGTAATTATTTCTAAGGATTCTGACTTTCGCCAGCGCAGTTTTCTCTTCGGGGGTCCTCCCAAAGTAATCTGGATCAGACGTGGCAACTGCTCAACGAGCGATATAGAGGCTATTATTCGATCACACCGTGATGATCTGTTGGCCTTTGACCAAGACGAATCGGCGGCGTTCTTGGCATTGGAATAGCCTCCTTCGCCCCCCACCGGAGAAAATTCACCTTCCCCCAAATGGGGGCAAGCCCTATCATTCAAGCCACATAGCACGAAGCCTGATCACCCAACCAAGACAACCATGACTACCACAGCCGGAGTCGTCATCATCGGAGGCGGGGTGATGGGCTGCTCCATCGCTTACAACCTGGCCGCCAGAGGGATGCCCGGCGTTCTACTGTTGGAGCGGGAGGTGCTGGGCTCCGGCTCCACGGGCCGCTCAACGGCCTCCGTCCACACCCACTACTCCACGGAAGTGCTGGCCCGCATGGCCTGGCACAGCCTCCAGGTGTTCCGGAACTTCGACGACCTTGTGGGCGGCCAGTGCGGCTTCACTGAGACCGGTCATCTGGTGTTTGCTGGTGAAGGCGACTGCGACCAGGTCGGCGCCAGCGTGGCGCTCCAGCAAGAGGCCGGCATCGAGACCAGCATCATCAACCGCCAAGACGCGGCTGAGATCGCCCCCGGGTTCCACTTGGACGACTGTGCCGCAATCGTCTATGAACCGTTGTCGGGCCACGCCGATGCCTCTGGAACGGCCCTTGCCTATGCCTCACGCGCCCGTCAGTTGGGCGTGACAATAGAGCTGCGGTCTCCCGCCACCGGCCTGGAGATTACCGGAGGGAAAATCGCGGCGGTCGTAACCGGCAAGGGACGGACCAGCACCGAGCGGGTCATTGTCGCCGCTGGACCCTGGAGCAGGGACTTGCTGGCGCAGTACGGAATCAGCCTGCCGTTAAAGGTCACCCGCCACCAAGTGGCTGCCTTTAGACGGCCGTCCCTTAGCCCGTCCAGCCTTCCCGGAGCAAGCGACATGGTCAACCAAATATACTTCCGGCCGGAGGGCGCTGGCATGGTATTGGTGGGCGGCGGCGGACCCGGAGATACCGTGGAAGACCCAGCCCTGTACGGCCATCGTCCCACCCAAGGGTTCATCGAGTCGGTCTGGACCCGCCTGGCCAAGCGCATACCCATGATGGAAAAAGCCGAATACGCCACCGGCTTCGCCGGGTTGTATACCTCCACTCCCGACCGCCATCCCGTCATGGACCGGGTGGCCGGCATCGAGGGCCTCTACCTCTGCACCGGCTTCAGCGGACACGGCTTCAAGCTGGCGCCGGCGGTGGGCGCAATCATGACGGAATTGGTGCTTGATGGCCGGGCATCAACCATAGACATCTCCCCGCTGCGGCTGTCCCGGTTCCAGCCCGGTCCAGGGAATCAGAACACCTCAAGCTATGGAGCAAACGTCGTTGTTTAGCCCGATGCCTTCCACCCTCAAAGCACGGAGGCTCCTGTCGATCGCAGGCATCTTCAGCATCGGCTGTTGCGGCCCGCTTCGGACTGAGCGAATGAGGAGATCAGCGTGCCGGACCGGCCCTTTTCCCTTAGGCGTATAATCCCGGTTATGCTTCGAAAAGCGCCTGAGCCAATCCTGCTCTGCCGGCCTAGGGGTCACTCCAGATGATTCTCCGCTTCCTTTCGGCCTTCTACGGCGGGATGAAGTCACTCTCCAGTGGTTTCTACTACAACTGGGGCATGACCTACGCCCGGTGGGGACAGCCCGCCAAAGCCATGTATTACCTCAACCGGGCGGCCAAACTGAACAGCACCGGCGCCCAGATCTATTACCAGCGCGGCCTGTTGTTCATTGCCATGGGACAGCCGGAAGCGGCGATCCACGACTTCGACACCGCCATCGGCGCCAATCCCCAATACCTGGAAGCCTACCTCAACCGGAGCATGATGCACGCCATAGCCGGAAGGCACGAAGATGCCCAGAACGACGTTGAAAAGGCCGTGTCCCTGGGCGCTGACCGGCCCAGCCTGGAGAGCCAGATCGCCGAGTTACGTAAGCAGAACGGTTAAGCCGCCACCGAAAACCAGCCATGAGAATCTTCATCATCATTCGAGCGCTCTTCAAGATATTCGGCCGGACAATGCCCGGTTCCGTTGGCATGTCGGGCGCCGTGAGCGTCTACGATTCCGGAGTGAGAATGCAACGCCAGGGCCGACTGCAAGAGGCCCTGGACCGTTACACCGAGGCCATTCGGCTGGACCCCTCCCTGGTCCAGGCCTACAGCAACCGCGGCTCGACGTACCTGAACCTGGGCAAGCCGGAATCGGCCATTACCGACCTGGACGAGGCCATCCGGTTGAATCCGACTCTCGCCGTTGCCTACAGTACCCGGGGACTGGCCTATACCAACCTGGCGGATTTCAGCCGGGCCGTGAAAGACCTGAACGAGGCCGTCCGCCTCAACCCCAACTTTGCCGATGCCTACAGCAGCCGAGGGTTCGCCCACCGGGCCGCCGGCCGCCTCAAGCGGGCCATCAACGATTTCGACCAGGCCATCCGGCTTGACGTGAAATTCTCGGTGGCCTACAACAACCGGGCCGATGTCTACATCGAGATGGACAAACCCGATCTCGCCATGCCCGATCTGGACCTGGCCATCAAGCTGGACCCCGGGTTCGCCGTGGCCTACGCCAACCGGTCCTTCGCCTGGGCCCTGCTGAAGAACGGCGCCAGAGCCAAAAGGGATGTCGAAGCAGCCGTAAAGCTGGGTATGGACCGGGCCCCGTTGGAAGAGAAATTGGAGGAGTTCAAAGAACGCGCCCAGTGACTGCGTCTCTCCCTCTAAAGACGCTCTAATCTGAAAAACGAGGCCGCCGCCATGCCCCGGTATTCGATCAACGAGCCGCGATTTAACCAGACATTGGAGGAACTTGGCCACCTTGGCGAAAGCCCCGACGGCATGGACCGCGTCGCCTATTCCCCGGCGGACATTGCCGGACGAGAGTACACCGTCAAGCTGATGCGGGAAGCCGGTCTCGAGACCCGAATCGACACAGCGGGCAACATAATTGGACTCAGGGCCGGTTCCGACGACAGTCTATCGGCCATCGCCCTGGGCTCTCACACCGACACCGTTCCGAAAGGCGGCAAATACGACGGCGCACTGGGGGTCATGGCCGCCATCGAGGTCGTGCGGACTCTGCAAGAGCAGGGCCACCGCACCCGCCATCCAGTAGAGGTGATCAACTTCACCAACGAAGAGGGCACCCGGTTCCACCGCTGGCTGGTGGGCAGCCGCTCCATGGCCGGCCAACTGGAACAAGAAGACCTCGACGCCGTGGACGACGACGGTTACGGCCTGGGCCCCTGCCTGGCCGACATCGGAGGGAACATCTCCCGGATCGGCGAGGCTGCCCGTAACCCCGGCGAACTGGCCGCCTACTTCGAACTACACATCGAGCAGGGGCCCAACCTCTACCAGTCCGGCACGCCCATCGGCGTGGTCACGGGGATCACCGGCCGGGCCGTGTTCGAGGTCGAGATCGAGGGCAAGGCCAACCACGCAGGGACCACACCGATGTCAACGCGGCGCGACGCCCTGGTCAGCGCCTCCAAGCTGGTCCTGGCCATCCAGAAGATGGCCGCCGAACAGGAGATCTGCCGGGTATCGACCGTGGGTTCGATCAAGGCCATTCCCAACGCCGTAAATGTCATCCCCGGGAACGCCAGCATCGGCCTGGAGTTCCGGGACACGGACATGGAAGCCCTGGCCGCCGCCGAGCAGGAACTGCGCCGGATCACCGGCCAGGCTGCGGTCAACGACGGCGTAGACATTGAAGTCAACCGCCACCGTTTTACTTCCTCGGTCCCGATCAAGCCGGAGATGCAGGCCTTGGTGGCCGAGGCTGCTGTGAACTGCGGCCTGGCATGGGAGCCTCTGCCCAGCGGCGCCGGTCACGACGCCCAGGCCGTGGCTGCCATCGCCCCGGTCGCCATGCTCTTCGTGCCCAGCGTCGCCGGCATCAGCCACTCGCCCGAGGAATACTCGACGCCCGAAGATTGCGCCAACGGCGCGCAGGTCTTATTAGAGTTATTGCTGTTGGCTGACGACCGTCTCTGACCTATGATGATGGAACTACTGCCGCCGGCCCCTTCTAACCCGTGCCCGCCATCACACAACATTACGAGGTCCTAGGATGAAGTTATCCGGCTCCTACGAGTTCAACGCCACCCCCGAGAAGGTTTGGCAGACCCTGACCGACCCCCAGTCCCTCTCCGCCTGCATCCCCGGCTGCGAAAAGATGGAGGCGCTGGGCAACGATGAGTACTCGGCCACCGTGACCGTGTCGATGGGGCCCATCCGCAGCAAGTTCGACGCCACGGTCAAGATGGTGGATATGAAACCATACGAGTCCTACAGCTTGATCATCGAGGGCAAAGGCCCCTCTGGCTTCGTCCGGGGGGAGTCCCAGGTCAGGTTGACCGCTGACAATGGAAAGACCACCGTGAACGTGGACACCGAATCCTCCTCAGGGGGCCTGCTGGCCAGAGTAGGACAACGGATGATGGAGAGCTTCGCCAGGTCCATGATGGACCGCTTCTTCACCTGCCTGCAGCAGTCGATTAAATAGGCCGTCTACCAGGCCGGGCAATTGCGCCGCCTTGTGGGCTTTGCTATCGTGTCCGCGAACCGGGATCGGACCGGATTAACCAGCCGGATAACGGGGGGAACATGGAGCGACGCGTACCAACCAAAGAGGAAGTCCTGGCATACCTGAAGGAAGACCGGAACTGGGGCCGTTGGGGCAACGACGATCAAGTTGGCGCGGTGAACATGGTCACCCCGGAAAAGCGGCTCGCCGCCGCAGGGACGGTCAAGTCGGGCCGGGCGGTCTCTCTCAGCCGGGAATTTCCCAAGACACCGGCGCCAAATAACCCAACCCCGGCCCATCACTACATGAAAAAGGTCTTCCGCAGCGAGACTGCGGGCTTCTCCGCCGACTACTACGGAATCTCCTACCACGGCACCGCCACCACGCACCTGGACGCCCTCTGCCACGTGTGGGATGAGAACGGCATGTGGAACGGCCGCAAGCACGAAGACACCATCACCATGGACGGCGCGGTCTGGGGGTCGGTGGAGCACTGGAAAGAGGGCATCATCACCCGGGGCGTGCTGCTGGACGTTCCCAAATTCCGGGGCGTGCCCTACGTGACCATGGAGGCCCCGGTCCACGGCTGGGAGTTGGAGGACATCGCCAAGGCCCAGGGTGTTGAGATGGCGCCGGGCGACGCGCTGGTGGTCTACAGCGGCCGGGAGAAGTGGAATGAGGACGGCAACCCTCTCTGGGGTGGAGACCCGGCCGAACGGCCCGGACTGCACGCCTCCTGCCTTAAGTTCATCCGCGAGTCCGATTGCTGCCTGCTGGTCTGGGACATGATGGACTTTACTCCCAACGGCTACGACCTGGCCTGGTCGGTCCACGGCTCCATCTTCGCCTACGGCATCGGCCTGCTGGACAACGCGCTATTGCAACCCCTGGCGGAGGCCTGCGCCGAAGAGGGCCGCTACGAGTTCCTCATCACCGTCAATCCCCTGCGGGTCGTCGGCGGCACCGGCTCCCCCGTCAACCCCGTAGCGATTCTTTAGAAAGCAGCCAGGCAAATACGGTCAAATCAAACAGCCGAATACGACTGTAGGGGCACGGTCCCGAAGGAACCGGGATGCCCCATCCGCAGTTACAGTACCCCGAAAAAACAGACCGGCAGGAGCGAAATCCTGCCGGTCTGCCGTTCCCTGCCTGTAGGGTAATTTGCGCTGGCTGTGCCTAGATGATAGAAGGCTCCACCACGCCTTCGCTGACCGCATGGTGGTTCGACGGCGCAGAACCGTTCAACTCCTGCACCCGCTTCCGCATCTGGTCCATACGCGTGAAGTCGGTGATGCCGGAAACCAGGGTGATCGCCGACAGATACTTGGTCCGGCGGTCCGGATAATCGCCGTAACGCACCTTGCCCACGGTGGTCAGCTCCTCAAGCCTGGCCCTGCCCACCGATATCGCCTGGGTGAATAGATGCTCCGGCCTGCCGTGGACGATGAGCGATGCCGCCCGGGCCCCCGACACGTCCGCTGGGAAGGTGAGGGAGCTCTTCGCAACGCTCCTTTCGATGATGTCTTCCAGCTCATGGGTGCCAGGTTCCATACCATTCCGCCAGAACTGGGACTTTATCTTGATCTCCTCGGCGCAGTGGCCGATGGTCGAGACGTCGCCGATGAGCCCCAAGGTGGCTTTGATCTCCGACGAACTGAACACTTCCTGGGGCGGAGGGCGGATCTCCCCCGCGCTGAGAATGGTGGTGAGGGTCTGGGCCAGGTTCTCGTTGACCCGTCGGAACATGCTCTCCACCGACTCCCGGGTCACGTGGGGCCGCTCGTATTGCTGGTTGTCCACCAACAGGATGTTGTTGAAATAATGGTTCCAGAGCTCGAAGCTCTTAACGGTGTTCGAAAGGTTGAGCGCCTCTTTTTCGTTGGGCATTCCGGCCACCGAAGGCACCACGCCGATACCGTAGACCGGGATGTGCTTGTACACCTTCTTCAACTCGTTGGCCAGGACGAAGCTGCCTCCGGCGCCCGTTCCGCCGCCCAGCCCGGCCACGATCCAGATCACTTCTGGGTCCCGTTTCCGAACTATGGCGTCGATCGAGTCCATCATTTGGGCCAGCGACTTTTCGGCGATGCTGGCTCCCAGGTCGATGTCCGAACCAACCCCCCGTCCCCGCAGGGCGTACTTCCCGATCAGGATCTTTTCGCGGATATACCGCAAGCCGGAAAGGTCGGCCTCTTCGGTGTTGATTGCCATGGCGCTGTAAAGGCGGCGGTTCATTCCCATCAGGGAATTGGCTATCTTGCCCCCTGCCTGTCCGAAACCGATCCAAAATACTCTCATCTTTCCCTACCTCCGGTGTCGGCCCCCTCCAGCCAAGGCTGGCCAGACCGCACATCTATCTGCGGACTCTCACGGCGCCGGGCCGGCGCATGGGCCTGGCCCCCGTTTAATCACTGTTCACGGACCGAAGCCCGCTGGTCTAATAGTCCCGGTCAACGTCGCCGATGGAGTTCTGGAACTCCTTGCCTTCATGGCAGATCTGGCATTCTCCCCAGCTGATTGGTCCATTGGCCGGCTCGATGACCCAATGGTGCCGGCAGGTTGGCTCGGTCTGCTCTTCGAGCACCGCCTGAGCCGCCGCGTTTTCCACTAAGTCTTTCTCGATTACCATGATCAACCTCCAAGGTGGGGCGTGTCCCCACGCCAGTGCGACGGGCCGTGTACGACCCAAATATTGCAAGCGGTGCTGTGTTTAAAAGGGCCGGCGAGCCGTGTCCCTTTCCACCGCCTTATGTCCTTTGACGTTACTTACCGCGCGGCCTTTATGTCAATGGAATTTGATACTATTTTTAATCAATTTTAAAACTTTAACCAATATACAGGTGTGCCCGGCTTGTTTACCGTTAAAAAACCCCGTCAACAACAAGCGGGTCATCGCCAAATCCACTAAACCCCTTTCGGTCAAATCGAATCCCGGCGCCAAGCTCGACATCAAGGTCCCGGTCCCCGTTCCCACGGCCCCGCCGCCACTGGTGTAACCTATACCCGCCCCTGGGCCGGCGGCCATACAAAAGCCAACGCCATACTGAGGTGAGCAAGATGGCATCGAAGGACAAACTGAAGATCCTGATCGTCGACGACCATGACATTGTCCGTAAGGGGCTGGCCATGCTGGTGTCCCGTCAAGAGGACCTCTCCGTTGTCGCCGAGGCCGGAACCGTTGCCGAGGCCGTGGAAAAAGCCCGCGCTTCCGTCCCCGACGTGGTGGTGATGGACATCCGCCTGCCCGACGGCTCCGGCATCGAGGCCTGCCGCGAGATACGCGACGAGAACGCCGACATCAAAGTCCTGATGCTGACCTCCTATAGCGACGAGGAAGCCGTGATGGGCTCCATCATGGCCGGGGCCTCCGGTTATCTGCTGAAGGAGATCCGCTCCCAGGAGATAGTCGACGCCATCCGCCGGGTGGGCTCCGGCCAGTCGCTATTGGACCCGGCCGTCACCGCCAGCGTCCTGGAACGCGTGCGCCGGGGCAAAGAAGAAGATGTTCTGGCCCAGTTGACCGAGCAGGAGCAGAAGATCCTGGAGTTGATCGCCGAAGGCCAGACCAACCGGGAGATTGCGGGCCAGATCAACCTGAGCGACAAGACGGTCAAGAACTACGTGAGCAACATCCTGGGCAAGCTGGAGGTGTCCCGCCGGTCTCAAGCGGCGGCTTTCCTGGCTGAGCGCCGGGCGCGCCGGGACTACAACGCATGAGGTAAACCCCGGCATACTTACCCCCGAATTCAAAGGGCCGAGCGGTTAACTCACCATTCGGCCCTCTTTTTATGCCCAACCGGCCTGCCGGAACGATTACTTCCGGCACTCTCGGCCCCAACTCCCTCGCTGTAACGTGAAATTAGCCGTTTCGCGAAGTTGATATGAGTATCCGAATTTTTCTGGTCGACGAACACCGTTCCGTCATGGAAATCCTCGCCCGCCGCCTGGCGTCCATGCCCGGCCTGGACGTGGTTGGGTCCACCTCCGACAGCGAAGAGGCTATCCGTGACATCGCGGGACTCAGGCCGGACGTGGTGCTCATCGATACCAAGATGAAACAGGCGAACGGCATAGACATCTGCCGGCGGGTGTTGGCTACCGGCGAGCAGACTAAGGTCGCCGTCCTAACCTCCTACTTGGACCCCGATGAGCGGTGTCAGGCGCTCCAGGCCGGGGTGAATGGTTACCTCTTGAAGGACGTCGATACTGCCAATCTGGCCAACTGGATCAGGCTGGCGATCAACCGGAGCCAGGAGGACCCCTAAACTTGACCCCCGTCCTGGGCCATCGCCCCGGCCGCCGTTCAGCACTCCCAAAGTATCCGATCAGCCTGCACAGTCCCCACAAACGGCCCTTGAAAACCACAGTCTAAATCGTCAAGCTTATTGGGGTGACGCGCCTCTTCGAGCGCCGGGTTCCGGTGGCCCACCAAGATTCAAAGGGATAGCGGGCTCGGACATTCTGCACAGATTGGGAGGAATGCATGAACAAGGTAGAAGCAATCATCAGACCGGAGAAGCTGAATGAAGTCAAGGATGCTTTGGCCGAGGTAGGCCTGATCGGTCTAAATGTCGTAAACGTCACCGGACGTGGCGCCCAGCGTGGGGTCACTGCGGGTGGCTCGCGGGGCGTGGGCCGGTATGAGATCGACATGCTGCCAAAGGTGAAGCTTGAGTTGGTGGTCCACGACGAAAACACCCAGAAGGCCGTCGATGTCATCGTCGAGCATGCCCGCACCGGCAATATCGGAGACGGCAAGATATTCGTTTACCCGGTGGGCAACGCCATAAAAGTCCGGACAGGAGAGCAAGGCGAGGCGGCTTTGTAAACCTCCGTGTTGGGCGTCTGCCGCCCCAGGGGCACCGTGCCCCGCGGACATCATAAAGGCTGGCGGCAGACCATATATCCCAGACCATATATGATAATTGTGAAGATTCCCGGCGGAAACCCGGATTGGTGGTGGAAAGGCTGACCGGCTGAGCAGGTAACGGGGCCCATAGGCGCCATGTGGTCCCTTGTCGGTTGCAATGAGAGATTCGCCCGGGGACACATGAGTCTTCGAAATGCGAACCTTAAAAATCGTGAAAGGACTGCGTGGACCGTATGAAACCATGGGAAATTTTGGGCCTGATAGCCGGTCTGGTCTTGATGGTCGCAGCCTGCGGCGGCATATACGGCGGGGACACACCTTCGGCCGTTCCAACATCAACTACGCCACCTACGGCCACCGCGTCTCCAACCCCGGCGTCGGAAGGACAGCGGTTATTCACGGCCTACGGATGCAGCGCTTGCCACGGACCAGAGGGACAGGGCAGCGCAATAGCGCCGGGGCTGGCCGGTCACACCGCCGGTCAGGTGAAGCGGCAGGCCCGGGCGCCATTGGGCCTCATGCCGGTGTTCCCGCCGTCCAAGATCTCCAACGCGGAACTCAGCCAGATCGCCGAGTACGTCGAATCGTTGGCGGGTGACCATGTCCACATGCGTACCACCGACCCTGGAGAGTCATTGGCCCAACACCATTGGATGACCCTGTTCGCATTGGAGGATGATTCCCCTGACGAGGCGGTCCACCACATAGACCACATAATCGAACAGGTAACAGGCGAGCATCTGTCCCAGATGAATCAGGCCAGAGAGGAGACGGAAGGGGGGCAACTACATGAAGCGATACACATCATCGAAAACATGCTGGCCGGCGTCCAAGTGGATGATTTAACGCCCTCCGAGATGCACGCCCGCCTGGCCCGTTCTTCGGTCCTGATCGACGACATCGACGGGGTGCTGCACCATCTGGACCACCTCATGGAAGCTCTGCGCGGCGACCCGGCCGTCGCCAGCCAGGTGGCGGAGATCCGGGACCTGCTGGAATCAGGCGACATCAGCGATGCCGCCCACGAACTGGAAGAGCTCACGGGGAGGGCCCATGAAGAGGAGCACAAAGAGGAACAAGATGACGGTGGCGGCCACGACCACTAGGGCTTAACTCATACGTAATATTCACAGAACCGTGACCTTAAAGTAACGCACCGTAATTGTTTCTCGTATAGGGTGGTGCCGGCGCAGAGCGGTAAACGATAACTTGGCCAAGGCGGAGGCCGGAGGCCCAGTCTCAGCGTCGATACACCCACGGAGGTGAGACCATGTTCTGGCTCAAGAGCTGTCCCCGGTGCCACGGCGACCTGTACGGCAACTCTGACAACTACGGCCGTTACATCGAATGCTTCCAGTGCGGCCATTACCTGACCGCCGCCGAAGAGGCCGAATTGAGGTCCGGGAGCCTCCACGGCAAGACCAATACCCTCCCGCCAGTTGAGCCCGTCAGGGTTCTTGCCGAGGTAGCGGTCTAAAGAACCGGCGGCCCGGCAGATCACACCAGACCGGCGGCCTGCTCCTCCCGTAAGGGCGTCCCGATTCCATTGGGACGCCCTGTTAACACCCCTGCATTTTTCCACAGCTCACGCCCGCCTCACCGTTGCCCATGCCGCCTCACGCCTTGCTCTTTCCCAGAGCCCGTCTTACAATTGGCCCCATCCCGCCACATCCGCGAATTAGGGGGTCTTTCGCCCATGCCCGCTCTCAAACATCCCCTGGAAAATATCCGCGTCATCGACCTGGGGCGCCACCAGGCCGGTCCCCGTTGCGCCCAGGTCCTGGCCCGCATGGGCGCCGAGGTCATCAAGATCGAGCGTCTGGGCGGCGAGGAGACCCGTTACCACGGCCCCTGGGTCAAGAAGCAGTCCTCCTATTGGGTCCAGTACAATTCGGGCAAGAAGTCCCTCTCCATGGACCTCCGCAAGGAAGACGGCAAGGAGGCTCTCAGAAGGCTGGTCAAGGTCTCGGATATCCTGGTCCAGAACTTCAGGCCGGGCACCATCGAGAAGATGGGCTTCGGTTACGAGGAACTCAAGAAACTTAACCCACGCATCATCATGGTGAATGTGTCCGCCTACGGGCAATTCGGGCCCTACCGGGACCAGATCGGCTACGACCCCATCGGCCAGACCATGTCCGGCATCACCATGCTCACCGGGGAAGAGGGCATGCCCCCCATCAGGACCGGCGTCCCCATCATCGACCGCATCACCTCCCTCCATGCCGCCATCGGCTGTCTGGCCGCCCTCCACGAGCGCGAGATCTCCGGCGAGGGCCAGTCCATGGATGTCTGTCTGGCCGACACCGGTTATTCCATGACCGAGATCCCCATCGCCGCCTACCACGGTTCCCGCATCAAGCCCACGCGGGGAGACTCCAATTCCACCGCCCCTCCATCTGGGATCTATCCCTGCAAAGAGGGATGGGTGCTGCTGTCCGCCGGAGACCAGCACCACTGGTACCGGGTCTGTAACGCCCTGGGCAAGCCAGAGTGGCTGGAGGACCCGCGCTTCAACAACCGGCCCGACCGGGCCAAGAACGCCTCAATAGTGAACGAGGCCCTGAACGAGCTCCTGGCCACCATGACCATGGACCAGGCCATCGCCCACTTCACCAAGCACGACGTGGTGGCCGCGCCCGTCAACGATATCCCCATGGCCGAGGCCGACCCCCATCCCTGGGAGCGGCGCACCATGGTGGAGGTGGACGATTTCCTGGCCGGCACCATCGCCGTCTCCGGAGACTACTGGCATTTCTCCCGCACCCCCGTGAACATCGGCGTCACACCCAAGGTCGGGGAGCACAACGAGGAGGTCCTCTCGGAAATCTTGGGCTACTCTAAAGAGGAGATCGAAGCGTTCAGGAAGAACAACGTAATCTCCGAGGACGACCTCTACGACGAGGTAGTTGGCGCGCCGGATCCCAGCTAGGCGGCTCGGCGCGTTTCCATTAGGGCGAGCGGCCTTGAACGACTAGATTCGCTGTAGATAAATAGGGGCGTCCCGATGAATCGGG
Organism: Chloroflexota bacterium; assembly: GCA_022573285.1. Taxonomy (GTDB): domain Bacteria; phylum Chloroflexota; class Dehalococcoidia; order Lucifugimonadales; family UBA3495; genus UBA9611. The sequence goes on from JACZUF010000004.1 coordinate 24,937, forward strand.
ACGCTCCTGCCTGCATCAACCCCGCTCGGATAACCAAACCACCTCGCCCTCAGTCCGTTCGTGGTGAGCGGATGGGTGGTACGGTTTCTCCGGTGCAACCACGAAGTCAGCAAACGTAGGGGCACGGTCCCGATGGAATCGGGATGCCCCTACCCGCATCAAGCAAACTCCGGCAGCCGAAACCAAACCCCAAACAAGCCCGCTCATGGTGAGCCCGGCCAGGGTCGAGGGTCTCGATAAATCGGACCTGTCGAACCAAGGTCTCGGAACAGCGTTAATCCACCAGGCACATGGCAAATGCGCGGGGCTTCCCGCTCAATAAGTCAGCATCATACGCTGAATCTCCGCCGGGTCCTTGGTTATAGTCAGGGCCAGCATGAGCAGGATGCGCGCCTTTTTCGGCGTGAGGTTGTCCGCCACGATGTAGCCGTCTTCGGTGAAACGGCGGGTCAGCATGACTCGGCCGCTCCCGGTTTGAGTGGAGATCACCACCGGCATCCCGGCGTCCGACACCTCTTTCAAGGCCGCCATGAATGGGGGAGGCGAGCCACCGCTGCCCAACCCCGCAGCCACCAGACCGTCCACACCTGCCTGGGCCAGGGCCTTGATCACCAGTCCGTCGGCCCCGGCGTAAGCGGTGGCGATGTCTACCCTTGGCAGTTGGTCCACGCCCTCTACGTCAAATTCGGTGTCGATGGTATGGGCCCGGTCCGGGCGGCGGTAGAAAACCACTTCCTCGTCCGAATCGGCATAGCCCAAGAACCCGAAGTCGGGGGCTTGGAAGGTCTCCAGGCGGTAGCTGTTGGTCTTGGTCACGTCCCGCGCCGCTTGGATCTGGTTATTCAATATGGTCAGAACGCCCCGGCCCGCCGACTGCGGGGCCGCCGCCACGCGGATGCAGTCGATCAGGTTCACATCGGAGTCGGTGCCCAGGCCGGTCGGCGGGCGCATGGCGCCGGTCACCACCACCGGTCTGTTGCTCTTCACCGTCAGGTTGAGAAAGTAAGCGGTCTCCTCCAGGGTCGCGGTCCCGTGAGTGACTGCCACGCCCGCGGCGCCGGGGTCGTCCCGGAAGATCTGGTTGATCCGCTTGGCCAACCCCAACCAGTGCTCGGGCGTGACATCGGTGCTCCCCAGATTCACGAACTGCTCGGCCCGCACGTCGGCGAATTCCAGCACCTCAGGCACCCGCTCCAGCATCTCCTCGATGGTCAGGTGCTTGCCGTCGTAGCTGTAATTAGTGTAGTCGGTGCGGGTGCGTCCCACGAAAGATATACTCCCGCCGGTGCCCACCAGATATACCCTCGGCTTGCTTTCGCTAGTCATGGACCAACTCCCTGTTAGGTTAGGGCTGCGCCTGGCAAGGCGGTCAGACCCGCCCTGCGCCCAGAAGTATACGACGGGGCTGCAAATTAGATACAGATGGACGGACCCACGACCGCGATGAGGTCAATAGACCGGCCCATCAGGCCGGCTCCTGTAAAATATCTTCCCCAACATGGGCACATGTGCTATTCTCAGTATGGTCGAGTGATGCGAACTTTTCTCGTAATCGAGGCTAAATCGCAGCCCAAAGCCACCCTAAAATAACCTACAGGCCTGGGCGGAACCGCGGAAATCAACTTGGAAACCATTGCCTCCGCAGCAGGACATCCCATAGGATTGACGGCAACAGGTACATCGCAAGGAGCTTGAGGGAAGGTATCCGAGGCAGGGATGCCCGGATTAAACAAAGAAGGGGCGGTTATACGGCCGCCTTTTTAAATCACCTAGGCGTGATATACGGCAAATCTTAAAAATTGAGACGTCCAGCGTCTGCTGGCCCGGCTGGCCCAAAGCCGGAGCCACGACTGGCAAGGAGGTGACCTCCGTTGTTGGCCCTTTGGATGCTCAGAGCGTTGAGCGCCGGGGGTCTTGGGGTAATTGGCTGGCGGCTCGGACTCTATGTATCGGAATTATCCTCGGATAAAGAAGCATTCTTACCCTGGGGTCTCGCACTAGCCCTGGCCGGCGCAATCATTGGGGGAGTTTTAATCCCCTACCTAATCCTCAAGTCCTGGCGCATGAGCGCTGAATTTATCGATTCCCTACCCGGCTCGGCATTGATCTCGGCTACGGCCGGCCTGCTTGTGGGCTTGGTCGTTGCCTCGCTTATCTCCATACCCTTGTACACGCTGTCCGGTTGGCCCGGCTGGGGCGTGCCGGTCATCGTGAACGTGGTCCTGGGTTTCTCCGGCCTTTGGCTGGGGGTCCAACGGGAACGGGATGTGCGCGCCATCTTCCCTGGCTTGGAGGCCCCTGCTCCGTCCATCGGCTCCGCCATGGGTTCCAACGGGATCGGATGGACCGGCAAGGCCGATAAGATCAAATCGCGAAAGTCCTCGCGAAACGGCAACATTCTCGTGGACACCAGCGCAATCATCGACGGCCGGATCGCCGACCTCAGCATCACCGGGTTCTTGGAAGGCTCGTTAATCGTGCCGCGCTTCGTCTTGGACGAGCTCCGCCACATCGCCGACTCCAGCGACCCGCTCCGGCGCAACCGTGGCCGCCGCGGCCTGGAAGTCTTGGGAAAGTTGCGCAAAGACGAGTCGGTCCCGCTCCAGGTCCTGGACGTGGGCGTGGAGAACGGCAAAGAGGTGGACGCAGTCCTGGTCCAATTGGCCCGGGAGACGAAATCGGCCATCCTCACCACCGACTACAACCTGAACCGGGTTGCCGAGCTTCAGGGCGTTCAAGTCTTGAATGTCAACGAACTGGCCAACGCTCTCAAGTCCATCGTTCTCCCCGGTGAAGAGTTGCGGGTGAACATCGTCCAAGAGGGCAAAGAAGTGGGCCAGGGCGTGGCCTACCTGGATGACGGCACCATGGTGGTGGTCGAAGGCGGACGGCGCTACCTGAACGCCTTCCACGACGTCGTCGTCACCAGGGTGTTGCAGACCGCGGCCGGACGGATCATATTCGCCCAGCCCAAAGGCGACTAAGCGTCAAACCATGCCCCCAGACCCAGGGGACAAACGTGGAGCAGCCGTGGGCAATGTAGGCGCGGTGATCGTGGCTGCCGGGCGCAGCACCCGTATGGGAGGCGTGGACAAGACCTTTGCCCCCCTACTGGGTGTGCCCCTGGTGGCCCACACCCTCGACCGCTTCGAGTCATTTCCCCAGGTTGACCAGGTAGTGCTGGTCTTGGCCGAAGATTCCCTGGACCGGGGCCGGAAACTGGTCCAAGAACGAGGCTACCGCAAGGTGGTCCACGTCTGCGCCGGCGGCCAAAGACGTCAGGACTCGGTCCGGAACGGGCTTGAACTATTGTCTCCATGCGACTGGGTCATGGTCCACGACGGCGCCCGGCCCTGCCTTGACGATGGCATGCTGCAACGGGGACTGGACGCCGCCGCCGAGTGCGGAGCCGCCGTGGCCGGGGTGCCGGTGAAGGACACCATCAAGCTGGTGTCGCCGGACCAGATGGTGCAGGAGACCCCCGACCGGTCGAGTCTGTGGGCCGCCCAGACCCCCCAGGTGTTCCGGTACAGCCTGTTGTTGGAGGCCCACCGCACCGGCGCCGGGGACGTGACCGACGACGCAGCCATGGTGGAAGCCCTCGGCCACCCGGTGAAGATGTTCCTCGGAGCCCTCCAAAATATCAAGGTGACCACCGCCGAGGACCTGGTCATCGCGGAGGTCTTCCTTAAAGCGGCCTCCGGTTAACCTTGATCAGGTGCTCCGGCAGGTGCTCCGGGGATTTACTCTCCCTCTCCCCGTGGCGTAAACTTCCCGCGATATGTCCACTCCCCCAAGGTCCGAATCCCTGGAATTCCGCTCTGGGATCGGCTTCGATTCCCATCCTTTAACCGAGGGACGCAAGCTGGTGCTGGGCGGAGTGGAGATCCCCCATGACCGGGGGCTCTCCGGCCACAGCGACGGCGACGTGCTGGTGCACGCGGTGATGGACGCCCTGTTGGGGGCGGCCAACCTGGGAGACAAAGGCCTCCACTTCCCGTCCAGCGACCCCCAGTACAAGGACATCTCCAGCCTGGTTTTGCTGGAGCGCGTCGGCGTCCTGGTCGCCGAGGCCGGTTGGCGGCTCTCAAACGTTGATGCTACAATACTGGCGCAAAATCCCAGGCTCAGTCCCTTCAATGCGGAGATGCGGGAAAACATGGCCAAAAGCCTGTCGGTTTCCCCAAGCCGCGTCAGCGTAAAAGTCACCACCACCGACTACCTGGGGTTTGTGGGCCGGGAAGAAGGAATCGCCGTCTGCGCCGTGGCCACCCTGATGTCCGGCCGGTGATTACCGGTCCCTCCGGCGCCGGCTCCCGGCAGTTCCGGTTCTATTTGATTCATGAAGCTATATAACACCCTGAGCGGCGATGCCCAAGAGTTCGCGCCCGCCGATGGCAAGACCGTCAAGATGTACGTCTGCGGCGTGACCCCCTATGCCTCCACCCACGTGGGGCATGCCCTGAGCTACGTCGCCTTCGACGCCCTCCGCCGGTATTTGGAATATCTGGGATTCGAAGTGCGCCACGTCCAGAATTTCACCGATGTCGATGACAAGATCATCCAACGGGCCCAGGAACAGGGAATCGAGCCCGACGAACTGGCCGAGCAGTACATCGACGACTTCTACGAGACCATGGACGGCCTGAATATCCAGCGGGCCCACGTCTACCCCAGGGCGACCCAGGAGATGGGCCCGATCATCGAGACCATCCAGACGCTGGTGGACAACGGCTCGGCCTACCAAGCCGGCGGCGACGTATTCTTCCGGGTCACCAAGAAGGCCGACTACGGCAAGTTGAGCCACCGGACCCTGGACGGCATGCAGGCCGGCGCCAGAATCGAGGTAGACGAGAACAAAGAACACCCCATGGATTTCGTGCTCTGGAAGGGCGCGCGCCCTGGAGAACCCTCCTGGGAAAGCCCGTGGGGGCCCGGCCGGCCCGGCTGGCACATAGAATGCACCGCCATGGCCGTGACCTACCTGGGCGCGACGTTGGACATCCACGGCGGCGGCCAGGACCTAATCTTCCCCCACCACGAAAATGAGATTGCCCAGAGCGAGGCGTCCACCGGCGAGGTGCCCTTCTCCCGGTACTGGGTGCACAACGGCCTGCTCATATTGGGCGCCGACAAGATGAGCAAATCCCTGGGCAACCTGGTGTCGGTGAAGGAAGCCTTGGAAAAGTACACCCCGGATGCGATCAGGCTTTACTTCCTGAGCTCTCACTACCGCAGACCCCTGATCTATACGGATGAGGGCTGCAACGCCATGGAGCAGGGTCTTCATCGGTTGCGGGAACCGTTAATTCGTCCCAGCGGTGGTTCAACCCCCTTAAATTTCGAGGCGTTCGAGCAGCGTTTCTTCGAGGCTATGGACGACGATTTAAACACCCCGCGAGCAATAGCGGCATTGTTCGATCTCGCGCGGGAAATCAACCGCGATTACGCTACCAAAGACGTCTCCACCGCCCAAGAATGTTTGCGTCACTTGGGTGGAATCCTGGGCCTGACCTTCGAGAAAAAGAAGCCGCCCTTGAACATCGGCGCGGAGTCATACAACGCCATGCTGCGGGACCTCCGGGCCAAGCTCACGGAGGCCGGGCAGAGCGGGTTGGCCGGCCTGATCTCCGACGCCGAAGTAGCCGGCGCGGATACGGTGTCGGAGCCGGACATCGACCGGTTGATAACTCTCCGGGCCGGATGCAGGGAACACAAACAGTACGCCCTGGCCGACGAGATACGAGACTGGCTGGACCGCCAGGGCGTGTCTGTGGAAGACTCGGCGGCCGGCAGCATCTGGGCGTACCGCCCCAGGTCTTGATGGAACCGGACTTAAGCGTCTGGGCTTAACGGAGCCGCGACTGATGCCCAATGCCACCCTGCCTGAATCCCTAATCAATTCCCTGGCCGAAGTCCTGGGACGTGAAAACGTCCTCACCGGCCCCTACGACCTGGACCGCTACTCCGGCGACGCCCTATCTCCCACCCGTGCCTTCGGCGCTGAAGACTCCTTCGAACGCCTGGCCGACGTGGTGGCGCGTCCCGGCTCAACCGAGGACGTAAGCGCCGTATTAAAGCTGGCCAATGAGTCAAGCACGCCGGTGGTCCCCTTCGGCGCCGGCACGGGCGTCATGGGCGCCACCGTGCCCGCATTTGGGGGCATCGTGCTGGATTTGCAGCGGATGAACAAGGTGCTGGCCATCAACCCCACGGACATGACCACCGAGGTTGAGGCCGGCGTGGTCTTGGAAGACCTGGAAAACGCTCTTTCGCCCCACGGACTCATGCCCGGCCACGACCCCTACAGCGTGCCCATCGCCACCGTGGGCGGGGCCATATCCACCAACGGCGTGGGCTACCGGGCCGGGGCCCACGGCCCCATGGGGGACCAGGTCGTCGCCCTGGAGGCCGTGCTGCCCGACGGGCGGGTCATGAGCACCCGGGCCGTTCCCAATCAGTCCGCAGGCCCCAGCCTGAAACACCTGTTCATCGGTTCGGAGGGGGTCTTTGGAGTCATCACCAAAGCCACGGTCCGGGTGTTCCGCCTGCCTGAATCCCAGGTCTTCTGCGGCGTCGCATTCGACAGCTTCGACCAAGGGTTCAACGCCGCGGCCGAGATGTTCGCCCTGGGCGTCCGGCCCACTCTGGTGGACCTGACCGAAGAGGAAGAGGGCATCCTGTTCCACCTGCTTTTCGAAGGATTTAGAGAAGGCGTCCAAGCCAACGAGAAACGGGCCATGGCGGTGTGCGCCCAGTTCGGCGGACGGCCGGTGGGACCGGGACCGACCGTGGCCTACTGGGAAGACCGCCGCCAGTCCGCGGAGAACTACAAAGTGTCGGCCCTGGGGAAGCCCCGCAGCGTCCGTTGGAGCCGGTGGCAAGGCCGCCGGGACTTCGACTACCTGCACCTCGGCCTGCCCATCTCCAAGGTGCTGGAGTACCGAAAACAGTGCGACGAGATCATGTCCCAGTCAGGGATTCGGGCCGTCGAGTACGCCATCTGGTCCCGGCCCGAGCTCTTCTCCATGCTGATCGTCTCCGAATCGGGAGCGGCGGCCGACTCACGGGAGCGGCTGGGCCGGACCGCAGAGAAGCTGCTGCAACTGGCCCTGGACATGGGCGGCGTGATGGAGTACTGCCACGGCGTGGGCGTCAAGTTGAACCACCTATTGGCCCGCGAGATGGGAGTGGGCCAGGACGTGGTGCGCGCCCTGAAACTGGCCCTGGACCCCAACAACATAATGAACCCCGGTAAACTGGGTCTCTAAACTGGGGTCCTGAGGCAGAGGCGGCCATGGAATTCGGGCTCCAGTTCTTCCCCGACGTCGGCCCCGAAGAGAAATCAGGGCAGCAGTATTGGAATGAATGCCTAAGCCTGGTCGATCTGTGTGACGAGCTCGGCTTCACCCAAGTCCGCACAGTGGAGCATTACTTCGAGCCCTACGGTGGCTACAGCCCGTCGCCCCACGTCTTCCTCACCGCCGCCTCCCAACGGTCCACCAAGGCCCGGCTCCTCACCGGGGCGGTGTCGCCGGTTTTCAACCACCCGTTGAAGATAGCCGGCGAGATCGGCATGCTGGACGCCATCTCCAACGGCCGCTTGGACTGCGGCTTCGGGCGGGCCTTTCTGCCTCATGAGTTCCAGCGCTTCGGCCGGACCATGGACGAGAGCCGGGCCCGGTTCGACGAGGGAGTGGAGGCGGTGCGGCGGCTGCTGGAGGAGGAAAACGTCACCTTCAACGGTGAATTTCACCGTTTCAACAACGTGACCTCACTGCCCAGACCCACTCAGCAACCGCGGCCACCCTTCTGGGTAGCAGCCCTGGGCACCCCGCAGTCGATGCAATCCGCCGGCGAGAACGGGTACAACCTGATGCTGGTGCCCTTCGCCGGGCCTCAGATGCGGGAGGCCATCGGCCTCTACCGGGAGGCATGGCGGCAAGCGGGACACCCTGGCAACGGCAGGATCGCCCTGGGGTTTCACATGTTCTGCCACCAAGACCGCGAGGAAGCCCACCGTATCGCGAAACCGAATATCAACGCCTATTTCAAGTCGCTGGTGGCCGCCGCGGAGCAGGACTCAGGCTGGGGCGCCGGCACGTCATCCCGGGATTACCCCGGCTACGATGGTCACCTGGACAAGCTGCGGGCCGCCAACTTCGACTCGTTGCTGAACGGCGGCACCATCTGGGTGGGCACCCCGGAAGACGTGCGCCAGCAGATCTCCGGCTACGCTCGAGAGGTGGGCGGTTTCGACACCGCCTCCCTTCAGGTCAACTTCCACCTCGTCTCGGCATCGGACGCGGCGGCGTCCATGCGGCTCTTCTCCCAGGAAGTTATCCCCGCGTTCCAATAACCACCGATTGATTACTGATTGTTACGTAATCAGTAATCAATCTGCGATTGCCCGGTAGTGATTACGGAATAGCATTAAATTCAATCCTATGGCGACGTAATATGTATTATCATAAAATCCGATGAAGCCAGGCACGAGTTATACGTTGACACAATAAAGAGCCGGGTATATCATAAATATAGATTAAGTAACGATGCTAGTATCGTGAATTCAAATACTTAACCGGACGCGAAGTCCGAAGGCTAGGAAAAGGGAAAATGGCGAAGACCAACAATCACAAGAACGGACATCCGAACTTCCTGCACTTGAGCGAAGTGCTACATCACGTGGAAGAGGGCGTTGTGGCCGCCTACGACTGGCTGTCCGGCCCGCCCATGAGCGAGAAACAGCGCACCGAGCAGAGACTGGCTGAGACCGCGCCGCTGCGCCGCACCATAGGCTTCTAGGAGAGTCTCCCCCACATCATCTGGGGCTACTCCGTCTCCAAGGCGGCAGCGAATTAAGCTGCCGCCTTTTCTTTTGCCCGGCTTCGGCTGGATGTCGGGGCCGTTTAAGGGGCGCGCCGCTAGAAGGGCAACTCTTGTCCAATCCCTTGATCTTTGGCCTTGTGGTACACCAGTTGGGCCGCCGCGATGTCCTCAAGGGCCAGGCCCATGGACTCGAACAATGTTATTGAGTCGGCTGAAGGACGGCCCTTGACCCGCCCGGCCACCACGTCCTGAAGTTCCTTGGCCATGTCCCAGCGGAAGCTGCCTCTGGGCTCCAACCAAAGCAGGTCGCCGCACTCTATCTTGGCCTGGGCCAGGTCGTCCACCACGATGACATCTGAGCGCAGCACCGCCTCTTCGTCGATCTCCCGCCGCATCCAGTGGTTCCCGCCGGCGGCGTTTATGTGGGCGCCGGGCGACAGCCATTCGCCCAGCAACGCCGGCTCCCGGGCCGAGGTTATGACGATCACCACGTCGGCCCCCTCCACGCACTCCTGGGCGGTTGCCACCGCCTTCACTTCCACGTTCAGGTTCTCGCTGCTGCGCTTGGCGAACTCCTCACGGCGCTCCTCACGGCGGCTGAACACCCGCACCCCTTTAATATCGCGGACCGAGCACACCGCCTCCAACTGCGTACGGGCCTGGAACCCAGAGCCGATCACCGCCACGGTGGCCGAGTCTTCTTTGGCCATGTACTTGGTGGCCACCCCGCTGGCGGCCCCGGTGCGGATCTGCCCCAATCGGCTCGCCTCCATGCACGACAGGAGCCCGCCGGTCTCATAGTCGTAGAGCATGACAATCATCTTGGCGGAGGCGGGTCCGCCGAAAGAGGGATAGGCCTTGTATCCGAATACCCCGTGGCCTCCGTTGGACGCAGCCATGAAGTGAAAGAACCCGCCCGGCATGCGGATCCGGCTCCTGGGTTTGTTGTCCACTTTGCCCTCTCCCGCGTGGGCAAAGGCCTGGTCGAGCACGTCAATGCACTCGTTCATTGGCAGCAGCCGGGCCACTTCCTCGTCGTTCAAAAACAGAGCCATAATCCCCTCCTAGTACGCTTTCCGTGCCCAGGCACGGGCGAGAGCCCAGTATAGCACCGGGCATTCACCCCGAATAGGCGTCAAAATCGCGGGTCCCTTTGCTACAATTACGGGGCGGCCGCAGCAGTTTTGATTGGGAGAAACAACCCCCGTGTTAAATAAACCTCATGCATAGACCTCGCGTTTACGTCACCCGGCAGATCTTTCCCGACGCCCTGGACCTCATCGAGAAGTCCGCCGGGCTGGAGGTTTGGCCCGACGACGAACCGCCCACGCCGGAGAAACTTCAGGAGGCCCTGGCGGACGTAGACGGGGCTTTGATCAATGTCATGGACCGGATCGACGTACCTCTGTTGGACGCCGCCCCCAACCTCAAGGTGCTGAGTCAGGTGGCGGTGGGACTGGATAACATCGACCTCCCAGAGGCTACCAAGCGGGGGATACTGGTGGGCTATACCCCGGGCGTCTTGGCCAAAGCGACCGCCGACCTGGCCTTCGCCCTGCTGTTGGCCGCCGCCCGGCGCGTGGTGGAGAGCGACAAGTGGGTCCGGGAGGGCAACTGGAAGATCTCCCACCACCCCATGTTCTGGCTGGGCTCAGAGGTAAACGGCAGCACCTTGGGCATCATTGGACTGGGGGGAATCGGCCTGGAGACGGCCAAACGGGGCCTGGGCTTCGACATGAAGATTATCTACCACTCCCGCACCAGGAAGCCAGACCTGGAAGCGGAGTACGGCTTTGAGTACGCCGAACCGGACCGGGTGCTGGCCGAATCAGACTTCCTTTCTCTTCATGTGCCGCTGACGCCGGAGACCCACCACTACATCGGCGAGAAGCAACTCAAGAAGATGAAGCCCACGGCCATCTTGGTGAACATGTCCCGCGGCCCGGTGGTGGACACCGGCGCTCTATACAAAGCGCTGACCAAGGGCTGGATCGCCGGGGCGGGTCTGGACGTTTTCGACCCCGAGCCGATACCGGCGGACCACCCGATACTTAGACTGGACAACGTGGTGGTCCTGCCCCACATCGGCAGCGCATCCATCCGGTCCCGGCGGGAGATGTGTCTCCTGGCGGCCAGGAACCTGTTGGCCGGTCTAAAGGGCGAGCGGTTGGAGCAGTGCGCCAATCCGGAGTTGTACGAGTCCCTGGGCATCTGACCCACGGCTCGTCCTCTTCAAAGGCTAGCGTGGCGGTCCCATTTGACCACCCGGACCCATCATTCCACCACCCTCACCCATCATTCCACCACCCATGCCTGACATTTGCTCCACCACCTCCGACCCTCGGTAGCAGCCCAAGGTGTACGGGTATGCGTTGGTCAGGTGGTAATGGTACGAATTGATCTCCGCGCCGTCCCAAACGATGTCGTGGGTGTGACCGTGGCATTCGTCCAGATCGGCGTTGGTTAACTCCTGGCCCTGGCTGTCGTATAGTCCGAACAACCCGAATCCGTCCAAGGCATACGCGGTAAGGGTATGCCCCAGGGTGTGCGCCGCGGTTTGGCAGGCGGCGGCTGTGTGGTAATGGTACTTGCCGCGTTCCTCCGGATGCCCTCCGCATAGGTCCAAGACTTCCCAGGCCGCCGCGTCTCTACCCAGCCCATCAAGGGCATTGAAGACCTGGGCGCCGGTCAGAGCGTAGCCAATCGTCCCAGAATTAAGGCACTCTGGCGTGGCGGCGAGGGTGGGGTTCAGCGGCAACGAAATTTCCAACACCTGCTCGCTGATTTCGAACGGGAATGGGTCGATCAGGTAGGCCGGGTCGCTGCTTGCCAGCGGATAAGTTCCGGTTGTGTGGCCCACCGGCAGCCCATTGCCGGAGATGACCCGCCTCCCATTGCTGATCTTGAACGAAACTTGGGCGCTCGGCCATTCGACCTCGCCCAGCGACGCTAGCTTTCGGGCGGGGTACCAGAAGTCGCCCACGATCCATGTCCTGGTGGTATTCCCCCCGCCTGACATGAATTCTAGGGAGCACGAATATATCCACCCGTTCTTGGCGCTGGAGCCAACGTTGCCGTCTCCAATCAGATACGCCGGGTCGCCGATGATTGCATCAGCGACTGCTAACACCACCGGCACTGGAGTGGCAGTTGGAACAGGAGTCGCCGTCGGGGCGGGAGTCGCCGTCGGGGCGGGAGTCGCCGTCGGGGCGGGAGTTGCCGTCGGGGCAGGGGTTGCTGTCGGCGTCTCAGTCGGAATTTCGGTGGGAACCGCAGTCGGGGCATCAGTGGGGGCCAGCGTCGGCGTCTCGGTGGGCGCTGCACTCTGACCGCTGGAAGACTGGGTAGGACTTTCCGGGACGCCTGTAGGCGCCGCAGTGGTACCGGTGGTGGTCTCGGCAGCGCAGCCGATCAGAACGGCGGCCAACAGGCCGGCGGCAATGGGCAACCATGCTTTTCGCATCGAGTCAACTCTCCTTCAGCAGCTAGCGCGGCGGTGGCATTTGGCCACCCCCACCTGGCGGCCCCGACTGTGTCTGCACCACCACCTCCGAACCTCGGTAGCAGCCGATGGTATACGGGTATGCGTTGGTCAAGTGGTAATGATACATATTGATCTCAGCGCCGTCCCAATCGATGTCGTGGGTGTGACCGTGACATTCGTCCAGATCGTCGTTGGTTAACTCCTGTCCCTGGCTGTCGTATAGTCCGAACAACCCGAATCCGTCCAGGGCATACCCCGTTAGGGTATGCGCCAGGGTGTGCGCCTCCGTTTGGCAGGTGCCGGCCGTGTGGTAATGGTACCTGCTGAAATCCTCCGGATGCCCGGCGCATAGGTCCAAGATGTCATAGGCCGGCGCGTCTCTACCCACTGCATCTAGGGCATTGAAGACCGCGACGCCGGTCAGAGCGACGGCAATCGTCCCCGCCGATGTGCAGCTTGGCGTGGCGGCGAGGGTGGGGTTGAGGGGCAATGAGAATTCCACGACCTGCTCGCCGATTGAGTGGGGGTTTATGTCGATCTGGTAGGCCGGGTCGCTGCTGCTAATGGGATATGTTCCGGTTGGATGGCCCACCGGCAACCCGTTGCCGGAGATGACCCGCCTCCCATTTACAATCTCAAACGAAACTTGGGCGCTCGGCCAGTCGATCTCGCCCTGCACCGTCCATTTTCTGGCGGGGTACCAGAAGTCGCCCACTCTCCAGTCGCTGGCGCCGCCAACCGCCCCGACTCCATTGAATTCCTCTTCGCATGAATACAACCACCCGTTCCTGGCGCTGGAGCCCCATTTGTCGGTTCCAATCGGATACGACGGGTCGCCAATGATGGCATCAGCGACTGCTAACACCACCGGCACCGGAGTGGCAGTTGGGGCAGGAGTCGCTGTCGGGACAGGCGTCGCCGTCGGGGCTGGAGATGCTGCCGGGGCAGGAGTCGCCGTCGAGGCAGGAGTCGCCGTCGGCGTTTCAGTCGGAATTTCGGTGGGAACCGCCGTCGGGGCATCAGTCGGGGCCGGGGTCGGGGCCAGCGTAGGCGTCTCGGTGGGCGCTTCACTCTGCACGCTGGAAGACTGCGTAGGACTCTCCGGGACGGCTGTAGGCGCCGCCCCTGCCCCTGTGCCGGTCTCGCCAGCACAACCAATCAGAACGGCAGTCAACAGGCCGGTGGCAATGGGCAACCAGGTTTTTCGCACTAAATTCGTTCTCCCGAAACCTCCGGGCGCAGCCGCCGCGCCGTGGCGTCACTATCTCAATGCCGTATCGGAGGGATTATCGAATGGGCTAAAGAGCGATGGCGGAGAGGGCGGGATTCGAACCCGCGAGAAGCTTGCGCCCCTACGCGATTTCCAGTCGCGCCCGTTCGTCCACTCCGGCACCTCTCCAGCTTGGCGGGGAAACCCCGCCCAGAGGACCCGGCTGCGCTGCGGTTACGTTCAATAAAGCCCACGGCCGGGAACCCTGAGACATCGGCCATTATAGTTAACGGCCCGCTGGGCTGTCCACAGACCCAGGTATGGACTGTCCCTCGCTGCCCTTCAAATTGGCCCGCTCACTCCCCTATAATAGTCCTCAGCCCGATACAGCACAGGAGTAAAGAGAATCATGGCCGATCCAGGCTTCGTAAAAGTTGCGCAGGTAAGTGAGATTAAACCCGGCGAAATGATCGCGGTGGAGGTGGACAACGAGCAGGTGCTCTTGGCCAACGTGAATGGCAGCATCCACGCCGTGGATGACGTCTGCTCCCATGCCTATGCGTCGTTGTCAGAGGGTGAGCTGAGCGGGGAAGAGGTAGAGTGCCCTCTCCATGGCGGGACCTTCAACGTGACCACCGGAGAGGTGTTGGGTCCACCGCCCGACGAGCCGGTCCGCGTCTACAAGGTCCAGATCGAGGGGGACGACATCCTGGTCGGACCGGCCAACGCCTAGCCCGTTCTTCACCTGGCAGTCGCCGCCACAATCACCCTAGACGGCTAGCCGAAGCCGGGTATCCGGTCCAGTATGTTCAGGATCTGGATCTCCGGCACCGGCCAATACACAATCCACACCTTGCCCCGCAGATTGGCCTCTGGGACAGCTCCCCAGTTTCGGGAATCGTTGCTGCGGGCCCGGTTGTCCCCCAAAACGTAGTACTCGCCTTCCCCCAACTGTACCGGCGCGGCATTGAAACGGAATTCGGAGGTTAGGTACGGCTCTTCCAGAATGTTGCCATCCACGATCACCGTGCCAGCCTTTACCTCAATCAGTTCGCCGGGCAACCCGACAACCCTTTTCACAAAGTCTTTGCTGGGGTCCAGAGGATACCGAAACACAATGATCTCCCCCCGTTTGGGGGCGTGGATAGCATACCGGGAGGATTCCTCCTCGACCCGCCAGAAGGGGACGATCTTGGAAAGCCGCTCCGGGTCGATGCGCAGGTAGACTAGGCGGTTGACCAACAGGTACTGGCCGCCTTCCAGTGTGGGGTCCATGCTGGAGCCTTCGACCTTGAAGTTCCGGACCGTGGTCTGCAACAACATGAACACCACGACGGCCAAGACCACCGCTTCGATTATCTCTCTGCCAACACGCGCCAAAAGAATCTACTTCCTCGAATCAGGAGTGAACGTCTCAAAAAGTATAGCACTCACCGCCCGCTTAAAAGGAGCCGTTTGAGCCTTATTCATATTTCTCCAGGCACGAAACTACGCGTGATCGGCGTTAATTGCCAGCTCAGTTGTCAATAGGTCAACGAGACTTAACGCTACGTATTCACCCAATGCTGATGCCTGCTCG
>JACZUF010000004.1:40138-130826 GCA_022573285.1 Chloroflexota bacterium
TGATTGGAAGCCTATTCGATTGGAATTTACCAAACCCTAGCCGGAATGCTTGATCGTGTCAACGTGGTGTTGACACCTAGAGCACCGATTTCGTTTGGCCCAACCAATTATGAATAAGGCTCGTTTGAGCCTTATTCATATTTCTCCAGGCACGAAACTACGCGTGATCGGCGTTAATTGCCAGCTCAGTTGTCAATAGGTCAACGAGACTTAACGCTACGTATTCACCCAATGCTGATGCCTGCTCGTGGTACCAGATTTTACGCAGGTATTCCTCCGAACTGAGACCAAATGACTCGGCTCTTCCTTTCAGTATTCTCTGGAATCGCTCTTTTTCGCCCTCTGGTATTGCCTGCATCTTGCCCTCCTTGCTTGGTCATGGGACAACCCTATTGTCTATGCCAGACAACTCAAAGTCGAGCGCGAACACTAACCTCATAATCAACGCAAAGTGGTCTTTACAACGCCGTAAGTATCAGTTAACATTAACCGTGAATGCTGTAACTAAGCATGAACGGAGGTTCGCGATGAGTACTCAAACCG
The DNA here is from genome assembly GCA_022573285.1 of Chloroflexota bacterium. Classification (GTDB taxonomy): domain Bacteria; phylum Chloroflexota; class Dehalococcoidia; order Lucifugimonadales; family UBA3495; genus UBA9611. The sequence continues at coordinate 40,682 of JACZUF010000004.1, forward strand.
ATGAACAGTCGGGCGAGCGGAAGCGGAAGAGACCGGTTAGGTCTGAATATCTCTTTCCAGCTTATGACCTCGGTGCCGCCCTAAGGGTCACTGAGCGGGTGGAGATGGACGGCGGCGGCACGCTTACTGAAGAAGCATTAGCAATAGCGCTGAAAGAATCGGCAAAAAGCAGCGCCTTCCGTCTACGCGCATTGACGGCGCGGCAGTTCGGACTTCTGCATAAAAATGCTGAGACTTTAAGTACCACGACGTTGGCAAAGGCGATATTTAAACCTACAACAGGGCAAGAAAAAGCCGAAGCCCTGGCTTCGGCTTTCTTGAACATTCCCCTGTTCAAAGCGGTGGCTGATCGTTTTAAGGGAACCCCCTTGCCGCAACAAGAAGCGCTGAGAAATATCCTGGAACGTGAATTCAAGGTTGAACACGATAGAGTGTCGACTGCGGACCGCATTCTTATGGACTCAGCCCGAGAGGCTGGCGTAATGCGCGCGTCTGGAGGGAGTTCGTATCTCGCTCCGGGCGCAATCCAACCTCTGCAGGACGATCCGCTGGCTAACCCTCCTGTGGACCCGCCTCTAGGTGAAGCGTCCACTGCTAGGCCGCAGGCTCAACCCGAATCAGCCGGAGGCCTTTTGGATATCAAGGAAGAGGACTTGGCAGATTTTGACGATAACGAGTTTAACAAGGTTTGGGACGTCCTCGGGATGATAGTGCGGAAGCGAGGACAACGAATGAAAGATCACGAAGCAGACGGGCAAGACCAAAACGCTAAATAGAGAGGGCTGGCCATAGGTCGAAACTATGGCCAGCCCTTGTGATGACGCCCCTGCGCTGGATCGCGGTCCTCCTCTAGCTAAGGCAGGGAACCTGGGTTCAATTCCCAGCAGGGGCACCAAAACCGAATCGGGAACCGCTGACACCGTCAAGTAACAGCGGCCCCTACCAGGAGCGGAACTGTGCGGAACCACTCTGGCAATTATGATTATATCATTGGGCGGGATGCCCCACCGGTAGTCGCCGAGCTTAAATCCCTTTTCGAGCAACTGCCGGATGCAGAATTACTCGCTCAACTAAAAGGACGCGTGCGGCGCGGCCCGAAAGGATATGAACCCGATATCCTCTGGCGCTGCTACGTCGCCTATTACTACCTTGGCCTTGACTCTGTCTCGGCATTGATCCGTTTATTGGAGGACAATCCCTTCATCGCTCAAGCCTGCGGCATTAGTTCACCTGAGAGTATTCCCAGCCAACCCACATTCTCACGTTTCGGCACCAAACTCGCCAAACACACGGGGGAGTTTATTCTCGCCGTCAAAAATGTGCATCGTAACCTCACCAGAAAGCTCTACGCGACCCTTCCAGATTTTGGCAAGACAGTAGCAATTGACAGCACTGATGTGAAGGGGTGGTCGAACGCGATAAAAAAGGGTAAGAAGCGGTCAGGTAAGGTGCGGAGACAAAAGCCCAGAGTCGGTAAAGTCTCGGATCCCGATGCCGGTTGGTGCGTCAAAAAGAACACCGAGGGAACCAAGAAATACGTGTTCGGCTACAAAATCCACATTTTGGCCGATGCCAAGTATGAGCTTCCGATGGTCGTGGATATCAGCCCTGGAAACATGCACGATATCCGAAAGGCCTCAGCATTACTGCGTGAGGCTCGGACTGTCACAGGGAAGTTCGTTCCTGATTACGTCCTGGCGGACGCCGGTTACTCCAGTCTCCCTCTCTGGCGATTGATTAAAAACCAATACAGGGCAGAGCCGATAATTGATCCAAACCCAACTCATAAGGTAATCGTCGCAAGAAATAAGAAAACTTCTGAGTGGAAGAAAATCTACAGCCAAAGAACCTCAATTGAGCGTCTAAACGGCAGGCTGAAGGGGTTCAGGAAGCTAAACAGTGTGCGGGTCCGGGGTCGGTTTAAGGTACGGATTCACGCGATGATGTCGGTGATCGTCTGCCAAGCGTTGGCACTAGCGACGGAGAGCAGAGCATCGGTAAGAGGGGTTGCGTAACAAAGCCGTTGCCCCGACGAGTTAGCCCAAATCCTCGCCTGAGTTTTCGCTCATTGAAGGTTATTTGACTGGGGAATGCCAAAAGGGGAACCCATGATCGGACTATGTCCGATTGGACTCCGGTTCGTAAAAATGAGAGGTGAAATACGTCAGGATGCTGGCTGACCCGTGGAACACGCCTTCAGGTCCAGTCAGCCTAGGAAGAACTCCACCACGCTCCCGAACCGTAATGAATGGTATACCAACGTTTCGCAACCGTCTCTCAACCTCCTTACAAGATTGGGATTCATCCAAAAATAAATAGTAGTTGTAGTTCACTCGTTCCAGCCTCCAGTCTCTATTAGTTGATTCGGTTGACCACCCTTTGGGCAAAATCTATGATAGACAAGTCTTCGCGTATCACCTCCACATCTTCTGTTATTATTAAACTAGAAATGTAGCTCTGCAATCCAGCGAAGAGCTTACCTCTCTCACTCTCTTCCTCCCGCGCTACAACGGAGGGGTCGGGGGCCATGGCTCGCGCAGTGCGGGTCAGGATTTCGATGCCAAATTTACCTAGTAATTCTGAAATGGCTTGACCTTTACTTAGATCAGTATTAGCGTCCTGAATCGATTGCAATTGATCGAAGGTCAAGTCTGACTTTAGAGAGGCGATCTGTGCGGGTTGGCATTGGAGAATGCCCGCTTCCTGCCAGGAATCAACAATCCTCTTGAAATTGGACACCAGAGTATCTCGCTCATCCGCTTCAGGATGTAGGATTACCACCTTAGCTCTGTCGAGACCCGCCTGCTGTAAAATTCGGTGGTGAGTGATTTCACGTTGCACCCCTCCCGACTCATTTCCCCGGAACGCTGGCCGATAAACTGCTAGGCCACTCGCTTGCGTTACTAGGGAGTAGTCCCGAGCTGTGATTTGCTCAAGAATTTGTTCCTGAAGCGCCTTCAGGGATGGCCAAGCTTGGCGAATCTTTTCATTTTGCGTCTGGTCCAAGTTCTCAATACCGATGTCGGCAATCTCTTGAGCAAACTGCGCCCAACTCGGGCCAAAGGCATCATCTGGCTCTTGGGGTGCCTCAAAGAGCAAATCGGAGGCCTCATCGCTAGGTAGTGGCCATCTCCACCCAAGTTGGGGGAGGTAGATGGATTGGTCTTCGAAATCAACAGTGAAATCAAACCTGAGTTCATCTATAGCAGTTGGCTCGATTACGATAAAGTGCTCACTCAATCGCACACACAGATCCTGGACTCGTTCAACAACCTGCTCAGCCAAGATTTTCTGTTCTTCGGTGCCTCGATTAAGTCGCCGAATCTCTGATATTGGATGTGCTACATAGACGAGCTTTTTGTCGGTACCGACAAAAAGGTTATGAAAGACTACGATCGGATGCTTGACTGCGAGCACAAAATGCGGAGACTCCGTAATTTCGGCAACCTTAGATGCTAGGACATTTTCGGTATTCCGCCAGTCAAGAATCCGGAGTAGTCTTAGTACGGCTGTGTGATAGTCATCAGGCTCATCGACATTATAAGAAAAAAGACCGTGTCGCCTGCTTAACCTGGCTTTGACATCGTATATATCGTCGACCAGAGTGAATACAATATCGGGGCGTTCCTTTAAGTTGGCGAGGCGCCCGAAATCGATCCCAGACATGTATTCACGCTCTCCAAGATGGAACCAGGCGGCATGAAACGTCAGAATCACAGGTTGTTCTGATGCCAAAGATTCCCGTATTCCAATGAGGGCCTCATCAAAGGCCTTGGACCAAAATTCCATCAAAAGAGGTTTCGGAAGCTGAAGCACCTCCATGATGGTCACGTCGGCGGGCTGAAATCGGGGATGGAGCTTTGATACTGTGTCTCTAGCCAGCGGGACGAGGTGATCGTCTTCGAGAGAAATAATCGAAGGAGGAGATAGGTCATTGCGGGAGCACCAATCAGCATACCGTCGAAGAGCCTGCTGAACCCCAGTTCCGGCCATGCCGTTGACGACAGCAAACCTTGCAGCCATGATTGGAAGCCTATTCGATTGGAATTTACCAAACCCTAGCCGGAATGCTTGATCGTGTCAACGTGGTGTTGACACCTAGAGCACCGATTTCGTTTGGCCCAACCAATTATGAATAAGGCTCGTTTGTGCCTAAGACTGCCGTCTGCTACAATCTGCGCCTAGATTAACCGCTCCCGGATTACCCACGAGTTACGGAGGAACCAGCCCATGAGTTGGCGTTTCCAGTTGCTTAACAAGCCCTATGGCAGCGTTACCGAAGGCCCGGTCTGGGACGGCGAGAACCTGCTCTTCACCCACATCTCCGCCAGCCGCATCATGCGCTGCGACGTCGAGACCGGCGAGATCACCGTCTGGCGGGAGGGCACCAACCGCACCAACGGCCTGGCCCATGACGCGGAGGGGCGTCTCTTCGGCTGCTGCTCCGGAGGCCGCGCCATCCTGCGCTTCGACCCCGACGGCAGCAACGCGGTCATCGCCGACCAAGTCGAGGGCAAGAAACTGAACACTCCCAACGACCTGGCCGTCGACCGCCAGGGCCGAATCTGGTTCACCAACCCGTGGAACGCCACCAACATCGACGCCACCGAGGTCCAGGAACTCGACCACCGCGCCGTGCTCTGCGCCACTCCCCAGGCCGACGGCAGCTACTCGGTGGCCAGGGTGGAGACCGACAGCACGATGCCCAACGGCATCCTGGTGTCCATCGACGGCAGGACCCTCTACGTGGCCGAGAGCAACAGCGACGACCCCAGCATCGACCGGGAATTGCAGGCCTATCCCATCCGGGACGACGGCTCCCTGGGCCCCTACGATACCCTCCACGCCTTCGGCACCAACAAACGGGAGGCCCAGCGCGGCATCGACGGCATGTGCCTGGACCGGGAGGGCAACATCGTCGCCACCGCCGGTTGGCCCCAGTCCGGCCCCGGCCCCCTGATCTATGTGTTCGACCCCAAGGGGCGGGTCATCGAGACCCACCCGGTGCCCTGCATCCGGCCCACCAACTGCTGCTTCGGCGGCCCGGACCGCTCCACCCTGTACGTGACCAGCGCCGAGGGGCACTTTTTCAAAGCAGAAACCGACATGGAAGGCTGGGCCCTATTCCCCTAGCCGCCGGCGCAGCCGGGTTCCCATATAACAGCAAGGGCGATAACCATGACTTTCAGTTGGCAGCTAAGTCTGAAGGGCAACGGCCGGGGTTCCATGCGACAGCGAGAGCGAAAACCATGACTTTGAGCGGACGAGGCAGCCTGAGCGACCACGGTTTCACGCGGGCGCAACTGCGCCAGGGGGGAGGCCGCGGCAACGGCAACGACCACTTCGACGAGTTGATCGGGGCCACCGAACTTTTCGTCTACCAGACGCCCAACAAGAATCCCAAGGGCTTCGAATCGCTGAAGCTGTTCCTGGAAGCGGCCGAATGCGAGTTGATCTTCACCGTGGACGTCCCGCCGGAACTGCGGAACTACGAGGCCTTTCGCATCACCCACAAATCCGGCGAAAAGATTCCCGACTCGGTGCTGCGCCGCTGCCACTCCTGGGCCCACGGCCGCAACTTCCTCCACAGCTTCTTCAAGCCCATGTACGGAGGCCGCTAGAGTTAACCCGTCAGGCGGAGATTCAAACATGAGTCATCCCGGATTTTCCTGGTGAGTACGCAATTTGGGGCAAATTCCGTCCCCACCTCGTCATTCCAGCGGAGGCTGGAATCCAGGGCTCTCACCCAGGATGACGGGTGACCGATGCAGTCTTACTGGATTCCGGCTTTCGCCGGAAAGACGAAGGCGGCGCTGCCTATGCTCAATGGCAGAACGCCGCCGACCTGTTCCCAGTGCCCAGTGTTGCTATCCCTCTTCGCCGAAATCCACCCACTAAACTCCGGGACGACTCATGTTTTCTAGCCCTTTGCCTACCTCCGTGGGTGGTTGGCTAGAAAGTCGTCGGCTATCTCGTTGAAGGTTAGGAACCGGACACCGTCGTGGGACGAGATATACTCCGTCAACCTTTCCAGCATCAGCAAGACTTGGGGACGGCCGCTGACGTCGGGGTGGATGGTGATGGGGAAGACCGCCTCGTCGTACTCCCGGTACACGAAGTCGAATTGGTCCCGCCACATCTGCTCGATGTCCCGGGGGTTGACGAATCCGTGGCTATTGGGGGCGCTCTTGATGAACATCATCGGCGGCAGGTCGTCCAGGTACCAGTTGGCCGGTATCTCCACCAAGTCCGTCTCTTCGCCCCGCACCAGGGCGTGCATCCAATGATCGGCGGGCTGGGAGAAGTCGATCTTGGTCCACCGGTCGCCCTTCCGCACGTAGTAGCACTCGAAGTCCCGGTGCATCAGACTGTGGTCGTACTTGATGCCATGCTTCTCCAGGAGCTCGTTGGTGACGTGGCTGAACTCCCACCAGGGGGCCACATAGCCGGTGGGCCGCTCGCCGGAAAGCTGGGTGATCAGGTCGATACAACGGACCAAGACCGCCTCCTCCTGCTCCGGCGTCATGGCGATCGGGTTTTCGTGGGAGTAGCCGTGCAGCCCGATCTCGTGGCCGCCGCTCACGATCATCTGGCATTCGGTGGGAAATGTTTCCATCGAATGACCGGGAATAAACCAGGTGGTCTTGATCCCCAGCCGGTCGAATAGCTTGAGCAGGCGGGGGGTGCCCACCTCTCCGGCGAACATGCCCCGCGATATATCGTCGGGCGAGTCCTCGCCACCGTAGGAACCCAGCCAACCGCCAACGGCGTCCAGGTCCACTCCGAATGCGCAGGAAATCTTCTTGTCGGCCACGGTGCTGCCCCCCTGTTCCGGAAATCTTCCCTGCCACTGACCCGCCGTAATTCGGTGTTCGCCGACGCGGGACGACAGGTTTTCAGCGGTGGAATCAGGCCCCGGCTAGATATGCGAAAGTGTCGTTGGCCGGGTCCTTGATGCGGTGGTGCTCGATGAACACCGCGGCGTTCTCGGCCACCTGTTCACCGTCTAAGTCTGCCACCAAGGCCAGGGTCATGTCGATGCCCGCCGATACGCCGGCGGACGTGATGATTCCCTTGCCGGTGTTCTTGTCCACCAGGTCCACCCAGCGCGGCGCGGCGTCCCAGGCAACGTTCTCTCCCTGGGTCAATACCCAGTCCCAAGCCGTCTTGTTGCTGGTCGCGGCCTTGTTGTCCAGGATGTGGGTCTGGGCCAGCAGCGCGGCCCCGGTGCAGACCGAGGCCACCACATCGGCCCTTTTACACGCGGCCGTCAGCGACTCGATAAACGCGGGGTCGGCCACCAGGGCACGCGTGCCGCTGCCGCCGGGCACCAGCAAGATGTCGAAATCGAAGTCGTCGTTGATGCCGTGTTCCGCCACCACCACCGGTCCCGCTCCGTTTGCTCCCGTAGCGACCGGTCCCTGCTCCTTGCCCACGGTGATCACCCTGTAAAGGGACTTGGACCTGTCCGGCTTGGTTGGGTCGTCCTCCCTTGGCGTGCAGGCAACGTTGAACACCTGTATCGGCCCGAACAGGTCCAACGGGGCCATACCCTCGAATATCAAAGCAGCGACGGTTCTCATCAGAATAAATCAGTTTCCTAATGTTAGTGAACCTGGGCGACGGAAGACGGCATCAGAAATATTCTAGCGTTAATACCCCTGCCGCCTGCAGAGCAAGACCAATACAAACGAGCGTTGCGCCTCTGATTACATACCAGAACCGAATTTCCAGCGAGGCCAAAGGAACTTGAATCCGCCACCTCTCCGCGATTGTCGGGGCGTTTTGGAAGCCATCGCGCAGATTCCCAATCGCTCTCTCAACCCAACCTCCAACGTCATCCCTAATCATGTCATCGGCGGAGTCGGGTTTAAAACCTTGCCTAACTAAGTCCTCTCTCAAATAAGCCTGAGGGTTACGGTTAAATTCCGCGGCTTTCTGAGACAATTCCTCCACCTTTAGCTTGATAGATTCGTTATTTATAGAATGCAGCACTTCCCGAACCAAATCTAAGAACCCGATGAGATTAAAGCCGAGACCACAAAGGACAAGAATAGCGTTCAAAGACATTAACAATCCCTCCGAATGATTAATATTTGTTCCTGGTGCTCGCAGGGGTGCAATCATCTCACCAATTTAGACAGAGTACGCCGCAACTTCCCCTCGGTCAAATGCATCGATTCTTCAAAGGGGGGAGCAGGTAGAGGAAGCACGAAGGGGGACAGATGGTATGGTGGGCCCGGTTGGTATCGAACCAACTACCAGTCGGTTATGAGCCGACTGCTCTACCAATGAGCTACGGGCCCTTGATAGAAGCTTAGCCCTGGACTTTTGGGAGTGTCAAGGAAATCCAGGCGAGCCTAGGCGAGGCCCAGGTTCTTCAGGTAGTCGGGGTCCCAGTCGGCCAACAGACCCCGCTCCAGGGCCTCGGATTCGGGCACCCGCGGGGTCGGCTCGCCGGTGGTCGGCACCGTGGCCACCACCGCGTCATCGACCAGACCTTGAAACGTCTCGCTGTCCACGCCCAACAGGCCCTGGATCACGTCTTCATTGTGCTGGCCGAAGGTCGGCGGAGGGCCTTGGATCGCCAAGGGGCTGTTGGAGAACTTATAAGGGCGGCCGATGAACAATCTCGAGCCCATCCCCCTCTCTCGAGGGTAGTCCACGCGTTCCAAGAAGCCGCGGCTCTTGTACTGGGGGTCGTAGTGGATGTCCTTGCCGTTCAGCACCGGTCCCGCCGGAATGCCCACGCCCTGGAGCGCGTGCATCAGCTCGTACCGGTCCACGCCCGAGGTCCAACCCCGGATGATCTCGTCCATCCGGTCGTGGTTGCGCTGCCTGGATAGCAGGTCGGCGTAGTGGGGGTTCGTGACCAGTTCGGGCTTGCCCATCAGGCCGCACAGAGCGGCCCAGCCTGCGTCATCGCCCACTGAGAGGGTGATCCACTGGTCTTCGCCCAAGGCCGGATAACAGCCCTGGGGGGCGCGGTAGGGATGGCGGTTGCCGATGCGGCCACCCTCCCGGCCGTTGACCTGGGCGTCCATGATGTACTCGGACATGAACATCACGCCCGCCTGGTACATGCCGATGTCGACCCACTGACCCTGGCCGGTCTTGTTGCGGTAGCGCAGCGCCGAGCCGATGGCGAAGAGCGCCGTCCAGGTGGAGAGAAAGTCCACGAAGGACGCCCCCGCCTTGGCCGGGCCCTCGTCTTTGTAGCCCGTGATCCAGCAGTGACCGTGGGTGGCTTCCTGGGTGGTGGCCTGGGCGGGATAGCCCGAATAGGGGCCGTCGCCGTGGCCGTAGCCGGTGTTGGAGACCATGATGATATCGGGCTTCAGCTTCTTCATGTTGGGATAGTCCAGACCCCAACCGCGCATCACCCGGGGGGTGAAGTTCTCCATCACCACGTCGCTGACCTTGATCAGCTCCCGGAACAGGTCCCGGCCCCGGCTGTCGGTCATGTCCAGGGTTATGGACCGTTTGCCCCGGTGGATCAGGTTGTAGGTGGAGGGACGGTTCCACCAATCGCCGCCCAGGTCGTTCTCCGGGAAGGCCCCGGCGTAGCCGCCGGTGCGGGTGACGTCGGGACGGCCCGGCCCTTCCACCTTGATCACCTCAGCACCCATGTCGGCCAGCAGGCCGCCGGCATAGGGCAGGGCGAACACGTAGGTGGAGTCGATTATTCGGATGCCTTCCAGGGGTAACCGGGCCATTTTTTCTTCCTCTGTTATTTGCCTGCTGTTTGGTTGGATGCGGGTCCTGCGACGGGTCCGATGTTTTCGAGACTCTCGACCTCCGGTCGGAGCTCAGGATGAGCGGTAGTTGAATGCTTCTTGGTTACACAAACTTGGCAATCCCGCGTTACGCTCATGGTGAGCCTGTCGAACCATCGGATGTGTCATGTTTCGGGCGAAGCAGGGCGGGTTTGAAACCCGCCCCTACATCAGTTGGTCGTACCTCACGATGAGGGGTTCATTAGATAACGTCCAATTGCCTCAGGCGGACGAAGTCCTCGCGGCTGTATTCCAGGCCGTCCACGTAGATCTCCGAGTTGTGCTGGCCCAGGGTGGGGGCCGGGCGGGTGTATTGATATGGGGTTAGGCTCAGGTTGAACAGCACCGCCGGCACCTTCACCTTGCCGATCACCGGGTGGTCGATTTCGCGGTAGAAGTCCCGGGACTCCAATTGGGGGCACTCAAGCAGTTCCGAAGGAGTCTGCACCAGTCCAAATAAAATCCTGGCCTCGGCTGCCTTGGTGAACAGGTCCCACTTGCCCCGGTCCTTGATGGAATCCAACACCACCTTGTCCAGTTCTTCACTGTTTCTCAGCCTCTGGGCCGGGTCGGCGAACTTGGGTTCCAGCAGTTGAGGGTCGCCGAAGAAGTCGGCGATGGTGTCCCAGGTGGCCCCGCCTCCGGTCTGCACGATGATCCAGCCGTCCTTGCAGGGCATGGGGTGGCCGAAGTTGCTACCCGAGGGCCGCCGCCGGGGCAACGTCCCGCCCATGAAGGGATACATGGACTGAGCCGCCATGGCGGTGGACGCCACACACTCGGTCACCGATACGTCGATGTGTTGGCCCTCGCCGGTGTTGCCCTGCATGAACAGGGCCATGGCAGTCGATGCCGCTCCGTTGAGGCCGCCTTCGTACTGGGCCTGGAACCCGCCGTGCTTCAGCGGTTCTTGGCCCTGCACTCCGCTGATGCTCATGATCAGGCCCATGGCGTAGGAGACCACTTCCTCCCCCAGATACTGGCTGTAGGGGCCGGTCTGGCCGAAGGGCGTGATGGAGGTCATGATCAGCGAGGGGTTCTCAGCCTGCAGGTCGTCATAACCCACGCCAAGGCCGGCCAGATAGCCGGGCCGGTAGGACTCTATGACCACATCTATATGGGGGACCAAGCGCTTGAGGATGTTCCGCCCCGTGACGGTTGCCAGGTTTAGGGTCGCGCCCTTTTTGTTCAGGTTCAACAGTAGGTAGAACAGGCTCTTTTCCGGGTGCGGGTCGTCGCCGAAGAAGGGGCCCATCCGGCGCAGGGCGGCCCCGGTGGGCGGCTCCACCTTCAGAACGTCGGCCCCGTAGTCAGCCAACAGACGGCCGCAGAATGACCCGGCTATGTCCTCGCTCAGGTCCAACACCTTCACACCATCTAAGGGGCCGTGGGCCAAGGGACCGCTGGAAAGGGCGGCCTGGGGCGATTGGGTGGAAGTCAAGTTACGCTCGGTCTCCTATCGGTGTGGTTAAGACGGCGGGGTTGCCGGCGAGGTTGGTCAGGCCGGGAGAATTGTAGCCGACGCCAGTTAGCAAGGCAATCGCCGTTTATGGGCCGAAGTGCTGCTCCAACTTGGCGTTGAACTCGTCCATGGTGAAGCTGTACTGCTGGGTGCCATAGGTCCGCACCGCGTAATGACCGGCCACGTTCCCCATCTGCACGGCCCGCTCCATGGGCAGGCCTTCGGCCATTCCCTTGATCAGACCGCCACGGAAGGCGTCTCCGGCGCCCGTGGGGTCCACGGCGTCATCGGTGGGCACCACCGGTATCACCGCCGTGCCGGAAGCGGTCACCAGGTCGCAGCCGTCCTGTCCCTTGGTCACCACCATGGTCTCCACAGTCTCCCCCACCTGCTCCCGGGACATGCCGGTGCTGTTGCAGATCATCTCCATCTCATAGTCGTTGCAGACCAGCATCCGCGATTGGCTGATGCACTTGGCCAACGCCGCCGGCTCCCAGGCGGGCAGGGACTGGCCGGGGTCGAAGATGGAGAAGATGCCGCGCCTCTGGTGCTCGGCGGTGTAATCGGCCATGTCCCGCAGGTTGCCCGGGGCCACGATGGCCAGACAGTCCTTGGGGTCAACGGAGTCAAAGGCGAAGCACGATTGCTGTTTCATGGCGCCCGGATTGAACACGGTGATCTGGTTGTCCCCGGTATCGGTGGTTATATAGGCGCCGGCGGTCAGTTCGTCCTCCACGACGCGTATGTCTTCCGTCGGGACGCCATTCTTCTTCAGCCATTCGAAATAGCGGTGGTAGTCCCGGCCGATGGTGGCCAATATCCGCGGCTTCTCTCCCAGCAGCGACAGGGAGTAGGCGATGTTGCCCGCCGTGCCGCCGAAATTCTCGGTGAGGCTGTTCACGGTGAAGCTAACGTTGATCATGTGCAACTGGTCCGGCAAGATGTAGTCGGAGAATTTGCCGTCGAAGTCCATGATGCGGTCGTAGGCCATTGACCCGGAAACCAGGATCTCCATCTGATAGGTCCCTCGCTGTGTCTCTTGATCTGAGGTTGCGGGTTGCTGTTCTTTTTTACCGTGGGCCGGGCTAACAGCCGTACCTGCCGGCCAATTCGTCCCGAAACTCCACCCGGTCGCCTACCGCCAGGCCCAGCGCCGCCGCCTCGCCGCCGTTAATCTCAAGAACGTACTTGGCCGGTGCGTCGGGGGAGTACCGGGGCAGGTCGTTCAGCGTCGTCCCGGGTTCCGGAACCGGGACGTTTTCCGAGACGTCCACCACCCGGCATCCCGCGCTGATCCAAACAATGTCCAGAGGGAATTCCATCTCCCTCATCCAGAAACGGAGCCGTTCCGCCTTCTCAAAGACGAACAACATGCCGGTCCCGGCGTCCAGAGATGCCCGCCCGGAGAGCCCCTTGATCCGCTCCTCCGGACTCTCCGCCAACTCCACCGCGATATCCGTCTCATTCACTCGGACCACCGGCCCGGCGACGGGGGTTTGCCCAATGGCCGGAGTTGACGAAGAATCGGACGACGGCGCCGCAGTTGGAATAGGCGTCGGGGCGCCCCCGCAGGCGGCGGCCGCGGCCAGCAGACCGGCTGCCATCCCCAAGAGCAGATAACGGGTCCAAGTTACAGGTCTGGCAGGGCGGTCGGCGCTCAAAATTTTCCCCAGATATCCATCCCCGGGACGGCCTCACGCAGCACGAATCAACGGGTGCGGCAGTCCGAGAGCCATGTTATCCCAGGGCCACCGAATCCACAAGTTAAACGCCCCTACGACCGGGCTCTTTCGATTGTCACCCTGAGCGTCAGCGAAGGGTCTCTTTGCCTCACGTCCGAGGTACTTCGCTTCGCTCAGCATGACAATTAGCAGATCCATTGGTCGATTGTCTGGCCCAGATGGAGGCGGGGAGCCGTCCCAATGGAGAAAATCGAAAGACCCTGCCCCTTCGGCAGCCCCCGCAGGAGAACGACATTGATTCTGTTGACGAATCTGGGAGCCTAGAGTAGGCTGAGGGCGTCAAATCACCGGAGGGAAACAGCTATGACTCAGGAGGCCCAACAAGACACTCAATCGGTCCTCACGCCAGAGGTTAAGGCCATGATCGGCGTCGAGGGCGAGGTGATTGAATCCTGGGGGACTGTGGACGTCGAGTATCTGCGGCGTTTCACCCAGGCCGTGATGGACCCCGACCCCAGGTACTGGGACGAAGAGTTCGCCAAGACCACCCACTACGGCTGTATCATCGTGCCGCCCATCATGGTCAGCTACATGACCGGGCGCATCCGTCCCGACCAGGAAGACCCCATCACCAAGGCCTTTGAAGAGAACCCAATGTCCGACGGCATCGGCTCGGTGGAGCGGCCCGGCGCCCTGCCTGAGATCCCCACCCACCTGGTGCGTACCCTGAACGCGGGCAACGAGATCGAGGTCTATCAGTACCCTAACATCGGAGACACGATCTTCTTCCAAAACCGCTATCACGACATTCGGGAAAGGGTCGGAAGAGACGGCAAGCCCTTTCTGATAATCACCCGCGAGATCACCTACACCAATCAGGACAAGGCCCTGCTCTGCATCACCCGGCAGTCTTCGATTCGCCGGTAAACGGTCGCAGGCAGCCACTCAACTAGCCGATTGAGGTTATCAGCATGACCACGCCACTGGAAGAACTGCTAAAGATGAAGCCGGAAGAGATTCTGGCCCGCAACGAAAGGCCCACCGCCGACCAATTGCGGAACAAGACCCAGACCTATTACGAGGATATAGACGAGGGCTTCGAACTGCCCAAGTACATCTATTCGCCCACGCCGACCCACCTGTTCCGCTGGAGCGCGGCCATCGAGAATTTTCACCGGATACATTACGACCTGGACTTTGGGCTGAACCACGACAAGAATCCAAGCATCCTGGTCCACGGCTCCTGGAAGCAGAGCGTCGTGCCCCAGTACCTCAAGGACTGGACCCTGCCCAAGGGCTGGCCCTGGAAGGCCCAATTCGAGCACCGGGCCATGCTGGTTCCCGGCGACGTGCTCATCATGTGGGCCACCGTCACCGGCAAGTACGAGAAGGGCGGCATGGGCTTCATCGAGTTGGACCTGGGAATGAAAACCCATGACGGTGTCGAGAGCATGCCCGGCAGCGCCACCGTGGTGCTGCCCCTGAAAGGAGGGCCGGACATACCGTATCCCTTCGTACCGCCCAAGGACTGAGCGAGCTTTCAGTCCTCAGCTATCAGCTTTTAATTTGACGCGCATAAGAGGTAAACGACCGACATGGCCCGATTTCTAGCCATACACAACGTTTCCGGACTGACTGAAGAACAGTTCCGGGAGAAGCTGAGCGCCGTCAGCAAATGGCGCCCGGACCGCCGCACCACCATCCTGAAGGTCTACGGAGACCTGAAGCGCGGCAAGCTGGTCACCGAGTGCGAAGCAGTGGAGCAGGAGCACTTCGAGGACTGGATCAAGATGACCGGCTGGCCCGCCGAGACCATCTTAAACGTGGACCTGGTGATGCAGGTGGGCAATATCTGGAGGCTCTAACTCCGGTCCAAGGGCCGACCCACGTTAATTTCGGCCTATCGGCCGCCACCCCAGGGGCGGCCAACACCGGAACCAGGCCCTTCCCCTGATCAATTCCTCAGGCACCGGCCCAAAAGCGCGGCTGTCGTCGCTGTCGGTCCGGTTGTCACCCAGTAGAAAGTACTCACCGGGCCCGTTGAACCACTCCCGGTTCTCACCGTCCTCCGCCTCGCCTGCACCCTGAATATATTTCTGTGCCAGCAACTTGCCGTCCAAATATACCCGTCCGCCGGCTATTCTAATGTCTTCTCCAGGCAGCCCCACAACGCGTTTTATGTAGGTTCCCCCTCCGCCTCCAGGACGTTCAAAAACAGCCACGTCTCCCCGCCGTAGCCGGTTCCACCTGAACCGTGTCCGCACCACCAATACCGACTCGCCATGCGCCAAGGACGGCAACATGCTATCCCCCTCAACCCGGTACCGGGCCGAGAAGAAGATGTTTGCCAGCCCCTGCAAAAAGGTGATCAAGACTCGCATCACCGCCTCGATTAATCAAGTAATCAAGCTCAAGGGTCAAAGGTATTTTAGTACCAATCCGGCTGCGGCGGGCCGCCCACTCCTCCTATGGACTAATACCGGCCCCTAGCCTAGAATTACTCAGATTTGAGTCCAGACCAAGAAAACGCGCTTGTAGCGCCGCCGCAAACTGGGAGGGGAACTATGGAGAACGGAATTATCCGCGTCGGACTGATCGGCGCCGGCGCAAACACCCGGCTCAGGCACATCCCCGGCCTTCGTGAACAAGAGGGCGTCGAGATAGTCGCCGTGGCCAACCGCAGCCGCGCATCCGGCGAGGCAGTGGCCAGCGAGTATGAGATACCCACCGTGTACGACAACTGGATGGAACTCATGGAGGCCGACGACATCGACGCGGTCTGCGTCGGCACCTGGCCCTACATGCACCGCACCCTGGTGCTGGCCGCTCTGGAGAACGACAAGCACGTGCTCACCGAGGCCCGCATGGCCATGGACGCCCAGGAGGCCCACGACATGCTGGACGCCTCCCGGCAGTTCCCCCACCTGGTGACCCAGATCGTCCCCGCGCCTCAGACGCTGCAGGTCGACCGCACCGTTCAGGACCTGATCGCCGGCGGTTACCTGGGCCAGCCTCTGGCCTTGCGGCTGCGGGTCAGCGACGGCCACGGCCGGGCCGACCGGTCCGACACCTTCATGAACACCGACGCCCCGCTCCATTGGCGGCATAACCGGCAGCTCAGCGGCTACAACATCATGGGGATGGGCATCTGGTACGAGACGCTGATGCGCTACGTGGGCCCCGCGACCAAGGTGATGGCCATGACCCGCGTTTTCACCAACCAGCGGAAGGACGAGAGCGGCATACTGCGCGGCGTCACGGTGCCCGACCACGTGAACGTGCTCTGCGAGTTCGCGTCCGGGGTCCAGGCTGACCTGAGTTGGAGCACGGTTACCGGCCTGCAGACCGGCGCGGAACTGTGGATCTTCGGCAGCGAGGGCACGATCAAGCTTGAAGGCCCGCCCTTCGACAAGGTCTCGGTTGGCAAAAATGGCGACAAAGCATTGACCGATCACCCGATCGCCGACGACAAACGGGGCAAATGGCAGGTGGAGGCTGATTTCATCAATTCCATCCGCGGCAACGCCCCGGTAACCCACACTCCCTTCGACGTGGGCTTGCAGTACATGGAATTTACCGAGGCGGTCACACGCAGCGCCCAGACCGGGCAGGCGGTTTATCTGCCCCTTTAGTCAGATAACAGTTCTTCACTCATAGGGAGGGCAGCCATGGCTTCAGATGGAATCAGGGTCGGCCTCATCGGCGCCGGAAAAAACACCCGGGACCGGCACATCCCCGGTTTCCAGAAGGTGGACGGCCTAGAGATCACGGCGGTGGCCAACCGCAGCCGGGAGTCGGGACGGGTGGTTGCCGACCAGTTCAACATCCCGACCGTTTACGACAACTGGCAGGACCTGTTGGAGGACCCGGGCATCGACGCCGTCTGCATCGGGACCTGGCCCTACATGCACCGCACCCTGACGCTGGCCGCATTGGAGGCCGGGAAGCACGTCCTCTGCGAGGCCCGGATGGCCACCACCGCCCTGGAAGCCCAGGAGATGCTGGACGCTTCCCGGCAACGTCCCGACCTGACGGCCCAGATCGTGCCCTCGCCCCTGACTTTCAAGATAGATAACCTGCTCCAAGAGAAGATCAACGAGGGCTACATCGGCGACATCATCGGGGTGTCGGTCCAGTCCCTGGGGAACAATTTCATGGACCAAGGCGGCCCCATGCACTGGCGCAACGACCGGGACCTGAGCGGGTTCAATATCCTGAGCATGGGCATCTGGTACGAAGCCATGATCCGCTGGGTGGGCCGGGCCACCAAAGTAACGGCCATGACCAAGATCAACGTATCCAGCCGCCAGGACGAAGACGGCAGCGTTAACTCGATCTCCATCCCAGACCACGTGGACATCCTCGCCGAATTGGCCAACGGGGCCCAGGCCAACATGCGTTTCAGCGCCGTGACCGGCCTGTCACCGGGCAGCGACGTCTGGATCTACGGCAGCGAGGGCACGCTCCGAATCGACGGAGGCCTAAACGTCTACGGTGGCCGGCGGGGCGAGGACAAACTCTCCGAGATTCCCAACCCCCAGGATAAGCAGGCCTATTGGCGCGTGGAGGAAGAATTCTGCAACGCCATCCGAGGGACGGAGAAGATCACCCGCACCCCCTTCGACGTCGGCCTCCACTACATGGAGTTCACCGAGGCCGTAACCCGCAGCGCGCAGAGCGGACAGGCGGTGGCGTTGCCACTTTAGGTTCCACAGTTGGGGCAACCGTTCGAGCCTACCCGGCTCCCTGGGAAATTGCCCGAATGCCGGACCGGAGTACGGAAATCCCCCCAACCCCCCTTTGCAAAGGGAGGCTTTATCTCCCCCTTTTGTAAAGGGGGACTAAGGGGGATTTAGCCCGGTTCCCCACCACGTGGCCGCGCCAAAAATCCACCGGTCACCGGCATAGAAATGGGTAGGGGCATCCCGATTCCTCCGGAACCGTGCCCCTACCCATTTGAGCCACTATTAAGTATTCAGAACTCCGCCCCCTACCCACTCCTCCTTCGTTGGTCGCGGTAGTTGGGCGCGGATATGGGCAGCCAGTCCACCACCATGCCGTCCACCAACCGGGATGCGATGCGGGACTTGGTGTCCTCCAATTCTTCGATGGTGGAGACGGTGGTGATGACGGTGGGAAGGCGGGCCTCGTGACGGTGGACGATTATCTGGTACAGCTTCTCTTCGGCCCAGGCGGTGCTGCTCTCGGCCCCCAGGTCGTCCAGCACCAGCAGCGGGACCGAGTTTATCTGCTCGAACAGCTCGTCGTAGCCCACCAGGCTGTCGGGACTGAAGGTGGCCCTCAGGTGGTCCAACAATGTGGGCACGAAGGCGAAGAACACCTGGCTGCCCTGCTTGAGCCGCTCCCCGGCGATGGCCACCGCCAGATGGGTCTTTCCGCAACCGCGTGGACCATTGAAAAGCAACCAGCCTTCCGGGTCCGCCGCGAACGTTTGGGCGGTGTGCATCGCCCGGTCCAGGGACTCCCGGTCCTGGGGAGAGGCGTTGGCCCCGCCCATGGTGTCGAAATTGTCGAAGGTCATCCGCTGCAACATCTCGGGCCGCACTTCGCCGATGCCCATGACCAGACGGCTGTTGAAATTCCCCAACTGGACCACGGTGGTGGCCCCGTCGGCGCTTTCAAGCCGGGTGCGCAATGAATCGTCCAGGCGCCGCAGCGGCCCCCTTACCGTGACCACCGTTGGCAGCGAGTTGTTGTAGCGGTGGTTGATTACCTGGAACAACTTCTCCTGGGCCCAGGGCGTGGTGCTGGCCGTGCTCAGGTCGTCCAGAACCAACACCGGGACGTTGCGCACCTGCTCGAACAACTCGTCGTAGGAAACGGGGCTATCGGGCGAATAGGCCGCCCGCAGGTGGTCCAGCAGGTCGGCGGCCACGATGAAGAAGGTGGTCTGGTTCCTTTCGATGCACCGGTTGGCGATGGCCACGGCCAGGTGCGTTTTGCCACTGCCGCTGGGGCCGGTTAGCACCAGCCAGCCCTGCGGGTCCTCGGCGAACCGGGCGGCGGCGGTGACGCCCTCGGAGAACATCTGCCGGTCTGGAGCGCCGGGCAGCGGCCCTTCCAGATTAGTGGTGGCAAACGATATCCGGGAGAGGGCGCCCAGGTTGCTGTAGCGGCGCAATGACGCCATGCGGGTTTCGGAGTCCTGGGTCTTCTGGCAGGCGCAGGGGATGGCCTGTCCGAATTCGGGATGGCCGATATGCACGCGGCGGGTGACCCAGCCGCTGCCGTTGCACTGGGGACAGAGCTCAGCGGCCGGCCCGCTGTCGGGGAGGATCACCCCTCCGCCGTTGGTATTCCTCGAGATATTTCTGGCCGTGATCCTTCTCAGTATGTCGCCCAGGCTTTCCATCTTCTCCCCTTCTGGCATCCCCCCGGTTCTCTTTGCCCTCGGCAGTCCAGCGCCTCAGGATGCCGGCCACGTAGCGCCAACTGCGTTTGTTCTCCGCCACCGCTATGCCAAAGGCCTCTCGAAGCCAGGGCTCCGGATAGCGTACTTCAGCCTCTTTGAGCTCCTCGGCCAACAGGGGCGAGAGCAACCCGATGCTGTCTTCGTAAAGCGCGAATATGTTTGGTCTTTGCAACTCCGGCGAATCCACCGCCGGTTCATCGCCTATCTCAAGGGGGACCCCGGCCTCGCCGGCCTCCAAACCGGCAAGGGCCCGCCGGCCGGCCTCGGTGTTCAGCAGGAAGACCGCTCCCGTCCCGTCCCGCTGGTAGGTCAAGAATGTACCGCGGGCCACGGCCAGCCGCAATCCGCGGCGGATTTCCTCCTCAGCATTTTTCCCCTCAGACCTCAAGCCCTTGAGCAGCGACCGGTCTGCCAAGAACTCGTCCATGGAAACGGCCCGGTGGGCCCGGTGGAACAGCCACAGGCCCCGCAGCGTCACCTTGAGTTCGGCCAGGTCCTGGATCTGCTCCAAGATGGGCCCGAACACCGGGTTGGGCACCGGCGTGTAGAGAGTGCTCCCGGTAAAACCCGAGAAAGCCATCTTTAGAAGTTGTCCACCCTCGATAACGAATCGAACCGGACCAGGTTGTCCCGGAAGAGGAGCTGCACGGTGCCGGTGGGCCCGTTCCGGTGCTTGGCCACTATCAGGTCCGTGATGTTTCTGGGGTAGGGACGGCCGGGGAACTGCTGGTCCCACTCTTCTTCGGTGTAGTAAAGGTCGTCCCGGTGGATGAACATCACCACGTCGGCGTCCTGCTCGATGCTTCCGCTGTCCCGCAGGTCGGAGAGCATGGGCCGGTGCCCGGTCCGCTGCTCCACCCCGCGGCTGAGCTGGGAGCAGGTTATGAGGGCGATGTTCAGGTCCCGGGCCATGCCCTTGAGCGACCGGGAAATCTCGCTGATCTCCTGGACCCGGTTCTCGTTCCCGCCACGGCCCCGGCCCTCGATCAACTGCAGATAATCCACCACCAGCAGGTCCAGACCGTGCTCCAACATCAGGCGGCGGGCCTTGCTGCGCATTTCGATCATGCCCTGGAACGGCGTGTCGTCGATGTAGACCGGCAGGTCGGAGAGTTGACCGATGGCATCGATGAGCCGCTGCTCTTCAGCCTCGGTGTAAAGACCCAGACGCAGCCGGTGGGAGTCTATCTCGGCCTCGGACGAGAGGATGCGTAGCGCCAACTGCTCCCGGCTCATCTCCAGGCTGAACACTCCGGTTGTAGAGCCATTCTTCGCGGCGTTCACGCAGATGTTCAGGGCCAAGGTGCTCTTGCCTAATGAGGGGCGGGCGCCAACAATCATCAGGTCCGACCGCTGGAGACCCCCCAGGAGTTCGTCCAGGTCGGTATACCCCAGCATCACCGGGCCGGTGTTCTCGCCGATGGGGTCGATGATGGCCGCGCGGTCTTCTAGGTATTGGTCATAGATCTGCCGGAGGGGCACGAAACCCCGCCGGGTGTCGGCCCCCCGCACGGTGAACAGCACGTCCTCCGCTTGACGGAGGGTGGCGTCCACGTCGCCGGTGTCTTCGTAGCCCATGGCCGAGATACGGGAAGCAACATCGATGAGCTTCCGCATGGTCGCGGTGCGGGCCACCACGTTGGCGTAGTGTTCGGAGTGGGCCGAGGTGGGGGTGACGGAGATCAGGTGGCTGAGATAGGCCATGCCGCCCACGGTTTCCAACTGGCTGGCGCGGCTCAGTTCCCTGGCCAGAGTTACCTGGTCGATGGCCTCATCCCGCTGGAATAGGGCCTCGCAGGCGGCAAAGCACAGCTGATTTCTCTCGCGGTAGAAATCGCCTGCCTTGATGTAAGGCGCCACGCGGGAGAAGCAGTCCCCATCGATTAAGACCGACCCAACAACCGCTTCCTCCGCCTCCAAGTCATGGGGTAACAGCTTCTCGGCGTACATCGCCCTATTCTTCTACCTCCGCGTTAACGTGAATCGTGGCTGTGACTTCGGTCGAGAACCGGAGCAGCACGTCGTATTCGCCGGGCTCACGGATCGGTTCGGCAATCTCCACCCAGCGGCGGTCCACCTCCCGGCCCACCTTTTCGGCCAACTCCATGGCGATGTGGGTGCTGGTGATGGTCCCGTAGTAACGGCCGGTGGGGGTAATCCTGGCCGACAGAGTGATGGTCACGTCGTCCAACCCCTCCGCCAGTTCTTCCATGACGGCCGTCTCGCGCACGCGTATCTCGTCGCCGGCGGCGGAAATCTTATGGATCCGCTTCATCACCTCGGGGGTGGCGATCTCCGCCAATCCCTGGGGCAATAGATAGTTGCGGGCGTAGCCATCAGGCACACGGCGGACCTCGCCCGCCCTGGCCTTATTTGGAACGTCCTGGATGAAAACTACTTCCATATGTTGGTCACTTCCGTTGGGTTCTCCGATGGGAATGGTCGATCGGAATAGGGATTTGGCCCCATGCTAGAGGCCGGGTTAATTATACGGCATGCCCGGTCTGAGGGGAAAGCGGGACCGGTCTGCGGCCGGGTCCCTGTTGGCACTGCCGAAAATTGACTGCCCGCTGCGCCCCTCCTAAAATCGTTGTCACCCGGACAAAAACGCGCCCGTCGGTGGGATAAGGGGCGGGACAAGGCTGGCAGATTATTTTCGACCGCTGCAATATATCTCTCTTTGCGCAACAAATCCAGGCAATTTAGACCAATTCCAAATGGATATTTGGGGCCATAAATGGGATTCATAGCTGACATCGAACGGCGGACCCAGCCCATCAGGCAGGCCATCTTGGCCCACCCCTTCGTCACGGGCGTGGGCGACGGCACCCTGCCGGTGGAGAAGTTCAAATACTACGTGGCCCAGGACTATGCCTACTTGGTGGACTACAGCCGGGCGCTGGCCCTGGCGTCGGCCCGGGCCCCCCGGTTGGACGACATGTCCTGGTTCGCGGGGCTGTTGGACGAGACCCTAAACGTGGAGATGGCGCTCCACCGCAGCTATTGCGAAGAATTCGGCATCAGCGCCCGAGAACTGGAGGCCACCGTGGCGTCCCCCACGACCGTGGCCTACACCAGCTTCCTGCTTAAGACGGCCCACCAGGGCAGCTTCGGAGAGTTGGTGGCGTCGTTGCTGCCGTGCCAATGGGGTTACTGGGAGATCGGCGACCACCTGGCCAAGCGGGGCCTGCCCCAGAACGCGCCCCTCTACGCCAAGTGGATCGAGATGTACACCTCCGAGGAATTCGCCGCCCTCGCCCATCACATCCGGGACATGGCCGGCCGCATCGGCGACGAGGCCGGCCCCGCCGAGCGGGACGCCATGGGCCAAGCCTACCTGACCAGCGTCCGCCTGGAGCACCAGTTCTGGGACATGGCCTACAACCAGGAGGAGTGGGGGGTTTAGATAGAGCCTCGAGTTACTCGCAACGGACCGTTCGTCCTGAGCGTGTCGAAGGGCGCGGATCAGTCAAGTTCCTGATTGACAATGCCTTGTCTGACCCGCAGCGGTGGTTCGACGAGCTCACCACGAACGGACTGGAAATGACGAGTGGCCAACAAAATCGTTCGTCCTGGACCCGTCGAAGGATGCGCATAAACCATGCTCATGGTGGAGAACAATCTTAACTTAGGCGGTGGTTCGACAGGTCCGATTTCATCGAGACTCGCGACTCCCGTCGGAGCTCACCATGAGCGGATGCGGGAACCCCGATTAGCGGAACTGACCGGGCCGGTCTCGCCGGTGAGCAGCAACTGTGTTCCGGGGCTCGTCTACCCCTTCACCGCCCTAAAAACCCAGCAGGGCCAGGAGAAGGCGATGTCGTCGTGGACCGGGGCCACTTGGAAGGCTTCGCGGGTGGCGGCCGGGGCCTCTAGGAAGTCCCGGCGCAGGGCTTCCGTTTCTTCCGGAGACACCTTGGTGCGGGCGGTCCACTCGTTGAAACGCAGGTAGATGCGGGGGTAGTCGTTCTCGACCACCGTGAAGCCCCGGCCGGCCAACATTTCCTGAATCTTGGATACCTGACGGTTCTCCACGTGGCTGAAATCCCGGCGCAGTTCGATGTCGTTCATCCACTCAGCGATGGCGTCGTCTTCGGGGGCCACACTGTCGGCCATGAGCAGCGAGCCACCCTTTTTTAACACCCGTTGGGCCTCGTCCAGGGCCTTTGCGAAATCGCGGAAGTGGTGAGCGGAGACCCGGGACGTGACCAGGTCAATGGATCCGCCGGCGAAGGGCAGCGCCTCGGCGGCGTTCTGGCTCAGACCCAGGTTCGTGATGCCTCGTTCCCGTCCCAAGCGTTGGACCTGGCGGAGCATGGGCTCGGTCACGTCGCTGGCCACCACCCGGTCCGACACTCCGGCCACCGCAAAGGCGGTGAAGCCGGCGCCGGTGCCCAGGTCTACGGCCCAGCGGTAACGGTTGGCCCCGCCGGCGCCCACCATGCGCTCCACCGATTCCAGGCTGTCGTCCCGGATGTGCACCTTGCTGGTGGCGTAGACGGCCGCCTGGGGGCCGAATACCTGTTGGGCCGCCAGCCTTTGCCCGTTGCCCTGATTATCTTGGTTGTCCAGGGACATGTTTCCTCTCGATAGCTAATTCCATTGTAAGGGTCGGGTAGGAGTCCGGTAGCCGCGCGCAAAAAACTGGCGCTTGGTCAGACGAGCTATCCCAAGCGCCAGAGCGTTTCCAGACGCTCCATTTATTTTAGGGAGCGGGCCGGGGGAGCGGATACCGCGTTAGACCAATACCGGCTCGGCGTTCTTCTGATAGACCTGGAACCGGTGCCGGGAGGTGTCCGCGATCATGACGCGGCCCCGGTGGTCGACTCGCACCGCGCAGGGGGTCCACAGCACCTTTTCAGGGGTGAAGTCCCGCACGCCGTTGCGTTGCCGGACCATGTCCGGGTTCGACTTGATCTTGTCGATGCCCAGCTTGGACAGTGCGGCGTCCCCGGTGAACTCGGTGATGAACCGGCCCTCGGCCGTCAGCACCTGGACCCGGTTGTTCAGCCAGTCGGCGATGTAGATGTCGCCGTCGTCGTCGACACACACGCCGGTTGGCCGGTTGAACTGGCCCACGGGCGCATCGACGTACATGATACCGCCCTGCTCCTTGGCGTAGGTGCAGTCGCCGCCGGTGCCGGGCTTGCCGCCGGCGCCGGGTTTGCCGAATGTCGCCAGCCACTTGCCGTCGCTGGTGAAGGACTGGATACGGTCGTTACGCCAGTCGGCCACGAACACGTTCCCGTCCTTGTCCAGACAGATGCCCCAGGGCAGGTTGAACTCGCCTTCGCCGGCGCCGGCGCTGCCGAACTTGCCCAGGAACTTGCCGTCCAAGGTGAATTTCTGGACCCGGTTGTTGCGGCTGTCCACCACGAAAACGGTGCCGTCGCCGCCGATGGTGATGCCGGCCGGCCGGTCCAACTCGCCGTCGCCCGAGCCGGGCGAGCCCCAGTGACTCAGGTAGTCGCCGTCTTTGTTGAAGATGGTGATGCGGTTGGTCCACTCGTCGGTGACATAGACGTTGGTGTCCTTGTCCAAGGCGATGGCCATGGGCCAGATGAACTGGCCCGGTTCCTCGCCGTAGGAGCCGAACTCGGTGATGTACTCTTCGGCGCCCTCGCCGATGCGGAAGAGGTTGATGCGGGTGCCGTCTGACCGCGACTCGTAGGAGCGGTTCACCACGTAGACCAAGTCATCGGGGCCCAGGGCAAAGTCCATCGGGTTGCGGAATCCGGTGCCCTGAAACTCGGACCGGCCGGCGGTAAAGCTGTAGGTGAACGTCCGGTCGTTAATTCCCAGGAATACACTAGCCATTGCTATTCTCCTCAGGGGTGTCGGGACTTTTGCGCCGCAGCGGTTACTCCGGCGCAAAGGTCAAGGTGCTTTGATTGGTCCGGCCGGTTTTCCGCCGGCATTTCAGTCCTAGATAAAGTCCAGGGCCTCGAAATTGCCGCCGACGATGGCCTTGGCGTCCAGGCCCATCCAGCGGTCCAACAGAGTGGTGTAGGCGGAACGGAAGTCCACTTGCCATTGCAGGTTGCCGCCGTCTTCCAGCTCGTTGGGCTCCAGGGACGGGTACTCGCCATAGAGGCCGCCCTTGACGTGGTCACCGAGGACGAAGGCGATGCCGCCGGTGCCGTGGTCGGTGCCGGAGCCATTGTCCATGGCCCGCCGTCCGAACTCTGAGTAGAAGAACAACGTGACGTTGTCGCTCTTGCCCAACTGCCGGAGGTCGGTCATGAACGAATCGATATTGCTGGTCACGTCCAGCAACAGGTTTGCGTGTCCCACAGCCTGGTTGGCGTGGGTGTCGAAGATGTTGTAGGGAGCCGTGGTGAACAGCACCCGGGTCCCGAAATCAGCGTTGTGGACCTGGGCCATGTCGCGGAGGTACCCGCCCATGGCGCTATTGGCGTACTCGACTTCGGATACGTACTTGCCGGGAGCAGTGGACAGGATGTCGGCGCCCTTCAGCGCTTCGATGCCCGTGCGGCGGATGTAGTCGTCCACCACGCCCTGACCGATGGCCGGGGCGTACATGCGCCCGAACAGGTCCAGGGCCTCCATCCGCTGCGACTCCTGGTTCATCTCAGTTAGTAGGCCGTAGGAACTCAAGTCGCCCACCGAGGCTACGGCCACTCCCTCTTTGGCCAGGGAACGGGGTAGGCCGCGGCCGAAGTTGACGCCGGTGAGCACATTCTCGCCCGTGGGATCGACATCCTGGATGACGCTGCCCAGCCAGCCGGTGAGACCAATTTCATCGGGCTCACAGGTGGCCCAGATGTCCATGGACCGGAAGTGCGACAGGCTGCCGTTGGGGTAGCCGATCCCCTGAATGATGGCCAGATGGCCTTCGTCCCAATACTTCTTCAACGGGGCCATGGCCGGATGGAAGCCCAGTTGGTCGGTGATGGGGATTATCTGGTCTTCGGGAATCCCCAGCGTCGGCCGGTAGTCCCGGTAGCGGGGATTGTTGTAGGGGATAACCGTGTTCATGCCGTCGTTTCCACCGGACAGTGATATCACTGCCAGGACCGGGTCTTTTACGTTTGATACCATCCTAATTCCTCCGCCTAAAGTCGGATAATTTCTAAATATCCAAGTGTCTGGATTTACGGAGTACCTAACCGAACTGGAACTCCGAGGTGGTGGCAATCATCTGGAGGGTCTCCCCCGCCCGGCGGGCGAATTCGTCCTGCTCGGCCTTGGTGCCATGCTTCAAAGCTCCGCCGGAATCCAGGTGGGAAACCAACTGGCCGTGGGTTTCCTCGGCCAGTTCCATGGGCCCCAGCAGGTCCAGACAGCCGTCAAGGAACTGCTTGGAGCTGGGGCTTTCGCCCAGGGCCATCAGCCGGTTGACCATGGACTTAACGCCGGGCAGTTCAGTGTTGCCCAGCATGGCGGATGCGAAATTGATGCGGTCGATGAGGCTGCCGCTGTTGATCCACTCGCGGCCCATATGCCAGCCTTCCACCGTTGGGGGGTTCATCAGGTCCATACCCATGTATTTGGGCTCCATGGCCACGAAGAACAGGCCCGGCTTGGGCTCCAGGTGGTCGCCCACCATCCGCATGGTGCCGATGACCACGTCTGCTGGGCTCTTCACCTTGGCGAAACGGACCGCCTCGTCCTTGAAGAAGTCGGAGGTGAACAGGACCCGCAACATGGCGGTAATCTCATACCCGGAGTCGAAGTAGGCCTTCTCCATGGCCTCGATGGCCGCCGGGTCCCGGGGCTCGCTCAACCGCCAAGCAGGCACGGGCGGCTCATCGGCGACAAAGAAGTCGTAGAGTTTGCGGGCGATGAACCGGGCGGTGGCCGGCTGTTTGCAGATTATATCTACGATGTCACCGCCGTCCCAGTTGCCGGTCTCTCCCAGAAAGGTCTTTTCCCCTTCGTCATGGTCCGCCGGGTCGAAGCGGAATTCGAAGGGGGTGCGGCCGTAGGGGAAGACCGGGATGGTGGGGGCCAGGTTCCAGCCGGTGAAGGCGCGGGCGCAGGCCTTTACATCATCCTCGGTATAGTTGAATTCCCCGTCTTTGCCCACTCCCAGGGAGAACAACTCCAAGAGCTCCCGGCCGAAGTTCTCGTTGACGGCCGTCTTGTGGCTCTCGATGTTGTCCAGGTAATAGAGCATGGCCGGGTCGGTGGATAGC
This sequence comes from Chloroflexota bacterium, assembly GCA_022573285.1. Classification (GTDB taxonomy): domain Bacteria; phylum Chloroflexota; class Dehalococcoidia; order Lucifugimonadales; family UBA3495; genus UBA9611. Next base: position 68,194 of record JACZUF010000004.1, read on the forward strand.
ATCATCAGCAAGTCTTTAAAGTTGCCCATGCCCATGTTCCGGAACTTGTCGATCTGGATCGCCGTGGTCCGGGCGTTGTCCACCTTATTGTCGCCGGCGCAGAGGATGGTGTGCCAGAAGAGGGACATCTTCTCTTTGAGCTGGTATTTATTGTTGATCATCCGGTAGACCCATTCGGTCTGACCGGTCTCGACCGCGACCTTGTCGAAGTAGGAGGGATAGGCGCGGTACATCAGGTCTTCTTCGATTCCAGGGTCGTCTCCGGGGTTCAGGAGCTCTTCAACCACACTGTCGTAACCCTGTTTTACTCTGGCCTCGATCTCGTCGCGGCTCGCCCCGTAGCCGGCGCGGCGCAGAAGGTGGGCCATCAAAGCAATTTTCTGGTCAGCCATTTAATCCTCCTCCACAGTGGATCGGTCTATATAAAGAGTATATGTTTCTTATTCTGTTCCTGGCTCTTTGGAGGGCTGCGAAGATCTCCAACGGACCGGGAAGAACCGGTAGCAAACCCTGGACTCTAGGCAAATAGGCCAAGGTTTCCCGAATATGCCGATATTTTGTCGCCTGGAAGGGCCAATGTCAATACTCAATATCAATTTTTTCGAGGCTAGGGCCGTATCTCGAAGGAGCGCTCTATTAGAAAATACCGATTATAAGAAGAGGTTGTCTCAAGTGGTGTGCGGGTGATATTCAGTTGCGGACCAGCAGTCCGGGCTGGCAGTGGCGGCAGTAGCTGGTGATGCGTTGGTTGGAGTTCAACTGGGTGATGTTGCCGCCGCACTTGGGACAGGGCTGGCCGCCTTTGTTGTGCACCTTCAGGAAGTCTCGGACCTTTTTGTGAATGTCGCTGCCCATGCGGCTTCTGAGGGTCTCGATGGCCTCTTCCAGCACCTGGCGGCACTGAATGTGGAGCGTCCGCAGTTCCTCGGGTTTGAGGGCCCGGCATTTCTTGAAGGGCGATATGCCGGCGGCGAAGAGTATCTCGTCCGAGTAGGCGTTGCCGATGCCGGATATAAAGGCCCCTCGGGTCAGCACGCCCTTGATCTCGCCGTTGAATTTCTTCAACCGGGCTTGGAAATCTTCAAATGCGATTCCAGAGAGCACGTCCGGGCCCAGGCTGGTGTATTGGGGCACCTGCTCGTCTTGGGCCTCGCCGCCGCTCCCGTCTTCCCCGTTTCTGATGTAGTAGACCTTGCCCATCTGCCGGCCGTCCAGGTAGCGGAGCTCCATCCCGCCGCCCAGGCCCAATACCACGCAGGTCTTCTTCTGGACCCGTTCGCTCTCCGGGCAGTGCTGCAGCGCCCCGGTGAGCATGGGGTTGATCACCAGGCTGCGTCCGCCGGAGAACCGCAGCGTCAAGAACTTGCCCCGGCGCTGGGCGTCCAAGAACGACCGGCCGGGCAGATCGCCGGTTACCTCCGCCGCCAAAGACCGGACCACCGTGGGCCGCAGGACCCTGCAGGATTCCACCGGCGCGTCTTTTAGGTTGGCGTTCAGATAGTCCTTGATGACTTCCAAATCGGGAGCTTCTGGCATGCCTTTAATATAACTCACCGGCATGCCAATTGTTGCGTGCGTATGGTCGTAGGGGCACGGCAATGCCGTGCCCCTACGACCGCGACGTTGACACGTGGTCTCCGCCATCCATATTCTTGGAATATGGGGAGCAATTTGGGGGTTTAAAGTTGCTGATCGGCGTGGTATCCGACACCCACGGCTTTTATGACCCGCGTGTGCCGCCGCTCCTTGACGGAGTGGAGCACATCCTCCACGCGGGCGACATCGGCACGGGCCGGATCATCGAGCAGCTATCGGAGATTGCGCCGGTGACGGCGGTGCGGGGCAACAACGACCGCGAGGGGCCTGAGTCCCAGTTCCCCGACATGGAGATTGTCGATCTGGGCGGCTGCCGCATCTACCTGACCCACATCGTGAAGGTGCCCAAGGAAGGGGATGATGCTGGACTTTCCACCTACCTGGACGCTCGGTCCGACGTGGTTGTGTTCGGCCACAGCCACATGGCCTTATTATGAAACGCGCGAAACGCGCGAGACGGAGCAGCGAGGGCCGCTCACCTTCTTCAACCCCGGCGCGGCGGGCAAGCGGCGTTTCAAAGTTGTGCCGTCCATCGGACTGCTGGATGTGGGGCCGGGGAGGGTCGAGGGGCGGATACTGGTCCTCTGAGGCTGGGCTTACCCGGATCGCCCGCCCCCATCCTAAACCTTCCCCCTTGCGAGGAGGAAGGGATTATTTTGGCGCGAGGCCGTTGAAAAACCATCAGGTGATTCCCGGCACGTTTTGGCGGCCCCTTAAAGTGAATAGGGCCAACAACCCGGACCCAACGGTCAAGGCTGCGATTAGCTGTATCGCCGGCCTGAAGCCAAATAAGTCGGCCATGATTCCAGCCAGAAGGGCCCCGATGATGAACCCGGAGTCCCTCCAGAACCGGTAAACGCCCAGGAACGACGCCCGGTCTATGGCTGGGACGGAATCTCCAACGGCGGCCAATAGGGTGGGATAAACCAGCGCCGTGCCCAAACCCAGCAAGGACATGGACCCGATCCATACCCCGTAAGAGTGGACACCCGCCGTCAGGGAGATCGCCGCGCCTTGCAGCACCATCCCGATCACTATCAGCGGTTTTCGTCCTAAAAGATCGCTGGCCCAGCCGGTGGCCAGTTGAAGGACTCCCCAGACCAGGGGGTAAACCGCGACCAGTACCGCGATACGGTCGAGGGCCAGGCCCTGGCTGGCGAAGTAGAGCGGGAATATCCCCCAGGCCACCCCGTCGTTCAGGTTCTTCACGAGCCCTGCCTGTGTCAGCCCGAACAGGTACGGCTTACGCCAAGTGGCGTCGGCAAAGTTGGCTTTGAAGGATGACGGTACCCCCATCGGCCCTGAAAGCCCGGCCGTCTCCCCCGGAACCCCGGCCGTCTCCAGTGAAAGGTGGGCCGCTGTGTCTCGGATAAACAGGACGCTGAACGCCAGGCCCGCGGCGGCTATCCCGATCCCCAGGTAGAAGGGCTCCGGCCTAAGCCCGTAAGCCTCGGCGATTATCCCGGTCAATAATGCGACCACTGCCAGGGATAGATAACCGGCTGATTCGTTGAATCCCAGCACCAACCCCCGCCAACGTGGGCCGGCCAGGTCCATCTTCATGTTGACCGTCATCGACCAGGCAAGCCCCTGGTTGACGCCCAATAGCAGGTTGGCGCCGATGACCCATCCCCAGGCCGGGGCCCAGATCAATATCAGAGGGACCGGGATACCGATTATCCAACCGGCGATGAGGATCCGGCGGCGGGTGAACCGTTGAGTAAAACCGCCGACCAAGAGGTTGGACACGGCCTTGGCCAGGCCGAAGGTCGCGATGAAAGAGACGATGGCCGTTTTGGACGTTACGCCGAATTCCGCTTCAGCCAGGCCGGGCAGGATGGTGCGCTCCATCCCGATCATCCCACCGACGAACATGTTGGCGGCCACCAACAGGGCGATCTGACGCCAGTTGTCCGACAGGCCCAGGTGGACCGGCCCTTGGACAGAAGCGAACCCCGGAAACCGCCTAGCGAAGATCATAGGAACGTAGCGCCCCCAAGCTAACCTTCCCCCTCAAGGGGGGAAGGGATTATCGTTCTCTCCCCCTCGCAAGGGGGAGAGTTAGAGTGGGGGCAACCTCTCTGTGGGAACCTGTTTCGCGAGGGAAGACCAGAGCCCACCCAGCTTCAGACCCCTACTGGTCCAACCGTATAGCCTGCGCCCCCAACTGGGGCCAGGCGGCGGGGGCGGCGGCCTTTTCCAGGCGCTCTTCCAGGGGGAGGTCTTCATCCCAGTAGTAGCCGATGAAACGCTGGCCGTTGATGCCGTCCGAAGCCTCCGAGGCCAGCCAGACCACGGGTTTCTGCATCACGTCGGGCTGAATCATTTCGCTGCGGTCATGGGCGGCGTCGTCAGGGATCAGGTCGGTGTTGGCCCTGCCGCCCGGCACCAGAATATTGGCCGTGACTCCCGTGCCTTCCAATTCTCTGGACGCCATGGCCACCAAGGCTTCATGGGCCGCTTTGGAGGGACCGTAGGGCATGCCCCCCTCGCGGTACATGGTGTTCATGCTGGTGGTGACGCCGATGATCCGGCCCCACCTTTGGGCCAGCATGTGGGGCACGACTGTCCGCGTCATGTAGAAGGGGCCGCTGCTGTTGACCGAAATGACCCGGTCCCACTCCTCGGCCGTCACTTCCCAGAAGTTGTTCTTCGTCTCGCCGCCCATGAGCATCTTCCGGGGCGCGATGCCCGCGTTGTTGACCAATATATGGAGCCCGCCCAGCTCTTGGATGGTGCGCTGCACCGAACGCTCGGCCTCCTCGATGGAAGAAACGTCCACCACCTGGGCCATGACGCAGTCGTCGCCGCCGATCTCCCGCATGTAGTTCGAGCTTTCGTCCAGCCATTGCTGGTTGATGTCCATCATCGACACCCTGGCTCCCGCCCTGACCAATGCCTCGGTCATGGACCGGCCCAACCCCCGCGGGCTGGCCGCGCCGGTGACGATCGCAATCTTTCCTTCAAGCGTCTTTTGTTGCACGGGAACTCTCCATAACTCGGATATTCGGCGCCCATGAAAACGCGGCTGCGCCGCCGGCCTATTGGGCTAGGTAGCCACCGTCGATCACCAATTCGCTGCCGGTCACGAAGGACGACTCGTCCGACGCCAGGTAAAGCACCCCGTAAGCCACGTCGTCAGGTATCCCGGTCCGGCCAATCGGAATGCGCGCAATGGACTCGGCCTGGGCCTCCGCGTCGCCTTGGCGGACGGCCGTCATCGGGGTGTCGATGGGGCCGGGATGCACCGAGTTCACCCGGATGCCCTCCGATGCGTACTGGATGGCGGCCGATTTGGTGAAGATGCGCACCGCGCCCTTTGACGCGTTGTACGCCGCCGCGACGTAGGACTGACCGGCGATGCCCGAGATGGAAGAGATGTTGATGATGGACCCGCCGCCGGCCTTCCGCATTTCGGGGATGGCGGCCTTGGTGCCCAGGAACACGCCCTTGGCGTTGATATTCATGACCCGGTCCCACTCCGCGACGCTGAGGTCCTCCAGCATCACCCTGGACACCACGCCCGCGTTGTTGACCAGGATGTCCAACTTGCCGAAGCGGCTCACCGTCTCGGCAATGGCCGACGTCCAGCTCTCTTCGCTGCTGACGTCCAGGTGGACGTAAAGACACTCGCCCCCCAGTTCGTTTATCTCGGCCTCGGTCTGTCTTCCCACATCGTCGAGTACGTCCCCAATCACAACCTTGGCCCCCTCCCGGGCAAACATCTTGGCCTCGGCGGCACCCATGCCCCGGGCTCCGCCGCTCACGAAGGCGACTTTATTCTCCAGACGCATACATACCCCCTGCCGTCCGGTCGAATGGCACCGGCGGGAACCTGAACGGATGGCAAGATTCTAACCGTTGGGCGTGGTTAGTCAATGGCCTAGAGCGCCTGGTGGGATTGGGAAAAAGGAAACAGAAGCCGAAGACCGATTGAGGAAGCCCGTTGAGGAAACCCGGCTGAGCCGGCTGGTCGGGGTGGGCAGAATCGAACTGCCGACCTCCTGCTCCCAAAGCAGGCGCCCTACCGCTGGGCTACACCCCGGCTGACGAAGAAGGGTGGGAATGGGGCTAAAGTGGTACCCCCGGAGAGGGTCGAACTCTCGTCCCCGGCTCCGGAGGCCGGTACTCTAATCCACTGAGCTACGGGGGCCAGCACACGACTAAGAATAGCATGGTTGAATGGGGCCAACAAGGACGGCGCGGACCGTTGGCTGTGGACAAACCACAGGCCCGCCACTAGACTAGGGGCACTTTCCCGCCGAGGTTGAAATATGCCCGTTTTCACGCCCGAATACCTGCACAAAGTCGCCTACCACATCTACCGCGCCAAGGGCACTCCCGACGATGAAGCAGAGGTCGTGGCAACCCATCTGGTCAAGGCCAACCTGACCGGCCACGACTCCCACGGCGTGATCCAAATACCCACCTACGCCGAGCGCATCGACGCCGGGCATATCGTTCCCGGCGCGCCTTTCGATGTGCTGAAGGAAGCCCCCTGCACCGCGGTCATCGACGGCAACTGGGGGTTCGGCTTCGTGGTCACCGAGAAGGCCACCCGCATGGCCATCGAGAAGGCCAAGACCAACGGCGTCGCGGCCATCACCGTCCGCCGTCAGAGCCACATCGGCCGGTTGGGCGACTACCCCACCATGATGGCCGCCGACGGGATGATCGGCATGATCACCGCCGACTCGGGCGCTGGGCCCAAGGCCGTGGCCCCCTTCGGCGGACGGGCCCGCAAACTGGGCACCAACCCGATCTGCATCTGCATGCCCAGCAACCTGGACGGGCCGGTCTTGATGGACATGGCGACCAGCACCGTGGCCCTGGGCAAAGTCGCGCTGGCCCGCAACCGGAAACAGGATATTCCCCTGGGCTGGATCGTGGACAAAGACGGCAACCCCACCACCGACCCCAACGACTACTACTCCGGCGGGGCCCTCCTGCCGGTGGGGGTGGACCAAGGCCACAAGGGCTACGCCCTCTCGTTCATGGTGGAGGTATTCTCCGGCCTGCTCACCGGCCTGGGCTTCGGCATCGACCCCGAGGCCCGGCACAACGACGGCGTGTTCATCGCCGCCTTCAATTTGGAGCACTTCCGGCCCCTGGAAGAGTTCAAGAAAGAAATCGGCGAGTTCGTCGAGTTCGTCAAGGACTCCCCGCCCGCGGCCGGATTCAAAGAGGTGCTCTATCCCGGCGAGATCGAGTGGCGTAACGAGCAGACCCGCCGCAAAGAGGGTATCTTCGTGGAAGACGAGACCTGGGAGCAGATCAGCGGCCTGATGCAGTCTCTGAATGTTGAGCAGGAAGTGGGCCGGCCGTAGCCAGGCGATTCCGTAGCCGGTCAATCGATGTAACGGGTGAAATAGATGAGTGGTCAAAAGATCAGGGAGACCTACCTGGAAGCTGGGGAGTTCTTCGGCCGCGTGGTGGACCAGGTGGACATCGACGGGTGGGAAGCGCCCGCCCTGGGAGAGTGGTGCGTCCGCGACCTGACCGGGCACACCCACCGCGCCCTCACCACCGTGCTGACCTACTCCGCGAAACCGGGGGACAAGGTTGAACTGGAACGGCCGGTGGATTACTTCTTGAAAGCCTTTGAATCCGTGGCCGACCCCAAGCAGGTGGCCGAGCGGGGACGGGCCGCCGGGCTGGAGATAATCGACGACCCCAAGATGATGGTCCGCGGCTTCGCCATGTACGTAAAGAACAAGCTGGACGAGCTGAGCGACGACCACATCATGGCCACGCCGGTGGGCGGGATACGGCTCATTGACTACCTCCCCACCCGGACCTTCGAGTTGATCATCCACACCATGGACCTGGCCATCGCCCTGGGCGTGAACGACGAACCCCCCGAGAACGGCCTCGAAACAACCATTCAGATACTGGGCCAACTGGCCCTGTACCGGGGCCACGCCCCCGGCCTCATCCTGGCGGCCACCGGACGGCACGTCCTGCCAGACGGGTTCTCGGTGTTGAGCTAGGGCTGGCCCCGGCCTGCTCCCTCACGTCATCTTTACCGGTCACCGCCTGCTTCCGGTCAAGCTGATTCCTGGCCCGAATGACCGATGAAAGCCTGCCAAGGGCCGGCCCAACCCCACCGCCTACAGCCCTCCCTCCGCGTTGCCCGGTCCGAGGCTGTATGCTATAATCCAGCGGACGTAAAAGAAGAGGAAAGAGAGAAGCGAACACACATCTAATGCTAGACGGAGAGACTAAAGCGCGGATTATCAAGGAGTACCAGATCAACGGCAAAGACACCGGCTCAGCCGAAGTCCAAGTCGCCGTACTAACGGAAAACATCAAAGCGCTCACCGGCCATCTGCGGGAACACAAAAAGGACGTTCACTCAAGGCGCGGACTCCTTGGCATGGTTTCCCAGAGGCGGAGACTCCTCAAGTACCTCAACGCGGAAGACGTAAACCGCTACCAGACACTTATCGCCCGGCTTGGCCTGCGGCGTTAAGCCCCCTCAGAACAACACCCTGGTAGGGTGTTGTTTCTCGTCTAGCTCTCACCCCATCTATCGATTGCGCACGCTTTTTATTGCGAGGTTGCCCTAGGCACATTATGGCTACAGAATTATCTATTCCCACGTCGGTCGAGCGCCAGATCGACGGCAAAACCCTTACCATCGAGACAGGGAGACTGGCTAACCAGGCCCACGGCAGCGTGACTGTCACCTACGGCGAGTCCATCGTCCTGGCGACGGTCGTGATGTCCAGCAGGCCCCGGGCCGAGGACATCGACTTCCTACCCCTCACCGTAGACTACGAAGAACGTCTCTACGCCGCCGGAAAGATCCCCGGAAGCTTCTTCCGCCGGGAGGGCCGCCCCGGACAGGACGGCGTCCTGGCCGCCAGGATGACCGACCGTTCCATCCGGCCGTTGTTCGCCAAGGGGCTGCACAACGACATCCAGATCACTCTGACGGTGCTCTCCGCCGACCAGGAGAACCCACCCGAGATTCTGGGCATGATCGGCGCCTCCGCCGCCATCTCCCTCTCCCAGATCCCCTTCAACGGTCCCATCGCCTCCTGCCGCATCGCTTATCTGGAGGGTGAATACATCATTCACCCGTCCTATGCGCAGAGCAAAGAGAGCAAGTTGAGCATGGTGGTCAGCAGCTCCCGGGACGCGATCCTGATGGTCGAAGCCGGCTCCGATGAAGTCTCGGAAGAGATCATCCTGGAAGCCATCAAGAAGGCCCAGGAGGCCAACAACAGCACCATCGATATGATCGAAGACCTGACCCGTCAGGTGGGCAAGCCCAAGATCGACGCCGAATACGACCAGGCCGGGGCCGACGCCCTCGCCGCCAAGATCAAGGAGATCATCGGCTCCGGGTTCGACGACCTGCTAAGCCGCAACCCCGGCATGTACGAGATGGACGACGGAGAGAAAGAGCTTTCTTCCAAAGTGTCAGAACAACTTAGCGAGGAATACTCCCGAAACGCCATCGCCGACGGTTTTAAAAGCGTATTCCGAGAGGCCGTGAGAAGCCGCATCCTGCAACAGCACGTACGGTCGGACGGACGGGCATTGGACCAAGTACGCCCGATCTCCTGCGACACGGGCATCCTGCCCCGCACCCACGGCACGGGACTCTTCACCCGCGGCGAAACTCAGGTCCTGTCCATCTTGACCGTGGGCTCTCTTGCCATGCGCCAGACCCTGGACACCGTCGGCCCCGACGGCACCAAGCGGTTCATGCACCATTACAACTTCCCGTCATTCTCCACCGGAGAAGCCCGGCGCGTCATGTCCCCAGGACGGCGCGAGATCGGACACGGGGCTTTGGCCGAACGGGCGATCCTGCCGGTCCTCCCATCGGAGGATGACTTTCCCTACGCCATCCGCATCGTCTCCGAATGCCTCAGTTCCAACGGCAGCACGTCCATGGGCAGCGTCTGTGGCTCCTCTCTTGCACTGATGGACGGGGGTGTCCCCATCAAGGCGGCGGTGGCCGGTATCGCCATGGGCCTGATCACCGGCGAAGACGGCGAATATGCCATCCTGAGCGACATCCAGGGTGTCGAAGACTTCCTTGGCGATATGGACTTCAAAGTGGCGGGCACCGCCGACGGCGTGAACGCCCTCCAGATGGACGTCAAGACCCCTCATCTGACCTACGACATCCTGAAAGAGGCCTTGGAACAGGCGCGTCAGGGACGGCTTCACATAATGGGGAAGATGAACGAGGTCCTCTCCGAGACACGGAGCCAGATGAGCGAACACGCGCCCAAGATGGTCCGCCTGAAGATCAAGGTCGAGAAGATCGGCGCCCTCATCGGGCCCGGCGGTCGCGTCATCCGGGCCATAATCGAGGAGACCGGCACCACCATCAACGTGGAAGACGACGGTTCTGTGACCATCGGCGGCGTCGATCCGGCCATGCTTGAACTGGCCGAATCCAGGGTGGACGCCCTCACCCGCGAATTGGCGATAGGCGACATATTCACCGGCAAGGTGGTTCGCATCACCAACTTCGGCGCCTTCGTGGAACTGGTGCCCGGCAAGGACGGCCTGATCCGCAACGGCGACCTGGGCGAGATGGATGAGGAACTGACCGAGGGTCAGGAACTCACGGTCATCATCCGTGAGATCGACTCGCAGGGACGGGTCAACCTGTCCCGGAAGGCCCTATTTGGCGACGACAGCCCCCCAGCCCCACGGACCGATTCCGGCCCTCCCCGTGACCGAAGCGGTGACCGGGGCGGACGCGGCGGGTTCGGCGGCGGACGCGGCGGTTCCGGCGGCGGACGTGGCGGCCCCCGTAACGGTGGCGGTGGCCGTGGTCCAGGAGGCCCCGGCGGCGGACGATTTCAGGGAGGAAACCGGTAGCCGGACCCACATAAACTAGCCAGCCAACAGCCCCGTCCTTCCACAGGATGAATTGGAAGGGCGGGGCTGTTTCATTTTCCGGGATTCACTGGGCTCGACCGCATGCTATCATCAGAGGTGAATTGGCTCGATGATTGGAGCTTGGTTGATGGGTGTAGGGGCAGGTTTGAAACCTGCCCCTACGTCTCCGATGCCAACTAACGCGATGTGGCAACGCAACCCGCCCAATCCGCTCATCCTGAGCTTGTCAAAGGGCGTGAATTAGTCACCTTGCTGACCAGCAGAATTAGGAGTCGCCATGGCGGCAATAAAAGTCGTGATCAGCGGCGCAACCGGCAAGATGGGCCTTGAAACCGTCGCGGCAGTCTCCCGAGAAAGCGATCTTGAATTGGTGGGAGGTTCCTGCCGGCAGGACCGGGGGCCCACTCTGACTACCCCGTACAGCACGGTGGTCCCCCTTACGACGGACCTGGACTCCTTGCTGGAACAGACACGGCCCGCCGTGTTGGTGGACTTCACCAACGCCGCCGTGGCCATGGACGCCGCCGCAAAAGCCGCCGCCCGGTCCATCAACATCGTCATGGGCGCCAGCGGGTTCTCAGAAGACAATCTGAAGCAACTGGACGCCATGGCCAACGACAATGGCGTCGGCATCATCGTGGCGCCAAATTTCGCGCTGGGAGCCATCGTGCTCAAGAAGCTGGCCGAACAGGCGGCCCCCTACTTCGACTACGTGGACATAATCGAATCCCACCACGAGGCGAAGATCGACTCCCCCTCCGGGTTCGCCCTGGCCTTGGCGCGCAGCCTGGGCGAGATCAAGCAGTTCACCCGCAACCAGCCGGAGAAAGAGAACCTGGCCAACACCAGGGGCGGCGAGCACAACGGGATCTCGGTCCACAGCATCCGCATGCCCGGCAAGAGCGCCCACCACGAGGTGATCTTCGGTGCGGCGGGGCAGACCGTGTCACTGCGCCACGACACCCTGGGCCGCGACTGCTACATGCCCGGCGTGGTGCGCTGCATCCGCGACGTTGTGACCCTTCAGGGCCTTGTGATAGGCTTGGAGAACGTGCTCGGTCTTTAGTTAGGCACGAATCCCAGCGTAGTCAGAGAGACACCAGTGCAGTCGCCAACCATCTCCCCGGACCTAACCATCGCTGTCGTGGGCGCCACCGGCGCGGTGGGCGCCGAATTTCTCCGCATCGTGGAAAGCCGCTATACCAGCCTGCCCAAGCTGAAGTTGCTGGCATCCAGCCGCTCGGCCGGCAAGCGCATCAGCGTGGGCGGGAAAGAACTGGTGGTGGAGGAAGCCACTGAAAGGTCCTTCGACGGCGTGGACGTGGCCTTCATCTCGGCCAGCTCGGAGGTCAGCCGGCGGCTCGCCCCGGCGGCGGTGGCCGCTGGAGCAGTGGTCATCGACGATGGTTCCGAATTCCGCATGGATGACACGGTCCCCCTGGTGGTGCCCGAGGTTAACGGCGCGGACGTCGAATGGCACCAGGGGATCATCGCCATCCCCAACTGCTCCACCACTCCTTTGGTGATGGCCGCCCACCCGCTGCACCAGGTCAACCCCATCAAACGGATCGTGGCCGACACCTACCAGTCGGTCTCCGGAGCCGGCGGCGGGGCCATGACCGAACTGAGAGAACAATCGGAGCGGCTCCTTGACGCCGACTCCAGCACCAGCAAGTCCGGCAAGGGTCAGATCGCCTACAACGTGGTCCCCCAGATCGACCGGTTCCTGGACACCGGCTACACCTTCGAAGAGCAGAAGATGCGGCAGGAATCCCAGAAGATAATGCACGCCCCGGACTTGAAGATCTCCGCCACCTGCGTGCGGGTCCCGGTGTACATCTCCCATTCCGCCTCGGTGCACATCGAATTCACCCGGCCCATGCCCGTGGCAGAGGCCAGAGAGCTTTTGGCGGCCATGCCCGGAGTTACCGTGCTAGACAACCCGGAGGCGGGCGAATACCCCATGCCCTGGGACGTGGCCGGTGAGGACGATGTTTTCGTGGGGCGCATCCGGCAAGACCTTTCCCATCCCAACGGACTGGTGCTGTGGATCGTTTCCGACAACCTGCGCAAAGGCGCGGCGCTCAACTCGCTCCAGATTGCCGAAGAGCTGGTCTCCCGGGGCCGGTTGAAGCCAAAGCACGCCAGCGGAGTGACCGGCTAGACCCCAGCGGCAGGTCGGGGCATTCCTCAGAATTCAAGTCCTCCCGATTAGACATTTGATATCGCCTTTACCCGTCAAACCGTCTTTCCGGCGGAAGCTGGAATCCAGATTGGCGGACTCGGCTTGTTTCTTGGAGCTCGGTTGAACAGATACAGGGCGGGTTTGAAACCCGCCCTGGTTCATATTCGACAACGTCATTGAAAGAATGGTGGACCATCACGCAACTAGCAATGTATCTTTTCTCTCCTCATTCCAGAGGATGCGATATGAGGTATCTGAGGGTATAATGCAACAAATTTCCAAGTCCCAGGCATTGCCGCAAAGGCAATTACAGGAGGCGGGCATGGCAGAGATAGGAAGGCTTCTCACAGCGATGGTTACCCCCTTTGACGACCAGGGTGCGGTCGACTACGAGCAGGCCAAGCGGCTCGCCCATGCCCTTCTGGACTCGGGCAGCGACGGCGTGGTCCTGTCCGGCACCACCGGCGAATCGCCCACCTTGACCACCGACGAGAAGATGCGTCTATTTAGCGAGGTCAAAGAGTCGATCGGAGACAAAGGCGTGGTCATCGCCGGCACCGGTACCTACAGCACCGCCGAGAGCATCAAGCTAAGCCAGGAAGCCGAGAAACAGGGCGTCGACGGCCTGCTGCTGGTGGTGCCCTACTACAACAAACCCCCGCAGGAGGGTATCTACCAGCACTTCAAGGCGATCGCGGGTAAGACCAACCTGCCTTGCATCGTCTATAACATCATGGGCCGCACCGGCGTCAACATGACCGACGAAACGACCATCCGGCTGAGCCAGATCGACAACATCGTCGGCACCAAGGAAGCCAGCGGCGACCTGAACCAGATCGCCCGCATCATCGGCGGCGTCAGTCCCGGATTCAAAGTCTGGAGCGGCGACGACAACCAGACCTTCTTGATCATGTCCATCGGCGGCTACGGCGTGGTCAGCGTCGCGTCCCACCTGGTCGGGAACCAGATCAAGCACATGATGGGCCTGCTGTTGGAGGGCGACATCGAAGGTGCGGCCTCCGAGCACCGCCGCCTGCTCCCCATCTTTAACGGCATTTTCATCGAGTCCAACCCCATCCCGGTGAAATACGCGGTGAACCGCATCGGCATCAAGGTGGGCGGTCCCAGGCTACCCATGGTGCCCCTCAGTGAAAAGGCCGTCGCCCAGATCGACAAATTGCTGGAGCAGTACGAGATAGACCTGCCCGTCTCCGCCTGACCGGTACGTAGGGGCGGGTTTCCAACCCGCCCTAGCGCTGGTAAACCAGGCTCCTATCGGCCAAGACCTTCGTGGGCGAACATGCCTCTCCCCAGTGGCTCCTTCGTTTCGACAACCGCAGTGGCAAAGTAAAAGGGCATCCCGATTCCATCGGGATGCCCCTACGTGGGATTGACCTCACTCCCCCAAGGTCGAAAGACGGTTTAAAAAGGACCGATTAAGTAAAAACCGGCTCCACCTGAATGGTCTCGGCGCGGCTGGGGCCGGTGGATATGATCTGGACCCGGCATCCCACCAGTTCTTCGATCCGCTTCACGTAGGCCAACGCATTGTCGGGAAGTTGGGACAACTTGGTGGCGCTGGCGGTAGGTTGGTCCCAGCCGGGGAGTTCCTCGTAAATAGGTTCGCAGCGGGCCAACAATCCGGTGTTGGCCGGGAAGCGGTCCAAACGCTCGCCGTTCACCATGTAGCCCACGCACACCTTGACCGTCTTGAAACCGTCGAGAATGTCCAGGCGGGTCAGCACCAGTCCGGTGAATCCGTTGACCAACTGGCTGTACTTCCCAGCCACTCCGTCGAACCAGCCGATGCGCCGCGCCCGGCCGGTGGTGACGCCGAACTCCTGGGCCTTCTCCCGTATCACCGATGCCTCTTCGTCATGGATCTCCGAGGGCATGGGGCCGCCGCCCACCCGGGTGGAATAGGCTTTGAACACGCCCAACACTCCCTTGATGGCCTGGGGGTTTAACCCCAACCCGGTGCAGGCGCCGCCGATGGATGGCGACGAAGAGGTCACGTAGGGGTAGGATCCGTGGTCGATGTCCAGAAGCGTGCCCTGGGCGCCCTCCAGCAATACCCTTTTGCCCTGGGCGAGCAAGTCCTGGATCAGTTGCTCGGTGGGCTTGGCAAAGGGCGCCAGTTGGTCGGCCCAGATGCGGCACTTGGCCAGCACGTCATCCAAGGCCAGAGGCTCGCCGCCGTAGATCTTGGTGATCAGGGCGTTCTTGTGTTTCAGGGTCTGTTCCACCATGGGCACCAGGGCGTCCCAGTCCAACAGGTCGCCGACCCTGATCCCCGCGCGGCCCGTCTTGTCCACATAGGCCGGGCCGATTCCCCGGCCGGTGGTGCCGATGGCCGCATCGCCTCTGGCCTCCTCCTCCAGGTGGTCGAGGACGATGTGGTAGGGCATGATGACGTGGGCGCGCTCGCTGATATAGAGCTTGCTGGTGTCGATACCCCGAGCGGCGATCTCGGCAAGCTCGTTGACCAACACATCGGGGTCGACAACCACCCCGTTGCCGATGATGCCGTAGACATTCGGCCAGCAGATGCCGGCGGGCACCAGATGTAACTGGAAAGTTCCCTTATCGTTGACGACCGTATGACCGGCGTTGTTGCCGCCCGCATAACGGACTACGCTGTCAACGTCTCCGGCAAGGTAGTCGATCACCTTCCCCTTGCCCTCGTCACCCCATTGGCCGCCGATCACGGCATATGCCGGCATCCCTAATAGCCCGCCTTACAAAAAACATACCCGTCCCCAGGAAAAGGGAGGAGCTAAACGAGTATAGCAAAATCATTTTCCATGGGAAAGTGAGGGCAAGCAAGGCAGTTAGGTCTCAGATTCCTGGGCCATCTTGCCGAGGCGTATAAAACGGGCGCGGTTGCCGATTTGACACCCAATTCCGGCCCCGGCAGTAGTCGCCGCGCCCCGCTCAAGGGTAGAATGGACCTGCGCCATACCAGCCCAAATCAAATCCGCCCGGACCAGGCAGGAACGAATTTTCACCATGGCCCTCAGAGACAAACTGGAAGAAGACATCAAAGATTCCATGCGCAACCGCGATCAGGCACGCTTGGACGCCCTGCGCTTCCTGAAATTTGCCGTTCAGGCCGTCGAGAAGGAACAGAAGAAGGGGCTGGACGACGCCGGCATGGTCGAGGTGGCCACCAAACAGGCCAGCGACCGCCGCGACAGCATCAGGGCCTTCGAGGAGGGCGGCCGCGACACCATGGCGGCCAAAGAGGCAACCGAACTCAAGGTCCTGGAAGAATTCCTCCCGCCCCAGATGTCCCCTGAGGCGTTAACCCAACTGATTAAGGACACCGCCGCCGAGGTTGGGGCGGCCTCGCCCCAGGACAAGGGCAAGCTCATGGGCAAGCTCATGCCCCAGGTGCGTGGCAAAGCCGACGGCGCCGTGGTCAACCAGATGGCCACCGAGTACCTGGAGTCCTTAGCCTGATGCGGTTCGGCATTCTGGTCTTCCCCGGCACCTGGAGCGACACCGACTGCTACTATCAGGTAAAGAACATCCTGGGACAAGACGCCGAGTACGTCTGGCACCAGGAGACCAGTCTGGACGGATTCGACTCGGTGATCCTGCCGGGAGGCTTCTCCTACGGCGACTACCTGCGGCCCGGAGCCATGGCCCGGTTTTCCCCGGTTATGGACGCCCTGAACAGATTTATCGACTCCGGAAGGACGGCCATCGGCATCTGCAACGGGTTCCAGATACTCTGTGAATCGGGCCTCCTGCCCGGCGCCTTGCTCCCCAATCACCACCTGGAGTACCGCTGCCAGTGGACCCACCTGCGCACCGAGCGGGCCGACACCCCCTTCACCCAGTCCTGCGGGCAGGGCCAACTCTTGAAGGTGCCGGTCTCCCACGGGGAGGGCAACTACTTCGCCGATACCGCCACCCTGGCCCAGCTTGAGGAGGAGGGGCGGGTGCTCTTCCGGTACTGCGACGCCTCGGGCCGGGCCACCGAGGACGCCAACCCCAACGGCTCGGCCAATAACATCGCCGGCATCATCAACGAAGCGGGCAACGTGCTGGGGATGATGCCCCACCCCGAACGGAGCTGCGAAGCCATCCTGGGCAGCACCGACGGCAACCTGATAATCGAGTCAATCATCGAAAGCTGCAGGCAGGGCTAGCCAGCCCGATGGCGGCCGTCGGCCTATCGATACTTGCCGCCTTTGGGTTCGCCAGTTCGGCGGTCCTCTCCCGCCAGGGCATGCAGGCCATATTCCCCCTTCCGGGCGTCATGGTCTCCCTCTTTGTCAGCTTCCTTCTTTCGTCGGTCATGGTCCTGCTGTTCGCATTTTCCGACATCAGCAGTATCCCGCAGGCAGCCGTCTTCTGGATCCTCGGTCTGGGGGTCATGAACTTTCTGGGCGGCCGGTCCCAAAACTTCCTGTCGGTCAACATGATCGGCGCTTCCCGGGCCAGTCTGTTCGTATCTTCGCAGGCGCCCTTCGCCGCCATATTCGCCGTAACGTTCACCGGCGAGAGCATCCATCCCCTGGTGGCCCTGGGCACGGTCGGCGTGGTGGGCGGCCTGCTTTTCGCCAGCGGAGACTCCATATTGCAGGGTTGGCGGACCGATAAAATCTTCTTGTTGGGCTACCTGATGGCTCTGGGCGCGGGAGCCTCCTATGGGGCCACCAACGTGATGGCCAAACAGACCCTCCAGGTATACGACTCCCCGCTCATGATGACCGCCTTCAGCATGCTGGTTGGTCTGGTGGTGCTGTCGCCACTGGTAGGCGCAAGCGCCGCCCATAGCGGTGTCATTCGGACTAGAAACACCGGAGTTCGGGGATATCGCGGTTTCCTTCGGTCTTTGTCATCTTTTAAGTTCGTTGCGCTGTCCGGGCTGGCTTCGGGGATTGCCGTGATCGCCTGGTATTTCGCCGTGCAACGGGCCGATGTGGTAGTCATCAGCCCAATCGTCTCCAGCAGCCCCCTGATTACCCTCTTCTTGGCCCACCTGTTCTTAGCCAGGCTGGAACGGGTCACGCGGCGATTGGCCGCCGGGGCCGCGCTAACCGTCATCGGAGTCCTTCTGGTGGTTTGGGGCTCCCAGTTTTGATTGGGACGGCTCGGTAAACCGTGACGGCGATAGCGCTGTCTTTATTGTCGGGCTTCGGGTTCGGCAGCGCGGCCATCTTCGCCCGCGTCGGCATGCAGGGGGTGAGCCCTCTACCCAGCACCTTGATTTCGGTGGTGGTCAGCTTCGTTCCATCGCTCATTCTGGCCTTGGTCTTCGCCCTGTCCGACTTCAGGGACCTGCCGCCCATCGCCATTGCGTGGTTCTTGGTGTTGGGGGCAGTGAACTTTCTTGGCGGGCGGACTCAGAGCTACCGGGCCATCGGACGCATCGGCGCTTCCCGCGCCGGCGCGATCCTGGGCACCTCGGCAGTATTCGCCACGGTATTCGCCATCACCCTTACCGGCGAGCGCCCTCACTTCGTGGTCCTCGTTGGCACCGCAGTGGTGGTTATGGGCCTGATCGCCGCCTTGGGCAACTCCATCCGCGAAGGAATCGCGGCCGACCGGCGGGCGGCGCTTGGCTACCTGATGGCCCTGGTTGCCGCCGCCTGCTACGGGGGAACCAACGTTATCGCCAAGCACCTGACCGAGGCTTACGGGTCGCCGCTCATGATTTCCACCATCAGCCTGCTGTTCGGCATCATCCTCCTGTGGCCATTGGCCGGACGCGAGGCTGTCTCCGCGTTGCGGGCGTCGCGGAGGAACCCCACTTTCGCCATATCAGCGGGGTTGTCCGGGTTGGCGGCCGCCACCGGGGTCATCTGCCTGTACTTCGCGCTGGAGCGGGCCGACGTGGCCGTGGTCTCGCCCATAGTCTCCATCAACCCCATAATCACCTTGGTCTTGGCCCAGATCTTTATCTCCCGCATGGAAGACCTGACCAAGTGGTTGTACTTGGGGGTCGGCATCACGGTGGCCGGAGTGGCAATTGTGTCCCTGGGTAGCACGCTCTAACTCCCATTGCTTGCCCTGCATCCCCCACGCCTGCCCAAGGGGCACCGGCTTTGTGGCATAATTGGGCCCAGACGTATCGGCGCCGCACCACATCGCAAGATTAATCGGATAGAGGAGTCTGAGGAGACACCGTGTTCGAGAAGATTCAACACATCGGGTATCTGACCCCGGACCTGGACGCCGCAATCGCCTGGTTCGAGAAGTCCTTCGGCGCCACCAACGCCGGCGGCGGCCCCCTGAGTAAGACTTACGCCCTGCCCAGCGGCGGCCGCAACGCCTACGTTCGCTTCGGCAACGCCGAGGCCGAATTGCTTGAGCCTGAGGACAAGTCCGGTCTCTCCAGCGATGTCCTCACCATGCACCACGTTGGCTACGTGGTGGCCGACATCGACAAGTCCGTCGATGAGCTCGCCACCCGTGGATTCAAATTCGCCGCCGACAAGCCATTTACCAACGTGTTCGGCCAGCAGGTCCTCTACTTCGACGCATCAACCACCAACGGTGTGATGGTGCACCTGACCCAGTTGCCCGCCCAACCGGACACCACCAAAGCCGGCACCGGCCTCGAAGTAGAGCGCATCATCCACGCCGGCTACCGGGTGCCGAACCTGGAAGAGGCCATCAAGTGGTACGTGGAAAAGTTCGACGGCGAGCACCTGGGCGGCGGCCCATCCAGGAGCGGCGGCCGCAACGCCTTTGTGAACTTCGGCCAGGTCCAAGTGGAGCTTATCGAGCCTGGAGACCCCGCCGGCATGGGCAACGGCCATACGATGGACCACGTAGGCTACGTGGTGGGCGACATACCGTCCTGCATGGGCGAGTGCCAGTCCCACGGCCTGAGATTCGTGGCCGACACGCCCATTACCAACTCGGTGGGTCAGCAGGTGCTGTACTTCGAAACCGACACCAGCATGGGTTCACGGATGCACCTGACCCGGCTGCCGGACTAGGCCCACGGCCAGCCCGTCGAGTTATATAAACACGCAGGCCGACATGCAGGCAGACCAGGTGCGCAACATAATCTTGGTGGGCTTCATGGCCTCAGGTAAAAGCAGCGTGGGGCGGGCCCTATCCCGCCGCATTGGCTGGCCCAGAGTGGACGCCGACGAGGAGATAGTGTCCAGGGCCGGAAGGCCCATCGCCGACATCTTCCGGGACTCGGGCGAGGACGCCTTCAGAGAACTGGAGCGTGCGGTGATGCGCGACATCTGCCTGGAGAACGGCCGCATCATCGCCGCGGGTGGCGGGTCGTTCGTAGATGAAGAGACCCGCCGGACGATGCTGGAATGCGGGACAGTATTTTATCTCAGCACCCGTCCCGAGACGATCCACCGCCGGGTGACCAGGGGGAACCCCAACGCCCCGGCCCGGCCGCTGCTGGCCGGAGGGGACCCGTTGGAGCGCATTAAAGAACTACTGGCCCAGCGGGCCCCCGCCTACTCCCAGGCCCATCACTCGATTGAAACAGACCAACTGTCCCCGGACCAAGTGGCGGAGGCCATCTTGAATATCTGCGGACCGGGGTTGTCAAAAAGCACCTGAAGAACGGAGACCAGACCATGGCCGACCCAGACTTGGCGGCGGAAGTAACCCACTCCGGCGGGTCCTATCCGGTGATTGCCGGTTGGGGCGTCATCGACAACCTGGGCGACCGGTTTGCGGACCTGGGGCTGACGAACACGGCCTATATCATCACCGACGAAAACGTGATGAACCCCTACGGGCGCAACGTCCAGCGGGCGCTCCAGAAACGGCGCATCCCCGCCCACTGCTTCATCATCCCCGCCGGGGAGACCAGCAAGAGTTTCGAGCTGGCCCAGGGCATCTACAACTGGCTGGCGGGACTAAAAGCCGAGCGCGGCCACACGATCATCAGCGTCGGCGGCGGTGTCGCCGGAGACCTGGGCGGGTTCGTCGCCGCCACCTACCTGCGGGGCATGCCCTTCGTGCAGGTGCCCACCAGCATGGCCGCCATGGTGGACGCGTCCATCGGCGGCAAGGTCGCGGTCAACCTGCCCCAGGCCAAGAACCTGGTGGGGGCCTTCCACCAGCCCAAGGGCGTGTTCGCCGACGTGCAGGCCCTCTCCACCCTGGGTAAAAGGGAACTGGCCGAGGGTTGGGCCGAGGCCATTAAGCATGGCTTCATCCTGGACGCCGGCCTGGTGGACGTGTTCGAAGAGCACGCCGAGGCCCTGATGAACGTGGAGCCCGAGATCACAACCGAGGTGATCCGCCGCAGCATGGCCATCAAGGCCAACGTGGTCAGCCAGGATGAAAGGGAAACCCTGGGCATCCGCATCATGCTGAATTACGGCCACACCATCGGGCATGCCCTGGAATCATCCACCGAGTACGGCCGGTTCTTGCACGGCGAAGGCGTCGCCGTGGGGATGATGGGCGCGGCGTCCATGGCCCAGGAGATGGGGCTGCACTCCCAGGACTTAGTGGACCGCCAGCGCCGGCTGTTGGAGCGGTTCGACCTGCCCACATCGGCCAAAGGGGTGGCGGTGGACGATATCCTGAGGGGCCTGGCCCTGGACAAGAAGAGCCAGGACGGCTCCAACCGCTGGGTGATGCTGGAAGAGGTGGGCCGGTCCGTGGTCCGCAGCGACGTGCCCAAGGAGTTGGTGGAGAAGACGGTCCGGGAACTGGTCAGCTAATCGTCGGCTGGGAGCAACTCCCGGCTCCGGCGTTTGGCCCGGACCATCAACACCCCGATCGTGAGGCACATCGCTCCCGCCACGCTAAGCAGCACCACCGAGGCCAGCGTCGACAGGAATTCCAAACTCTCCGAGAACGTCGATATCTGCTCGAGGGCCACCGCCGCGCAGCCGCCCAGAATCGTAACCCCGAATAGGATGCGTATGCGGGCCGGATCTACGAACCTGGTGGCTGAAGTCCCCAGTTGGGAGCCAACCGAAGCCGCGCTCAACATTATCACCGCCATCAACGGGTCCACGTTGTGCGACAGGGCATAGATGAACGTTCCCCAGGAGCCGGTGACGACTATTTGGAATAGGTCGGTTCCGATGGCCACGGTCGTGGGCACACCCAGTCCGAAGATCAATGCGGGCATGAGCAGGAATCCGCCCCCCGCTCCCAATAGTCCAGCGAAAAAGCCCACGCCGAGGCCCAGGGTCATCGGGATGAACACCGATAGACTTTCAATGCGGGAAACCGGCAAAGAAACGTACGTGGGGACTGTCCCGATTACCGGCAGCCATATGACGTGGGGTGGGATGCGCAGCCTCTGCACGCGCCGGGCAAACGAAACTGTTGAGACCTCTTCCCCGCCCACGGCCGCGTTCCGGCGCTGTCTCAAGTGATCATAGATAATAAACCCGCCAAGCGCCGCCAAAAGCACTATGTACACGTAGCGTATGACCGGGCCAATTAGGCCCGCCGCTTCCAGCGACGAGTTCAATCTCTCGGCCAAAAAAACGCCCGGGATGGTGCCCACGAGCATCAGGAGTCCCAAGCGGATGTCCACGTTGCCCAGACTGCGGTGTTTGAGGGTATTGATCATCGAGGAACCCATGATCAAGGCCAGGCCCGTTCCCACCGCGAATACCGGCGGGACGCCGAATACCAGCAGCCCTCCCGTGATCAAGAACCCACCGCCCACGCCGAAAAACCCACTCAGGGTACCCACCATGACACCCAGAAGCAGAAGGAGGACTGGATTGACAACGACATCGGCGTTGGGGAACCACATCTTAGCCGCTGCCCTCGGGTCCTTTTCTTGACATTCCACGCAGGACGGCTACGGTCCGGAACACCGCAGTCCAGAAAAGGTGCAACCCGATGGCCGCAGCAGCGACGGCTCCAATGATTAGCAACGCCCAAAGCAAAGCGTGGTCGGAACTGTAGCTGGTTAAAAATTCGTTCATCGTGGGGCGGCAGGGCCTAAGCTCTGCTGTCGCTTCATGTCAGTTAATAATTGCCAGATAGTTGAAGGGGCCTGCCGGTAGAGGATACCATGGCCGTGCCTGCCACGGCCGTCGAATACGGAATAACACCCGTCGCAGGCAGGACTATTACCTAGTTTTGGAAATATGCATGACGGTCATCCGTTCATCCTGAGCCTCGTCGAAGGACCCCGGCTTCGGCGCAGCATGGTTCGACGGAGCTCACCACGAACGGTTGGTAACGCGGATTATCGATAGGAAGTACTAGAGCCATATGCCAGGACCCGGATTCGACTTCCAGCTACTTCACGCCGACGGCGGCGCCAGGGCCGGCGAACTCGAGACGCCCCACGGCAAGGCCCGCACGCCGCTCTTCATGCCCGTCGCCACCCAGGCCACTGTAAAAGGGCTGACCCCTGAAGAAGTGAAGGCGGTTGGGGCCCAGATAGTGCTGAGCAACGCCTATCACCTGTACCTGCGGCCCGGCGTGGAAACCGTACGCAAGATGGGCGGCCTGCACAAATTCATGGGTTGGGACGGACCCATACTCACCGACAGCGGCGGGTTCCAGGCTTTCAGCATGGGGCCGCTGCGGAAGGTAACCGACGACGGCATCCGGTTCCGCTCCCACATCGATGGCAGCGAGCACAAATTCACCCCCCAACTGGCCACGGCCAATCAGGAGGGCCTGGGCGCGGACATCATCATGTGCTTCGACCAGTGCATCGCCTACGGGGCCACGGAGAAACAGGTCCGCCGGGCCATGGAGCGCACCCACCGCTGGGCCCAGTCGTGCTTCGACGTACACCAGACCTCGCCCACCGGCGCGGCCACCGGCCAGGCCCTATTCGGCATCGTGCAGGGAGGCATTTTTCAGGAGTTGCGGGACGAATCGGCCCGGGCTATCTCGGCCATCCCCTTCCACGGCTACGCGGTCGGCGGCCTGGCGGTGGGTGAGAACAAAGAGCAGATGTACCGGTTCACCGGACAGGTGGCGGACCTTCTGCCCCCGGACAAGCCGCGTTACCTGATGGGCGTGGGCTCTCCAGAGGACCTGGTGGAGGGTGTGGCCAGAGGGATCGACATGTTTGACTGCGCTCTGCCCACCAGGGTGGCCCGGAACGGAAGCCTGTTTACACCGGAGGGCCGGGTGGACATCACCAAGTCGCGCTACGCCGAGCAGCAGGGGCCGTTGGATGAGACCTGTGACTGCTATACCTGCCGGAACTACTCAACCGCCTATCTGCGGCACCTGTTCCGGGCCAAGGAGTTGTTGGGCCTGCGGCTGGCCAGCATCCACAATCTTCGGTTCGTGCTGGCGCTGATGGAGCGCATCAGGACATCGATCTTGGAGAACCGGTTCGACGCCTTCCGCAGAGAGTTCTTGGACGTTTACCAGCCGGCCGATGAGGCCGCGCGGCAGCGGCAGAAGGGACAATGGCTACTATCCCGGAGCGGGTAAATCGCCCGGGGCAGGTAGCCAGCCAGGTGCAGGCAGGGCTGTGGAGGAGCCCCGGACTGGGTGAGGGGAGCGCTAGAAGCCGCCGGCAACCGCCGGGACTATGCTGATCTCGTCGCCCTCCTTGGTGGCGGTGCTCAGTCCATCCAGAAATCGAACGTCCTCGCCGTTCAGGTAGATGTTCACGAAATAGCGCAGTTCTCCGTTCTCATCAACCAGGCGGTCCTTGAATCCTGGAAACTCGCCGTTCAGCTTCTCCACCAACTCACCAAGATTGGCGGACTCCATCTCTACCTTGGCCTGGCCATTGGTCATACGCCGTAGCGGCGTGGGAATTCGAACCATGACGCCCATCTGGAAAACCCTCCTAAACCTTTCGCCCCATCTTGGGGCGCCTGGGGCAGGACTAACTCCTACCCTTCGATTACGTCCCCGCCAAGCGGGTCCACCCTCACCCCCGTGGAACTCACCCATTCGAGCCCACGCTTGATCTCCGGCTCGTCGCCGTCCAGTTCCAGGACCACCCAGCCCGAGTCTTCTCCCACGTCGGCCCGCCGGATGTTCGTAACGATCTTGAACTTCTGGCCCAACTCGTAAATCACCGGTTGCTTCACCAAGTCGTCCACAAAGGTGAACTTGACTCTCTGCTTGCCCATTCCCGAACACCTCCCGGCTATTTACCCCAGCTATTTGCCTCCGTCGAACGCTTCTTCGAAAGAGCGAACGCTAGGCTTGATCGAAAGCGGGTTCACCACTTCCTCCACCGCTTCTTGGGTCTTGAGCCCGTTGCCGGTAATATAAACAACGGTCAGTTCGTCGGGCTTGATGGCCCCTGACTTGGCCAGGTGCTTGAGCCCCGACATCGTCACGCCGCCGGCCGTCTCGGTGAAGATGCCCTCGGTCTCGGCCAGCAGTTTTATGCCATCTACTATATCCGATTCCGGGACCGCATAGGCGGACCCGCCGGATCTCTCAATCACCCTTAGGGCGTAGATGCCGTCGGCGGGGTTCCCGATGGCCAAGGACTTTGCCAGGCTCTTCGGCCGAACCGGAATAACTTGGGTTTGGCCGTTGGCCCATGCGGTCACAATCGGCGAACAACCTTCCGCCTGGGTCATGTGCATCTTGGTGGTGACGCCGGGATGATGGACAGTGTTCTGGTCCACGCCGAAGGAGCTGGACGCCACCCCTTCCAAGAGCCCCAGGCAGGCGAGCTCGTTGAAGCCCTTCCAGATCTTGGTGAACATGGCGCCGGAGGCTGAGGGCACCACCACGTGGTCCGGCAGCCGCCAGCCCAATTGTTCCGCAACCTCGTAACCCAGGGTCTTGCTGCCCTCGGCGTAATAGGGCCGCATGTTGATATTGACGAAAGCCCAGGGGTAATCGTCGGCCAACTCGCTGCAGAGACGGTTCACTTCGTCATAGGTGCCGTCGACCGACACCAGCACTGGGTTGTAAATGGCGGCGCCGATGATCTTGCCCCGCTCCAGATCGGAGGGTATGAAGACCACGGCGCGGACGCCGGCCCGGGCGCAATGGGCGGCGACGCTGCAAGCCAAGTTGCCGGTGGACGCGCAGGCTATGGTCTCGTAGCCGAACTCGAGTGCCTTGGTTGCCGCCACGGAGACCACCCGGTCCTTGAATGAGAACGACGGGTTGACGCTGTCGTTCTTGATGTACAGGTTGTTGAGGCCCAACCGTTTGCCCAAGCCCTTGGCCTTGATCAGCGGAGTGAAGCCCGCCATGATGTCCACGGGGTCGTCGCCTTCAGCGGGAAGCAGGTCCTTGTACCGCCAGATGCTGAGGGGGCCCTTGGCGATGCTGTCCTGATTGATCACTTCGGAGATGGTGGCATAGTCGTAGACCACTTCCAGAGGCCCAAAGCAAAAGTCGCATACATTCAGGGGTTCCGCCGGGTATTCCCTGCCGCATTCACGGCATTTGAGTCCATTTACGAAAGCCACCGGGGTTGGTTCCTCCTGGCCGTTGAAAGGCCGGGCCAAAAGCCCAAATCAGCCTGGAAACTATGCCTCCAGGCTGCCCGTGATAGTAACAAAGGCCCTATGTGTTGTCAACTTGAGCCACGCCTGGCGGGCCCTCCTCACGAGGCTGGCGAACGCCTTGGTTTCGGCTTGGTCCACGGTGATATAATCCTCCGGGCGTTCGCCCCATCGGCGTTCATGGCCGCCAAGATGCGCTCCGAAATTGTTCCGTCATAAAATAACGGTCCGCCCTGAGATTTATCAAATAGGGTAGTGCTCTGCTCCGCCCGCACCACATAAACCTCCTCCAGCAATTCTCCATACCGCTGATCATCGGCGTGATCGCCGGCTTGGTCTTTGCCAACATCGACATCCACGCCTACGAAGACATGGTGGACTACCACATCTTCGGCGACAACACCAAGATCTTCGGCAAATCTGTCACGGTCCATTTCCTCGTCAACGAGATCTTCATGGTGTTCTTCTTCGGCATCGCCACCAAGGAGATCACCGAGTCGGCGCTGCCCGGCGGGGCGCTGAACCCCCTCCGCAAGGCCATCAACCCCCTGATGGGCACCCTGGGCGGGATCCTGGGACCGGCGGGGCTGTTCTTCCTGCTGGCCTGGGTTTTCTACGGCGGGTCCAGCGAATTTAGCATCGTGGCCAACGGCTGGGGCATCCCCACCGCCACCGACATCGCCCTGGCCTGGCTCGCGGCCCGCGTCATCTTCGGGGCCTCCCACCCGGCGGTCAACTTTCTGCTGTTGCTGGCGGTGGCCGACGACGCCATCGGCCTGGGGATCATCGCCGTGTTCTACCCGGACCCGGAACATCCCGTAGTCGCTTCCTGGCTGCTGTTGGTGGTCGCCGGCATGGCCGCGGCCTACGTCATGCGCCGTTTCGATGTGCGCTACTGGCAAATCTACGTCCTGATCGCCGGGGGGCTAAGCTGGGTCGGCCTGGTCAAGTCGTCCATTGAACCGGCCCTGGCCTTGGTGGTCATAGTGCCTTTCCTGCCTGGACCCCAGACAACCCACGGCCTGTTTGAAGAGGACGAATACGAATTTGAGCACACCCATCCCGAAGGCGCAGAGGCCGTTCCAACCGGCGCGGCGCTGTCCGAGAACCCCACAGAGGATGAAGAACTGCACCACCGCCATGCCCCCCTGGACGCTTTCGAGCACGATCTCAAGCTGCCCGTGGACTTCGGCCTGTTCTTCTTCGCCTTCTTCAACGCGGGAGTCGCCTTCGCCAGCATCACCCAGGTCACCTTTATCGTCCTGATCTCGCTGATCGCCGGCAAAACCGTGGGCATCACGCTGTTCTCCTGGGTGGGAGAAAGGCTAGGGTTCCCATTGCCCGACGGCATGGGCGTCAAGCACCTTTTGGTGGCCTCCATTATCGCCGGTCTGGGACTGACCGTTGCCCTGTTCGTGGCCGGCAAGGCCTACGATGACCCGGCCTTCCGAGACCCGGCCAAGATGGGCGCAGTGCTCAGCGCCGGGGCGGCCATTATCGCCTTCGCCGTAGGGCGTTTGCTCAGGGTCAAAGACGGCTCGGACAAGTGATATACTCGTGCCTGCGGACCCGATTCTGAATCGGATTTTAGGAGCCCCATGCGATGATCGGCGTACTCACGCACCACTGGGCAAAACCGGACAAGATCGAAGCGGCGAAGAAGCTGTTGGACGGCAACGGCCTGGCCCAGAGCAAAGCACCCGGCTACGGAAGCCGTCTGACGTTTATCTCCCTAAGTGACCCCACCAAGATCTCGACCCTGGTCACCTGGGACTCCACCGAAATCTACGACGCCTGGCGTGCCAGCCCCGAGCGGGCGGCCGCCATGCAAGGGGCCGACGAGCTATGGGCCAAACCGGCTGAGTCCGAACGGTTCCAGATGGCCGGATAGTGGGAGACGATTATGGCCAAGCGAAGTTTCTGGGCCTGGGGCATGGAGCCGGACGAGCCAACCGCCGAGCAGATGAAGACCGCCGCGGAGGCGCTGGCCAAACGATATAACGTTAGCCTGACCCCGGTAACACCGCCCAGACCGTCGGACCTATCTTTGCGCAAGCCCCGCATCACGCCTCCTTCGTCATTGACCGCCATCTGCGCCAGCGACGACCACGACCGGGCGGTCCACACCTACGGGCGCAGCTTCCGGGACCGCATCCGGGCCTTCAATTTGGATTTTCCCAATCCGCCCGACGTGGTGGCCCGTCCCCGTAACGAACAGGACGTCGAAGCCGTGCTGGA
Organism: Chloroflexota bacterium; assembly: GCA_022573285.1. GTDB lineage: Bacteria > Chloroflexota > Dehalococcoidia > Lucifugimonadales > UBA3495 > UBA9611. Next base: position 96,460 of record JACZUF010000004.1, read on the forward strand.
GTGGTGCTCCACCTCCGGTCACGCCGCCATCCCCTTCGGCGGTGGCAGTTCCACCGTGGCCGGGTTCGAGCCGCCCGAGGGCTACGACGGCATCGTGACCATCGACATGGGCGGGTTGGGCCAGGTGTTGGAGATCGACGACGTATCCCGCTCCGCCCGCATCCAGGGCGGGGTCTACGGCCCTGCTTTGGAAGACCAACTGCGGCCCCACGGCTTCACCCTGCGCCACTACCCTCAGAGCTTCGAGTTCTCCACCCTGGGCGGCTGGATCGCCACCCGCTCGGGAGGCCATTACGCCACCAACCAGACCCACATAGACGACATGGTGGAGTCGGTGCGGATGGTGACTCCTTCGGGATTGTGGGAGTCCCGGCGTTTGCCGGGCAGCGGCGCCGGCCCCAGCCCCGACCGGATGGCCATCGGCAGCGAGGGCATCTTGGGCATCATCACCGAAGCCTGGATGCGCATCCAGGCCAGGCCCGTATTCCGGGCGTCGGCCGGGGTGACTTTCCCCACCTTCGCCGCCGGGGCCGAGGCCGCCCGCCACATCGTGCAGACCAAGCTCTGGCCCGCCAACTGCCGTCTCCTTGACCCGGTGGAGGCCGCGTCAGCCGCGGGGATGGACGGCGCCAATGCGTTGTTGCTGCTGGGGTTCGAGTCGGCCGAGGTGCCCCAGGGCGAGTTCATCCGCCACGCCGTGGACATAGCCCGAGAGGCCGGCGGGACCATCGACGAGGCCGACGTCCGGGTCTCAGACGGTTCAGGCGGAGACTCGGAACGCGGCACGGGCCGCCAAGGCTCGGTGGGAACGTGGCGCAACTCTTTCTTGAACGCTCCCTACCTGAAGAACCATCAAGCCGGGCTGGGACTGGTGGCCGAGACCATGGAGACCGCCATCACCTGGGACCGTTGGCCCGCCTTGGACGAGATGGTGCGGGGCGCGCTCCAGGGCGCTCTGGACCGGGTCTGCGGCGGAGGCAGCGTCTCGTGCCGGTTCACCCACGTGTACACGGACGGGCCAGCCCCCTACTTCACCTTCGAGGGCATGGGCCGGCTGGGGGCCGAGTTGGAGATGTACGCCGAGATCAAGCAGGCGGCTTCAGACGCTATCATGGCCGCCGGTGGCACCATCACCCACCACCACGCCGTGGGCCGGCTGCACCGGCCCTGGTACGACCGGCAACGTCCCGAACTGTTCGCCCAGGCGTTGCGGGCCGTCAAGCGGACTCTGGACCCCAACGGGGTGTTGAACCCTGGGCTTTTGATCGACGCGTAGGGCCGAACGCGGCTATCGCCCAACCCGTAGGGGCACGGCAATGCCGTGCCCCTACGGTTATCAAAATCATTTCTCAGCTTTTGAAGCAATCCGTAACCGACAGCCTCCCCGTTGGCACCGAGTCCCCGCCGGCCCATTAACCTTGCGCGCACGACGTTGAACCGCCCTCGCCCGGCCTGTACAATGGGGCACCTACCGTAGAGGGTGAGCATGCTTAGGTTCGGAATGACGCCGGCCGGATTTGCGCTGGGAAAGCGCAACGTCCACTACTCCTGGGTAATCGTCGGTGTCGCCTCATTGATGTGGATGACCAGCTCCGGCATGCGCTTCGCCGCCAGCCTGTTGGTGGACGAGTTCAACAAGCCGGAGTATTTCGGCTGGAGCATCGGGGCCATCACCCTCGGGTTCACCATTCAGTGGATCATATCGGGAGCACTGGGTCCCGTTTGTGGATGGCTGGGCGACCAACACGGCGTGCGCCGTGTCATGTGGGGCGGCGGAATTCTGTTCATCGCCGGGATGGTCCTGACCGGCTCCATGAACCACCTTTGGCAATTCTACCTGTACTTCGGCGTCATCCTGGCGGCCGGCATGGCCGCATTCCAGGTCACCCTGGTTGCCGGCGTGACCCTATGGTTCCGGAAGCAACTGGGCCTGGCCATGGGGATTCTGCAGGCGCTGCAGGGACTGGGCACCGCCGCCGCCATCCTCATGGTGTTCATCATCTTCGACCAATTCGGACTGCGCTGGACATTTTGGATCCCTGGAATAGCCGGCGGGGCGCTCCTCCTATACCTGACGCGCTACTTCCATAACGAACCCGCTGAAATTGGCCTACGGCCGTGGGGCGCGCCGGACGACGAGCCCATCCGCAGGCTGCAGAGCAACGACGTGGCCAAGGTGCGCACCAATGTCTTCCTGAAACAGGCCCAGAAGACCAACGCCTTCTGGAACCTGGTGGGGATCCATTTCTGGGGCTGCGCCGGGCACAACATCATCCTGATCCTGCTGGTCGCCATGGCCACCGACTCCGGACTTTCCAAGGGCATGGCGGTGGCGGTGTACCTCACCCTCACCATCGTCAGCACCCTCACCCGGTTCGCAGTGCCGGTGCTGGCCGACCGCTTCGGCGCCAAGACGGTGATGAAGATCTGTTTCTCGGCCCAGACCTTCCCCCTGCTGCTCTTGCTGATTTCCCAGGACGTGTCGACCTACTTCGTGTTCGCCGCGCTCTTCGGCTTCGGTATGGGCGGCGAGATGACCGCCTTCCCCATCATCAACCGCCAGTACTACGGCGACGCGCCCACGGGAACGACCTATGGGTGGCAGATGGCCGGAGCGGGCATCGGAATGGCCATCGGGCCGGTGCTGGGCGGGTTCTTGAGGGACTGGACCAACTCCTATGACTGGTCCATCATCCTATCCTTCGGTCTTAGCATGATCGCCGTGGGCTGCATCTTTTTACTGCCCTCCACGGCCCACCACCAACTGCCCCATTGGGAAGACGCTTTGCCCCCCGAAGCCCGGACGGCTGGAGGGTATGGCACGCCCGCTGCTGTCCCCGCCTCCAGTGGCGGAGACGGTTCCGACGATTAAAATCTCGACGGCTCATGGGCGTAGGGGCACGGCCCCGATGGCATCGGGGTGCCCTTACATCTGCACCCTCAAACCATGAATACAAAAAATCCAGGCCCCACGATTTCCGCCACCGAACTGGGGACTTACGCCCGTTCTCGCTTCTGTCCCCGTTGCGCCTGGGTCCGGCTCCACATCAAGAAGCTGCCCTACCAGAGCTTTCCCGGCATCTTCAGCAGCATCGACCGCTACAACAAGTTGATCGTCCACAACCATTTCGACCGGGAGGGTCACGCCCCGTCGTGGCTGGCCGAACTGGGGGAAACCGGCGAGTACCTGGAACCGCCCCACTGGTCCAGTTTCAAGACTCTGGACGAGGAAACCGGGATTACCCTCCGGGGCGAGGCCGACGGCATCTTCAAACTGGCCGGCGGCTCTTACGTGATCGTCGACTACAAGACGTCCCGTTACTCCCCGGCCCAGCAGGGCATGTTCAAGAATTACGAGGTGCAACTCAACGCCTACGCGCTGATCGCCGAACGGTTGGGGCTGTCACCGGTCTCCAAGCTGGCCCTGGTCTACATGGAGCCGGCCACAGATGCCGAGACGGCCCAGGAACCCAGTCTGATCGACAGCCGGGGCTTCACGATGGGCTTCCTCGCCAGGGTTGTGGAAGTGGAGCTTAAGCAGGAGAAGCTGCTGCCGCCCTTACTCCGCAAGGCACGGCGCATCTGGGACATGACCACCCCGCCTTCCGGAATCGGAGACTGCAAAGACTGCGCGGCTGTAAGCGGACTGATCGAAGCCTTAGGTGGCTCTCCCTAGCGTCAAATCTCCTCAGCGAAGATACGAAAATCCCCCCTTGGCCCCCCCTTGGCAAAGGGGGGTTGGGGGGATTTCCGTTGCTCCATGGAAAATTATTTGCCAGAGCTAGTGGTTCGACAATCGTGCTTTGGCTGCTGTGCGTTAGGGCGGGTTTAAAACCCGCCCCTACAACACCGATGCAAACCCACTTACCCTGTTCACCCTGAGCGGGCAATTCGCAAACATGGCCCGAAAACCTAACAACTCCTGTCCACCGAAGGTATTTGGGTCCAGACTCAGCCTGGCCTGGTCAACCTGGTGGGGTTAGGAGGATCTTGCCTACGGTTTCCCGGCCTTCCAGTTGGCGATGCGCTTCTGACGCTTCGGCCAGGGGCAGAGTCAGACCGATATGCAACTTGAGCTCACCCGACAGCACCCACCCCAGGACCTCCTGGGCCCGCTGGAGCAGCTCGTCGCGGGTGGCTGTGTAGTCGCCTAGGCTGGGCCGGGTTAGATATAGTGATCCGTTCTGCAACGCGCGGGTATTGGTGTCCGTCACCGCGCCGCCGGCCTGACCGTAAAGGACCATGTAACCGCGCCGGCCCAGGCATTTGAAACCCTTCTCGAAGGTGGTCTGCCCCACAGCGTCCAGCACCATCCGCAAACCATGGCCGCCGGTGGCCTTCCTGATCTCCTCTTCGAAGTCCTGCTTGGTGTAGAGGATGGTCTGGTCGGCCCCGGCCTGCTTGGCCATCTCGGCCTTGGCTTCGGTGGAAACGGTGGTGAAGACGTGGACGCCCAGGCGTTTTAGCAACTGAACCAGAAGAAGGCCCATCCCTCCGGCTCCCGCGTGGACCAGGACCTGGTCGCCGGGGTTGAGCCGCGCGATGCCGAAGACCAGGAAATGGGCGGTCATGCCCTGGAGCAGAGACGCCGAGCCGGTGGCGAAATCCATGGCGTCCGGGATACGGACCAGCAGCCAAGATGGCACAGCCTGCCGCTCGGCGTAGGAGCCGGTGTGCATGGCGTAGGCCACCCGGTCCCCGACGGCCACCTCGCTGACGCCTTCGCCGATGGCGGTGACCACCCCGCAGGCTTCCCGGCCCGGAGTCCAGGGAAAGCCCGGCGGGGGATTGGTGCCTTTGCGGCTGGAAACGTCGGTGTAATTAACGCCGATGGACCTGATATCGACCACGGCTTGGCCGGGGCCCGGGGTGGGCTCGGGCACATCTTCCAGTTTCAGGACCTCGGGCCCACCTATCTCGTACGCGCGAATCGCCTTCATCGCCTGCCTCGCCGCCAGGATTTGGGGCTAGGTTACAACACCAGGAAGCCGGCGGGAAGGAGGGGCCGGGGATGCGCAGGCGGGCCGGCTTGGGCGGGAGGCCCGCCTGCGGCGTGGTAAGACAGCGGCCCCAACTTGGGAAGCGGGATGGGTGCTAGGGCTACTGCCTGCTCAGTGCCCGGCGGCGCTGCCGGGTGACGTGGACCGGGACCAGAGTTTGCCAGTTGGCATGCCGGTGATTGGCGATCGCCATGACAGAAAGAGAGCGCCGTCAACGGCCCCGTGACCTCAAGGGGAGTAGAGGCAGGACGAATGTCTGGTTATCTCAGTCGGCGGCCACCGGCTCCAACGGCGTGGCGCGCAGGTCATAAAGCCTCTCCCGGATCATTCGGACCTGGCGGGCGCCGCGCCCGACCATCTCGGCGATCTGCCGCACGCTATTGCCCTTGTCGAGGTGGTATATCACCTGTCGGTTCCTGGTCCACCAATTTTCCTCGCTGCGTCGCTTGGCCGCGACCACGGAGTTGATGCGGCGGGGCGACCGGCGGGCCTTGCGCCGTTTGCGGTCGAGGTCAGCCTCACCGGGCGATATATCGGTGGACAGTGGGTGATGGACCTCCATCGGGTCCAGCAAAAGTTCCATGGGAGACCGCTGGGGATAGTAGATGCGGCCGCACTGGAAACAGCGCCATTCATCGAAGTCCAGCACCAGGTCGCCGCCGCATTTTCCGCAATCCTTCAATCGGCACAACATCTTGCTCACCTCTTTGGGCCTCCGGAGTGGTGTCTCCGGGCCAGTCCTTAGATTTCGCTGTTGCACCATCCAGTTAACTTCCGCCTGCCGTTTTAAACCGTGATGGCAGGTACAGACGATCCGTGACCTTCCTCACATTGTTTAGTTGAGCCCAGACCCAAATACCTTCGGTAAAGGGGGATGCCTGCCAATTCGAGTCGTGCGGGTCGGTCGGGGTCAGAGGGTGGAGACCCAAGCGGCAGAGAAGTTTACTTTGCAGGCTTGGTATGGTTTATTAGACCTTGCAAGGCGGCCAACCAGGCCGGGAGACCGGAGGCCGCTCGGGGTGAAGATTTTGGGTGAAGATAGGGAGTAGCTGAAGCGATGAGTTTCGAGTTGATAAAAACGGACCAGGTGGACCGGGTGGCCATCGTCACGTTGAACCGGCCCGAGGTCCTGAACGCCCTCAGTCTGCAATTGGTGCGGGAATTGGACGAATTTATAACCCAGGCGGAGCAGGACGACGGCATCGGCGCCATCGTGATAACCGGCGCGGGCGAACGGGCGTTTTCCGCGGGCGCCGACATCCACGAGAACCGCGAAAATTCGGAAGAGCAACGCGCCGCGGGCGCTGCTGCACGAGCCGAATACACCTGGCATCTGGCCACCGCCACCAAACCGGTCATCGGGGCCATCAACGGCCTCTGCTACGGCGGCGGGACGGTCATGGCCACCAGCATGGACTTTCTAATGGGCAGCGAAAAAAGCAGCTTCCGGTTCCTGGCGGTCAATTACGGACAATTGAACGCCACCTGGAGCCTGCCGACCATGGTGGGGTGGCCCAAGGCCAAAGAACTGCTCTACAGCGGGCGCGAAGTATTCGCCGACGAGGCCTACCACATCGGTCTGATCAACCACCTGGTGCCCTCCGGCGAGCTGATGGACCGGACCATTGAGGCCGCGGCAGGCATCGCCAAGAACCGGGCCGAGGGCGTGGCCAACATCAAGGCCCTTTTGATCGAGCACACCGGCGAGGCCCTGGAGACCCAGTACCGGACGGAGATTGAAGGCCGGAAGGGCCGTTTCAAGGGATTGTCCGTGGAGGACGGCTTCAAGGATTTCCTGGACCGCAAGGGACGCAAACCCCGGGTCTCCTAGCCGGTAACGCTCGCAACTGATTCTGATAAAGGCCCCGGACGATCACTCCGGGGCCTTTAATTATGGCCGGGCAGGTTCCCTTGTGCCGCCTTTCCCGCTGGGGTAGAGTAGGTGCCGCTGAATAAACGGCGTACTCCGGCTGCAGCGCGACCCCGGCGCGCCGGAGGATGAAATCGGACCTGTCGCGCCGTTCCGCCAGATAGCCAATTTGATCGATCTACTCACCACCAGAAACATGCGCCCCGGCGTTTTGGCCTTTCGCCTCGGCCTGCCGGCTGCCGTCTTCGCCGCAGTGATCCTGGCGCCCAACCCCGAAGGACTCACCGACCAGGGACAGCGGGCTTTAGCTGTGATGGCCTTGGCGGTGGTGCTGTGGGCCACCGAGACACTGCACATCGCCGTGACCGGCATGGTCGGCATCGTCCTGTTGGTGTTGGTGAACGCCGTGGACGGCGTGGAGGTGGCGCTGTACGGCTTTTCCCAGCCCGTCACCTATTTCCTTTTGGGCATCCTCACCCTGGGACTGGCGGTGCATCAGTCGGGGCTGGCCGAACGGATGGCGGTTTATCTCATCCGGCTGGCCGGCGGAAGCCCCCGAAAACTGTATGTTCAGATGCTGGTCTCTTTCGCTGCGTTGACCTTCGCTTTGCCCTCGGCCAGCACCCGCGGGGCCATCATGGTCCACGTGTACGAGCAGGTGCTGCAGCATTGGAAGGTGGACAAGTCCGCGCCGTTGAATAAAGCGGTCATGATGGCCATGGGCTCGCTGAACCGGCTGGGGTCCACGGCCCTGTTGGCCGGAGGGATCACCCCGGTGGTGGCGTCGGCGCTGATCGCGGACTTCGGCCTGATTGACGACTTCTCCTGGACCCGGTGGTTCATTCTGATGGCCGTGCCCTTTTATATCATCTTGATCATTGGAGGGGCGGCCGTATTCTTACTCTACAGGTCGGGCTTCACTCTGCCCGAGGGGGTGGACTCCCTCGAATTAAAGGCCGGCCCGTTGCAGAGCAAAGAGATTCGCGCCGGGTTGATCGCCTTGGGCACGGCCCTGCTTTGGTTCACCGACTTCGCCCATGGGCTGCCGCCCGCAGTCCCGGCCCTCATCGCCATGACCGTGATCTTGCTGCCGGGTGTCGGCCTGTTGTCGTGGCGCGAATTTGAGCAGAACATCGGATGGACCAACATCTTCGTCATTGCGTCTTCTTTGTCGCTGGCCAACGCCCTGATCGGCAGCGGGGCCGCCGCCTGGTTCGCGGACACGCTGGTGGGGAGCGTCGAGGGGCTGCGGGACCATCCCATGCTGATACTGCTGGCGATGTCGGGCGCGGCCGCGGCCGTTCGGGTGGTCATGCCCAACATCTCCGGTTACCTGGCCTTCATTATCCCGGTGGCCATGTCCACCGGCGCGGCCCTGGGTCTGAACCCGGTGGTCTGCGGCCTGGCGGTGGTTGTCGTGGGAGACTCAATTGTCTTCTACCCCGCGGGAGCCACGGCCAGCGTTTTCATCTTCCAGCGGGCGGAACTCCGGGGCTTCGAGGTAGTCCGCGTGGGACTGATCATGACCGTGATCGCCATCGGAGTCCTGTTCACCATCGTCCTGCCGTACTGGGACCTGGTGGGCGAAAGCCTGACTCTCTGAACCGGCCCCAGACCCGTCCTGGCCCGGCGAAGACGAGGTTGTGCGAGTGGAGTGGGGCGGGTTGGGGAAGGCGACGGTTTGGCAGGAAATTGATTTACGATGTGGACATTTTCAAGGACGGACAGTCGTTTCAATTCTGCAAGTTATTTGCTATCATGAAACTAATCCAGTTTACTGGAGGTAGACAGTCCGCAGGGACTGGCGCAGAGGGGGGGCGATTGCCGCTCCTCTTTTGTTTTTTAACTCAAAAATACCTTTCCCCGTTGATTGTACTTTTTGCTGACTGACTCGATGATTCTTCGCGTAGCGAGACTAGGGGTTACGGATACCTGGCGTCCGTTGGCCTGCAAAATGTCGATTTTCGCTGGGTACGCTATTAAATCAGCGAGCTGAAGCCCCGTGATGTTTGCCTGTTTCGGTTTAAGTTTGATCTCTTTGCTCGTGATGCACTCTTGCAATTCTTGAGGCGAAAGGAAATCACTTCCAGACTCCATAAAATCTCGAAATACCTTTTTTAACTCCATATCCGCAGTACCACTTCTAGATTCAGCCATCACGTCGCCCTTATTACCAGTTGCATTCAGCCAGCCTCGATACCGTTCCACTAACACAGTGGCACAGTAGTGATAAGGGTGTCTGGCTGCCCGCCCGTATCGGTCATGATGCGATTGTTTGTCGATGACGACCGTGAAGATCCGCCTGATATGAGCTTGGAAGAACTGAATAATTCGCTCTTCCCACCTCTGGCAGAAGTCAGGGTCTTGAAATCGCCAAAATGGGCCAACTTGTCGGACAACCTGATTGCGAACAATGATGACCGGATCATCAGGGCTGTGCGGGAAAAATTCCTGTTTAAGTGCCTCGAATTTCGGATGGGTAGAATTCCGGTAATGGTCGTTTTCGATGACAACGCCGGTAAGCCCCAGATAACGAGCATCGGGATTTACCCAATTGTCCATGATGTGGTCGCCGGACTCGTCTACGTAGAGGCGAAAGCGTGGCATGTGATTATTGTACCAAGGCGAGATTCGCTCGCTCGCGCACCCAAAACTTGACAACAATTTTTCGGCAACCCTATACTCAAAATTACACAAACGAATATGTACAAAGGCTGTGAAGGGGAGTAGTAGTCCTCCAGCGGGGCAAAGCGAGCCGGGTTTGGTGTGAGCCGGCGCTCAGAGCAGAGGAACGAATGGACCCCGGAGCCGCAGGCCGATCTAAGTCCCGATTCTATCGAGGACTAACTAGGCTGAGCCGGTTGGGCGCCGTTAAAGGTCCACGGCACGGGGGCAATAGTAGACCAGGGCCCCTCCCGCCGATCGAGAAGCCGGAACAACCCCGTCTACAACTTGGGGATCCGCCGGCAAATAGGGTGGCAACACGATTTGACTCGTCCCTTGGGGACGGGTCTTTTTTATTTGGCTTTTAATCGAGAATTCAGGCCGGAGTAAATATCATGGGCGATTGGCGAAACTGCACTTTGACAAACCTCAGAAAATTCGAGGTGATCCGCAACTAGCGGACGTAGGAGCAGCAAGATGTACCAACCGACTCTGGAACAAGTTAAGAAAATGACCGGCCAGGGAAACCTGGTACCGGTCTACCGCTCGATAAACGCGGACCTGGAAACGCCGGTCTCCGCCTATCTGAAGGTGGCCCAAGGCCCCTATTCGTTCCTGCTGGAGAGCGTTGAAGGCGGTGAGCGCATCGGCCGCTACAGCTTCATCGGCACCAACCCCTATAAGGTGGTCAAGACCGGCGCGAAAGAGGAGTTGGGGGAGATCGACCCCCTGCTGCCCGTCCAGGAGGAGATGGACCAATACCGGTTGGTCCCGGTGGAGGGATTGCCCGGTTTCCACGGCGGCGCGGTGGGCTACCTGGCCTACGACACCGTCCGGTACTTCGAGCCCAGGGTGCCTGTCATGCCCGCCGACCCCGTGGGCGTGCCCGAGTCGGTGTTCATGTTCTGTGACACCCTGCTGCTGTTCGACCACGTTCGCCACGACATCAAGGTGGTGAGCCACGTCCACCTGGACGGTGACGTGAACCGGGCCTACGACGAGGCCACGGCGAAGATCGACGAGATGGTCCGCCGGTTATCCCAGCCTCTGGACCTGCCGCCGGAGTTGCAATCCAACGGGGCTAGGAAGTTGGTGTCCGGGAATATTGAATCCAATTTCACGCCGGAACAATACACCAAGATAATCGACAAGTGCATCGAGTACGTCTACGCGGGCGATGTGATCCAGGTGGTCAATTCCCAGCGTTTCTCCCGCCGCACCGACGCCCACCCGTTCCAGATTTACCGGTCTCTGCGCAGCATCAACCCGTCGCCCTACATGTACTACCTCAACCTGGACGGGTTCCAGATCGTGGGCGCGGCCATCGAAACGGTGGTCACCGTCCATGGCGGCAGGGCCGCCACCCACCCCATCGCCGGGACCAGGCCCAGGGGCGCGACACCGGGCGAGGACGACGCCAACGAAGCGGAGTTGAAGGGCAGCGAGAAACAGCGCGCCGAGCACATCATGCTGGTCGATCTGGGCCGAAACGATATCGGACGGGTCAGCCTGCCCGGCACCGTCACGGTGACCCAGCTCATGGAGGTGGAGAAGTTCTCCCACGTGATGCACCTGGTCTCTCATGTGGAGGGCGACCTCCGGCCGGAATTGACGGCCTACGATGCCCTGCGGTCCTGCTTCCCGGCGGGCACCGTGTCCGGCGCGCCCAAGATCCGGGCCATGGAGATAATCGCCGAGGTGGAGGGCGAGAAACGGGGGCCATACGGCGGCGCGGTGGGCTACTTCAGCTACTCCGGGGACATGGACACCGCCTTGGTGCTCCGCACGGGGGTCTACAAAGACGGCGTGATGTACGTTCAGGCGGGCGGCGGAATCGTGGCTGACAGCGTTGGCGAGGACGAGTACCAAGAGACCCGCCACAAGGCCGGCGCACTGATGCGCGCCATCGATCTCGCCGAGGGTCAAGAATAAAGAACCTCTGGGAATTAACAGGAGATAAGAAGATGTTGAAGTCGTTTTTCCACACAGGGTTCGTAGTCAAGGACATTGAGAAATCGGTGAAATTCTACTCCGAGGTCTTGGGCATGCGCATCGCCGGCCGCATGGAGCGGCAGGGCGAGTTCGTCGAGCAGGTGCTGGCCTTTCCGGGCGCCCACATCAAGGGCGGGTTCGTCGACATGGGCGAGGGTCACCAGCTTGAGCTGATCCAATACCTGTCCCCGGCCAGCGGAGAGAACAACCTCAACCGCAACGACTTGGGCGCTTCGCACCTGGCCTTCTTCGTCGAGGACCTGGACAAGTTCTACCAGGAGACTTCGCAGAAGGGCATCAGGTACAACAATCCTCCGGCGTCCATGTTCGATGAGAACGGGAACCTGTCACGCAAGGCGGCCTACGCCCAAGACCCCGACGGCAACTGGCTGGAGTTCGTGGAGGTCTTCTAGTCCCAGCCAAACGCAATCGAGGTAACAACCATGCTGTTGATGATCGACAACTACGATAGCTTCACCTACAACCTGTACCAATACCTGTCCGAGTTGGGCGCCGAGGTCGAGGTGGCCCGCAACGACAAGATATCCCTGGAAGAGATCCAGGACATGTCGCCGGAGGGGATAATCATCTCTCCGGGGCCATCCACTCCTCTGGAAGCGGGGATCTCCAACGACGTGATACGCCATTTCGGTCCCAAAACACCCACCTTAGGGGTGTGCCTGGGCCATCAGTGCGTCGGCTACGTCTACGGGGCCAAGGTGGACCGGGCGGGCGAGATACGCCACGGCAAGACCTCCATGGTCCACCACAACGGGGCCGGGGTGCTGGCCGGGCTGCCCAACCCCTTCGAAGCCATCCGCTACCACTCGTTGGTGGTCTATCCGGAGACCGTCCCGGACACCCTGGAGGTCACCGCCACGACCGATAACGGCCTGATCATGGGGCTGCGGCATAAAGAATATCCCGTGGAGGGCGTTCAATTCCACCCCGAGTCCATCCTGACCCCCGACGGCAAACACCTGCTGCAGAACTTCCTGGACCGGGTGAGCGCGGCGGCAGCGGTAAAGAGTTAAAATTGCAGAAATGAACACCTTGAAGCGATGGCGGGAATTTGCCAATGGAGGGCAGGCGCATGAGCAGTCAAAGCGTGAAAGGTCAAATTCTCAAGGCGATTCAGGACTTGCCCGACGACGCTACGGTTGAATCGGCTATGGAACGGCTTTACGTTCTTTATAAAATCGAGCAGGGCATTGAGCAGGCGGACCGTGGACAAGTTGTTTCCCAAGAAGAGGTGATGCGGCGCATGGAACAGTGGCTGAAGTAGTCTGGACCGAGCGGGCACTGAATGATCTACAGGCAATTTACCTGTTTATGGCAAGGGATGCACCGAAATATGCTCGGTTGGTCAATCGACGCTTGTATCAGGCCACAATGAGATTGGCGGATTTTCCGAGGTCTGGCCGAGTGTATCCGAGTGGGACAGCGAGGATGTCCGAGAGTTGATAGCCCAAAGTTACCGGATCATCTACCGCGCAATGCTGGACCAAGACCGCGTTGAAATACTGCTGATCCATCACGGTGCGATGCCTCTTGAGGGATCGGATCCCGACAGATAGAGGTGGTTCGTCCTGACCTTTTGTCGATTTGCGAGAGGTCTAGCGGGAGTTTTAATTGGATATCCGTGAAGCGATAGACCTGGTCGTCTCGGGCGATTCTCTGTCCATGGATAACGCGGCGTCGGTCATGCGGCAGATCATGTCGGGCGAGGCCACCCCGGCCCAGTTGGGGTCGTTCTTGACCGCGCTCCGGCTCAAGGGTGAGTCCACCGAGGAGATCGCCGGCATGGCGACGATCATGCGTGAGTTCTCCCTGAAGGTCAATGTGGAAGGCATGTTGGTCGACTCCGTGGGCACCGGCGGCGACGGCTTGAACACCTTCAATATCTCCACCGCAGCGGCCTTCGTCGCGGCGGGCGCCGGGTTGAAGGTGGCAAAACACGGCAACCGGGCCGCCACGGGCGCCTGCGGCAGCGCCGACGTGCTGGAAGAACTGGGAGTGCGCATCGACCTTCCGCCAGAGGATGTGGAGCGCTGCATCAGGGAAAGCGGCATCGGGTTCATGTTTGCCCAGGCGTACCATCCCTCCATGCGCCACGCCGCGCCGGTGCGCCGGGAGATCGGCATCCGCACCGTGTTCAATATCTTAGGTCCGTTGACCAACCCGGCGGGGGCGCAGTCCGAGCTGGTCGGAGTGGCCTTCCCGGAACTGGGCGAGAAGATGGCGGCGGTTTTGGGCCTTCTGGACACCCACCACTCGATCGTCGTCCACGGCGACGGCGGTCTGGATGAAATGACGTTGTCCGGGGATACCTCGGTCTGGGAGGTCGTTGGGGGCAAGGTGAGCCACTGGACCCTGTCGGTGGCTGACACCGGGCTGCCGGTTACGCCCATCGCGGCGGTGCGGGGCGGCGACAAAGCGGCCAACGCCAAGACAATGCGGGCGTTGCTGGACGGAGAAGGCGGCCCCGTGCGCGATTACGTGCTGCTGAACAGCGCGGGGGTGCTGCTGGTGGGAGACCTGGTCTCCAACATTCGAGACGGCGTGCAACTGGCCGCCCAGGCCATCGACAGCGGCGCGGCCAAGGACCGGATGGAATCCATGATCGAGGTTAGCCAGGCGGGTGGCGGCTGAACCGCTCCAGAAGGGTTTATGAACTATAGTGCTAGACTGGATTTTCGGATTACCACAGAAGAAAAATGCCAAGCATCCTAGATGAAATAGTCGCCGCCAAGCGTATCGAGTTGGCGGAAAGCAAGTCCCAGGTGACCCTGGCGGACCTGGAGGCGGTGGCCGGCGGCCAGCCCCGGCCCCTTAACCTGTCTGGGGCTTTACTTGGTGGCGGTGTCCGTCTGATAGCTGAGGTGAAGAAGGCCTCCCCCTCCCGGGGGCTTCTTGCGCCGGACTTCGACCATCTGAAGCTGGCCGAGACCTACGCCAGCAACGGGGCCGCCGCCATTTCGTGCCTGACCGACCTTCGGTTCCAGGGCGAGCTTGACCATCTGCGGCAGATCAAAAAGACCGGAGCGTCCCAGCGCGCCCCGGTGCTGCGCAAAGACTTCATATTCGACCCCTACCAGATAGTGGAGACCCGGGCCGCCGGGGCCGACGCGCTGCTGCTCATCGTGGCCATCCTGGAGCCAGACCAGTTGAAGGAACTGCTGGATGCAGCCCAGTCACACTGGATGCAGTGCCTGGTGGAGGTCCACGACGAAGGGGAGCTTGAGACGGCGGTGGACGCCGGGGCCGAGATCATCGGCATCAACAACCGCGACCTGCGCACCTTCACCACCGACCTGGCCGTAACGGAGCGGCTGGCTCCGCTGGTGCCCATGGGCAAGCAGATCGTCAGCGAAAGCGGCATCTTCACCCGCGAGCACCTGGGCCGGTTGGACCGCCTCAAGGTCAACGCGGCACTGGTCGGCGAGGCCCTAGTGACCGCCCCGGACGTCGGCGAGAAGGTCCGGGAGTTGACCGGACAAAAAGCGCCGGCGGCATGACCATGACTTCCCAAGAGATAAGGGTCAAGATCTGCGGTATCCGTGACTTGGACGACGGGCTGGCGGCGGCTGACGCGGGGGCTGATTTCATCGGGATGGTCTTTGTGCCGGAGCGCCACCGGCGCATCACTCCGGAGGCCGCCAAGGTCATCGTGGACGGGGTCAGGAACTCAGGCGGGCCCGTGCCCCGCATCGTGGGCCTCTTCGCCGACCAGCTATTGGACGAAGTTAACGCCATAGTCGAATACTGCGGACTGGACCTGGCCCAGTTGTGCGGAAAAGAATCGGTTGAGTACGCCGGTCAAGTCGGCTGCGACGTGATTAAAGTGGTGCACGTTGCCGAGTCCGCCACAGCATCAGACGATGCCGGAACCGGCGAACGCCTGAAAGACTACAGCGGCGTTGGGCATCTAGTAACGCTGGACCGTTATGTTGAGGGGATACAAGGTGGCACTGGAGAGGGTTTCGACTGGGCCGTCGCAGCCCTCCTTTCCCAGGCTGGCCTTCCCTTCCTGCTGGCCGGCGGGCTTTCTCCGGAGAACGTGGCCCAGGCGATAGCGGAAGTGCGGCCCTGGGGCGTGGACGTGTCCAGCGGAGTCGAGACCGGCGGCGACAAGGACCATCAGAAGATTCGGGATTTCATGCGGAACGCCAGAACAGCCGCAGGCAAGACGGCTTAACGGAGCAAAGGAACACCAGATGCCAGATGAAAACGCGGCGCGCCGCTTCCCGGACGACCGGGGGCGGTTCGGCGACTATGGCGGCAAGTTTATCCCTGAGACGCTTATGGCCGCCGTGGCCGAGTTGGAGGAGGCGTACCTCAGCGCCAAAGAGGACGATGAATTTCAGGACCGGCTCTCCCATCTGCTCCACACCTACGCCGGGCGGCCCACGGCCCTCTACTTCGCCGAGAACCTGACCCGCCACTGCGGCGGGGCCAAGATCTACCTCAAGCGGGAGGACCTGGCCCACACCGGGGCGCACAAGATCAACAACGCCCTGGGCCAGGCGCTGTTGGCCCAGCACATGGGCAAGAAGCGGATCATCGCCGAGACCGGGGCCGGGCAGCACGGCGTCGCCGCAGCCACCGCCTGCGCCATGTTGGACCTGGAATGTATCGTCTACATGGGCAGCGAGGATATCCAACGCCAGTCGCTGAACGTCTACCGCATGAAGCTGCTCGAGGCTGAAGTCGTGCCTGTCGAGTCGGGCACGCGCACCCTGAAGGACGCAATCAACGAGGCCATCCGCGACTGGGTGACCAACGTGGAGACCACCCATTATCTGATCGGCAGCGTGGTCGGCCCCCATCCCTATCCCGTGATGGTGCGCGACTTCCAGACGGTCATCGGACGGGAGGCCAGGGCCCAGTTGTTGGAGGCTGAAGGACGGCTGCCGGACTACGTGCTGGCCTGCGTCGGCGGCGGCAGCAACTCCATCGGCATTTTCCATCCCTTCGTGCCGGACGAAGATGTGAGACTGATCGGCTTGGAGGCCGGCGGCGAAGGGGTCGACACCGGCAGACACTCGGCCACCCTCAGCGCTGGGCGTCCCGGCGTGCTTCACGGCGCGATGTCCTATCTGCTACAGGACAAGCACGGGCAGGTGCAGGAGACCCACAGCATCTCGGCGGGGCTGGACTACCCCGGTGTGGGCCCCGAACACAGTTACCTGAAGGACTTGGGTAGGGCCGAGTACCGGGAGGTCAGCGACGCCCAGGCCCTGGAGGCGTTCCATCTCTTGTGCCGCACCGAGGGCATCATCCCGGCGCTGGAGTCTTCCCACGCGGTGTTTGCCGCCGTGGAGTTGGCCGGAAAGCTGACGCCGGACCAGATAGTTCTGGTCTGCCTCAGCGGCCGGGGCGACAAAGACATCAACATTGTCGCCCAAGAGTCGGGACTCCAGATATAGCCCGGTGCAACCACCCCCTCCCAGGCTCGCGCGGCCAATTTTCCAGCCGTAATCCAGAGGCAATCGCCATGCTATAATGGGCTGCCGATTCGCCTGAGCCGTATCTGAACGGCCTCCGGCTCAATCTCGGTGCGAATTCCGCCAAATAGCCAAACAGGCAAGTTGGAGACACGACTATGGACCTGGGCCTTCAGGACAAAGTGGCAATCATCACGGGTGGAAGTGACGGGATTGGCAAAGCGGCCGCATTGAGCATGGCCAAAGAGGGGGCCAACGTGGTGATCGTGGCCCGGCGGCAGGAAGTGCTCGACCAGGCGGTCCAGGACATCAAGACGGCTACCGAGGGTTCGGTAGTCCCACTGTCGCTGGACGTAACCTCGGACGGGGCGTCCCAGACGATGATCAAGACGGCCCTGGACAACTTCGGCCGGGTCGATATCGTGGTCAACAACGCGGGCACGTCCATGGCCAAACCCTTCGAAAGCGTTAGCCACGAGGACTGGGCATCGGACTTTGACCTGAAGGTCTGGGCCGCGGTCCGGTTGATGCAAGACGCCATCGTTGAGATGCGGAAGGTCGGCGGTGGCCGGATCATAAATGTAACGAACCTGGGCGGCCGGACCCCCGGCCCGTCTTCCATGCCCACATCCATCTCCCGGGCGGCTGGGATCGCCATCACCAAGGGCCTGTCCAAGGACCTGGCCAAGGACAACATCCTGGTCACCACCGTTTGCATCGGGCTGGTCAAGAGCGGCCAGCACCAACGCCGTTACGATGCCCGTCTCGAGAAGGAGCCCAACCTGTCCATCGAGACCTTCTACGACGAACTGGCCAAGGCGCGCTCCGTGCCCTTGGGCCGCGTGGCCGAGCCCGAGGAAGCCGGCGACGTCATCGCCTTCCTGGCTTCGGCGAGGGCCAGTTACCTCACCGGCATCGCGGTGAACCTGGACGGCGGCGCTTCGGCAGTCCTTTAGCCCCGCCGCGGATTCGGGCGGTCGCCGGCCCAGATATCTAAACCATGAGAAGGTCCATGCGACCGGAGGTCATGCTTGACTAGCTCCTACATGAATGAATTGCAGCCGCCCCAGAGGGTGCTGTTGGGGCCCGGACCAAGCACCGTTCACCCTCGGGTGCTGCAGGCGATGGCCACCCCCGTGGTGGGACACTTGGACCCGGCATTCTTCCAGGTGATGGATGACGTATGCGAGATGCTGCGCGAGGTTTTCCACACCAACAACACGATGACCCTACCCATCTCGGCCACCGGCACGGGTGCCATGGAGGCGGCCTGCGTCAACATTATCGAGCCGGGCGACTCTGTGCTCATCTGCCGGAACGGCTATTTTGGCATCCGCCTGGCCGACATCGCGGAACGCTGCGGGGCCACCGTCCACCTGATGGACACCCCCTGGGGCAAGGCCGTGGATCCCCAGATGCTGCGGGACGAACTCAAGAAGCACTCGGGGCTCAAGGCCGTGGGCGTGGTCCATGCCGAGACGTCCACCGGCGTGCTGAGCTCGGTAAATGAATTGGTCGATGTGATTCACGAGCACGGCGCGCTGGCCATCGTCGATGCCGTGACGTCCTTGGGCGGCCATGAGATGAGGATGGACGACTGGGGCATCGACATCTGCTACAGCGCCACCCAAAAGTGCTTGGGAGCCCCGCCGGGACTGGCCCCCATCAGCCTCAGCGGCGCGGCCATGGATGTGGTCAGCAATCGGAAGAGCAAAGTCCAGAGCTTCTACTTCAACCTCAAAGACCTGGAGGCCTACTGGAACGAGACCAGGGCTTATCACCATACCTCGCCCATCAACATGACCTACGCCCTGCGGGAAGCCCTGCGCATGATGATGGAGGAGGGCCTGGAGAACCGGATACAGCGGCATGCCAGGGTGGCGGACGGGCTTCGCGCCGGCGTGGAGGCCTTGGGAATGACGCTGCTGGCCGAGGAAGGGCACCGGCTTAACCCGTTGACCACGGTATCGGTCCCAGAGGGAATCGACGACGCCAAGGTACGGAGGACCCTGCTGGACGATTACGACATCGAGATCGGCGGCGGCCTGGGAGAATTCCGGGGCAAGGCTTGGCGCATCGGCCTGATGGGCGAATCGGCCCGGGAAAAGAACGTCTTCGCGCTACTCTCCGCCCTAGAGTCGATCTTATCCAAAGAGGGCTATGAGGTGGCCTTCGGCGCCAGCCTATCGGCGGCCCAGCGGGCCATAGCGACCTTCGGCGATAATTAGATAGCAGGAATATCAACCTAGCACGTAGGGGCACGGCAATGCCGTGCCCCTACGTGCGTCATGCCGACACCGTTATTCCGGCGCAGGCCGAAATCCAGAGCGGTGGCCTTTAACCTAATTTCATTCGGCCAGATGCAATGGCTCCCTCTCGATGGACATAATCCTCCGTAGGGCGGGTTTTCAACCCGCCCTCACGTTCATAAACGAAGCCTGAAGCAATCAGCGTGTTTGTGGGCCACCCCGAATTCTAGCAATAGAGTTTCTCTTGCTAACCATGTTTGCGCCGACATGCCTCTCCCTGGCGGTCCCATAGTTTCGACAACCACGGCGGCATTGAAAAAGGGCAGGTTGGAAACCTGCCCCTACGATACTTGATTCCATTGAAATCCGGTATGGCTCAGGTCCGCTTTTTAGGACCCTTCCAGCCCATAAGCCTCGTCCAGGATGTCCACCACGTGGCGGACCCGGCCCGCCGTCTTCCGCGACCTGAAACCCTGCTCCACCTGCAGCATACAGCCCGGATTGGCCGTGATCACTTCGTGGGTCCCCGTGGCATCGATACAGTTCATCTTTCGTTTGAGCAGCCGCTGGGACAGGTCGGGCTGGACCGTTGAGTAGATGCCGGCCCCGCCGCAACAGAGGCTGGAATTTTCCATCTCCACCAGCTCCAGCCCTGGGATCGAGTTTAAGATTTCCCGCGGCGCGGCGGTGATGCGCTGGGCGTGGGCCAGGTGGCATGGGTCTAGGTAGGTGACCTTCCGGTTGATCGCCGCCGTGGGAGCTTGAAAGGGCAGGCCCGTCAAAAACTCGGTCACGTCCTGGGTCATCTCGCCGAAACGGGCCGCCTTGGCGCTGTAATCGGGGTCGTCCTTCAACAATTCGGCGTATTCCTTCATGGTGGAACCGCAGCCGGCGGACGAAGTGACCACCCGCTCCACTCCGGCGGCCATCAACGAGTCGATGTTGGTCCGGGCCATGGCGCGGCTGCCATCGAGGTCGCCGGCGTGGCCGTTCAGCGCTCCGCAGCAACCCTGACCTAGGGGCACCATCACATCGCAACCGTTGCGGATCAGCACCCGGACCGTGGCTTCCATGGTCGAGCCCTGCGCCAAGGGCATGACGCAGCCGGACAGCAGGGCGACGGTCATCTTCTTCACGCCCTGGGCCGGATGGACCGTGTCTGACGGCCCGAAGAAACGCTTCCCCATTGGAGGCAATTGGGCCTC
Organism: Chloroflexota bacterium; assembly: GCA_022573285.1. Lineage (GTDB taxonomy): Bacteria > Chloroflexota > Dehalococcoidia > Lucifugimonadales > UBA3495 > UBA9611. The sequence goes on from JACZUF010000004.1 coordinate 116,887, forward strand.
CAGTTTGGCGATCCCGCCGGGCAGCAGGTAGAGCAGGTGGGACAGCCGGAGCAGCCTCTGGATGCCCAGCCGCTGGTAAAGGCGGATGAGGTGGGCCCCGAACCGCAAACGCCGTGGATTGGGCAACGCGGCGTTTAGGAAAAAGCGGCTGAGCCGCCGCAGTTCACGGGACTGGAGACCGGCGGCCCGGACCTGGGCGCGGGTGCGTTCCATGATGCGGCCGTAGGGCACGCCTGAAGGGCACACCGCCTCGCAGGCGCGGCACTGGAGGCACATATCCCAGTGGGATACGATCCTGGGGGTGATCTCCACCCGCCCCTCGTTCACCGCCTTCATCAGCGCAAGCCGGCCCCTGGGCGACTCCATCTCCAGCCCCGTCTCCACGTAGGTCGGGCAGGCGCTGAGGCAGAGCCCACAGTGGACGCAACGGTAGAGGTCGGACTCGGCCGGGGCGTCGGGGCCGGTGAACCCGCCGGTTAATTCAGTCGATGGTTGGACCATCTAGATACCTCTCAGGAACCGGCCGGGGTTCAGGATTCCGCCGGGATCGAATCTGTCTTTGATGCGCCGCATGACGGCCAGGCTGTCGGGAGGGTCTCCCCACACATCGATGTTCCGTTTTACCGGCAGGGGACATTGTTCCACGACCGCCGTACCGCCGTACCGGCGGGCAATCTGCCGGGCCTGTTGGACCGCGTCCAAGATTGGCTGTTCCTCTTCTCGGTTGTTCGTCCGGCCGGCCATCGGGCCGTCCGAGGGCCGGGGCCAGAAAAGACGGATGCTGCCGAAACCGGGGTCGGCCATCTGCTCCGGCTTCTCTCCAGAGAGGGTTATTTCAGCGCACTCGGCGGATGTTCGCGCTGCCGATCTTGACTGGACCGACAGCTTCATGACCAGACCGGAGCCCAGGCTTATCTCCGACGGGGCGTCGGTGACCCAGCGCAGCAGCCCGTTGGAGGCAGGTCCCTCGATCCGCTGCACCGCGTTCGCCCCTTCCGCCAGGAGCAGCGCCGCAGCCTCTTCCAACCTCCGGCCGGTGACCTTGGCACGGCCCGAAAAGAAGGCGAAGGACAAGGCAGCTTCCTCGTCTCCCAGTCCCAGGTCCTGGGATGCGGCGTGGAGGGAGTCCTGCAGCCGCCGGGAGACTCCCGAGGTGACGCAGTGGCAGCCCATGGGAGCGGCGGGCGAGTTGAGCAGCTTCCGGCCGGCCGAGATTGAGGAGGATAGGGACGGAAAAGACGCCATCAAGGCTCCGGCTTCGGGGTCGATGGGCAAGAGCTTGAATGATGCTTCGACAATCACGCCCAGTGTGCCCAATGAGCCGGTGTACAGCTTGTTCAGGTCGTAGCCGGTCACGTTCTTAACCACCTTGCCGCCCGACCTGGTGGCCACGCCCTGAGCGCTTATCACGCCGATGCCGATGAGCCACTCCCGGGGCAGGCCGTAGGCGTAGGCCAGGGGGCCGCCCGTGCCCACGGCGAGGGTGCCGCCCACCGTGGACCGGCTGGGCAGCGCCGATTCCAGGGGGACGAATTCGCCGCCCGGCGTCAGTTGTTCCTCCAGCGACGCCAGGGTCATGCCGGCCTCGACCGTGGCGGTCATGTCGGCGGGCTGGTAGTCCACCAATTTGTCCAGCCCTCCCAGGTCCAGCACCAGGTCCGCCCGCCGTGGGACGTTGCCCAACCCCATCCTGGTGCCGCCGCCCCTGGGCAAGACGCTCACCTGCTCTGCCGAGGCCCAACGCAGAACCTCGGAGACCTGGAGCCGGTCCCTGGGGCGCACCACGGCCTGGGGTATCAGCCCGTCGATGTCATACCCGTCAACAGACAACACGGCTGTCGCGCCCAAAAGCCCCACGAGCCGGTCACTGAGGGAAGACTCCAATCGATACTCCTACTTGAATCAGACGGCGTTGGATACCGCAGAGAAGGTTCGAGACCCATTGCTCCCGCTACGCGGGTTAGATGGTCATGCCGGGGGCGGCTGGGTGGGCCGAAGGGGTGTACTGTTCCCCGTCGGGGAATATCTTGCCCGGATTCAGGTTGTTGTCCGGAGCAAAGGCCTCGCGCACCGATATCATGGCGGCCATGTCGTCATCGGAGAACACCAAGGGCATCTGCTCCTTTTTCTCCAATCCTACGCCGTGTTCACCGGTGAGGGTCCCTCCGGCATCCACGCATATCCGCAGCACCTCGGTCCCGGCCTCCACAATCTTTTCGATGGCGCCGGGCTGGCGTTCGTCGAAGAGCAGGCAGGGATGGAGGTTCCCGTCCCCGGCGTGGAACACGTTGGCTATTGGGATGTCGTACTTCCGGCTGACCTCGGCCACCTGCCCCAATACCTGGGCCAACTTGGTCCTAGGCACCACTCCGTCAACCAGGAAGTAATTGGGAGCGATGCTGCCCAAAGCGCCCAAAGCGCCCTTGCGGCCCACCCAGAGCTGCTCCCGTTCCTCGGCCGCTTCCGCAGTCCGCACCTGGGTTGCGCCGGTCTCCCAGAGAGCCGCCTCGACCTCGCCTCCAATCTCGTCAACCTCATCCTGCAGCCCCTCAAGTTCGATGAGCAGCACGGCCCCGGCGTCGTTGGGATAACCGGCGTCGCTGACCTTCTGCACCGCCTGGATGGTGAGGGCGTCGATCATCTCCAGGGCGGCGGGGACGATGCCGTGCTCGATGATCGCCGATACGGCGGTGCAGGCCGACTCCACGTCGGGGAAGATTCCCAGGAAGGTGCGCACCGATTCGGGTACCGGCAGGAGCCGGACCGCGATCCTGGTGGCGAGGCCGAAGGTGCCTTCCGAGCCTGTGAACACACCCCGGAGGTCGTAGCCCACGGTCTCCCGGGCCAGGCTGCCCAGGTTCACGACCGAGCCGTCTTCCAGCACGACCTCCAGGCCCAACACATGGTTGGTGGTGGTGCCGTAGGCCAGACAGTGGGGTCCTCCGGCGTTCTCCGCGATGTTGCCGCCCAGGCTGCAGGCCCGTTGGCTGGAGGGGTCGGGGGCGTAACGCAGGCCCAACTTGCGGACGTGGGTGTCCAGGTCCAGGTTGATAACCCCCGGTTCCACCAACGCCAGCCGGTTCTCGGTGTCCACTTCCAGGATGCGGTTCATGCGGGTGAAGGCGACCTGGATGCCGCCGGGCGGGGCGATGGCGCCGCCGCTGAGCCCGGTGCCGGCGCCGCGGCCCACCACGGGAACCCCGGCGTCGTGGGCCAGGGCAACAACCCGGCTTACCTCGCCGGTATTGGCGGGGAAAACCACCGCCTTGGGCAGCCCCCGGTCCACCGCACCGTCATATTCGAAGACCAGCAGGTCATCGGGGTGGTGCACCACGTTTTCCTTGCTGACGATGTGCTGGAGGCCGCTCAGAAATTTCTTGAAATCCATGCCTGCAATCCACTAATAAAAGATTGCCAACTTTCCGGCCGAGTCCCGTTTGAATCTCGATAGAATCACACGGATGATAGAACAATATTGGGGCCATTGCCAGGCTGGGGCTGCCTCGTTTGAAGGCCCTGGCGATTATAGGTATACTGTGGCGGGATTTGCGGCCGGGTCCCTTTCGGACTCCGTGCGAGAGTAAACCAACACATTACGGTACAAAGAGTCAGGAGGGGCCACGTGGAGTTCAACATCGCCGTTTTGGGTGGTGACGGGATCGGCCCGGAGGTGACCGAACAGGGCGTGCGCGTCTTGGAGGCCGTGGGCCGGACCTTTGGGCACCAATTCAATCTCAGCTACGGCGATATCGGCGGAATCTCCATCGACAAGCACGGGGTTCCCCTGACCGAGGAGACCATCGGCCTCCTGGACTCCAATGACGCGGTGCTCTTCGGCGCGGTGGGCGGCCCCAAGTGGGACTCCCCCGACGCCAAGGTGCAACCAGAGCGGGGTCTGCTGGACATGCGGGCCCACATGGGAGTGTTCGCCAACATCCGGCCGGTCAAGGTCTACCCCTGGCTGGCCGAGTCCAGCGTGCTCAAGCCCCACATCATCGAAGGCGTGGACCTGGTGGTGGTGCGCGAGCTGACCGGCGGACTCTATTACGCCTTGCCCAGGGGTAGGCGTGAGACGCCCAACGGCATGGTGGGCGAGGACACCATGCGCTACACCGAGGGCGAGATCGAACGGGTCCTGCGGGTGGGCTTCGAGCTGGCCGGGGGACGACGCAAGAAGCTGACCTCGGTGGACAAGGCCAACGTCTTGGAGTGCTCCCGGTTGTGGCGGGCCGTGGCCACCAGGCTGGGGGAAGAATACCCTGACATCGAACTGGAACACATGCTGGTGGACACCTGCGCAATGCAGCTTATCCAGCAGCCCGCCAGCTTCGACGTCATCGTGTCCGAGAACACCTTTGGCGACATCCTGAGCGATGAGGCCTCGGTGCTGGCGGCGTCCATGGGCCTGCTGCCCTCGGCCAGCCTGGCCGGAGTGCCGGTGGCCGGGCAACGCTCCGGAGGACTATACGAGCCGATCCACGGGACCGCGCCGGACATCGCAGGCAAGGGCATCGCCAACCCCACGGGCTCCATATTGAGCGTGGCGTTGATGGTCCGGTATTCTCTGGGCCTGACCGAAGAAGGCGCCGCCATCGAGCGGGCGGTGGACAGAGTGTTGGAGCAGAACACCCGCACCGCGGACATAGCGCCCGAGGGTGCCGAACACGTTTCAACCGTTGAGATGGGCGACCGGATAATTGCCGCCATCGAGACCGGAAGTTAAATTCACCGCGCTACCCCCCCTGCGACACGGTCGCGAGTCTCCTCCTTCGCCGGGGGCAGAGTTAGAGTGGGGGCCGTCTCCTCTATCCGCCAGGTTCGGATTGATGAGGCACTAGACCAATAGGAGGATTCCCAAATGGGCGGAGACCTGACGGTCGCCATAGCGGTCTTTCTGGCCAGCGCCGTAGTGGTCATATTCTGCGGCACCAAGCTGGCGGTCTACGGCGACGCCCTGGCCTCGCTGACGGGCTGGGGCCGTCTGTTCGTGGGCAGTCTGTTGGTGGCCCTGGCCACTTCGTTGCCCGAGTTGTCCACCAACATCTCCGCCGTTCAGTTGGACCCGCCCAACCCCGAGTTGGCCGTGGGCAACGTCTTCGGCGCCAACATGCTCAATATGTTCACACTGTCCGCCGTGGCGTTGGCGTTCGGCGGCAAGCGCTTCCTGCAACAGGTGGCGCCCGAGCAAGGTTATCTGATCGTGGTGGCCGTGGTCACGACTGGGGCGGCCATCCTGTTCGCTGGTCTGCAATGGGGGGCGAACGTTGGGGAGGTCGGAATTTCTTCGATTATCTTGATAGCCCTCTTTGTTGCCGGCATGTGGTGGGTCTACAAGAACCGTCCCGACGCCGGCGACGAAGAGGGAGAAGACCCCGGAATGACCCTTCGCAAGGCCTGGGCAATGTTTGGGCTGGTTTCTCTGGGCGTGGTGATCGCCGGATTCTTCCTGGCATGGAGCACCGACGAGATCGCCGACATCACGGGCATCGCCTCCAGCACCCTGGGCATCCTGTTGGTGTCCTTGGTGACCACCATGCCCGAAGCATCGTCCACCATTGCCGCCGCCCGCATGGGGGCCATGGACCTGGGAGTGGCCGGGCTCTACGGGAGCTGCGCGTTCAATGTCACCATCCTGTTCTACGCCGACCCGTTCTTCCGGGACGGTGTCCTGGGCAACGCGACCGAACCGGCGCATTTTGTAGCCGGCGGCGTGGCCGTGGGTCTGATGCTGACTGGGCTGGTGCTGGTGCTATCGCGGAACCGGATCAAGTCGGCGGTTGTGGCGGTGGTATTGGCTTTGATGGCTGCCACCTATGTCGTTGGAGCGGTGGTCGTGGCGACCGTGGGCGGCACCGAGGACGAAGAAAGTTCAAAATCCAAAACGGCGGCCCAAATGAAGGTTAAAACGGCGCGAACGCCCGGCGAATAACCTCCTCCAGACCCATGCGCGTCTCTTGAGCGTCAAGGGTTGCCACTGCGGCGTCCAGGGTCTCCCGGTAGCGTTCCAGAAAATCGGAACCCGCTTCGCCGGCCATCACCCGATGCCGGTATATTCCCACCGACTCGACAAGCCTGGCCTGCAGCCACTCCCCCCCTTCCATCCGGAACAGGTTGCTCAAGAAACGGCCGTTGTTTTCCAAGGAGATGGCAAGCTGGGACGACCTTTCCAGGCGGTCCTTATCGTAGGCGAAGTAGGCCATGGTCTCCACCACCAAAACCGCCTCGCCGCGGCGGTGGAATTCGGCCAACAATCTGGCGGCCAAACCCGGCTCGGCCTGCAGCAGGCGGTACATGATCCGCCAGGGCGGGGCCAGCAACGGGTCGCTCTGCCGCACCAAAGCCAACGCCGTCTCGTTGTCACTACTCAATATCAGTGCGGCCGCCTCTGGTTGCGCCAGGATCATCCCCTCCAGGGGGACGAGAGAATCCAGAAGCAGACGCGCCGTCTCCTTGGGGGCTTCCTTGGCCCGGTCGGCCACCACCTGGAACAGGGCCTCCAGGTACGGCTCATCGATCCGAAAGTTTCCGGAGGGCTCTTCGATCAACAGGGCGATACCCTCCCGGAGTTGCGACGGGCTGGCCGCGCCGGACGTCACGCCAAGTTTGGAGAGCAGTCCTTCAGGGTCCAAGATCGTCCGGAGCTGGAACGGTACTGGAGACATCAACCCGCGCACGGTGTCATCGGCCAATGCGGAGGTTACCGCTTTGGCCATTCTTGGGTCCCGGTCCCGGAAAAGGTCGAAGAACAGCTTCAGGTCCTCTTCCTGGCCGAGGCCCGTTTCGTCTAAGAACTTCTGCAGGTTCACCGCGCCCCAAACAGGGTGAAACCGCCCGGCCTCCAGAATGGAATCGACCTTGGCTCCAAAGACCCTAAGCCGCTCCACGAAACTGGCCGTGGCTTGCAGGGTCCGGCCCTCGGGAAACACCGCCCCACTGGCGAATAGCTCCAACAGGACCTGGTTGTCCACGGCCGGAAGAAAGTTGACCAGGAACGGTTCTTGGGTCAGGCGGTCCGCCAGGCGCTCCGCTTGTCCGGCCGGCGAGCCCCTTGCCGGGTAGGCCACAAATCCCAGGGCCGAGGCCAGTTGTCCGGCACGCTCCAACTCGAGGGACGATAGGTAGCCGGGGTGGGCCGCGCGCAGCGTCACTTTGTCCCGAAGATATCGGCGCCAGAACTGAAAGTCCTCTTTTATCTGAGGATCGCCGATCAGGAGGTCGAACTGGACAGCCAGGTCGCGCAGCCGCTGTTTCTCCTCGGTTTCCAGCACTATTTCTGCGGTGAGCAAGACCTCTTCGGCCACTCCTGGCGACTCCAGGAACGGGTATTGTCTCAGGTCCAAGTGCTCGAATCCCAGCCATTTGCCCGCTGCCGCCCGCTCTTCTTGAGATAACGATTCGAACCAGCCCGCCGCGTCGTACCAACTGCCAAAGGGCCCGGCCGAGAGGAAATTGACCCAGTATTTCCGCAATATGGGCGGCACCAGCCGGAGGCTGCCGCCGGTGGTGTAAGGCACGTCGGCCTCCAGGCTATGAAACAACGGCTCTGGGTTGTCGATGGAGATGTCGGGCAGGTTGCGCAGCCGTTGGCGGAGCAACTCGTAATCGTCGGGAGGCTGGCCCATGAAGGCCAGGATGTCCCGGTGGTAGCTGTCCATCGCCGAAGAAAGAGCCGCGCCGTCAGGTTTGTCCCAGTTAAGGCCTGGCCTGCCTGCCACTGGAAAGCCGCCCCAAAGTGAATGGCCCAGTTCGTGAATCACGCCGATGGGGATGGCCTCGCCAACCCCGGCCCAGTCGTCGAAGCCGTAGCTGCCGAAGAAACCCGGTTCCCCCTCCATCTGGCGCAGGTCCAGGCTGCGGAGCAGTGCCTCACCCGCTTCGGTGGGCCGGTAGAGCGCCACCACCGCATCCAGGCGTTTTCTGACCCACTCCGTGGTGTCCGGATGGGGCGCGGGCAGGGCGGCGGCAGAGCCGGGAAGAGGGATGGAACCAGTGGCGCCGGCGATGGGAAGAGGAGTAGCTAGGGCGGCGGCGGCAGTCGGGCTTGGGGTAACGGCGTTGGTAGCAACGGGAAATGTGGGCGTCGCGCTGCTGCATGCGGCCAGCAGCAGGCAGATAGCAGCGGCTGGAATCCAGCGGTTCATCAGGGATTGGCCCGGCCAATTAGCGTACGAATCAGGAGACCTCGAGGGGTTCCTCGGTGACCGTTCCGTCGCTTATCTGGAATATGCGCACGGCCGGGTTGTCCACTTCCATCAACGACACAAGAACGTAGCGAACGTCGGGCCAGAGCGCGGCGGTGCCCCCAGCGATGCGCACGTCGGTATCCGAGGGATAGGCTTCGCTGCCGGTATGGGAGTGGTAAATAGCCAGCAGGTCCCAGCCGTTGTCGCCGGCCTCAGAGTCGACTTTGACCAGTTCCATAGGGTCCATTGAGAAGCGGAACGGGCTGGCCTCCACGTTGGACATTCGGTAGGCCTTCATCACCTTGCCTTCCGGCCCGGCCAGGATGCCGCAGCATTCGTTGGGCAGGTCGGCCTTGGCGTGGTCCACCATCTCGTCGATGAATTCCTGTCTGATCTGGACCAATCGGTTAACTCCAGGGAACAAAAATCGCACGGGCCGCGTCAATGGGGATATGACGCCGCCGTCTGGTTTGAATATAGCAGAGGAATCCTGGGGTGAACAACGGCATCAAATTATTTTGAACGTGATGCGGGAATGCGGCCCAACTAGATTTATCCAGTCCGCTCTTATGAAGAAGGTATCATACGATGTTCTATTTCAAAGCGTGCGCAAAATGCCGGGGAGACCTAATCCTGGAGAAAGACACCTACGGTGAATTCCTGAAGTGTATGCAGTGCGGGACCTTAATTGATGTCGATGAGGTCAGAGGCCATCAGTCCGTGTTGAATGGGTCTGCGTCGAATATTGTTGCTGTCCGGGCTGTGAGCGCGGCGATAGCCGAGACCGCAGTCGCCGCTTAGCCTCCGGAATTATCTTCTGAGGTTTGGGCCCACTCGGCGTATCGGTGCACCGCCGCTTCTTGTTCGGGGGTCTGGACCGACCCCGGACGGAGCTCCCGCACCCGGTTGATCGCCTCGGCTGGCTCATAGCCACGGTGCACCAGGTAACAGGCCAGGACCGTGCCGGTGCGTCCGATGCCCGCGTAACAACTGACCACCACCGGCTTCCGCTCTCCGGTCTGCCGGTCGATGAACTCGATCATCCGCTGTATCTGTTCCAGTTCTGGCGGCGTGAAATCTGGCACCGGCTCGTACATGTCCACCAGGTCAACCATGTTTCCGGTGTCCGCGGCGATGGTCCGCTCCTCCATCCGGACCACGGCGCGGACGCCCTGACTGTGGAGAAAAAATAGGTCGTCAAAACTGGCCGGCCCCTGGGAGCCGGCCAGTTCGTCTTTCAAGACCCAGCCAAAGTTCATGAAGCGCAACTTCCCCCCTGGCCCCCTGGGCTAGCGCTCAACTGCAGTCTCGATCCGCCGGCGCACTTCCTGCTCCGTCAGCGTGTCCACCGAAACGACCTTGTCCCGGGAGCCGTGACCGCGGACTATCTCCAGCTTGGACTTGCTGACCCCCAATGCTTTGGCCAGCAGGGCAATCACCCCGGTGTTGGCCTTGCCTTCTATGGGCGGGGCCGTGACCCGCAGCCGCAGTGTGCCATCCTCATAGCCGTCCACCTGGTTACGGGAGGCTTTTGGCTGGACCCGCACCTTTAAGATGCAACTTTCTTTTGGTTTTAAGGCCATGGTCTAGGCGCCCATCAGGCGTGACTGGAGGTCCGGTTACTGGGGGCCGTCTGGTATATTAAGTCTGAAGGTCCCCATGCGGCAGGAGGTGTCCGGTGGAGTATACCAACATCAAACTGGAGAAAGAAAACCGGGTCGCCACCATCCGGCTCAACCGCCCGGACGCTCTCAACGCCCTGAGTCCGGAGTTGTTGGCGGAACTCTCATCTGGGGTGGCCGAGGCGGGCAACGACGAGTCCATCAAGGTGTTGGTGATCCGGGGCGAAGGCCGGGCCTTTTGCGCCGGCGCCGACCTCACCTATTTCCAAACCACCTTCGAAGACCCGGCCCTGCTGCCGGATTACGTGGCCCAGATCAACCAAACCCTGGGCCAGATCGAGAAACTGCCCATCCCGGTCATTGCGGTGGTGCACGGTTTCGCCCTGGCGGGCGGCCTCGAACTGATGATGGCCTGCGATATGGCGCTGGTGGCCGAAGACGCCCGTATCGGAGACCAACACGTGAACTTCGGCCTGATGCCCGGCGGCGGTTCCACCCAGCGGCTGCCCCGCCGCGTGGGCCTGCAACGGGCCATGGAACTGCTGACCACCGGCAGGTGGCTCTCCGGCGAAGAAGCTGTGGACTGGGGCCTGGCCCTGCGCGCGGTCCCGGCGGAGGGACTGGACGAGGAATTGGAGAAGCTGCTGAAATCTCTGCGCACCAAGAGCCGCGCCGGCATTGCTCTGATCAAGTCGGTGACCCTCCGGGGCCTGGGCCTGTCCATTGAAGACGGCACGGCCCTGGAGAGCCACGCCTTCGTGCAGTACATGACCACCTCTCCGCACCCGGCGGAGGGAATCAAGGCCTTCAAAGAAAAACGCCAACCGGAGTTCTAGGCGGTCTCCGGGAGCAATAATGAGCCTGGTTGGTTCGACACCTACTTGGGCCGATGCTATGATTTAGTCTCTCTGTGGGGGAGGCGCTCCCGGCCCTTCAATACGGCGCTCACGAACACAATCACGCTCTGGCGGCACGTCAAATCCGCGGGCAGTCATCGGATACCAGCTTGAAGATAAAAGACATCCTGAAGAAAACACGCCCAATCTCCTTCGAATTTTTCCCTCCCCGGACGGCCGAGGGAATACCGGCGGTGCTGGAGACCCTGGATGGGTTGACTGCGTACTGCCCAGACTTCGTGTCGGTGACCTACGGGGCCGGCGGCTCGACGCGGTCTTTCACTGAGGAGATCACCTTCGAGGCCAAGCGGACCTCCGGAGTGGAGGTCATGGCCCACCTGACCTGTGTGGGTCAGACCAAAGAGGAGATCCACGGCGTATTGGAGCGGCTGGAGGCCGAGGGCATCGAGAACATCATTGCCCTGCGCGGCGACCCGCCTCGGGGGTCCACGGAATTTGTCCCGGTGGCCGGTGGGTTCCAGCACGCCACCGACCTGCTCCAGCACGTAAAGTCGAACTTCAAGTTCGGCGTAGCTGCCGCCTGCTACCCAGAGGGCCATACCGAATCGGTGGACTTGGAAACAGACCTGGAATACGTCAAGCTCAAGGTCGAGAACGGGGCCGATTTCCTCGTGACCCAGTTGTTCTACGACAACCGGTATTTCTTCGATTTTGTGGAGCGGGCCCGCGCCGGAGGCATCGAAGTGCCCATTATTCCGGGAGTGTTGCCGGTCTTGAACTCCGCTCAAGTCCGCCGTTTCACCGTCCTGAGTGGGTCCAAGATACCCCCCGCCTTGGACCGGTTGTTGGACAAGTACGCGGACAACGACGACAGCGCCCGGGACATGGGGGTGGAGTACGCCACTGCCCAGGTGCGGGAGCTCTGGGACTCGGGCGTGCCCGGTGTCCACTTCTACGTGTTAAACCGCAGTTACTCGGTGTCCCGGATCCTAGATAACCTTCAATTACCTGGACACCATCGGGTAGATTGATCTACCGGCTTGGTCGGACGATGCTCACAACAGGCGTAGACATCATCGAGATTCCTCGTATCCAACAAGTGTTGGACCGCTACGGCCAACGGTTCTTGGACCGTATCTTCACCCCTGCCGAGATCGCTTACTGCCGTGGCCGCGCGCCCAACCTGGCCGGCCGTTTTGCCGCCAAGGAGGCGACGATGAAAGCGTTGGGCACCGGCGTCCGCGGCGTCGGTTGGAAGGATATCGAGGTCGTCCGCGAGGAAAGCGGCGCTCCCGGCGTGAAACTCCACGGCCGGGCCGAGCAGCGGGCGAAGCGGTTGCAGGTGGGTGAAATATCACTCAGCATGTCCCACTCCCGTGAATACGCCGTGGCCTTTGTGGTTGCCCAGCGGGCCTAACGGGCTGAAGCCTAGGACTTCTATCGACAGTCGCCGCTACTACCACCGTTCGTGGTGAGCCCCGTCGAACCATGAACGCGCCGAAGCCAAGGTCCTTCGACGGGGCTCAGGACGAACGGATGACCGTAACGGCTATTTCCAAAACCAGGTACATAGAATGAAGATCGTCACCGCCGCCCAGATGGCAGCCATAGAGCAGGCGTCGGAGAAGGCCGGAGTCAGCACCGACGTCCTGATGGAGAACGCCGGTCTGGCCGTGGCGCAAGGCGCGCGGGACCTGGCCGGCGCGGCCGGCGTGCGGGTACTGGTGCTGGTTGGCCCTGGAAATAACGGGGCCGACGGCCTGGTGGCCGCCAGGCATCTGCGCCGCTGGGGCGCCGAAGTCACCTGTTTTGTGGTGGCCGGCCGGCCCGAGACCGACCTCAAAATGGACCGGGCGCTGGAGTATGGGGTCACCGTCATAGGACCCTCCGGGGCCGCCGAGAGTGGGGAGTTGGAGCGGTCGTTGGCCCGGTCCGCCCTGGTGATAGACGCCGTGCTGGGCACCGGCCGGGCGCGGCCTCTGGAAGGACCGATTAAAGAGGCCATGTTCCGCCTTTCCAAGGTTCGGTCCGCGCCGATTCCCCCCAAGCTGTTGGCCCTGGACCTGCCCACCGGGCTTAACGCCGACACCGGCGAAGTTGACCCCTTTGGCGTACCCTGCGACCTAACCTTCGCCCTCGGCTACCCCAAGGTGGGTTTGCTTAATTTTCCGGGCGCCGGACACGCCGGAGAAATGCGGGTGCTGGACATCGGCGTGCCCCCCGGCCTGTCCGAAGAGACATCAATACTGCTGGAACTCTTGGACCGGCGGTGGGTGGCCGAAAACCTGCCCCAGCGGCCCTTGGACGCCCACAAAGGCAACTTCGGCCATGTCCTGGTGGTGGCCGGGTCCCGGAACTACGTGGGAGCGGCCTATCTGGCGTCCCAGGCGGCGGTGCGGGCCGGGGCCGGACTGACCACCCTGGCCACCCCCAAGAGTGTCTATCCCATCGCGGCCGCCAAGGCCACCGAGCCGATCCACCTGCCCCTGCCCGAGGACGAGGAGGGACGGGTCAGCGCCCAGGCGGCCCAGGTGATACAGGAGATAGGGGGCGGGTCCCGCCGCTATACCAATATCGCAGTGGGCTGCGGGCTGGGGTTGTCCGGGGGAACGGTAGAGTTCGTCGAAGACCTGCTGTTCGGCCGGTCGCGCAGCCGGGAAGCCTCCGGGCTCTCCGAGCTCGTTGAATTGCCCGCGCTGGTGGACGCCGACGGTCTGAACAACCTGGCCCAGATCACGGGTTGGCCGGAGCGCGGGCGTGACCTCATGGTGCTCACCCCTCATCCAGGTGAGATGGCCACCCTCACGGGACTCTCGGCAGAGGAGATTCAGAAAGACCGGGTGGCCGTCGCCAGAGAGTACGCTGCCAAGTGGGACGTTTGCCTGGTGCTAAAGGGCGCGAACACGGTTATCGGAGAGCCGGGTGGAATGGTGCGTGTCGCCCCGTTCGCGAATCCGGGCATGTCCTCAGGAGGCACCGGAGATGTTCTCAGCGGGGTTATCGCCGGGTTGATGGCTCAAGGACTGGCCCCTACCGTCGCGGCCTGCTGCGGGGTTTACCTGCACGGTGAAGCCGGCCGGGAAACCGTCTCTCGATTGGGAAGCACCGGCGTTGCGGCATCGGACCTGTTGCCCGAGATCCCGGCCGCGGTGAAGCGGCTCAGGGAGGTGTAGGGGACGCTTGTTTTTGTCCGGTTTCTCTATGCTATACTGGAAAAACGTGCCTGGGCAGGGCATCTCGGTGCCCGGCTTAGAGCCTGAAACTCCCGTGGCAACCGA
>JACZUF010000046.1 GCA_022573285.1 Chloroflexota bacterium
GTGCTTCTCGGCCCGGACGAACTCGGCCAGCACGATGGGGAAGCAGCCGTAGGTGCGGGGATTGGGGTACTCGCCGAAGAGGATGGAGTCGCTGGCGATCATTCCCGCCGGGTGGGACACGAAGGCGTAGAGGGTCTGGGGGTTGGTGCCCAGGCCCACGGTCGATATGCCCAGGTTCTCTTCGATCAGCAGGTCGAACAGGGCGTCGGCCGGGTCCTGCTCCCGCATATCGGCGATGTCAGTAATCAGTTTGCCGTCGTACTGCTTGTTCTGGGGCTGGGTGAAGTTGGTCAGCCAATTGTTCTCCAGCCGGTCCCGGGAGAGCTCCCGCTTCATCCGCTCCCGGTCGTCGACGTCCTTGAGCGCGGCCATCAGCCGCTCCGGCCCGCCGTCCTTGGCCCAGTGGGGCAGGCCGATGGTCACCGTGGTGCCCGAGTAGGGATAGGTGTAGCAGTCGAAGGTCACGTCCATGCCTTCGGCGCGGGCGTCTTCGACCAGCCCGATGTAATCCAGGTGGCTGCCCACGCCGGCGGCGCTCTGCCGGTAGTGGGTCAGGTGCACCGGACAGTCGCCGCCCCGGCCGATCTCCAGGGCTTCCTCCCACGGGGCCAGCAGGCCCTTTGATCTCAGGCTGGCGCGGGTGTGGGTGTGGTAGTGACCGCCCAGCCGGGCCGCCACTCCGGCCAACTCGGCCAGTTCGGAGGTGCTGGCGTAGGCCCCTGGCGGATAGTCCAGGCCGGTGGAAAGGCCCCAGGCGCCCTCTTCCATGGCCTCACGGACCACCGACTTCATGTCCTCAAGCTCGGCGGCGGTGGCGGGCCGGTCGTTCCAGCCCACGCTCCAGATGCGCACCGGCGAGTTGCCCAGGATATAGGCCATGTTGATGGCCACCGAGTTGTCGTACTTATTCAATAGGTCGGCCACGGTCAGCCAGTCGGCGGGCAGGGGCGGGTAGCCGTTCAGCCCCGAGTCCAGCCAGATGTAGCGTTGCAGCTCCTCGCTGGTCTTGAACGGGGCGTGGGAGATGCCGTCGATGCCCACCAACTCGGTGGTCACGCCCTGGCGCACCTTTGGGTCGTGGTGGGGCTCGCCCAGGATGGTCAACCCGGCGTGGGAGTGCAGGTCGATGAACCCGGGGCATACCACGTAACCCGTGGCGTCGATGGTCCGGGCCGCTTCCAGATGCGAAACGTCACCCCGTTGGACAGTCACCCGGTCGCCCTCAACCAGCACCGCGGCAAAGAATCCGGGGCTGCCGCTCCCGTCGATGACTTGGCCGTTGGTGATTAGGAGGTCGAGCATACTACTCCCTCGCTCAAGCGACTGTCCGGTGGGGTTAAGTATAATATGAGTCACACAGACCTCGGTGAATGCCCGATAAGGTGCGACGAATGCGGAATACTCTGTACTACGGGGATAACCTCCAGGTGCTTCGGGACCACGTACCCGATGAGTCGGTTGACCTTGTGTATCTGGATCCGCCATTCAATTCCAACGCCTCATACAATGTGTTGTTCAAGGAAAAGACGGGCGAAGAGTCTCCTGCCCAGATTAGGGCTTTCACTGACACCTGGGAGTGGACTCAAGAGACTGCGGGAGCTTACGAGGTCGAGATTATTCAAAACCCGAGGGTGCCCTCGGCGGTCAAAGAAATGATCTCCGCCTTCCGCCAATTCGTGGGCCCGAACGCGATGATGGCCTACCTCGTGATGATGCCCCCCAGGCTAGTGGAACTACACCGAGTGATGAAGCCCACTGGCAGCTTTTATCTGCACTGCGACCCTACGGCGAGTCACTACCTGAAGATCCTGCTAGATGCGGTGTTCGGCAAAGAGAATTTCAGGAACGAGATTGTGTGGCGGCGGACAGGCTCCCATAATCAAAGTCGGCGATATGGACCGATTCACGATACTCTTTTCTTTTATACGAAAGGTAGCGCATATTCATTCACCACCCTCTTTAACCCGGTTACTAAGGGCCATGTAGATAGCTATTTTAAGAAGCAGGACAGCCGAGGTCGTTATTGGACAAATGCCCTCACTGGAGCAGGAATTCGACATGGTGAATCCGGGCAGCCTTGGCGTAGCTATGATCCTTCATCACGGGGACGGCACTGGGCGGTTCCAGGTGAACTCATTCGTTCTCTCGGTATCGATGAAGGTCTATCCGTCCAGGAAAGGCTCGAGCAACTTTGGCAAAGGGAATATATTGACCTGCCCTCCACAGGTTCCGGTGCCATGCCAACCTTTCGACAATACCTACAAAATGCGCCGGGCATCCCTATCCAGGACATCTGGGCCTACCAACCATACACACAAGGGGTTCTGTACGGAACAGATGAAGCCATCGATGAGGACGTCCGTTGGATGCCGAGGCAAGGCACGCCAGAGCGACTTGGCTATGCCACCCAAAAACCTGAAGCCCTGTTGGAACGCATAATTCAGTCGTCCTCCAACGAGGACGACGTGGTGTTGGACCCATTCTGCGGCTGCGGCACTGCGGTCGCGGTTGCGGAGAAGCTGAAGCGCCAGTGGATAGGCATCGACATCACCCACTTGGCTGTGGCTCTTATGAAGAGCCGGCTCAAGACCGCCTTTGACCTGGACCCAGGTCAGGATTACGACGTGGTTGGTGAGCCCCAGGACGTGGGCAGCGCCCGGGCCCTGTGGGAGCAGGACCCCTACCAGTTCCAGTATTGGGCCGTATCGTTGCTGGAGGCGCAACCCCAGGGAGAGCAAAAGCGAGGCGCGGACCGGGGCGTCGACGGAGTACTGTACTTCCTTGACGGCCCTCGGCGCACCTCTCAAAAGGTGGTTGTGCAGGTTAAAGGGGGGCGAGTGTCATCACCGCAAATCCGCGACTTGAAGGGCGTGGTAGAACGGGAAAAGGCCGCCTTTGGGCTGTTTATATCACTGGAGGAGCCCACTCGTGATATGCGTACCGAAGCGGCAAGTGGTGGATTTTACCATTCGGATTTATGGGTCCGGGATTACCCGAAGATTCAGATACGCACCGTGGGCGAGATGTTAAACGGAAAGGGATTCGAATTGCCTCAGATGAACTCTGCCTACCAACGCGCCCAACGAGTGCGTCGTCCACAAGGCCAGCAGGGCCGAATGGAGGGTCTGGAGCCGGCCTAGAGGTTGATAGATCTAAATCGGCCAGATGATTAGGAGCCGGTTCTACGGGTGTGCCAATAGCTGGATCTCTTCCATCGGGAAGTCTCTGGTGTTGGCCGTAATCAAGATTGCGCCTTCGGCGATGGCTGTTGCGGCTATCAAGGTGTCGGTGGTGGTGAGGGTCGTTCCTCTGCGGGCAAATTCGTACCTGTACCGGCCTGCTTCTTTGGCCGCCTCCCGTGATATCTCGTAGTAGTCCATGGCATCAGTCAGGCGGTCTGCGCCAGCTCGTTCCTCTTCGTTTAGCCCAGCATAAACCTCGGCAACGCTGATACAGCACAACCCTAATCGGTGACCTTGGTTGGCCAGAGTGTTCACCAACTCGATTATCCCCCGGCGGCCACGCAGATAATCGATCAGCGCAGTGGCGTCTAGGAGATAGTCAGCCACGCCGGTATCTGTCTATCCGCTGGTCGCTTTGCTGCCGAGACTCTCTCACCCAAGCAGCCACCTGCTCACTTGTTTCCCACTCCGGATGGTCTTCGGCGGAAAGTATCCCCGCAGTTTCCTTGAGAGCCGACAGGAGGACCTCTATCCGCAACTTCTCTCTGACTGCTTCTTCGATGAACTTGCTTCGTTTGCCCTTGCCCGCATGGGCATCCACCGATTTTACGAGGTCTTCAGGCAATATCACATGTGTCCGCACAATCTAATCTCTCCACACCAAGTAATCACATCTATTATACACACTTAAATGGCACATCATGCACAGGCATACCCGTTCTGAGCCTAGCGAGATCCCTTCGCCTTCAACGCCGCCAATACCTTGTCCGCCGTGACGGGCAAATCCGTTATGCGCACCCCCACGGCATCGAATACCGCATTTGCGATGGCCCCGGCCACGGGGATGTTGCTGCTCTCGCCGATGCCCTTGCTCTCGTAGGGCGCGGGGCCGGCGTTACCCCGGACCAGCACCGTTTCCATTAAGGGAACGTCGGCTGAGGTGGGGATCTTGTAGTCTCCGAAGCTCAGAGTGGAGATTTGGCCGTCCTCCAGTTGGAGTTCTTCCATCAGGGCGTAGCCCAGCCCCTGAATCAGCCCGCCCTCCACCTGGCCCTGGTGGTTAAGGGGGTTCAAGATGGCGCCGGTGTCGTGGGCGGTGACGATCTTTTTGACCGTGACCTCGCCGGTCTCCGGGTCGACGTGGACCTCGGCAACCTGGGTGCAGAATGAGGTGAGCTCCGGGGTCTCCGAGGTCACGCTGGTCTCCCCAGTCAATGCGTCGCCGCCGGTCCGGCTGATCACCTCGGCGATGCTCATGCTGCGTCCCAACGCCACCAGGCGTCCGTTCTCCAGGGACACCTGCTCTTCCGGGGCGTCCAGCAGAGGCGAGGCCGCCGCGACGAGCCTCTCCCGCAACACCCGCGACGCGCCCACCACCGCCTGTCCCGCAGTGTAGGTGACCCGGCTGCCGCCGGAGCCGGAGCTGTAGGGCATGTGGGCGGTGTCTTCCAGGATAATTTGAACCTCCTCCACGTCCACCGTCAGCTCTTCGGCCACCATCTGGCGCAGCACCGTGTGCGAGCCGGTGCCCGTGTCCCAGAAGGCCATGTGCAGTTGGGGCCGGCCCTCGCCGCTGAGGCCGATCTTGGCCGCAAACCGGCCCGTGCCCTGCACCAGGTCGGTCATGGCCATGCCCCGTCCGGTGTTGGCTGGCTTGGGCTGGTCTATGCCCGCCGCCTTGGCCGCCGCCTCCAGCGTTTCCGACGCCTTTATCTTCTGCCAGTGGCGTCCCACCGGCGAAGCGTCGCCCTCGCGCATGACGTTCTTCAACCGGAACTGGTAAGGGTCCATGCCCAACTCCTGGGCGATCATGTCCATGTGGGACTCCACGGCGAAGACCACCTGGGGTTTGGCGGGACTGCGCATGTGGCCCCGGGGCACGTTGTTGGTGTAGACGGTGTAGCTGTCGATCTTGGCATGGGGGATTTTGTAGACGCCACAAATATGGTCGGCGCCCCCAAGGTAGACGGTCGGCTTGAAGGCCCCATAAGCCCCGCTGTCGAACACGGCCCTGGCCTGGCGCGCCTTGATGGTCCCGTCCCGCATCACGCCGGTCTTGATGGTCATCACCGCCGGGTGGCGAGGGTTGCCGGCCATCAGTTCCTGGATGTAGTCCATGATCATCTTGACCGGGCGGCCCGAGCGTTTGGACAAGTGGTAGCAGAGGGGCACGTCCATGAACGACCCCTTGCCTCCGAAATCGCCGCCGATGGTGCTCGGGTGGAGCACGATGCTCTCGGCGGGGACGCTCCAAACGGCCGCCAGTTGGTCACGCAGCATATAGGGGTCTTTGTTGTTGACCCAGATCTGCACCTGGTCCGGTCCTTCGGCGCTGACCAAACAGGCGTGGGGCTCGATGTAGGCCTGGTGCATCAACTGGGCGGTGAACTTGTGTTCGAAGACCAGGTCAGATTCCCGAAACCCCTGCTCGATATCTCCCTTCTCCCAGGTTATGTGGGCAAAGGCGTTGTTGATGCCGGAAGGGGGCTGGGGCAGGCCCCGGTAGGACTCCATGTCCGGATGGAGGGCCGGGGCGTCCGGTCCCATGGCTTCTTCCGCGTCGAAGACCGGAGTCAGTTCCTCGTACTCAACGTCGATCAGCAGCAGGGCCTCGTCGGCGATGTCCGGGTCGTCGGCGGCCACGGCGGCCACCTTCTCACCGACGAAACGCACCACGCCCTGGGCCAGCACCGGCATGTCCACCAGGCGGCGGCCGATCTTAGTTTCGGGCAGGTCTTGGCCCGTGACCACTGCGTGGACGCCCGGCAGGGCCTGGGCCTGCGAGGTATCGATGCTGACGATCCGGGCGTAGGGGTAGGGGCTGCGGAGCACCTTGCCCCAGAGCATGCCCGGCAGGGAGATGTCGGCGGCGTAAACCGCCTTGCCCGAGACCTTGTCCGGGCCTTCTCCCCTGGTGATGGACTGACCGATGGCGGAACGTGTGGCGGCCATGTTTTCTCCGGTATTTTGGCGGGAATTATACACAGACCGCCCTTGCCTGGGCGGGCGGGTCAGCGCAGGACCACACCGGTGCCCGGGGGCAGGTCCCAAGCCTCGTCTTGGAGGCCGCGGAGGTAGTCTATCTGGCCGTGATGGTTGTTCTTGTGGGTGATCAGGTGGCGAAGCGAGCCGCCTACGGTAAGCTCTGGGCGGGCTGGGTCGGGAGGCACGTCCAGGTCTTCCGGCGTCAACTTCGAAACGTACTGGGCGGTCCGTTGCTGCACCGCCTCGGCATAACCCACCAGCACCTCCAAAGAGGGTATGGCCAAGGCTCGCAGGCCCAGGCGGTCGCCGGGGTCGGGAGCGGTGGCCGGCTGGCCGAATCTTTCGTGCCAGTTATCCGAGGCCCAGATGGCCTCTCCCAGCTTGCCGGTCCCGGTTACGCGGGCGTCCTCGTTGCGGCTCAGGTGCCACAGGATGAACCCGATGTTGTTGGCCGTGGGCGCCGGGCGCCAGAGCAGCTGTTCCGCACTCAGTCCTTCGCAGGTGGCCATCAGTCTCAGGTGCACCTGGGCCAGGCAGTCCGTGATAAAGCCGACAGCGTCCATTTGCTCCTCCAGCGGGAACCGGCGTTAATCCCCGGCGTTAATCCCCGGCGTTAATCCAATGACATCAACCCCTTCCTTTTAAGGATTTAGGCTACGGATTAAGGGGGCGGATCCGTGCCTGGGCGCCGGTAACCGCATATGGGAATTACAGCAATAATTCCGCCCTAATGCTATCATGGCATGTGGGGTAAATTGATTTGAACAGCTACCGTAACAATGGCATCCGCAACCTGGCCATCATCGCCCACGTCGACCACGGCAAGACGACCCTGGTCGATGCGCTGTTGAAACAGGGCCAGGTCTTCCGCCCCCACCAACAGGTCGGCGAATTGATCATGGACACCAACCCCCTGGAGCGGGAGCGCGGCATCACCATCCTGGCCAAGAACGCCTCCGTCACCTATAAAGGCGTCAGGATCAACATCATCGACACGCCGGGCCACGCCGACTTCAGCGGCGAGGTGGAGCGGATCATGAACATGGCCGACGGCTGCCTGCTGCTGGTGGACGCCGTGGACGGCCCCATGCCCCAGACAACCTACGTGCTGCGCCAGGCCCTCCAGCAGAACGTGACCCCCATGGTCGTCATCAACAAGATCGACCGCCCCGAAGCCCGGGTGGCCGAGGTGGTCGAGATGGTCCAAGACCTGTTCTTGGAATTGGCCACCAATGCCGATCAGTTGGAGTTCCCGGTGCTGTACACATCGGCCAAGCAGGGTTGGGCCACCACCGACCCGGAGACGCCGGGAACGGATATGTCGCCCCTCTTCGAGGCGATCTTGGAGTCGGTGCCGCCGCCTGCCGGGGACCCCGCCGCCCCGTTGCAGATGCTGGTGGCCGCCCTGGACTACGACAACTACCTGGGCCAGGTGGCCGTTGGCCGAATCACCAGGGGCACCCTCAAGCTGCGCGACAACGTGGCGCTGTTGACCCCCGACGCCGGGCCCACCACCCACAACCTGGAGCGTATCTTCGTCTTCCGCGGGATGGAGCGGGTGGAAGTGCCGGAGGCCCGTGCCGGGGACATCGTGGCCGTGACCGGCCCAGAGGGCGTGTCCATCGGCGATACCATCGCCTCTCTTGAGAACCCGGAGGCTCTACCTCCGATCAACATCGAAGAGCCGACGGTACGGATGACTTTTGGCGTCAGCAATTCCCCCTTCATGGGCCAAGAAGGCATCCACTGCACTTCCCGCAACCTCCACGAACGGCTGTTCAAAGAACTGCGGACCAACGTCAGCTTGCAGGTCGAGACCACCTCCAGCTCCGACGTGTTCGTGGTTGCCGGCCGGGGAGAGTTGCACCTGTCCATCCTGGTCGAGACCATGCGCCGGGAACAGTTCGAGTTTCAGGTGTCCCGTCCCGAGCCTGTCACCAAGGTGATCGACGGCAAGGTTCACGAGCCCTACGAGATACTGAACATCAGCACCAGCGATGAGTACGTTGGCGCGCTGACCGAGTACCTTTCCGGCCGCCTGGCCCAACTCCGGGACATGCGGTATGACGACAACGGTTACGTCCACATGGAGTACAAGATACCCACCCGCGGGCTGATCGGGTTCAACTCGTTCTTTCTCCGCACCACCCGGGGCGACGGGGTTAAAAGCAGTATCTTCACCTCGTACGAGCCGATGGAGGGAGAGATAAAGTCCCAGCCTGGCGGCGTGCTGGTGGCCTCCGAGCGCGGCGTCGCCGTCACCTATGGTTTGCTGAACGCCCAGGGCCGGGGCGAGACCTTCATCGACCCGGGCACCATGGTCTACGAGGGCATGATCGTCGGCTCCCACCGCCGCGAAGGCGACATCGAGATCAACGTCTGCAAGGAAAAGAAGCTGACCAACATGCGGTCGTCGACGGCCGACGTGGCCAAACGCCTGAATGCCACAGTAAATATGAGCCTGGAAGAGGCCCTGGAATTCATCTCTGACGACGAACTGCTGGAGGTCACCCCCCAGAACTACCGCCTCCGCAAGATGCAGCTATCGGCCCTGGACCGCAAGCGCCACCGCCGCGAAGGAGCCCGCGCCAGGGACTGACGTGGCCGGCCCCCGGTACCCACTGAATTGCCCCCCAGACCTCCCCCACGCCCCTCCCGTCATCCGCACGCCACCGTCATCCCGGCGAAGGCGGACGGACTCTGGTAAACTGGCCGGGTGACGAGGGGCGGGTGTCCGGACTATTACCTTGTCCGGTATGAGGAAACACACAGATTAGGGAGGGCGAGATGATCTACGAAGTACGCACCTATGATTTGAAGCCGGGGGCTGTCCCACAGGCCGAGGAGGCCTTTGCCGAGGGGCTGCCTCACCGGAAGAAGTATTCGCCCATCGCCGCCTTCTGGCACACCGAGATCGGCCCCCTGAACCAGATCATCCACGTCTGGGGCTACGAAAACCTGGAAGAGCGGGACCGCATCCGCGCCGAAGCCTCGAAAGACCCCAACTGGCCGCCCAAGATCACCCCAGGCAACATCCTGAACATGAACTCGGAGATCTGGAACCCCGCTCCTTTCATGAAGCCCCTGGGCGGCGACCAGGCCCTGGGCGGCATCTATGAGATGCGGACCTACACCTACGAGCCCGGCTCCATCCCCGAGTTGCTCAAGCGCTGGGCCGACGCCCTGCCCGCCCGCGAGGAACTGTCCCCATTGGCGGCCGGCATGTACACCGAGTTCGGCGGCCTAAACCGGTGGATGCACATCTGGCCCTACAAGGACCTGAACCACCGGGCCGAGGTCCGCGCCGCATCGACCAAGCTGCCCAACTGGCCCTCCGGCGCTCCCGGCCGCGTCCGCCAGGAGAACAAGATCATGGTGCCGGCCAGCTTCTCTCCGATGCACTAGGCGGCCCGGCAGCTAGCTGCATTTTCATTGGACGAGCAGTCCAGTGACTGCTGATTTTATAGACATGAGTCATCCCGGATTTGCCGGGTGATACCGGCGAAGGGAAATACGGTGGCAAGACAGCATATCTACAAAGTTGACCAAAGGGTGCAGATCAAGAACCGGGACGGCGGCAACCACAAGCCGCCTTCCGAGGGGGCCAAGGGGGCATTGGGGCTGATTGCCCCCCAACTGTTTCAAGAATGGCCCGGCACTTTTCTGGAACGGGAGCCCGACGTCCCGCCCGAGTACTACGTTACTCTCGACAGCGGAGTAACCGAAACGATCTCCGAAGACTGGTTGGAACCGGCCCCTTCCGGATCGCCTCCGGCCCCGGCCCCGGCCACGGCAAAGCCGTGGCCTGTCGTCTAGGAATATATCTCGCCCTGAGTCCATCAGCGAAATAAATAGGGCCCCAGTGAAAACCGGGGGCCTAATTTTGGTGGGAGCGGGAGGATTCGGACTATTCGCTAGCTTCGGAGATGGCCCGGTAAAACAATGCCCTAGTAGCTTCGAGGGTAAACAGCATCTCAGCGAGGGCGCCACCGCCCGCCGATGATTCGGCGCGAGGACCGGCAACTCCCGGCGCCCGGCCGGTGAGATAGGCGACGGTAAAGTCGTAGGCCGCCTGCATCAGTCCCAAAAAGGTGGCGGAAAATGAAATGAAAATATGGGGCTGACGCTGGTATAACTGTCCAAAGACGCCCGGCGGGAGGATCTCAGAATCCTCCGGCGCCCAGACATCTTTCAACGACATGTCCCGGCTCACGGTGGCGCGCATCCCAATCGGGTCCCAATCGCCGGAGAACTCCACGCCGGGCGCTTCTCTAGGGATTGAAAGGTAGAGGGTCCGCTCCTCCCAGGAGCCTTCCGCCACCAAAAGCGCCGGCGTGGCGAAATAGTCCGCAGCGCCGGCGGAGGACACGAAAAACTTGCTCCCGTTGACCAGATATCCGCCGTCCGCGCGCTTGGCCTGGGTCCCGAAGCGCCGCCCGCCGACGTTAAGCTGGTCTCCGCTTCCGGATTCTATCGGCTCGCTGTGGGGCTGGCCATAAAAGACGCCCTGGTCCACCACCTCGCGGTAACGCCGGGCGCTCAAGTCCTGGTGGCGTTCCCGTACTTCCGGCGGCAGCTCCAGCCCGTCCATCAGCGGGCCCATCATGAGCATGGTCAGACAGTGCATGTTGAAGGTGAGAGCGGTGGCGGCGTTGCCCTGGGCCAATTGCTCGGCCACCAAGCAGTAGGTCTCAAAGTCCGCGCCGCGGCCGCCGTACTCCTCCGGAACACACAGCGCCAAGAGGCCCGAACTCCGCAGGTCCTGGTAATCCTCGACCGGGAAAGCGGCATCGCGGTCCAGATCGGCGGCCCGGGGGGCGAAACGCTCGACTGCCAGTTGATAGGCCAGGTCCATCAATTCTTGTTGGCGGGCAGATGGACGCAAGTCCATTGGGTGTTACTCCGGACGGCGTAATTGGGATAGGGGCTAGAAGAAAACGCTAAGGTTTTTTGCCAGGATGACGTTGGAGTCCAAGACGATCACGCGTTTGTAGATCTTCCACCGGCCGTCTTCTTTCCGCAGGTGGTCTTCGCGGCTCCCGGCGAAGATGTTCTCGTCGGTCTCATGGTGGGAGCGGTAGAGGATAAACGCGGTCCTAGACTTGACGTCTCCGCCCGGCAGCGGTTCGACCACCAGGTTGCCCACGATGTGCCGCGTCCGCGACGGAGGGTCTTCGGCCCAGGCCATCCCGGTGTCCAGGCGGTCGACCCGCATGGTCATGTAGGTCTTGTCGTCCTCGAAAATCGCCAAGTCCCCCACCTCGGAAAGCTCCCGGGACAGGTCGTGACGGCCCACGTTCATGCGGCGCGGCATGAAATAAAAGACGTCGTCGGTGAATAGGTCCAGCCAATCGTGGAACTTCCGGTCGTCAAGCAGCCAGGCCTCGTTGATGTAGAACTGCATCAATTCTTGCCAGAGCTCGCTTTGGGAGACCTCCCGGCCGGACTTTTGCGCTGTCATCGTTACCTCTTCAGTACGCCGATTTTCCGCGGGTCTCTCCAGCCTTAGCCCTTCATCGTGGCAGTGCCCTCAAACTCGGCGGTGCTCGGCTCAATGGGGATGTCTCCCCAGTCTAGGGCATTCATGAACTCCTCCCAGCGGTGGTAGAAGTTGCGTTGATTGTTCTCGGAAACGTAGCGCTCGGCCGCCGTACCTGGGAAATTCGGGTCGGGGCCGGCCCGGCCCAAGCCCATGGACAGGTTCTGAGGATACTTCCGGGCCAGCGGGGTCAGGCTCGAGCGGGTCACACCCCGCCAGTTGTCCATATCGTCTTGCTCGAACAGCCCGGCAACCCCGTTGAAGTTGCCTTGGCCCATCCGAAGGGCACGCTTGAGCTCGTCCGGCATATCCTTCTCCAGCACCACGAAGTGCCAGAACTCCGTCTCCAGCGGCCCGCGGGGATGGGCCAGCCGGAAACCCAAAACGCCGTTGGGGAAAATACTGTGATTGCCAAGGTGGAGTTGGCCGGCCCTGATACTGCCCAGCCGGCGCTCGGCCTCGGGCAGGGTGGCCCGGTAGTATTCCTCGAACAACGCCCGGTTTTCCTGGGTTACCCCGTGGGTTTGGCGGGCCTGGTCCGGCCGCTCCAAAATCCGCAATGTCAGCGAGTGGCCGTTGATAAACAGGTGCTTGTTGGGTGATTCGAACTGCTGCTCGTGGGTGAGGCGCGGGAGGCCGAGGTGACGCGCCTGGACCAAGATGGTCGACAGGTGGGTGGTGGGCACGTGGTAATTATCGGAACAGTTGTCCACCGCCGTCTTCCAATTAATCGGCTCGATCCACTTCACCGGCCCGATGGCCTCGGTGCCGCAGTCCAACCGGTTGAAAGCCACGTCCAAGCCCCATCTGGCGTCGCCCAAATACTCCTCCAAGGAAGGAGCGCCCGCGTCCCAGTTGGCGAACACGATGCCGGCGTAGGTGTCCACCCGGGCCTCCACCAGGCTGAAGTCATCCCGGTCCAGAGCCCCGTAGTATGCTTCTTCCTCACCGGGCACGTACTCCAGATCACCCTCGTTGGAATAGGTCCAGCCGTGGTAGGAGCAAACAAAGTTCGCGGCATTGCCCACGTCGGCCCGGACTATCCGGTTGCCCCGGTGGCGGCACATGTTCAAGAAGGCATGGAGCTTGCCCTTGCCGTCCCGGGTCAAGATCACTGGGTCCTCGCCCATGTAGGTATGGAAGAAGTCGTTTACTTCGGGCACCAGGCTCTCGTGGCCGATCATCAACCAGGCCCGCCCGAAAATCTTCTCCAACTCCTCCTGATAGATATCGTTGTCCGAGAAGATGCGGCGGTCGAGCAGTCCTGTTTCTAGGTCGATCACGTTGTATTTTTTGCTGGAAACGGCCATTATTGCTCCTAATCACTACCCCGTGCGCCTTTCAATAACCGGAATGGGTTAACGATATGGTTCAAGAGGGCTCCGGTCAAGTCGCGGGATACCGGGATCAAGGCTCTAGGGCTCCAGGGCAACGCGCCGGGCCGATGACGTAGAAATGGAGGGTTGGCATGGCGTCTCGAATTGAAATTACCGAGCAGGGAACGAGCAGGACGGTCCGTGCGGAAGGCATGGACGTCCACTACCACGACGTCGGCTCGGGTGACCCCATCGTGCTGCTCCACTCTTATGGGCCCGGGACGACAGGGTGGATCACCTTTCATAAGATTCTGCCCGCGCTCGCCCAACGGTACCGGTGCATAGTCATGGACCTGCCAAACTTCGGGAGGACCGGGCCGGTCACCTACAACGAGCCGTTGCACAACCTACAGGCCCGGACCGCCTTGGCGCTGATGGACGCCTTGGGGATCGAAAAGGCCCATCTCGTCGGCAACTCCCAGGGTGGTCAATCAGCAATGGTCTTGGCGATGAAAAACCCCGACCGGGTGAACAAGCTGGTCTTCGGCGCCTGCCACATCAAGACCGGGGGAGACCTTTATTTGATGGGCAACCGGCCCTCGGAGGGCAGCCGGGCCACGAATGATGTGATCGCCGACCCGACCCGTGAGAACGTGCGGCGGTATCTGCGGGTTCACATCGACGACGAGGCGCTGGTGACCGACGAACTGGTCGACTATATCCACCAGAATTACACCGGCCATCCCGACCACGTGGCGGCCAACCTTGCCTCGGTGAGCGTCCCTTATGACCACGGTGTGGACCTGCCCAACATCAAGGCTCCCAGTCTTATCTTGTGGGGGCGCTACGACCGGATGTGCGTCTTCGAGATCGGGATCGCCGCGCTGAACAATATCGAAAATTCCCGGTTGGTGCTGCTCAACAACTGCGGCCACTGGCCCCCCTACGAAAAGCCGGAGGAATACACGGCCCACCTGCTCAATTTCCTGGAAAATATCTGATGGTAAGAGCCATTTGCGGTGTTGTGATCTCCTGCGGGCGCCGGCAGAATTTCCAACGCCAGTTGGCCAGCGAGCCTTGCACAATGTCATCATGTTAAGAGAGGGTGGCAAACCGCCACCCTCTCTTGTTGATGCCTAACAATCCGCCGCGGTTATACCGCGCTGTTACCTTAATTTTGGCGGCCTTGCCCCGGGTTGTTTGCGCCGCCTTGGTTCTGGTTCCCTTGTCCACCGCCTTGGAGTGAAGGCCCTCCCCTTGTCCTAGCCGCAGCGGAGTTAGCCTTAGCCCGGTCATGACCCGCCTGGGCTCTCTCCAGCCCGTTTAGCATGCCCGCCACAGCTTGAGTAGGCAGGTTCTGGTTCTGGCTCACCCGCTGGATGATCTCCAGATGTTTGGCAGCATGAGCCTCTAGCCTAGCCGCCAAATCAATAACGCGTTGCGCCCGGCGCGCTGCTACCTCAGGGGGCGGCCCACCGGCCCCGTTGGTCAGGTCTTCAAGGAAGCCTTCCAGACGCTGACTTACCTCCGCCGCTCGGACAAGACCTATAACGATGGGAGGCCGGTCTTGGTCCTCTGCGCCATCAGCGTTACGGCCCCTCCCTTGGAAGGCGGTTACCAGGTCTCCTACATCGGGCGCCCTGCCCTCGGGACCGAGCTGCACCTCTTTTGTGGTGCCGTCGGAGCGCATGATGCTCAGGGTCCGAATACCATTCTCGTCGGTTGTAATACTCACCACGGCTCCCTGTATAGGTGGTTGCGGGGTGGGTTTGACGATCACCTGCCGGGCTACTTTGACCAGCTCACCGCCTTCGTCCACAAACTCAACCAGTACCGCTACTTGGTCCCCGTCCTCGGGGCTTCCCGCATCTTGGCCTGGTCTCCGGGTGATGGGCGCAAGCCCGTCATCGGGGATCTGTATCTCTATCATCTCACCTCGCTTAGTTTTGACGGTAAACGCGCCACTAACGGAGGTGAAGGTGCCAACATACCCTTGACGGTCCCCTGCCACCTTCCCACCGTCATCCTCCTCTCCGTTTAGATCAACCACTAGCCCCCCGACATCTTGTTCATCGTCCAGAGGCTGAAGAGCGAAGTTTACAAATGCCCCCTCGGTATCCGATACCTCGGCGTCCACCGTCTCGCTTTCGTACCCATCCGCGGATGCGGTAACGCCATGCTCCCCTGCAGGCACGCCATCAATCGAGTATTCGCCGGTATCGGTTGAGAAGACTGGGTCTATGCCGTCCACTTGCACTACCGCGCCTTCGATTGGGTCTCCTGTGGCGTCGGTCACTATCCCGCTGACGGTGTTGGCCTCTTGGGCCGAAATTAGTCCGACACTCAGCATCATCAGCACAGCGATTGCCAGGATGATGATTCCCATGGTTTTTCTCATGATCCTGCCTCCTGAGAATGGTCTTACCCTTATAACAATCCCCGGTTGCGCGAAGTTAGCACCTCCAAGGAAATTCATGGGAGGTAGAACACCGCTACCGTCTGAAAGCGAACGTTGCCATCGATGTCGGTGGCCAACACTTCGATGAAGTTTCCTCCCTCCTCCAGGGTGACGGAGGCCGAGAATATTCCCAGACTATTAATGTCCACCGGGACCCCATTCACTCCCACCACGGCATCGACCCTGGTGCCTCCGAAAACCGGGATATCTGGGTCCGACACCACCAGGCCGTCGGGCGGGTAGAACAATGTGAAGGGCAGCCCGGCCGCGGTGGATATAAAGAAGACCGACGCCTGTTGAAATGCGGTCTCACCGGAGAGGGTGGTAGCTACTACTTCGATCAGATTGACCCCATTTTCTAGCTCTAGGTCATGGCGGAAGCTGCCATCGAGTGAGACTTCCACAGGGGTCCCGTTGACGCCTACGGCCGCATCAACTCTGGTTTTACCCATGACCCTGATTACATCGACCTCCACACCGGCACCGTCTTCAGGTGACATTAGCTCCAAGATAAGGGGCAAACTCGGGGTGGTTGTAGGCGCTGTTGTGGGAGCAGGAGTAAGAAGAGGAGTACCCGTGGGTGGCGGAGCGGCATGCGTGGGTGCAATGGTCGAGACCGGTCCTGACGTCGGTGGCGCCGTCGGACTCTCTCCACCGCATGCAGCTAGGATTAACACTAGAGTTAGGATAATGCCAGCCATGGACAACCCTGGCAAAGCTCGGGCCACCGGTTTGGGTTCCAAGAAAATACCTCCGTTGTTCTTTGATTCAGGCGTTGCGGTCAAATCGATCACCTTTGCCTTGCTAATCACCGGGGCTGGAATGACCCACCGCTTCCAGGGCGGAGTCCACTCTTTCCTGTGCCAGTTGGATCGCCTTCAGGGCATTACCGAAGTCTGGGCGGGCATCCGCCGGCACTTCATCCAGAGCCTTTGCCAACTGACCTTCAGCAGTATCCTGCACACTGATCGATTTCTGCAACGCCGCCACGAAGCCTAAATCTACTTCCTCACCAGATGGGTGAGTTAGCTTGTTCTCGGCCACTATACTAAGGGCCGTCAAGTGACCTTCCATCCGTGCCAGCGCATCCGATATGGCATCGAGGTCAGCCTGCTCCCGGGCCGCCATTTTCTTAACCTCCTCCACTCGTTCCTTCACAAGGCTGGTGTACATTTCAACTTTGGCTTCGGGAGAACGGGCGAACCATAGCTGTACCGACTCTCGGAACTCCTTGACCGGGTACAGGGTGTCTCCTGGCACGGTGTTCGCTGCGGCGGTATCGGTCCCCAGACCACCAAGCGCCAAGGCCAGTACCAACGAGGCAGCTACGAACGCCCATCTGGGAAAGAGCGCCAATCGTGGGAAAAGTGATGGAAGGCGCAAATTCCAGCGTCTGGGTTGGCGCCGGCGGTCCCACTCGGCCAACACCCGGCCCCTGATGCGTGTCCGGGTCGTCAAAGGCAGGTCTGCCGCTAGACCGCTCCGGACTGAGAGGGCAGTGCGCAAGATAGGCTCCAATTCCCCGGCCTCTTCTGGATACCGCTCCAGGCACTCTTCCAGCGATCGGCCCTGCCGCAGAAGCTCTAAGCACTCTTGAACGGTCTCTTGTGTACTAACGTCCATGGCTACCCGCCTCTTGCTGACTCCAGACCCTGCGCAGGGCCCGCAGCGCACTGTATTGCAGGAACTTCACCGCCCCTTCCTTGCGGCTCATGACCGTTGCCACCTCTGCGATGGAAAGGTCGGCGGCAAATCGAAGGTTGAGCACCTGGCGTTGCAGGTCGGTGAGAGCCCCCATCGCCTGGACCACCTCTCCCAAGCTGACCTGGTCGAGCACTTCCTCCTCGGGACCTTCATAAGCGGCCACCGTCTCGATCAAGGGCAGCTCCTTGCGGCGTGCCCTCTTCTTCATGTAATTGACCGCTTGGTTGTGGGCGATACGAAACAGCCAGGCTATCAGGGGGGTCCCCCTTGATTTGTACGATGGCAGGGCTTTCATGGCCTGCATAAAAACCTCCGCCGTGACGTCCTCGGCGTCGGCGGGTTCGCCCAGCCGATGCAGCAGGTAGCGATAGACTCGCTCCACGGTTGCCTCGTACAGCTGAGCGAAGGCGTCGCGGTCTCCCCGTTGGGCGGAGAGGACCAGCGCTTCTTCCTCCCGGTTCTCGATCAACACAGGCAGGGCTCTCGTTCATTTTTGCCGGCTGCTTGATATAACAGCCGGCGACGGTAAAAGGATAGCAGCAGTTTCCAAACTACAGGTCCGACAAAAAGGGAGGCTAGAGCCGGACCGTGTAAGTATCTTGCCGTGCCAAGGCGCAAAACCGTTACGGTGGAATCCATCTTCCAAATAGCTAGATTCCTAGATTGACAGGAACATTGGGTCCAGGTGTATATTGCTCCCAATCTAATCGAGCTCAATCGGTGCGAAGTCTGACCATGAAAAACCCCGGATGATAACCAGATAAGGAGGCATTGCGATGTCCGGAAACTACAGCATCCTAGTAGGAACCACGGGCGCAGGGCTATTTCAAAGTCCCGACGGCGGTGAGAGTTGGAGCCGTATTCGGGATCCCTTCCCTGGGGAATCCCAGGTCAGGGCATTGGCGGTAGACCCGCAGAGTCCCAACGTTGTGTACGCAGGCTCCAACAACGGAATCTACCGCAGCGAAGATAGCGGCAGCAATTGGGTAAAGCTGGACTCTCCCATGGCGGGGCTGAACATCTGGTCCATCGCCATCGATCCCTCGGACTCTGACACTATTTTCGCTGGTACTAGCCCTCCCTTTGTGTTCCGCTCCAAAGACGGTGGTAAGAGCTGGCAAAAGCTGTCGGCGGCCATCGCCCAGGAATGCGCCATCGGCTCACCCAGAGTCACAGCGATGCTGGTGGACCCAGAGGGCCAGGGCACGGTGTTCGCCGGAGTGGAGATCGACGGAGTGTACCGAAGCCGGGACGGCGGCGACACCTGGTCCCACGTGGACAGCGGCATCGCCAACCCGGACATCCACGGCATGGCCCTGAGTTTTGGCGAACATAAGACCCTGCTGGTAAGCACTCCAAATGAAATCTTCGCTAGCCAGGACGAGGGGGAGACCTTCCAATCCCTGGCGGTCACCTCGTCGTTCCCCATGCCCTACTGCCGGTGGGTGGCGGTTAAGGCCGATGATCCAAATGTGCTGTTCGCCGCCAACGGTGATGCGGCCATAGGGAACACCGGCACCATTCAGCGGTCCACAGACGGTGGAAAATCATGGGAAACCCGGCCTTTGCCCGTGGAGCCCAACTCGCCACTGTGGAACTTCGCGACCCACTCCTCTGACCCCGATCTGATACTGGCCAACAGCATCTACGGCGAGCTTTATCGCAGCGCCGATGGCGGTGATAGTTGGGAGAAGCTGAAGAAGGAGTTCACCGAAGTGAGGGCATTGGCCTGGACCCCCAACTGATCCCGGAGCGTCCTACTCAACTTGCCGGACTCATATCTTTGTGCGGTTGGTCAGCGAACTCGAAAATTAAAGGCCCCCGGCTTTCACCGGGGGCCTTTTACGTGCCTATAATTTGGCAGGAGCGGGAGGATTCGAACCCCCGACCACTGGTTTTGGAGACCAGCGCTCTGGCCAGGCTGAGCTACGCTCCTGCGATGTGCTGCGCCGACGATGGCCGACGCCAGCTAGGGATTTTAATGGTACCCCTGGAGGGATTCGAACCCCCGACGCGCGACTTAGGACGCCGCCGCTCTATCCACTGAGCTACAGGGGCATTATGGTGGAGATAGAGGGACTCGAACCCTCGGCCTCGGCATTGCGAACGCCGCGCTCTCCCAACTGAGCTATATCCCCATTCCGGCCCAAGAGACCGGCCCATAGGGGCACTCTCCAGGGCACGCCCAGTCCTTCCCTAGGCATGGGGAAGGGCCAATTCAAATCGTAAGGCCCCCGCTAAACCACTGTCAAGTCGGCCCATAGCCCTGATCTCTAGCCCGGCCTCGGCCCGTAGTTGCCTTGGGATGCGGTGCGAAGCGGCCCCGTTGACGCTCATTTGCGGCACTGCTACAGTGAACCCTAACCTGGCCTACAGCCAACCATATTTTGGCCTACGGCCCACTGGGAGCGAACCAATGACGTCCACCAAGAAAGACTCAATCTTAGTGGTGGTCCAACTTACCGGCGGCAGCGACTACATGAATATGATAGTCCCCTACGCCGACCCCCTGTATTATGATAACCGCCCCACGGTGGGCGTGCCCGCCGAAGACGTCCTGCCCATTGACGGCCGCTTCGGGTTCAACCCGGCCCTGGGCGCGGTCAAGGACCTCTACGACCAGGGAGAAGTGGCGGTCATCAACGGCGTGGGGTATCCCAATCCCAACCGCTCCCACTTCCGGGCCATGGACATCTGGCATACCTGCGAACCGGAAAAGATCGCCACGGAAGGCTGGCTGGGCCGGGTGATCCGCGACATCGACCCCCACGGCGAGAACGTTCTGACCGGCGTGAACTTCGGCCGGGGACTGCCCAGGGCCATGGCCCTAACCGGCGTGCCGGTGGCGTCCGTTGCCGCGCTGGAAAACTACGGCGTCCTGACCGGGATCCCGGACCAGGAGCAGCGCGCCCGGGCATTGGACCTGTTCGCCAGGATGTACTCCCCCGCCATCGGGACCGGAGCGGCCATGGACTACCTGGGGCGCACCGGACTGGACGCGTTGAAAGGGGCCGACATCCTGAAGACCGCCGCCGACAGCTACACCTCCACGGTGGAATACGCCGCCACGCCCATTGCCCAGAGCCTGCGCGGGATCGCCCAGGTGCTGCTGAAGGACCTGGGAACCCGGGTGTTCTACACCTCCCATGGCGGCTACGACACCCACGCCAACCAGGTGGCGGTGCAAACCCCCCTGCTGAACGAGCTCTCCGCCGGGATCGGCGATTTCTTCACCGATCTAAAACAGCACGATGCGGCCGGCAATGTATTGATGATGGTCTTCACCGAGTTCGGGCGGCGGGTCACGGACAACGGCTCCGGCTCCGACCACGGCTCCGGTGGCGGGTCATACATCATCGGCCAGCCGGTGACCGGAGGCATGTTCGGGGAATACCCGTCCTTGAAGGAAGAGGACCAACTGGACGGCGACCTCCAATTCCAGGTGGACTTCCGCAGCGTCTACTCCACCATCGTCGAGAAATGGCTGGGACTGGACGCCAAGTCAGTCACCGGCGGCAGCTACGAGCACCTGGGCTTCATCTAAAATTACTCGACTAGGACTGACATGAAGATCGGAATCGGCCTGCCGGGGAACGTCCCCGGCGTCAAGGGCGACTTCATCCTGGAATGGGCCCAGCGCGCCGACGCCGGCCCATTCTCCACGTTGGGGACCATCGACCGGCTGGTCTACCAGAACTACGAGCCCTTCATCATGCTGGCCGCAGCCGCGGCCGTCACCACCAGGATCAGACTCATGACCAGCGTGATGCTGGCCCCGCTGCGGAACGTGGGAGTTCTGGCCAAGCAGGCCGCCAGCCTGGACGCCATCTCCAACGGCCGCCTCACCCTGGGCTTCGGCGTTGGCCGCCGCCCGGACGACTACAAGGCCGCGCCCGCCCAGTACAACAACCGGGGCCGCCGTTTCGAACAGCAGATAATCACCATGAAGCGCATCTGGAACGGTGAAGACGTCGATGCCGACAACGACGTTGGCCCCATGGGCCCGCCGCCCGTGCAGAAGGGCGGCCCTGAGATACTGATCGGTGGGGGCACACCCCAGGCCATCGCCCGCGCCGGCAGACTGGCCGACGGATTCTTGGCCGCAGGAACCAACCCCGACGCCGTTTCGGCAGCGTACCAGACGGCGGTCGACGCCTGGCAGGCGGAGGGAAAGCCCGGCAAACCCCGCCTGGCTGCCGTGTGCTCTTACGCCCTGGGTCCCAACGCCGCCGACGTGGTGGGCGGCTACATCCGCCACTATTACTCGTTCTTGGGTCCGGCCGCCGAGCAGATGGCCCAGAACGCCGTTTCGTCCACCGAGGCGCTCACCGGCTTGATCCACGACCTGGAAGGCATCGGCATGGACGAACTGGTATTCCTGCCCAGCGCTGCCGATATGGGCCAGCTAGACCGCCTGGCGGACATTGTTGGGTAAGGCCAACCGGCTGGAGAGGCCACTCAAAGAAATCTACTGACGGTGATAAGTAAAATGGCGGACAACGCAAACAATAATGAGGTTGCGGTATTCGGTGGCGGGTGCTTCTGGTGCACCGAAGCCGTGTTCTCCGAGATCAAGGGCGTGACATCGGTCGTGTCTGGCTATTCGGGCGGCCACACGCAGAATCCCACCTACTATGAAGTGTGCGCCGAGAAAACCGGGCATGCCGAAGTGGTGCAGATTGAGTTTGACCCGAGCCAGATCACCTTCTCAGAGATGCTGGAAGTGTTCTTCGCCACCCACGACCCCACCACCCTCAACCGCCAGGGCGCGGACCAAGGCGCTCGCTACCGTTCGGTGGTCCTCTATACCAGCGACGCTCAGAAAGACCAGACGGCAGCGTACATCAAAGAGTTGGACGCTTCGGGTGATTTAAATGGATCGGTGGTAACTGAGACCGTCCAATTCGAGAAGTTCTTCGAGGCGGAAGCCGAGCATAAACAGTTTTATCTGAACAATCCGGGCAGCATGTACTGCCAGATCGTGATCAGCCCCAAGGTCGCCAAGGTCCGGCAGAAGTTCGCCAAAAGCCTGCGCTAATGCCCGGCCGTAAGTCGGACCAACGCTGCGGATGGGTTGTGTTTCATTTAACTTGAACTTGACTGATGCGCATCCTTCGACGGGCTCAGGACGAACGGATTTGTCCTCTTTTACCTTGCCTCGTCCGTTCGTGGTGACCTCCGGTCGGAGCTCAGGACGAGCACTGGGTTGCCAGACAACGCCGGTTGGCAGCGGAGATTTGGGGTCCGCTGCGGTCTAATCGAAGCCCTGGCCGTTCTCGTTCATGCTCACGTAACGGTTCCCGCTGCCGACGATCAGGTGGTCCAGGACCTCGATGCCCAACAATTTGCCCGATGCCACCAGGTCCTTGGTGATGGCGATGTCGTCGTCGCTGGGCGCGGGGTTCCCTGAAGGATGGTTATGGACCACGATCAACGATGGCGCGTTGTTCCGGACCGCCGGCCTGAATATCTCCGCCGGCCGCACCACCGAACTGTTCACATTGCCCACGTATATTTCGTGGGTGCTTAGCACCTCGTTACGTGTGTTCAGCAGTATGACCCGCAGGTGCTCCTGGTCCAACGAGCCCATCTCGCCGGTGACCAGGTTGGCCGCATCCTGGGGCGTGCTGATGATTATCCGTTCCTCGGGCGCCAGGGAGATAAAACGGCGTCCCAACTCCAACGCCGCCAGCAACTGGCAGGCTTTGGCCTCGCTAAGGCCCTTCTCACCGCACAATTCGGCAAAGGCCGCTTTGCCCAGCCCCGCCAGTCCGCCGAACCGGGTCAAGAGCCGGGACGATAGCGAGATCACGTTCTCGCCGGCCGAGCC
>JACZUF010000047.1 GCA_022573285.1 Chloroflexota bacterium
CCAATAGACCTGGGCTATCAAACCGGCCAAGAGGCCGAAAGGCCGGCCACGAGGCGCAAGGTCATAAACCCAATTGGATGACCAAATAACACCTGGTAGTCCAACGGCTTACCTGGGGCTGGAAGGCTTAGGGCGGCGCTGGGAAGGAGAGGGACCGGGAGATCAGTTCCCGGAGCTACAAGAAAACCCAGTGGGGCCGCCGGCCAGTCCAGGCCCCGCAGGCACGGACTCAAGTAAAGCCGGCGTTGGGATTCCAAATAGCGATCGAATTTGTGGCTAACACATAAAGGATATTAATGGCCAATATAAAGTAAGTCAAATGTAGCTGCTCCCGATGCACGCCTGAATCGGCTGGTGGTTCCTTTACAAGGCCTGGGCGCCGCATTACAATCGCTACTCAGAAGAGCCGACGCATTTCGCTGTTTTCGCTGGCTTTTTCACCGGAAAATCTCGACCGACCCCCCTTTGGACCGAGCCAGCCCCTGGGCTCGTAGGACTTGATGGCAGACCGAGAAGACACACTGCTGAAAAACCGGGCCGCCAAGCTCGAACGCCTTCGCGGCAAGGGCATCGACCCCTACCCGGCCCGTTTCCACCGCACCTGCGACGCGGCCACGGCCACCGGGTTGTTTGAGGCCGTCGAACTCGGCGAGCAGCCCGAGGAGAAACTTCAAAATATTTCCCTGGCCGGACGGATCGTTTCCATGCGGACCATGGGCAAGGCCGCCTTCTTGGACCTGCAAGATTCCTCCGGCGGCATCCAGGCATTGTTGCGCCAGAACAACCTGGGAGAGGGCTTCGACCTCCTCAAAGACCTGGACATCGGCGACCATCTGGGCGTCCGGGGCAACCTGATCCGGACCCGCACCGGCGAGATCACCATCGAAGCCTTGGAACTGACCATCACCGCCAAGGGCATGCGCCCCCTGCCGGAGAAGTGGCACGGGCTGAAGGACGTTGAGACCCGTTACCGGCAGCGTTACCTGGACCTGATCGCCAACCGGGACGAGATCATGCCGGTGTTCGCCCTGCGCAGCAAGGTGATCAGCGGCATCCGCCGGTTCCTGGACGGCCGGGGCTTCCTCGAAGTGGACACGCCAATATTGGTGCCGGTGGCCGCCGGGGCCCACGCCAAGCCCTTCGTCACCCACCACAACGCCCTGGACCAACGGCTTTACCTGCGCATCGCCACCGAGCTTTATCTCAAACGGCTGATCATCGGCGGCTTCGATAAGGTCTATGAGATCGGCCGGGTCTTCCGCAACGAGGGCATCGACCAGGACCACAACCCGGAGTTCACCCTGCTGGAGAGCTACGAGGCCTACGCCGACTACAACGACGTGATGGTCATGGTCGAAGAGATGATTTCCACCCTCGCCGTCGAGGTAACCGGCTCGTCCAAAGTGACGTCGGGGGACAATGTCATCGATTTCACGCCGCCCTGGCAGCGGGTGAGCCTGCGTGAAGAAATTCAAAAACGCAGCGGCATCGACCTGGAGTCTTATGACGACGAAGCCCTGCGCCGCCGGGCCGGTGAGCTGGGCATCGACACCACGGTGTTGGAGAGCCGGGGACGCTTGATAGATAAGCTGCTGTCCGCCTTCGTGGAGCCCCATCTGATACAGCCTACGTTCGTTTTAGACTACCCCGAGGAGATGTCCCCTCTGGCCAAAGCCAAACCCGACTCTCCCGGATACGTTGAACGTTTTGAAGCCTTTGCCTGCGGGATGGAGATCGCCAATTCCTACAGCGAGCTCAACGACCCCAAGGTGCAGCGGGAACGGTTCGAGGCCCAAGAGCAGATCCGCAAGCTGTACGAGGACGAAGAAGTTGACCGGCAGGACGACGACTTCCTCACCGCCATGGAGTATGGGATGCCCCCAACGGGCGGCCTGGGCATCGGCATCGACCGGCTGGTGATGCTGTTGGCCGGGCAGACGTCCATCCGCGACGTGCTGCTGTTCCCCCAGATGCGGTCCCAGTCCCAAGGGGACGTTTCGACGGAAGGGGACTCCGGCGAAACAGCCCCGGAATAAGTACCCAGAGACGACGAATGTTATCCATCGAGCACATACGTGAGCACCCCGATGAGGTGCGCCGCGCCCTGCAGACCAGGGGCGAGGAAGACCCCATCACCGAGGTACTCGAACTGGACGCCCAGATACGCCAAGCCATCACCCAGCGCGACCACCTGAACGCCGAGCGGAACCGCGTCAGCAAAGAGGTCGGGCGCATGCGTTCCCAAGGCCAGGAGGCCACGGAAGAAATACGGGCCGAGATGCGGAAGATCGGCGGCCAGGCCGACGCCCTCAACCAGCAGACCAAGGACCTGGGAGACAAGATCAACGGTTTGTTGCTGGAACTGCCCAACCTGCCCCAACCCGACGTGCCCGTGGGCGCCGGCGAGGAGGGCAACATCATCGTCCGCCAGGGCGGCGAGCCGCCGATTTTTGACTTCGAGCCTATACCTCACTGGGACCTGGGTCCGAAACTTGGCATCATCGACTTTGAACGGGGCGCCAAGCTGGCCGGAAGCCGCTTCTACACCACCATGGGCGCCGGCGCCAAACTGGAACGGGCGCTTATCTCCTGGATGCTGGACCTCCACACCCTGGAACATGGATACACGGAGGTCTCGTTGCCGGCGGTGGTGAAACGGGAGATCATGGAGGGCTCGGGCAACCTGCCGAAATTCGCCGACAACCTCTACCACGACGAAGAGGACGACCTCTGGCTGATACCCACCGCCGAGGTGCCCATCACCAACCTGTACCGGGACGAGATCATCCCCGCCAACACCCTGCCCATCAAGTACGTGGCCCAGACACCATGCTTCCGCCGGGAGAAGGCGGCCGCGGGCCGGGACACCAGGGGCATCAAGCGGGTGCACCAGTTCAACAAGGTTGAGATGTACAAGTTCGTGGACCCCGAGACCTCCAACCAGGAACTGGAACAACTGGTGGACGACGCCGAAGATGTCTGCCGGAGGCTGGGGTTCACCCACCGGGTGCTGCAACTCTGCACCGGAGAGATGGGATTCGCATCATCCAAGACCTACGACATCGAGGTCTGGGCCGCGGGGTGCCAGGAGTGGCTGGAGGTCAGTTCCTGCTCCAACTGCACCGACTTCCAGGCCCGCCGCTCCAACACCCGCTACCGGGCCGAAGATGGCGGCCGTCCCCGCCTGCCCCATACGCTGAACGGCTCCGGCCTGGCCCTGCCCCGGGTCATGATCGCCATCTTGGAGAACTACCAACAGCCCGACGGCTCGGTGGTCATCCCCGAGGTCCTGCGCCCGTACACCGGGTTCGATGTCATTCCCGCCAGGGTGGGGTAGCTGTCAGCTAACAGGTATCAGCGGTCAGTAATCAGCCGGAAGGAGACACGGCAATGGCCGGAAAATTAAGCTGGGGCATCTCCGTTCCCCAGGTGTTCTTCGATGGGCCCATCGACATGCCGCTTATCGCCCGGTGGGCGAAACGGGCCG
This sequence comes from Chloroflexota bacterium, assembly GCA_022573285.1. Taxonomy (GTDB): domain Bacteria; phylum Chloroflexota; class Dehalococcoidia; order Lucifugimonadales; family UBA3495; genus UBA9611. The sequence continues at coordinate 3,488 of JACZUF010000047.1, forward strand.
AGGCCCTGGGTTACGAAAGTCTCTGGACTCAAGAGGCCATCACCGGCGGCGTTCCTATTCTTGAGCCGGTGACCTTGCTATCGTACCTGGCCGGCATCACGGAACGGGTGCGCCTGGGCACATCGGTAATCGTCGCTCCCCTCCGCAACCCGGTGCAATTGGCCAAGAGCCTGGCCAGCCTGGACCATCTGAGCGCCGGCCGGCTGGTGGTGGGACTGGGCCTGGGCGGAAACCCAAACGACATGCCACCGTTCGGCATCTCCCCGGAGAAACGGGTGCGCCGGTTCACCGAGATTATCGAGGTGATGAAAGCGCTGTGGACCCAGCCCGAAGCCCATTTCCAGGGCGAGTTCTGGCAGCTTGACGGCATCAAGATGGAGCCCAAACCGGTCCAGAAACCCCACCCTCCCATCTTGCTGGGCGCGCGCCACAACAACGCCCTCAAGCGGGCCGTCCGCCACGCCGACGGCTGGATGGGCGCCGGTTCTTCCACCACCGAGAGCTTCATCGCCGGTGTGGGACAGGTCAAGATGTATCTGGAGGAATCGGGCCGCGACCCCGAGTCCTTCGCCATCTCCAAGCGGGTCTACGTGGCGGTGGACAATGACGAAAAACGTGCCGAAGGCCGCCTGAAGGAATGGTTCGGAAGGCGGTACGGCAACGCCGATATGGCCTCCCAGGTGTCCATCTGGGGCTCCACGGCCAAAGTCACGGAGGAACTGGCCAGGGTCACGGAGGCCGGAGCGGAGATGGTGCTGCTAAACCCCGCCTTCGACGACATGGAACATCTTGAGGCCCTGGCCCAAGAGGTCATTCCAAACATCTAGATCGACTCTCGCCGGCCGGCCCGATCTATATCGATAGGGTGAGCGCCATATCGACTCTTCAAACCATCGTCGACAAGATTCTCGACGTCCGAAGCTCAATTCCCTCCCAGCGGAGTCTCTTAACCGCGATCTCCGGGATCGATGCCGGCGGCAAAGGTTATGTCACCGAGCGGATCGTCGCCGCGCTGCAGACGAAGGGCGTACGCACTGTTGCCATCAACGTCGATGCGTGGCTGAACATCGAGCGCTTTGATGCCTCCAATCCGGCCGAGCATTATTACAATAATGCGATCCGCTTCGAGGCGATGTTCGCCCAAATGGTCCTTCCGCTACGCGACCACCGTTCCCTGCGCGTCGAAATGGACTACGCCGAAGAAACATCGACAGAGTACCAGCGGCGCGTCTACCAGTTCGAGGACGTAGACGTCATCGCGCTGGAGGGAATCTATCTATTGAAGCGTGCCTTCATGGCTCATTACGACCTGTCGGTCTGGATCGAATGTAGTTTCGAAACGGCGTTGGAGCGCGCCCTATCACGAGGACAGGAAGGCCTGCCGCCTGATGAGACCATTCGCGACTACCGGACCATTTATGTCCCTGCGCAAGAGATTCACTTCCAGCGGGATAGCCCGAAAATAGAAGCCACGTTGGTCATCAACAATGATGCGAGGCTGGGTCCGGTCGGTTGGTCCAAATGATCGTCTGGCTAACACGCCGCTGAAGGCGGCACCAGCGGCGCGGCGTAGCTGATGGGGAATGTGTTTTCACGTGGCGGCCTACTGAGCCCCTGAACGCCCGCGCCGCGTCTTAGACAGCCTTCCCTTCGTGGGCTAGAATAGCCTGCAATCAGACTCAGCCAGGAGGGGAACGATGTCAGGAATATGGCCGGGTGAGACCCAGTGTGTAGTCCTTCTTGGGTTCGACGTGGACGGGGTGTCGTCCTGGTTGAACCGCGACCCCAGCTTCAAAGACCACCCCAGCCTCATGTCCATGGCCGAGTACGGTCCATCGGTCGCCGCGCCCCGCATCCTGGACCTGCTGGACAAGCACTCCATCCCGGCCAGTTTCTACGTGCCGGGCTACGTGGCGGAAACCCACGAAGACCTGGTCCGTGAGATTGCCCGACGGGGGCACGAGGTGGCGCACCACGGCTACATGCACGAGCCGCCAGCGACTCTCACCCGGGAGCAGGAAAACGAGGTGCTCGAGTCGGGCATCCGCATCCTTAGCGGCATCACCGGCGAGAAGCCCCTGGGCTACCGCTCTCCCAGTTGGGAACTGAGCGAGCACTCTCTGGAACTGCTGACCGACCACGGATTCATCTACGACAGCAGCCTCATGGGGGACGACGCGCCCTACATCGTCAATTCCGAGGCCAACGGCAAGACCATCGTTGAGCTGCCCATCCATTGGTTGTTGGACGACGCCCCCAATTTCGTCTATGCGCCCGTCGCCAACCGGCTGGGACCCATGCGCAACCCCGACGAGGTCTACGGCACCTGGGCCGCCGAGTTCGAGGGACTGTACCGCTACGGCCGGGCCTTCACCCTGACCATGCACCCACAGTACATCGGCCGGCCAGGACGGCTGCTGATGCTGGAGCGGCTGATCGAACACATCAAGACCTTCCCCAACGTGGAGTTCATGCGGGCCATCGACGTGGCCAAGATGTGGGTTTCGAACTGACAGCCGACAGCTGTCAGCTTCTTCCCTTGCCAACCCACTGTATCGCCATTAACATGTGCCCATATTCGCTTCCGACAGCACCGGAAGGCAGCCCCGGCAGGAGCAAAAGATGCCCAAGGTACATGACCGCGGCGGTTGGCCTAACGACGATCCCATCGACCATTCCGAGCACAAGATGGAGGAGTGGGAACGGTTGGTCGACGCACTGAACGGCGTGCTCGGCGAGAAGGGACTCAAGAATACCGACCAACTGCGCCGGGCCATCGAGAGTCTGGACCTCAAGACCTACGAGTCGCTGAGCTACTACGAGAAATGGACGGCCGCCATGGAGACCCTTCTGGTGGAGCAGGGCGTCATGACCACCGGGGAGATCGACGCCAAGATGGCCGAACTGGAGCGGGGGCGAAAGTAACCGTGGCCAGCGACGCAGCGGCAAGATACCGGCCCGGTGACCGGGTGCGCATCCGGGTTGGCACCCCAGCCACCCATTTCCGGACGCCCGAATACGTCCAGGGCAAGCTGGGCAGGATCGAGGCGCTGTGCGGCGTGTTCAAGAACCCCGAATCCCTGGCCTACGGCGGCGACGGCCTCCCGGCCCAGCCGCTTTACCGGATCGAATTTGCCCAGACGGAACTCTGGGAGAACTACAGAGGCCCGGACACCGATACACTGCTCATCGACATCTACGAACACTGGCTGGAAACCATCTAGGCTAGGAGGCTTCCCATGGCCGCCGATGTAAACAACCACGGGCACAACCACGGAGACAACGCCGAGTATTACTCCCTGCGGGCCGAGGCCATGCAAGCCTTGTTGATCGAGAAGGGCGTCTGCACGCTGGACGACATACTGACCATGGCCGATAAAATCGACTCCCGCTCTCCAGAGGACGGGGCCAAGGTGCTGGCCCATGCCTGGGTGGACCCTGAGTACAAAAAGCGCCTATTGGCCGACGCCGAATCCGCCCTGTTGGAGTTGGGCTACGACCTGCCCGAGACCGCTCCGCGCCTCACGGTCCTGGAAAACACCGACGAGGTCCACAACATGGCGGTGTGCACGCTGTGCTCCTGCTACCCCAGGGCAATCATCGGACGGCCGCCCGCCTGGTACAAAGGCCTGGCCTACCGCTCCAAGGTGGTGGTCGATCCCCGGGGAGTGCTGAAAGAGTTCGGCACCGAACTCGCCGAGTCGGTCCAGGTGCGGGTTATCGACAGCAGCGCCGACTTCCGCTACCTGGTCCTCCCCAAACGGCCCGCCGGGACCGAGGGCATGAGCGAAGAGGAATTGGCCAAACTCATCACCCAGGAGAGCATGATCGGCGTCACCCTGGCCCTATCACCAGAGAGTGTCACCGCCGGTTAGCGGGCCGTCCTTTCGCCTGAAGTAAAAGCCCCGTCCTTCCGCGGAAGGACGGGGCTTTTATGCGTTCTATTGGGAGCCGTTAATCGGGCCGGTCCAGGATCTGCTGCGGCATATCGCCCAATAGGGCTTCCACTTCCGGCATCGCCGAATCGTTGCCCAGTCCTATGTGCAACGGCGTGATGGATATGCAGTTGTTCTTCAGCGCGGCGATGTCGCTGTCCGGAGCAGCCGTGTCGTTGATGGGGCGGTTCCTGGAGATCCAATAGCGCTTCTCCGGGCCTACGTTCTCGGCCCGGACGTTCTCTCCGTATGACCGGCCGCCCAAGCGGGTAACCCGGACCCCCGCCACCTCGTTCAGTTCAATCTTGGGGATGTTGACGTTCAGAAACAGGGTGCCGCCGGAGTAGTCCCTGAATTTCTCGGCCAAGGGCTTCAGGACCTTCTCGGCGATGTCGTACTTGGTGTTGGTCACGGCGGCCACCGAGATGGCGATGGTGTTGATGCCGCGGACAAACCCCTGGACCGCGCCGCCCACGGTCCCGGAGACCATGACGTCCCAACCCACGTTCGAGCCGGCGTTCACTCCGGACACCACCAGGTCCACGTCCTTGACCAGACTCTCCAGGGCCAGGATACAGCTGTCGCCGGGAGTGCCCTCAACCGAGAATGCGCTCACCGGGTAAAGGCCGTCGCCGTTGGCCTGGAACTCCGGGCCCACGGTCCACTCGCCCGCCTTCACCGGGGCATTGAGGGTCAAACAAGCGCCCACGCCGCTCTGTTGCCGGTCGGGCGCGACCACGGCGACCTCGCCGACCTGACGCAGGGCACGGACCGCGGCCCAGATGCCCGGGGAGGTGATTCCATCGTCGTTTATGACCAGTATCTTCATGGCTCTCGCAGTGCCTGTGCTGCCGGTCCGTCGATATCGGGCGACGGCGAGTATCTTACCAGGTGGGCTATCTAAACACAAAATTAAATCCCGTAATAAAACGCCCGAGGGCAAGCCCGTAGGGGCACGGCAATGCCGTGCCCCTACGTTTGCATCCATACCGGATTGTCCCCCTAGCCGTGGGCCAGCCCCGTGGCGTGGAATACAGCGTGCTTCAGCTCAACGGCCGCCATGGCCCGGCGGTATTCGGCCGACGCGAATATGTCGCCGAGGATGTCCGAGCCCAGGTCGTTCACCACCAGTCCGGCGGCGGCGGTGATGGTCTCCTCGGTCAACTCCTGTCCCGCCAACGCCTGCTCCACCGACGGAGCGCGCACCGGAATGGGAGTGAGACCGCCCACCGCGATGCTGGCCGCGGTGCAGGTTTGGCCGTCCATGGTCACCACCACGGCGGCCCCGACGATGGCGAAGGAAGTGGCCGGGTGGGCCATCTTGGCATATTCGGCATGCTGGTTCTCCGCCAAGACCGGCATCTCGATACCTGTGAGAATCTCGTTCTCTCCCAGGGCGGTGGTGAATGCACCCGTGAAAAAATCGCCGACTGAGACGGTCCGGGAACCGCTGCGGGTGATACCTCCCGCCCTTTGGATAATGAATTCGGCGTTCATAGCCGTCAGAACCGTGGGGAGGTCGGACGCGGGGTCGGCGTGGGCCACGTTGCCGCCGATGGTCCCCCGGTTCCTAACCTGAGGGTCGCCGATGCCTTGGGCGGCCTCCCACAGTATCCCGGCGGCAGACTGTACTTCAGACGACGACGCAATCTCGGCATGGGTGGTCAGCGCCCCGATGCGCAGTGTGCCTTTCTCCACGGTGATGCCCTTCAGCTCCTCGATGCCGCCGATGTCGATAACCAAGCTGGGCCGGGCCAGGCGCAGCTTCATCAGGGGGAGGAGACTGTGCCCGCCGGCAATTATCTTGGCGTCGCTGTTGTCGCTCAGAAGCTGGATGGCCTCCGAGACCGAGCCTGCCTTTTTATATTCGAACTCTGTTGAAAACATCGCTTAACTCCCCTGCTGCTGGCGGATGGCCTGCCAGACCTTTTCCGGGGTGAGCGGCATGTCGATGCCGGTGACGCCCAGGGGCCGCAGGGCGTCGATCACCGCGTTGTAGATGGTGATAGTAGAGGCGATGGTCCCCGTCTCACCGATCCCCTTTACGCCCAACGGATTGTGGGGCGACGGGGTGACCGTGCTGAGGGTCTCGATGTCCGGGAACATGTGGGCCCTGGGCAGGGCATAATCGGTCATCGAGCCGGTCAATAGTTGGCCGTTTTCGTCGTAGACCGCTCCTTCCCAGAGCGCCTGGCCCGCGCCCTGCACCACGCCGCCGTGGATCTGGCCGTCGACGATCATCGGATTGATCTGGGGGCCGCAGTCGTCGCCGGCCACGTAGCGTTTGACCTCGATGTGCCCGTTGTCCGGGTCCACCTGCACCACCGCCAAATGGGTGCCGAAGGGGTAGACGAAGTTGGGCGGGTCGTAGAACGCCGAGGCCTCAAGACCAGGCTCCATGCCCTCCGGCATGTTCCAAGCCACGTTGGCCATGGTGGCTATCTCCTGAATGGTCTTGCTCCGGTCCGGAGAGCCCTTGACGAAGAACTTGCCGTCCTCGTATTCGACATCTGCCTCGGCCGCTTCCAGCAGGTGGGCGGCCAGCAGGCGGGCCTTCTCTTTAACCTTGCGGGCCGCCAGCGCCAAGGCCGCGCCTCCCACCGTGGTGGTGCGGCTGCCGTAGGTGCCCCAGCCCATGGGGGTGTTGCTGGTGTCGCCGTGAACGACGCCCACATCGTCCACGTCAACGCCCAACTCGTCGGCGATGATCTGGGCGAAGGTGGTCTCCTCACCCTGTCCGTGGGGCGAGGTGCCGATGTACACGTTCACCTTGCCCGTGGGATGAAAGCGCACGATGGCGCTCTCCCACAGACCCCCGCCGAACCCGACCGCGCCGGCCACCTGTGAGGGTCCCAGGCCACAGAGCTCGGCGTAGCAGGTAACGCCGATGCCCATGTATTCGCCGTGCTCCCGCTTAAGGGCCTGCTCCTGGCGGAGGGCTTGGTAGTCCACATGGCCCAAAACCATGTTCAGCAACGGTTCGTAGTCGCCGCTGTCGTAGGTGAGGCCGGTGGCGACATCGTGGCCGTCTTCAAACTTGGGGATCAGGTTCTTCCGCCGCAGTTCCACCGGGTCGATGCCCAGTTCCACCGCCAGCAGATCGACCAAGCGTTCGATCAGGAAGGTCGCTTCGGGGCGGCCGGCGCCGCGGTAGGCATCCACCGGAGTTGCGTTGTTGAACACGCCGTAGATATCGGCCTTGGTTGATCCGATGTCGTAGGGGCCGCTGTACATCAGGCCGTGAAGGATGGTCGGAACGCCGGGGCCGGCCGTGGACAGATAGGCGCCCATGCCGGCGTAGACCACCGACCGGATGCCGGTGATCTTCCCCTCGCGGGTGGCGGCCAACTCCACATGCTGCACGTGGTCGCGGCCGTGGGTGGTCGCCTGGAACCCCTCGGAGCGGGTGGCGGTCCATTTGACCGGGCGGCCCAACTGCATGGAGCAGAAGGAGGTCACCATCTCGTCGGCGTACATAGCGAGCTTGCTGCCGAACCCGCCGCCGACCTCAGTGGCGATGACCCGTAATTTGTGTTCGGCGATGCCGGTCACCAGCGACCCAAGGAACCGGACGATATGGGGGTTCTGGCTGGTGCTCCACAGGGTCAACTCGCCGGTTGAGGCCGTCCAGTCGGCCACCGCCGAGCGGGGCTCCATGGCGTTGGGAATCAGTCTTTGCTGGATGATGGTGTCTTTCACGATAACGTCGGCGCTGGCGAAGGCCGCGTCCGTGTCGCCGCCGGCGGCTACCCAATGAAACGCCTGATTGTTGGGGGCGTCCTCGTGCAACTGGGGCGCGCCCGGCTGCATGGCTGCCTCGGGGTTTACCACCGCGGGAAGGACCTCGTAGTCCACGTTGATCAATTCCAGGGCGTCTTCCGCCTGGTAGCGGCTCTCGGCCACCACCACCGCCACGGCGTCGCCCTGATAGCGCACCACGTCCTTGGCGAGGGCCGGGTGGGCCACCGCCTTGACGTCGGAATCGGGCGGGATCCAGGCGCACGGAATGGGGTTCAACACCCCGTCGGTGTCGGCGCCCGTGAAGACCGCCACCACCCCGGGGGCCGCGGCGGCCGCGCTGGTGTCGATGCCGTTGATCTTGGCGTGGGCGTGGGGGCTCCGCAGCATGGCCGCGTAGGCCATACCCGGCAGCTTCACATCGTCGGTAAAGGTGGCGCCGCCGGTGAGCAACCGCGGGTCCTCACGGCGGCGGATACCGGAGCCAAATATTCTTGTCGTCATAGCTTAACTCCTCTTGGCTTCCGCAGCCGCGAGAACGGCCCGAACGATGTTTTGATACCCAGTGCAACGGCATATATTGCCCTTCAAGCCTTCCCGGACCTGTTCAGCCGTGGGGTCGGGATTCCTTTCCAGCATCTCCACCGTGGTCATGATCATCCCGGCGGTGCAGTAACCGCACTGGAGGCCATGTTTCTCCCAGAATGCCTCTTGGACCGGGTCCAATTCGCCGTTTGGCGCCAGGCCTTCGATGGTGGTGATCTCGCTGCCGTCGGCCTGGACCGCCAGGCAGGTGCAGGATTTCACGGTTAGCCCGTCCATCTTCACCACACAGGCGCCGCATTGACTGGTGTCGCATCCGATCTTGGTCCCGGTCAGTCCCAGGTCTTCTCTGAGAAAATGGACCAAGAGCAGACGCGGCTCCACTTCCTTTTCATGGGCTTTCCCGTTGACGGTTAGCTGAATCTTCAAGGCAGCTCCCTCGCGTGGTGAATAGCGGTTTCTCAGGCGTGATTCAGGCTCAGGGGACCGAAGTGTCCAGAGTATATACTCGGCCAGATACTCAGTCAATGTGCGTGAATTTGTTGCCGTGGTTGCGCAATATTCAGGCTGCCCCTATCATTTCCTTATCGATTCATTGGGTGTCTGGTCAGTGGCGTCTGGATAAAGCCGCTTCGCCAGCCCGTAGTCCGATAACAAGGATGCCCATGTTCCCGCAGAGCGTTTTCCCCGATACCGCTGAAGTTGACACCCAAGGGCAGCTGGTCCTCGGTGGGTGCCGGGCCACCGATCTGGCCGACGAGTACGGCACCCCGGTATACGTGCTGGACGAAGAGACCCTGCGGGCCCGCTGCCGCAGCTTCACCGGCGAGTTTCGCAAGCTGTACCCGGCGACCAACGTCAGCTACGCCTGCAAGGCCTACATCAACCCGGAGTTGGCCAAGCTTTTCCAGGAAGAGGGCCTGGGGTTCGACGTGGTCTCGGGCGGCGAGTTGGCCTTGCTCATCAGCGCCCAAGTCCCGATGGACGAGGTCTATTTTCACGGGAACAACAAGACCCCGCAGGAATTGTCCGAAGCGCTGGAACACTCCATCGGCTGGGTGGTTATCGACAGCTTCTATGAGATGGAACTCCTGGACCGACTTGCCGGGCAGGCGGGCAGGACCCAAGACATCCTGATCAGGGTCTCCCCCGGCATTGACCCCCACACCCATGTGTACACCACCACCGGGGTCTTGGATTCCAAATTCGGCTTCGCGATCCAGACCGGCCATGCCGCCGAAGCGGTCCGCATGGGACTGGCGGCCAAGAACCTGAACCTGCGCGGCCTGCACTTCCACCTGGGCTCGCCCATCTTCGAGTTGGAGCCATACCGCGTGGCCACGGAACTGGTGTTGCGTTTTGCCGCCGAGTTCCGGGAAGAGGGCCTGGAGATGGAGCGCTTCAGTCCCGGCGGTGGATTCGCCATCAGCTACATCCGCGGACAGGATCCGCCTCCCATCTCCGCCTACGCCGAGACCATCGTGTCCACCATGACTGAGACCTGTCAGGAATTGGACATGGAGCCGCCTTCTTTGGTTATCGAGCCCGGCAGGGCCATCATCGGCCCAGCCGGCGTGGCCATCTACCGCATCGGGGCCATCAAAGACGTGCCAGGCGTGCGCAAGTTCGTCAGCGTCGACGGCGGCATGGGCGACAATATCCGGCCCGCGCTCTACCAGGCGGAGTACGAAGTGGTCGCCGCCAACAAGGCCGACTGGGAGCCGAGGGAAAAAGTTACCATCGCCGGTAAATATTGCGAATCGGGAGACCTGCTGGCCTCGGATATAATGCTGCCGGAGTTGGAATCCGGAGACCTGATCGCCATTCCCGCGGCGGGGGCGTACTGCCCCTCCATGGCCAGCAATTACAACCTGAATCCCCGGCCTCCCATGGTCTTGGTGAAGGACGGGAAAAGCCGCCTGATCCGCAGGCGGGAAAGCTACCAAGACATGATGCACTGCGACGTGGTTTAAGCCCGCCGCCGGGCATCAAACGCGGCCCAATAATCGACGCCAACCGTTTCTCTGGACGAAAGGGTTTATGTGGACCACCTACGGCCAAGACCACCTGCTCAAGCGGCTTGAACCCAGCCTACGGCAGCGAAGGCAGTCCCACGCCTACCTGCTAAGTGGCCCACCCCACGTGGGTAAGATGACACTTGCCATCAATCTCTCTCAGGCCGTTAATTGTTTGGAGGGACCCGGCGTTCCCTGCGGTTCATGCACTCAGTGCACCAGAATCGCCCGGGGACTCCACGCCGACATCAGGATCCTTGCTCCCGGCCAAGGTGAAGATGCCCGGTCAGCCCGGACCGTGATCGGCATAAACGAAGTAAAAGAAGCGCTGGGCCGGTTGCACCTGAACCCCTACGAGGGGTCCACCAGCGTAGTGATTTTCGACGGCGCTGAATCCATGAGTGATGAAGCCGCCAACGCATTGCTGAAAACACTGGAGGAGCCGCCGCCACAGGTGATGTTGTTGCTGCTTACCGCCAACGAAGACGCCGTGTTGCCCACCGTCCGGTCACGGTGCCAAACGCTGTCCTTAATGACTCTATCCAAGGACCAGATGGTGGACCGGCTGGCAACCGGCCACCAGGCAACGCCCGAGCAGGCGGAGCAGTTGTTCCGGCTGTCCCGCGGTTGCCTTGGCTGGGCCATCAGTGCCCTGGAAGACGCCCAGGTGCTGGAGCAACGGCAGGCCGACCTGGAAAAATTGCAGGAAACCCTGGACGCGGGGTTGGAGACCAGGTTCACCTACGCCAACGAAGTCGCCTCCCTCTTCGGAAGCGACCGTGAGGCGGCCAAGGAACTACTGGCCCTCTGGCTTCGTTGGTGGCGGGACCTCCTCCTGATCAAAGAGGGAGCGGAGGAATTCCTCCAAAATTTGGACTACGCCGAATCTCTGCGGAGCCAAGCCTCAGGCCTGAGCACACTGGAGATCGTGCAGTTCATCAATCACTTGATGCAGACCTTATCGAGCCTAGATAGCAACGTCAGTCCCCGGCTGGCGATGGAAGTGCTGATGCTGAATCTACCGATCGAAGCAGGCCAAGTATGACCAAGGAAACTGTATCGGTCCGCTATGAGGACGACCGGGTGCTGGAACTGCCCCTGGCCGACGTGACCAGGAATTAACCTTCCCGCAATTAACCCTTTAGTCCCGGTTGGACCAGGGGATATAGAGCTTCCACTCGTCCAGAATCACCCTGTTCTGGAGTATCAGATACGGGTTGGGGTCGGGGGCGCGCGGCGGCTTATGCAGCCGCATCTTCGCCTCAACCGGGGTGCGCCCCGCTTTGTGGAGGTTGCAGCGGTTGCAGGCCGTCACCACGTTTTCCCAGGTGTGGGCGCCGTTCTGCCGCCGGGGTATAACGTGGTCCAGCGTCAGGTCGTGGGCTTTCTTGCCGCAGTACTGACAGGTGAACCGGTCCCGAAGGAAGACTTCCTTCTTGGACAGCTTGCGGGGCAGGTAGGGCCGCTTCACCATGTAGGCCAGCCGGATGATTGAGGGGGCGTCGATCAACTGGGTCACGGTGTGGAGTTGCCCCCGATGGTTCTCCAAGCGCTCGGCCTTGCCCTTGACGACCAGGACGATGGCGCGGCGCACGGTGCACACGTTCACCGGAACGTAATTCATGTTCAGCACCAGGACCGGCGCCCGGATCAGAGCGGCAACGTCCACCGCCTCCGCAAAGCCATTTCCGGAAACGCCATTACCCGTTATCTGTCCTGTTTCCGCCTGATCTACCATGTCGGCCGGATGTTGGTCCTCCCCCACCGCATCTAAAAGCGCTCTTGAGAGCGCTACGGGAAAGTTCCTGCCCCGGCTGCACCGGGGACACAACACATGCGCATAAACCCCGGTTTGGGCCTAACTTGCGCTCGGAGCCTGTCGGCAACCTATAGTAGCACATAGGTCTGGAAAGGGGCGCGAGCCTGCGGACGCCGGCCGAACGGCGCCGGGACCTTTAATCCCTCAGCTTCTGCAGCTTGTTGTCCCAATCTCCGGGGATGATTTTAACCTCCCGAATCACGACATCGAAGTTGTCGGCTAAAAACGTACCCAAGGCCGACTCGTCGATGGTCTGATCCAGGTCTCGCAAGGGGAACCGTTGTATCCCGGTCAAAACCCCAGAAAGCAGCAAGGACCCCACCAACAAACCAGCCGCCATCCCCGCCAAATTGTTGGCCAGGCCAAAGAGCGGAATTATCCCCAGCACCTTCCGGGCCATGAAGCTGATGATTCCACCCAGGACGAGTAGCACTCCGAAGATCAGGATGAAGCCGGCCACCGTTTGGGCATTCTCGTTGCCGGTAACCCCGGAGAAGATGTTTCCCACCGAATCGCCGATGCGGCTGGAGAGCGCCAGGCCGGCCACCAGCGCGATAAAGGGCACCACGATCTGCAGCAGGCCAGCGGAGAACCCCCAAAGGGCGGTGATTCCCCAAACGACCAGAACGACGATATCAATCCAGTTCATAATCCCCCAGGTCCCGGCACGTAATACCGGCTAAGCCGATTGTAGCAGGGGAAAATCCGGAGAGCCAAGGAGGTAATTAAGCGGTTGCCACCGCGTTTCGAAGCCCGATCAGACTGACCAGGGCCATCACTCCGAACGCATAGGAACCAATAACGTCGCTGGGCCAGTGGAGTCCCAAGTAAACCCTAGAGGCGCCCATGGCCAGCACCGCCAAGATGAGGACAACCTGAATCGCGCGCCGGAGAGCCAGCGGTTTCACGGACCGCCCTACCAGGTAGACCAGGGCCCCTCCGATCATGACCGCCAAGAGGGCGTGACCACTCGGGAAGCTGGGGTTGGTTTGCAAGGGATCAAACAGTTGGTATTCGGGCCGGGGCCGGTCCACCAACAGTTTCAGACCGGAGCCGGTCCCAAATACGCTCAGACAGGCCACGGCCAGGGCGGCATCGGCGTAACGGCGGACGATTAGCAGGCCGCCAAACAGGACCAATGCAGCCGGCAGGAACACCCAGACCTGTCCCAGCTTGGCAAATCCCACCGACACGTCGTCCAGCCATCCAGTGCGAAGGGCCTGAAATCTCAAAATGGCCGCTTCGTCGCCGGGGAAAGTGGGATAGGCCCAGGCCAATATAAACAGGGCCAGAGTGCCCAGGATTCCGGCAGCCAGCAGGCCAGATTTCCAAGATACGCCGGTGATGGAACGGTTAATTACAGTTGCTACCATCGCTTGATCTTACGCCGGTCGTTTATTCCCTGGACTCTAATCTAATCCCCCACCAGGATAACCTCAAGGTAATTGGCCCTGGCCTGCGGTGTATAATGCCGGTACGTGCATTTACACCTGCAAAACACCGCCGAACCACCAAACACCGATAGAGGGAGCAATTGGCCCGCGGAGTCAGCGTAATCGCCATCGACGGCCCGGTAGCCGCCGGCAAAACGGCGGTGGGGCGGGAATTGGCCCGAAACCTGGGGTTCGCCTACCTCGATACCGGCATCATGTACCGCGCCATCACCTGGCTGGCCCTGCACTCCGGCATTCCCGTTGAAGATGAGACCGCCCTGGGCGAACTGGCCCGCACCAACCCGGTGGACGTGGTCGGAGACGAGGGCAACCGGGTGTCGGTGGCCGGCCATTCGTTGGGGCCGGAACTCAGGGATTCCTCCGTTGACAGCAATGTTTCCGTGGTCTCCAAGGCCCCGGCGGTGCGCAAGGCGTTGGTGGCCCAGCAGCGGCAGACCGCCGCCGAGGGCAAGATCGTCATGATCGGCCGTGACATCGGGACCGTCGTCCTGCCCGATGCCGACCTCAAGGTTTACCTCACCGCTTCACCCGAGAACCGGGCCCGGAGACGCTGGCAGGAGATGCGGGATTTGGGTCAATCCGTGGAACTGGAGACGGTCTTGAGCGAGACCCTGGCGCGGGATGAGACCGACAGCAACCGTGACGACTCGCCCCTGAAGCCGGCGAAGGACGCCTGGAAATTGAACACCGACGGTCTCAACATCGAGCAGGTGGTGCGGAAGATCGTCGCCCGGGCTAAAGACCGTTGACCGGCTTGAAAGACGCCAAAATCCTCTACCGCTTCGGACACTGGCTGGCGCGGTTCTGCTTCACGACATTTGGCCGTCTGGAGATTGTCGGCGCGGAGTGCGTTCCCCAGTACGGCCCGCTGATCGTCGTCAGCAACCACCTGTCCTTTAACGACCCGCCCCTGTTAGTGGCCGCCATCCCCAGACCCCTGTTCTTCATCGGGAAGCAGGAGCTGTTCAAGAACCCCATAGCCCGCTTCTGCATGCGGGCATTCCACGTATCGCCCGTCAACCGGTCGGCCGGCGGGATTGACGCCGTGCGGGTCCTGATGCAGAATCTTGAGCGCGACAGGGCCGTGGTGATCTTCCCGGAAGGGCACCGCAGCCCAGACCACACCCTCCAAAAGGGGATGCTGGGGGTGGTGTACCTGGCATTGAAGTCCCAGGCGCCCATCCTGCCGGTGGCGGTCACGGGCACGCAGACATTTCCCCTCTGGCGCATCGCCTTCCCCTTCCGCAGGATGAAGGCCAGCATCGGGCCGCCCTTCACCCTGCCGGTGATCGAGGGCAAGCCCAGCAGAGCGGTGATGTCCAGTTTGTTGGACATGGTGATGGGCCGCGTCGCCGATCAATTGCCGCCGGAACTTCGCGGCGTCTACGGCGGTAGGACCCAACAAGAACCGGCCGAACAGGCAGTTTGATCCAAACGTATTATTGATAAAGGTTCTCGGAGAGATTTATGCAGCAAGCATCCAAATTCGGCATCTACTTGAACGCCAAAGACAATCAGGTGGTGCGCATCAATTCACCCTACTGGATCCCCGAGGAACCGGACTGGGTTTTCCTGACCCCAGAGGTCAATGAGACCCTACTTAACATCCGGGAAATGGCCAAGGAGAAGGGACTTTCCAAGGACTCCGGAGCAATCACCTGGGGCACCATCCCACTTAAAGACTAGCCCTCGGATTCGAGTTTGGAAGATACAAACGAAGGCGGTAAGAAAGCCCGGCAGATGTCGGCTGAGGCGGGCGGAAAAATGAAAACCGGTCCGGTAGAGGAATTACAGGTGCGGCAGCGGCTGGAAGCCCTGGAAGAGAACCTCTCCCCCTACGCCAGCCGTTCCAGCCGGTCCTTGGGCCGCGAGCGGGCCGAGACTCCCTCGCCCCTGCGCACCGAGTTCCAGCGAGACCGGGACCGGATCATCCACACCAACGCCTTTCGCCGATTGAAGCACAAGACCCAGGTCTTTCTAGCCCCCTCCGGCGACCACTACGTCACCCGGCTGACCCACACCCTGGAAGTGGCCCAGATCGGCCGCACCATCGCCAGGGCATTGAACCTGAACGAAGACCTGGTCGAGGCCATGTCCTACGGCCACGACCTTGGCCATACTCCCTTCGGACATCTGGGCGAGGAGACCCTGGACCAGGTCTATTCGCCGGGCTTCACCCACAGCGCCCAGAGCCTGCGCATCGTCGAGCAATTGGCCAAAGATGGCGAGGGATTGAACCTCACCTGGGAGGTCCGGCAGGGGATAATCTCCCATTCCAAGCCCAGGGGAGATTTTCTGGACGTCGAGCTGGATGAGTCGCTGACCTTGGAGGCCCAGATCCTGCGTCTGGCCGACTCGGTGGCCTACTTGAACCACGACATCGCCGACGCCATCCGGGCCGGCATGCTGAGGGTGGAAGACCTGCCGGAACGGGCCAACCGGATACTGGGAACGACGCATTCCGAACGGATCAATTCCCTGGTCACGGGCATCGTCCAGGCGTCGTGGCCCGCCTCCGGGCTGCCAGACGGGACACACCATGGGCCGCCGGAAGAAAAACCGGCCATCGGCATGGACCCGGAAGCCCGGGAGGCTCTGGTGGAGTTGCGGGAATACATGTTCCAGAACCTCTACCTGCCCCTGGGTAAGACCAGGCAGTCCGAGGTGGGACGTGAGGTGGTGAAGCTGCTCTATTACCACTTCGTGGAGAACGCCGAGGAGATACCGCCGCCCTACTTCGGCCCCGGTATCGACCCGGAAAGGGCTGCGGTGGACTTCGTTTCGGGGATGACCGACCACTACGCCATCCGCCAGGCGGAGAAACTGCAACCCGGCATCACCCAAGGGGCCTTCCACAACGTGCCGCTGGAGTAGGAAGCCCGCCTCGTTTTCTGCCCGGTGCTTAGCCTTTAAACGCGGGCATGACCTCTTCGGAAATAATGCTCAGTTGGTCCTTGAAGACTTGCAGGGGCATACCCATCACCGCGCCGATGTTGACCCGTTCCACTCCAGGGTATTTCTCCTCGATACCCTTGAAGTGCTCGACGACGGATTCAGCCGTGCCGCAGAGCCAGGACCCGGCCTCCACCGCTTCCTCCAACGTTGGAAGAACAACTCCGGGCGTCCGGCCTTTGTTCACCACTGAGGCGTTCTGCTCTGGGGTGAGGGGCATCACGCCCAGGGGTCCAGCGAACTTCATGGCCTCTTCGAAATAGGGACGGGCCTGTTTGATCGCCTCTTCCTTGGTCTCGGCGATGAAGACCCGGAAGCCCAGCGCGACATCTTCGCCCAGTCCCAACTCGCTTCCGTGGCTGGCTCGGGCCGATTGGAGCATTCTAAGTTTTTCTTCCAGGGCCGAGGCCGGGTTATTGGCGATCAACGGCTTGATGCCCATCCGCGCCATGAAGTCGATCCCTCTGGGGTTGGCGCTGACCAGGGGCTGCCAGATGTCCACCGGCTGGGTTAGCGGACGGGGCACCAGGGTGAGCTCCTTCAGTTGATAGCCCCGGTAGGGGACATCCGGGGGCAGTTGATAGTGCTTTCCGTGATGGGAGAAGGTCTCATGGGTAAAGGCTTTAACAATGACCTCCACCTGTTCCTCGAATAGCTCCCGGTTGGCATCGGAGTCCAGCATCGGCGCACCGAAGGTCTCCACCTCCCTGGTGTGGTAACCGCGGCCCACGCCGAAGATAATCCGGCCCTTGCTGAGAACATCGGCCATGGCGAAGTCCTCGGCCAGGCGAAGTGGGTGCCACATGGGGACGATATTGAATCCGCAGCCAAACTTCAGCTTCTCGGTTTGGGTGGACAGATAGAGGCCCAGCATCAGCAGGTTTGGGATGGCTTCATACCCCTCCGGCTGAAAATGGTGTTCCGCCATCCAAAACTCCTGGAACCCCAGTTTCTCCAGGTGTTTGGAGATGTCCAGGGCCCAGTCGAAGGTCTCGACCAATTGTTCGTTGGTGTACCACCGGTCATTGGCCGGAATCCCTTCAAGACCGATATTTTCGTCTACCACATGGCCGGCGTAGGAAGCGGAAAAGTTGCGGATCATTCGTTTGACCTCTGTTTATGGATCATCTGTAGCCCCGGCGCTGGGGCCTCAATAAAAAGCTGAGCCGTGAGTTTCCCCTGCGTCCGGCAGACCGTTATTCCTTCTGCACCTGACTGGGCGCCGGGTTGGGCAGTTCCAGCCCGATGGTCACCGGAAACACTCGGACCAGTTCTTCCAGGGTCCAGATGCCGTCTTTCTGAATGGTCTTCACCGGCTCCGGTTCGTTGAGCAGGGTGATCAGGCCCTCGGTGACGTGGAAGACGTGCCCGTTGACGTGGGCCGCCTCGTCGGAGGCCAGCCATGCGACCATGGGGGCGACGTCGTCCGCCTCGCCGCGTAGGGTAAGGGCGGCGCCGGTGCTGATGCCGCGGGCGGCGCGTAGCGCCCGGGCGTCGTCGGGGATGCTGCCAATCATCCTGGTGGCGGCGCTGGGAGAGATGGCGTTGGCGGTCACGCCGTAACGGCCCATATCCCTGGCCACCACGCGGGTGAACCCGGCGATGCCGTCCTTGGCCGCGCCGTAATTGGCCTGGCCCGAGTTGCCGTACAACCCGGTCGTGGAGCTGAAGGTGATTATCCGGCCCGAACGTTGCTGCCGGAAGATGACGCTGGCGTTCTTCACCACCGAGAAGGTCCCCTTGAGGTGAACGGCGATCACGTCGTCCCACTCTTGCTCGGTCATGTTGAAGATCATGCGGTCCCGGAGGATGCCGGCCACCGTGACCACGATGTCCAGCCGGTCGAAGCTGTCCAGGGCGGTCTGGATGATCTTCTCGCCGCCGGCCATGGTGGCCACCGACTC
>JACZUF010000005.1 GCA_022573285.1 Chloroflexota bacterium
AGGCCTTGATCAGGTGGTGGGCGATGGCGATGGGCTGGGGGACAGCCAGGGTGCCGCTCTTGCCCTCCAGGGCCAGTACCACTTCCTCGCGGGTGAACCATCTGACGTCGTTCATCTCGTCATCATCGAAGTTTATCTCGGTGGTTGCCGCGTCGGCGTGACAACCGATCATCAGCGACGACGGAAAGGGCCAGGGTTGGGACGAGTGGTAGCGGACCCGGCCGACCTTGATGCCCGCCTCCTCCATCACCTCCCGGGCCACAGCCTCCTCAATGGACTCGCCCTGGTCCACGAACCCGGCCAGGGCCGAATAGGTGTTGGTGCGTGCCAGCCGGCCCCGGCGGGACTGTCCCAGCAGGCAACGCTCGCCGTCGGACACCACGGTAATCACCACTGGGTCGGTGCGGGGATAGTGCTCTACTTCGCATTTGGAGCATCGACGCACCTGCCCTCCGCGCTTGACGAAGGTCTCGCCACCGCAGATGGAGCAGAAACCGTTCCGGTTGTGCCAGTTGATCTGGGCCCTGGCCTGGGCGACGATTCCAGAGTCGGGGCCGCTGAGTATCTCCGTGACCGACCTGGCGTCCACGAACCGGAACCCGTTCCCCTGGCTTAGTTCGGAAACAGCCCTCTCTTGGGCGGATATATCGACAACGAAATGGGCCGCGCCGTCCAACAACCCCAGAAACATGGGGCTGGCATCGACGCCCAGGCGTTCCAGATCGGCCGTTCCGACCCAGCCCAGGCCGTCCTCACCGCCGTCGGTCACCAGTACGTTGAGGTCCCGTAGGGGCAGGAATTTGCTGGTGGGGTCTTTGGCCTTGTCGGCGAGCCACTGGTCGTCGCGGCGTTCCTTTTCGCCCCGGTCGACCGGGTTTCCCGAGTAAACGTGAGAAATATTCAACTGTGCGTCCCCCGCGTCGTATTCGATCAGAGTATTTATTTTGGGCGGCAATCCAAGCCGGCCCGAAACAGCAGTGTCTCTTATTTTGGTTCGCTCGGCGCGATTAGTCCACCGATACCGGCCGAACGGCGGAATTATACTAGATTCAAGTCTCAGTCCCCGGCCCGAATCTTGCCCTGGGGAGGCTTCCTGGTTATCATTCGGCCAATTTGGACCAGCGTAATCCGGGGGCACCTATCGGCCCGGACAGCAATCTTCAGCATCTAAGAGGGAGGGAACCGATGGCGCGGACACCAACCGTAACGCGGGAACAAGTACCTGAGAAGTACCGCGATGCCTTTGACCATGAGTTGGCCATTAGCAGAGGGGCCATGGAAAACGGACCGGGCTCGGTGATGATCAACAGCCCGGAGATGCGAAAGCGGGCCAACCACTTGGTCTTCTACTTCAGGGAGGAGTCGGAACTGCCGCAGAAGACCCAGGAGATGGCGATGATAATGACCGCGCGGGCCAAGGACTGCCAGTACATCTGGTACGCCCACGCCGCCAGGGCCCGCGAGCAGGGGATCAGCGACGAGTTCGTGGACGCACTCCGGGACAAGAAGCCCCTGCCCAAGCTCCCTCATGACGAGCAGATTGTGGTGGACTACGCCACCGAGCTATTCACCACCAACCGGGTGAGCGCAGGGACCTTCCAAGCCGCCCTGGACCATTTCGGGGCCCAGCTACTGACCGAGCTCACCACCATGATGGGTTACTATTCCCTGCTGGCCCTGAACGTAAACGCCTTCGAGGTCGATCGGCCGGAGGGGGGAGAGAAGCCATTGGTGGTTTAGGGTCCGGTGCACCCGGACTGCTGGGCTTGGACAAGGCCGGGTTAAGCGTGCAATTACGATACCAGGAGGCCAACGCCGTCGTTCCAGCCTGCGCCGGAACCCAGAGCGCCTGCCTATGTGTCAACCCTGGTTGGTAGGAAGACCAGAGGTGGCTGGATTCCGGCCTTCGCCGGAATGATAGGCGCGTGCCAGAGGATTTTTCCAGTATCCCTCCGCGAATGGCCCTCTAATCCATCGATGGCGTTGCCTGATATGAGCCAGGGCGGGTCACAGACCCGCCCCTACGTAACGTGATGGTTTTCGTGCGTTCTCGTGGAACGCAATCTGCGGACAAACATTTGTGCCGAAGTAGGGGCGGGTTTCAAACCCGCCCTGTGTCTACTCAACCGAGCTCCAGGAAACATTCCAATCCCGCCGTTCTGGTCCGGCCTTCGCCGGAACGACGGAAGCGGCTCTCCCGATATTTGAAAGGCCCCGCTCGATGTTTCGAGTGGGGCCTTTTTGGTGCCGCCAGAGGTTTACGCCGCATTAGAGATTGAGCGAGTGCTCCTCGTAGTCCTTTACCTTGTCGTATATCTGCAGCCGGTGGCGGGCGGTCTCCAGGACGAAGATGCTGTCGTTCTCGTCCACGTTTACCGCCACGGGCCGCCGGAAGCGCCACTCGGGTTCCATGTCCGCCCGGCGCCGGGCCTTGATGATGTCCGGGTTGGCGTCGATGTAGGTCTGAGTCCAGGGTGAAGGCTGTTGGGCATCGCCCACCAAAGTGGTGACGAACTGCCCATCGGGCCCGTACACCTGCACCCGGTGGTTGCCCCAGTCGGTGACGTAGACATCGCCCTCTGAGTCCACCGCCACGCCGGTGGGGCCGTGCAGGTCTCCGACACCGCTATCGTTACCCTGGAACATGACCAGGAACCGGCCTTCGGCGTCGAGTTTCTGAACCCGGTTGTTCTTCCAGTCGGCCACGTAGACGTTTGTCTCCCGGTCCAGGCAGATGCCCCAGGGAAGGTCGAACTCGCCTTCGCCTTGGCCCGGCCGGCCGAAGCCGCCGAGAAAAGCGCCGTCTTTGGTGAACTTCTGGATGCGGTTGTTGGCGCTGTCTACCACGAAGATGTTGTCGTCGCCGTCCAGGGCGATGCCCGACGGCCCGTCCAGTTGTCCCTCGCTACTGCCGGCAGTGCCCCAGGAGGACAGGAAGCCGCCGTCTTTGTCGAAGACCGAGATGCGGTGCAGATAATCATCCGAGGCGTAGACGTTGCCTTCGCTGTCGAGGTCAATGGAGCGGGGCCATATGAACTGGCCGTCGCCCCGGCCATAGCCGCCGAACTGGCCCAGGAATTCGTGGTCGCGGGTGACGCGGGTGATCCGCTGGCCGATCTCCTCCACGCCCCGGCTGATGACGTAGATTAGGCCGTCCGAGCCCAAGACGAAGTCCTGGGGCGCCCAAAAACCCTGCCCGGACATTCCGTACATGCCGATGCAGTAGCTGTAGTCGAAAACCCGTCCTGCGGCAACGGTGGTTAACATTCGGTCCCTCCTAGTATCACGTCCAAATGGAATTGATGCTGTGGGCAACGCCCCCATCCTAACCTTCCCCCGTCGCGGGGGAAGGGACTAGTTCTCTCCCCCTGATGGGGGAGAGTTAGAGTGGGGGTGAAATGTATTCGTCAGTCTTATCTAGATTCGGCGCAACTTGTCGAAAAACGCGGGGCCGATAAGCAATGGACGCCTAGACGAATTGCAACTGCTCGAATTTACCGCCCACGATGGGCACCGGGTCCAGACCCAACCACTGGTCCACCACGCTGGAATAAAAGCCCCGGAAGTCGTAGTTAGGGTCAAGGTCGCCCTGGTTTAGGTCCTCGGGCTTGAGGGACGGATAGGTCCCGTACATGCCGCCTTTGACCCGGTCGCCGATGATGAAGGCCCCGCCGCCGGCGCCGTGGTCGGTGCCGGTGCCGTTGTCGCGGACGCGGCGGCCGAACTCGGTGAAGATCATCATAATCAGGTTGTCTCCGGCGTCATGCTCGCGCAGGTCGTCGAAGAAATCGCTGATTGCACCGGAGACCTCGGTCCAGAGCTTTTGGTGCATGGGCGGCTGGTTGAAGTGGGTATCGAAGGGCCCGTGGGCGGTGTAGAAGACCTGGGTGCCCAGGTCTGCCGTATGCACGCGCACCACATCCCTCAGGTACTTGGCAATGGCGTTGTCGGCGTACTCAATGGTAGAGGTGTACTTTTCGGGGGCGGCCTTGAGGATGTCGGCGCCCTTCAGGGCGTCGCGGCCGGTCTGTCCCAGGTAGTCCATGGTGGCGCCGGTGCCGATGGCCGGGGCGTACATGCGTGCGAAGCGGTCCAGTATCTTGATCCGCTCCTCCTCGCCGGTGATGCCCGGCACGCTGGACATGACGCCGTAGGACTCCAGGTTGGACACGGAGGTGACGGGCACGCCCCGCAGCGCCAAGGCGCGGGGAAGACCCTGGCCGAAATTGACGCCCTTGAGCACGTTTTCGCCCTGGGGGTCCAGGTCGCGGATGACCTTGGCCACCCAGCCCTCGGTGCCCAAGGAGTCCGGTTCGCAGGTGTGCCAGATGTCCATGGCCCGGAAGTGGGACCTGGGGGAGTTTTCAAAGCCGATGCCGTGAATGATGGCGACTTTGCCATCGTCGTACATCTTCTTTAAGGGCGCCATATTGGGGTTGAAAGCCAGTTCGTCGTCGATGGGCAAGACTTTGTCTTGCGGAATGCCCACCTTGGGCCGGTTGTCGTGATAGTGACCGTTGGTATAGGGGATTATCGTGTTGAGGTAATCATTGGCGCCGGTAAGTTGCAGTATCACCACGACCGGGTCTTTCTTGATTGCCGTCATATCCACACCTCTGCTTGTCGGTAAGGAACCGGATGGTCGTTGCTTTGCCTTAAGCGAATTGGAAATCCCTGGATGCGGCGATCAACGCCAGCATCAATCCGATCTTCTGCTCGGACTTTTCGGACTCTTCAGCGGTGTCCCAGTTCAGACCGCCGCCTTCGGCGGCCTGGTCCAAGAGTTCGGCGCGGGTCGACTCACTGAATTCCAGCGGACCAACCAAATCCAGGCAGGTATCGACGAACTCTTCAGGGGACGAAACGCCGCGTTGGCGCAGGCCGTCGATGATTAAGCGCACGCCGGGCAGGGTGGTGTCGCCCAAGAGGCCGGCGGCAAAATTGACCCGGCGGACCAAGGCGCCGCCGTCAATCCACTCGCCACCAGTGTGCCAACTTTCCACGCTGGGCGGGTTCAGCAGTTCCTGACCTTGCCAGTTGCACTCCATGGCCAGGTTGCTGAAACCGGGCCGCGGGCCCTGGAAATTGCCCACCAGCCGCACGGTGCTGACCACCAACTCCGCCGGGCTCTTCACCCGGGCGAAGCGGGCGTTTTTGAAGAAGTCTGAGTTGAACAGCACCCGCAGGATGGACCGCACGTCTCCATCGGTGTCTTCGTAAGCTTTAATAAGTTGATCGACGGCCTCGGGGTCGTTGGGCGGGGTGATGTTCCAACTGGGCACCTGGGGTTCATCGGCCACGAAGAAGTTGTAGAGGTGCCGGGCCAGGAACTTTGAGGTGGCTGGCTCCTTGACCACGATGTCGATGATATCCTCCCCGTTGAACCGGCCGGAGTGGCCCAAGAAGGTCTTTTCGCCGTCGTCATGGTCCTCGGGCCGGTACTCGAAGTTCCAGTAGAAGCGGCCCAGGGGATTACGGGGTATCTTCGGCGCGATGGTCCAGCCGGTGAAAGCCCGCGAGGCATCTTTGATGTCGTCTTCGGAGTAGTTGCCGACACCCATGGAGAAGAGCTCCAGCAACTCCCGGCCCCAGTTCTCGTTGATCGCCCCGTTGTGGTTGCCGTTGTTGTCCAGCCACCAGATCATGGCCGGGTTCTTGGCCAGCTCCACCAACAGGTCGCGGAAGCTGCCCAGGGCCTGACGCCGGAACATGGCGATCTGCTGGGTGATCTCCGGTGGGTTGTCCACCTTGGAATTGCCGGTGGCGAACAATTGGTGCCAGAAGAGGGCCAGTTTTTCTTCCAAGGGACGCTGGGTGTTGACCATGCGGTACACCCACTCGGCCTGGTTAATCGGAGGGCCCAGGGCGCCTTCGTAACCCGGCAGGAACCGGTACAGGATGTCGTCGTCGATGGCCGGTTGGTCTTCGGGGTGAAGTAACTCCTCCACCGTGGCCTCGTAGCCTTTGGCCGCTCTTTCTTCCAGCTCTTGCCGGGACGCACCGAATCCCGCGCGCCGCATGAGGTGTGCTAGTAAAGCGATATCTTCTTTATCAGGCATCAATCCCCCTTGATAATTGTGGGCCTATGGGACTCAGAGACAATGATTCTCTTTATTAACAGAGTACATGCTACGTAGAGATAATGGGGGTGTCAAGCATAACTTGTGCGCCAAATGACACCGGAATTCGTCGGATATGAATGCGAAATTGCAGAAGCGGTCAATGGCGGGTCGGAGCGAGCGCTGGCGGCCTGCCTGATCTGCCTTGCGGCGCCTTTGACCTTGAACCGGCCGACGGCAGAATATTGATGAAATCAGGACGGGTTCAGTTGGGGGCCGGGTCTTAGAGCCTCAGGAGAGCCGGTACACCCGGGCGGCGGTGTCGTGGAATAACGCGGCCTGCTCACTCTGCGAGAAGTCGTGGGCGAGGCGTTTGAACGCGTTCCAAAGGACGGTGTACGAACAGGCGAGCTTGTCCACTGGGAAGTTGCTCTCGAACATGCACCGGTCCGGGCCGAACTGCTCGACGCAATATAGATAGTAGGGCGCGGTGACCTGGGCCAGTTCCCTGGAAGCCGTCGGCATGGGACGCTCATGCAAGTCGAAGCCGCAGACCGGCATGACCAGTCCGCCCACCTTGACCACCACGTTGGGGCAGGCGGCCACGGCCGCCATGCTCTCTTTCCACTCTTGGAATATCTGGTCCCGCTTCCCAGCGTACGGCCCGACGCCCAGTGGGCCGCCGACATGGTTCAGGATTATCGTCACTCCGGGAAATGCGTTGGCCAGTTCAGCCAGTTCGTGAATTTGGGGGTGGTACACATAGGCGTCAAAGCTCAGACCCAGCTTGTTCAATACCGCAAACCCTTCCCGGAACTTGGCGTCTCCCAATATTCCCTCCGGAAAGGGCCTGGGCCGGGGAACATCGGCGCCGGCGTCGAAAGCTGAGATGTATCTCACCCCGCGGAACCGTTGGCTGGCTGCTTGATGGGCCTCCAGCACCCGCTCGACCTCAGCCCCAAGGGCCAGGTCGGCGAAGACCACGATGCCGGCGGCTACATTGGCGCCGCCGCATTGGCCGATGGCGCTCTGGGCCGCGATCCCTTGCACGAATTCCGTCTCACCCAGAGGCCTCATCTCCTCTGGGCCGTCTTCGCGGTACATCGAGCGGCATTCGATGAAGACAGTCTGGACGATGTTGTGACCGCCGCTCAGATCGCTCAGCAGGTCGTCCAGAAGATAGCGGTCATTGGGCCGGTCCCAAAAATGGTGGTGGGGGTCGCAGATGGGCAGGTCGGGCTCTAGGGCCTCTTCAACGGTCAGGTCCAGCCATTTTTGGTGTTCGGTGGTCACGTTTGCTCCTAATGGATGCCTGCTTAACGCGGTCAGGATAAATTAACACTTTCCTCGGCCGGCCGCCATGTTGGTATCCGGTTTTCCGCATGTTACCCTTCATTTTGCTGTGGAATCAGACGATATTTGCTAAAATTTGCGGATGATAATGCTCCGTATGGGATTCCGCGGAATTTTTGCGCTGGGAATGATCCTAGTGGCTTTTGCGTGCAGTCCGGAGAATACGCCAAGCGGGGCGGCACGGCAATCAATCGATGAAACGCGAACGGTTGACTGTCCCGGATGTCTCCTGAGAGAGCGAATCAAATCGGCCCAACCTGGCGAGACGATCAATATCCCCGCTGGAACTTACACAATGACCGGGGGAGAGCTGGTTATCGACAAGGACCTAACGTTGGTAGGAGAGGGAGCGGAGGTGACGGTGATTCAGGCCGCCGGTTCCTTGGACCTGTCCGTGCACCGGGTGATCCGGATCACCGAAGGAAGCGTTGTGTCCATATCCGGCGTCACCATTCGGTACGGCAAGGAATCGTCGACTGCAGTGCGCATGATTCCCTTCCATTCCGAGGCTATCGGGATGCCTTCCAGCGGTATCGAAAAGATATCCGCCGAATTTGGAGGCGGCATCTACAATCAGGGGACCCTCGCTCTAACCGATTCGATCGTCACCGAAAACTACGCTGGGGGCGGTGGAGGTATTTTCAACGGCGCCAAGATCACCATTAAAAACAGCTCGATCACTGGAAATAGGGCGGGTGGCTACGGTGGTGGGATCTTTAACGGCGGCGTTCTCCATGCGGCGAATATCGTGGTTGAAGACAATGTCGCCGGCGCCGGCGCCGGGATCAACAATTGGGGAGAGGCGTTCGTAATAGCGGCCACGATAAAAGGGAACCAGTCGAACTTCACCGGTGGCGGAATTGACAACGCCAGCATCGGGGTTTTGACATTGGACTCGACTACGGTAAGCCACAACGAATCTCCCATCGGGGGCGGGATCGACAACTTCGGCCGGCTGCAGATCATCAACAGCACCATAAGCAACAACACAGCGAATTTTGGTGCCGGCATCGACAACCGCTGGATGTTGACATTGGCCAACAGCACGATCAGCGGCAATATTGCCCGCGAAGGAGGCGGGTTGGTGATGCGGCCGGCCGTCCCAAGTGAAGGGGCTTCAATCTTCAACACGATTCTCTCCGGCAATTCGGCCGGGCGAGGGCCGGACTGTATGGGCGTCGTTGCTTCCCTCGGCCATAACTTGGTCGGAACCGACAGCGGCTGTGAATTCATCGCCGTTGAATGGGACAGCGTTGGGACGAAGGCGCGGCCGATCGACGCTAAGCTAGGGCGACTGGATTTTAACGGTGGGCCAACCGCCACCAACGCCCTGCTTCCGGGTAGCCCAGCGATCGACGCCGGGGACAGCGGTTCTTGCCCTCCCGTTGACCAGCGGGGCGTCCCACGACCCAGGGGCACGTCTTGCGACATTGGGTCCTACGAGCGGTAGAATCACAGCAACGGGACGTGCGATTACCCAGATTCAGGCTGGCAACGCCAGCAGCATGGTCGAGCGCGCCAAGATAGTCCAGCAGGCCGGGACGGAATGGTGCAGTGGGTGGTGGTGGTGGTGGTTTTCACCTTGATCGGCAGCTACGTTGCCGGTTCGATGGGCGACCTTCACCTTGTCGGCAGTTCAATCCGTAGCTGCAGACGCGAAAAGAGGGGGTGGCGTCCCAGAGAGGATTCGGACCGCCGATCCGCTGCTTGGAAGATAGCATGGTCGTGAGCGCTGTGCTTTACGCCTGAATCCCCTAGAGAAAGGGTACCGTTATCGTCCGGCGAGAAGGTCAAAATAGCCAAGCCAATTTTGAGGTGGACTCGAAATTTCGGAAAGGTAGCAAAGTAAGGGTCTTGCTATGCAGACATTGATGGCGTACGCCTAGCTAATCCCCAGCGGGTAAAATTCATTTATCGGAAAATCCCCTACCAAAAGGCGACCAACGTAAATGCCAGAAGAAGTCCAGTAATCACCGGCCAATATATCAGGCGGGCGATGAGGTTGTCGCCGTAGCGCACGAACCATCCACCGGCCGATGAGGCAACGGTCAATGAGTTGATAGCGACCGACAAGATAGCCCCATACATGAGGAAGTAGAACAATTCCAGGTAGATTATTCCTTGGGCCGCCAGGCTGGTCCGCAGATTCACATGGGCGACAATTACCACGAAAAATAGCGCCGCGCTGAAAGAAAGCACGCCGGAGGTACTGAACCCCAGCAAATTGCCATCGTCCCTGCGTGACTTAACCGTCAATAACACAGCGAACAACAAGAAAGACACCACTATTATGGGGATCAAATTGGAGACGAAAGCGTTGATGAATCTTCTTTTGAGACCAATATTGAAATAGAGTTCCGGGATTTCTACGGTCCGAGCGACGTTTTCAATACCGAAATCGGTGTTGTATCTGTTCTGACGGTAGCTAAAGAAGCTACGGGTGGTGTCCCAATCCTCAAGCACGAAGTCGTGTATATCCAGCCCCGGTTTCGACTCGGGGTCTGTTGAAGGATAGGACGCCAGGTCCGGCGTTAACATCACGCTCTTGTCGAAATCTTTGTGCCACATTCGGATCCAGACGTCTTCCCGGTCGAAGGGGTATTTGGCGTAGTCGAACTGCTGCCGAAGCACCGTCCGGAAGTCCCAACCAATGACTTCGTCGCCGTTATCCTGTACCTGGCGGTACACTTCGCTCACGGTGATCGAATCGGCTTCGGGGAAGATGAAACCCGGCGTTAGTGATAAGCCCGGCGCCGGCTCGCTGGGCTTAATGCCGGCAAAGTTTTCGGGGAGGTCGGCCGGATATCTCTGCCAGATATAACCGGTAACGGTTACATTGTTCGCGCTGGTAAACTCCACTGACTGAACATATATTCCCGTGGGCACGGTTATGAGGTCACTGTTCTTAAGCATGAAATTGCTAATCACCTTTTCCGTAGTGGCCCGTTCTACGAGTAGGATGTTGCGGTCATCATCTCTGGATTCATTGGTGATGCTGATAAACCACAGATAAGAGATGGCCGAGATGCTCAGGACCGAAAATACCACTGAGGCCGTCCACAGGCCCCGGTTGCCTCCTCTGTAGGCTCGCAACACGATTACCGAGCCGAAGAACATGAATCCCATTACCGCCAATGCGACGCCGATCTGCTGACGCCGCCATCGGTCCTCGACTTTATCGCTGCGGAATTGCTTCTGGTCCAATACGATTCCGAGCCACCATCCGGCACGCCCTACCGGGGCGAAAGACAGCCATTGATCTTGACCGGAAACGGCGTCGGTGTGCTCCACGACCGCCGGTTTGTCGGTTTTTCGTTCCTCCTCGTGCATCCGCTCAAGTACTGCAATGGAGAGGTCGGCATCGAAGTCCTTCAGCGTTTTTTGTTGGGTTAGGATCTCCTCAAAAGGTATTGGGCTTACGATGACTACCCCTGATTGGGACACAAGAAATTGATAGCCGGCGGCCGGCCGGTCCTCCTCTTCATTGCCGGAGGCCAGCCGTTCCTCCATGGTTACAGTAGCCAACAGTTTTTGAAACTGACGAAGTTCCAGCGACACGTCCACCACTCCGGCAACGGTTAACTCACCGTTTCCCCCTGCTGGCAGATAGAAAGGAGTGCCCACTCCAGCCCAATATTTTTGGGTGCCAGGACTGAAATATGGCTCCCCCCAGACCACTTCTTTAGCTTCCAATGGCCCATGGTACCAATTGGTTTTCATCTCCTGTCCGTCACGCGACAGTGAGCCGTCGGGAGCGGTGTAGTCGAATTGGTCATCCAAGATGACTATTTCAATATCACCCTGTTCATTCTTCATGGAAAATGGGGCGTAGATATGTCGACCCAAGCTGCGGACGGATTCGGGGACAAATTCCGGCCGGTAGGCGACGGTGACGGCGCTGGCATTCGGGTTCCGCCTCAATTCATCTACAAGCCTTTCTTCCAGCCCGGCGGGTGTCAGCTCGCCGGAACTGAGGTCCTTTGCAACCTCTTTGGCTATCACCTGGATATTATGTAGTGCTTCGTTGATCGCGGCAGCGTCGTTGACAGCGATTTGGACAGCATCTTTCAGGGCCTGTTTTTCCACGCTGGCTTTGTCGGTGAGGTGCCAAATCACGAAAACGATTACCAGTGCCAGGCTGATCAATGCGCAAATTGCAGAGAATAAAAATGCGAACTTTCGCCACGTGCTGAGTCCGCCAATGTGCTGTTGCGCTAATTGGGTCATGCCGATCCTAGTTTGTAATTCGTATCCCGGGTTGAACTGGAGCGCCGAACACCGCCGTAACCGTTGCTCACTACATGCAGCAACATCGTGGTGGAGGTGGGCTCGCCAAGAATGGGCTCGCGGGATAACTGCTTGCGCTGCATCCTATGCCCGTCTGTCAGCCTCGACACAAGAATGGGGTGAAATCATCATTCAAGTTGCCTGTTGACACCATGCGTATCTGAGATTACTATTCCGGTGAAAAGTCCGGGTACGAGATTTGTTTGTTTTTATCCATTTCAATCAAAATTAGCTTTAGTTGACATTAATATTTAACAATTTTACGTAACATGGCCTACGGCCATTACCATGTCAACCGGGTTATTCGTAGATAACAGTATTAGATAGGCTAACAAAAGTCTAGGCGGCCTACGCTTACCATATCTTCATTTAAAATTTATATTGGTTAGGTGAATTACCTAAATCAGTAATCGCTAATGATGGCCAAGTATATTACGAATATCGCAACAACTTATCCGGCGAATCAGTCGTGGCCGGCTATTTGGTGCCGGTAAACGCCAGCTTGCAGGAGATTCGGGACCACTCGATCTATGATTGACTCAGCCATGACCCTAGTGTCGAGTCAGTTAAATCAACACCTTCAAAGGACCTTTGATTTAGCTGAAGATGTCGTCGTGGTCTCCAATATCTTGGAACAAGACGGCTCTTTGCTTTCCCATGTGGACAACAAGCTCGCCATGT
Organism: Chloroflexota bacterium; assembly: GCA_022573285.1. GTDB lineage: Bacteria > Chloroflexota > Dehalococcoidia > Lucifugimonadales > UBA3495 > UBA9611. The sequence continues at coordinate 12,381 of JACZUF010000005.1, forward strand.
TCTTGGTCAACATTGAAAAAGACGAATTTCCACACCGCCGCAATCCGGATGGGGGAACAGTAGGCGCGGACCGGGCCGTGACCGGATATACACCGGTCTACCTGAACCTGTATGTCATGTTCGCCGGGAATTTTAGCGGCGGCAATTACATAGAATCCCTTAAGTTCATTTCCAACACCATCAGCTATTTCCAACGGCGGCCTGTGTTCGACCACGACAACACGCCGGACCTCGACCCCCGCATCGAGAAACTTGTGTTGGATATCGAAAACCTGCCAATCACAGACTTGGCCAATCTGTGGGGGATCTTGAGCGGTAAATATATGCCTTCAATCCTCTACAAGATGAGAATGGTGGGATTTGACTCCGGCGATGTGGTTACCCAGATTCCGGCGGTGAAAGATGCCCAAACCTCGGTTGGCAGCTAACCGGTAAACGCCTATGGCACGGTATTCACAACTATTCAGTATTGAAGTCAGGCATAGCTTCTTCTCCAGCGGCCTGTGCCATGAACTTGAATTCATTCCTACTCCCAAGACCGTCCGGCAGATGCGTAATGCCGGGTTGTTGTGCAAGGAGTCGATGGGAGGCGTTCACGTCTTTTACAATCTGGACCGTTTGGACAGCCTGCGGCTTCATGCGGCCGATGAAGAAGAGCGCCTCAATTTGGTCTTCAAAGCGTACGCCAGAGACCCGCTATTCATGAACTACACCGAAGGAGTACCGGACCGGGATGACGCCATCTGGTACTTCGACTCGTCCAATGCCGTGACAGAAAATGGCGGTAGTCTGCGATTGCATGCCAACGAATATGCCGGGAGTGGAGACTTCAAGTCATTGGGCTTTCCCGGACTCCAGGGTGTGCTGACCCCGAAAGACCAGTTGGTGAGACCCACATTCGTCGTCAACATCGGCGTGCCTAAAGAGGTTGCCGATGCTTTGGACGGGGGTGGGCGGAACTATTTCGTGGCCATTAAGGAGCGCCAGACCGTCTGGAAATACCTCTTGGTGGGGGAACTCGCCAGGGAGGACCTCTACGTCGCTGATCTGGATAACACGACTGAATTCGAGTCCAGTGGAACTGAGGTCCTGGCCGACGAAAGGACCGCGGTTACGTTCAAGTCCAAGACGTCGTTGCCGATGCGCGAACGGTCGGAATACCGTTTCCAATTACGCGAAAGGGGCTCTGGAAACGGGAAAGTGCTCATCCGGCGGTTGCCGGTTGCCTCCGCCGCCCATATCGGGGTGGAACGGACCGAGGGCCAGTCCACTCTAGTGTCCGAGATGTACATCAACAGCTAAAGCATCAGTTAAGAGAGGGAACAAATGCCGGCAGTGATGAAGACCCCAGGCGTATACATCGTCGAGGAAAGCGCCTTTCCCAGCTCGGTGGTGGAAGTGGCCACGGCCGTGCCGGCCTTCATCGGTTACACCGAGAAGGCGGACAACAAGGGACGGTCGCTGTCGAACCGGCCTTGGCGGATCACGTCGCTCTCAGAGTACCTCATCTACTTCGGCGGACCTCCCCATATGGTGTTCAACCTGATTGGGCTTGAGCCCGGAGAGGCTGCCGGTCCCGGTGCCACTCCGGCTCTCCCTCCTGCTCCGGAGGCTACAGAAGAGGGTGAAGGCAGCGAAACGTCCCCGGAAGAAACACCGCCAGCCCTACCGCCCGCGGACCTCCAGACGGATGCGGCGCCTGAGACGGCGGGGTTCTACTTTGCCGGGCGTGGCTACGAGTTGAGGCCGGAGAACGCCGAGTACCTCTTGTACTACAGCATGAGCCTCTTCTTCCAAAACGGCGGCGGCTCCTGTTATGTCGTGTCCGTTGGCAGCTACTCAGACGCCCTCGACATCGGGAGATTTGAGGCCGGAATCGGGCTGTTGGTGAAAGAGCAGGAGCCGACCATGGTCTTGATCCCCGAGGCGATGCGGCTGGGAGAGGCCGACTGCATCACGGTACAGCAGGCAATGCTGCGCCACTGCGGGGCGCAGATGAAGAACCGGTTTGCCGTCTTGGACATCTACAACGGCTTCCATGACCGGCAGCACCCGGAGCCGGACGGAGACCCGATCGACAAGTTCCGTTCGGCGCTGGGGGTGAACAACCTGGACTTCGGCGCCGCCTACTATCCCTGGGTCAACACGACGATCGTCAGGGACTCGGAACTGAGCTTCGACAACATTTCGATTGACACGCAGAGCTTGCTGCAGACGCTGCTTAGAGTGGAACTGGACCTGCCGGAAGACGGGTCTGTTCCGGAGGGCCGGGCCGCGCAGCAGGCGGAGGCGGTAAACGAGATCACCAAGGACTGGAGCGAGGCTGACTCGGAAGGAAAGGTGCCGTCGGCGGAGCAAGTCGGCGCGGCGAAGGCGCTGTTGGACAAGGTGCTCAAGGGTATGAGCCCACAGCTCTACGGAAGCATGCTGACGGAGATTAAAGACAAGTTGAACCTGCTGCCTCCGGCGGCGGCGATCGCCGGGGTGTACACGGCGGTGGACAACGCCCGGGGGGTCTGGAAGGCCCCGGCCAACGTGAGTTTGAACGCGGTGGTGTCGCCGTCGGTGAATATCACCCACGACGACCAGGAAGACCTGAACGTTACGGTGCAGGGTAAGTCGATCAACGCCATACGGCCCTTCATCGGAGAAGGCGTGTTGGTCTGGGGTGGACGGACCCTGGACGGAAACAGTCTGGACTGGCGCTACATCCAGGTGCGCCGCACCATGATCATGCTGGAGGAGTCGATCAAGTTGGCGGCCAAGGCCTACGTGTTCGAGAACAACAACGCCAACACGTGGGTGACGATCAAGAGCACGATCAGGAACTTCCTGACCGGGATCTGGAAGCGGGGCGGTCTGGCGGGCGCCAGCCCGGACGATGCCTTTGCGGTCTTTGTGGGCTTAGGGGAGACCATGACGCCGGAGGACATACTGGAGGGGATCTTGAGGGTGACGGTGCTGGTGGCGATCACCCGCCCGGCGGAATTCATCGAGATTACCTTCCAACAGCAGATGCAACAATCCTAGACCAACCGCTGAAATACGGCCGGATGAAAAAGCCGTCCAAGTGACGCCCAACTTAATATTCGGACTAACAAAGGAGCAATGAAATGGCAGACGATGGTTCGGCGCAATCAACGACAGTATGGCCCCTGCCCAAGTTTTATTTCCAAGTGAAATGGGACACTGAGGTTCTTTCGTTCCAGGAGGTATCCGGCCTGGACATTGAGGCCCAGATTATCGAATACCGGCACGGCGACAACCCGGTGTTCTCGACCATTAAAATGCCCGGCATAGTGCAGTCGGGCAACGTAACCATGAAGAAGGGTGTATTCAAGTCCGACAACAAATTCTGGGACTGGTACAACCAGATCAAGATGAACACCATCGCCCGGGTGCCGGTGACGATCAGCCTGTTGGACGAGGCAGGCGAGCCCACCATGGTATGGACGCTCACCAATGCCTGGCCCACCAAGATCACCAGCACGGACCTCAGCGCCGACGGCAACGAGGTCGCCGTCGAGGAGATCGAAATCGCCCACGAAGGGCTGACCATAGCCAACGCCTAACCAGGCGCCGAAACGGGTGAGGGGCATCTCCCAAGTGGGTTGCCCCTCTACGTTTTTTTGGACTATCGATTTATTGGATTTTTATTATGGTAATTGGCGCACTATCTGCATTGAACCCGTTGGCGGTCGTGGACTATCCGCCTTCAGCCTTCTACTTCCAGGTCGCGTTCGCACAGGCCTCGGGAATATCGGACACCTCCTTTCAAGAGGTGTCTGGAATCGGTTCGGAGATTGAGACCGAAGAGGTAGTTGAGGGGGGCGAGAACCGGTATGTGCACCTGCTGCCCAAAGGAGTCAAGCACCCCAAGCTGACCTTGAAGCGCGGCATCGCCAAGAACACCTCGCCTTTGGTCAAGTGGTGCCGGACGGTGCTGGAAGCCGATTTCGTGGAGCGCATCGTACCTCAGCTCTTGACGGTCTACTTGATGAACGAGCACAAGGAGCCGATTCGGGCTTGGTCGTTCGCCAACGCCTATCCGGTCAACTGGGAGGTCGAAGACTTCAATTCGACCAAGAACGAGGTCGCCATCGAGAAAATCGACTTCAGCTACACCTATTCCAACCGGCTCATCTAAAAAATCATGACAATCGAAGTCAAGCAATTGCTAATCAAGTCTTCCGTCCTGCCGGGAGGGGAGAAAGAGGACACGTCTCGCCGGGACATTGAGGAGGATATGGACGAGATACTGGCCTGCGTCTTGGAAGAATGCCGGCAGATGGTTACCGAAATGCTCCGGAAAGAGCGGGAGCGGTAGATGGCAGACGCAAGCGCCGGACTTAAGATTCCACTAAAGATCTCTCCGTGTACCCTCGAAACCAGCGGGGACATCAAACTGTCCAGTTCGCCTCCTGATTTCGAGGTGATGATCAATCCTTCTAACTACTCTCACGGCTTCACCGTCGATAACAACAAGAAACAAGCTCCCGGCCAGGCTTCGGCTGAAACCAAGTTCAACATGATCAAGCCTGAGAAAGTGGGTTTCGACATCGTGCTTGACGGCACCGGAGTGGTCAACCCGACCGATTCCAACTCAGGTTCGCCAGACGTGAAGACCCAGGTTGAGCAACTGAAGAAAATCGTCTACACCTACGTGGGCGCGGAGCACTCGCCAAACTACGTCCGGCTGCTCTGGGGAAGTTTCATCTTCTTTGGGACCCTGGAATCGATGTCCATGGAATACACCCTCTTCAAGCCAAGCGGATTACCACTGAGGGCCAAGGTGAAGCTTGCTTTCATCGGGTTCCAGAGCAAGGAAGAGGGGGCTCTAAAGGCGAACCGGTCGTCTCCGGACCTAGACCATGTGGTAGAGGTGAAGGCAGGGGACACGTTGCCGCTTCTGTGCTACCGGATTTATAAGGACCCTGCATACTACACCGCCATAGCCAGGGTAAACAACCTGGTCAACTTCCGTAGCCTGGTTCCCGGAACGCGTTTACATTTTCCCCCTCTGAGGTAGGTTTTGGCGGACTCACCAGATAAAAATTCCAGCGGAGTACTGAGCCTTAGCATCACTTCCAACGGCGCCAAGCTGAAGCCGGTCATTGGCATCGTTTCGGTGTCGGTGGAGAAGGCGGTCAACCGGATCCCCAGCGCCAGGATCGTCCTGTTGGACGGCGACATGCCCAACCAAGACTTTCCGCTTAGCAACACCGACGACTTCAAGCCGGGCTCGGAGATCCAGATTGATGCCGGCTACATGCAACAAGTTGAGACCATATTCAAAGGCGTGGTAGTCAAGCACGGGATAAAAATCACCGGTAACAACTACTCGCGGCTCGTCATTGAATGCCAAGATAAAGCCGTGGCCATGACGGTAGGCCGGAAAAACGCCAACTTTGTCGATTCGAAAGATAGCGACATCATCAAAAAAATCATCGGCAATTACAGCGGGCTCAAATCGGATGTGGGTTCAACCGACACCTCCATTAAGGAGGTTGTCCAATACTACGCCACCGACTGGGATTTCGCGTTGTCGCGGGCCGAGATCAACGGCCTGTTGACAATCGTGGATGACGGATCGGTATCGGTAAAAGCACCCGAAGTCGGCGGTGCAGCGGTCTTGTCGGTCACTTACGGCGTCGACTTGATGGAGTTCGACGCCGAAGTCGACGCCCGGACCCAATTGGCTTCGGTGGGCGCGACCGCATGGGATCCCAAGAACCAAGCGGTGGTGGAAAGCTCACCCGCCGCCCCTGACAACCTCAACAAACAAGGGAACCTCAAAGCGGCCGACTTGGCCAAGGTAATTGGGCTCAATTCCTACCGCTTACAAGCGCCGACGGCCAACGAAAAAACCGAGCTGGATTCTTGGGCCAAGGCCCAACAGACCAAGGCGGAGCTGTCGTCCATCCGGGGAAAAATGAAATTCCAAGGCAGCGCCAAAGCCAAGCCCGGAAAGGTGGTGGAGTTGGCCGGGGTCGGCGACCGGTTCAATGGCAACGTCTTTTTGACTGCGGTGCGGCACGAGCTGGTCAGTGGAAACTGGACCACGGAGGCCGAGTTCGGCCTGTCGGCCAACTGGTTTGCCGATAGACGTGACCTGGCATCGCCGCCTGCATCGGGCATGCTTCCAGGCGCCGAGGGCCTTCAGATTGGAGTGGTCAAGCAATTGGATGAAGACCCGAACAACGAGTTCCGGATCCAAGTATCGGTGCCGGTGCTCCAAGCGGAAACCGAAGGCGTGTGGGCCAGGCTCGCATCGTTCTACGCCTCCAGTGGCTTCGGGGCGTTCTTCATCCCGGAGATTGGCGACGAAGTGGTGTTGGGCTACTTCAACAACGACCCGTCCTACCCGGTGATTCTGGGAAGCCTGTATAGCAGCAGCCGCAGTCCCGCGTACACGCCGACTGCGGACAATTTCATCAAGGCCATTGTGACCTCCAGCGAACTGAAGGTGGAGTTCGACGACGAGAAAAAGATAGTCACCATCATCACACCGGGCGGGAATCAGATTGTCATTAGCGATGAAGACGAGTCGATTCTTCTCCAAGACCAGAACGACAACAAGGTCGAGCTCGGACCCAGCGGAATTACGTTGGACAGCCCCAAGGACATCACCATCACCGCCAAAGGAAAGGTCACCATCGATGCCACCGGGGAGATTGGCATCACCTCCAAAGCCGATGTGAAGGTGGAAGGTCTTAACGTTAGCAACACCGCCCAGGTTGGCTTTACCGCCAAGGGCAACGCTACCGCTGAACTGTCCGCCTCCGGCCAGACGACGGTCAAGGGGGCCGTGGTGATGATTAATTAGCTGTCAGGGGGAGACCCATATGCCACCAGCGACCAGGATTACTGACATGCATGTCTGCCCGATGCTCACCGGGACGGTGCCCCACGTCGGCGGCCCGGTGGTTGGCCCTGGTGCGCCCACCGTGCTTATCGGGGGTCTGCCGGCGTCGATAATGGGCGACAACTGCGTCTGCGTGGGGCCTCCGGACACTGTTGCCAAGGGTTCGGCCACGGTAATGATAACGAATAAACCCGCGGTAAGAATGGGCGATTCGACGGGACATGGGGGCAGCATTGTCTTGGGCTTGCCCACCGTGATGATTGGAGGCTGAGCAAAGCGCATGGCAGAGGAAGATACCGGCCGGGCGTGGCAGGGGACCGGATGGAGTTTTCCGCCGGACTTCGACTGGCGTTCCAACTCCGTGGCCATGGTTTCGGAAGACGAAGACATCAAGCAGAGCCTGGAGATTCTCATGTCGACGGCGCCCGGCGAACGGGTTATGAACCCGTCCTATGGCTGCGGGCTAAAATCGCTGACCTTCGAGAACATCAGCGAAAGCACGCTGACCGAGATACGGGACGTAATAGACCGGGCCATTCTCTTTTTCGAGCCCAGGATCCAGGTCGATAACATCGAAATCGATGTGGAAAGCATCTATGACGGCGTGATCACCATTCATCTTTACTACACGATCAGAATAACCAACACCAGAAGCAACATGGTGTATCCGTTCTATTTCCGGGAGGGTGAAGGGCCGCAGTCTTAGGCCGGTATGTCAGCGATGTTGAGCGATGGAACGAGTCAAAGGGACCGCGTGCCGGCCGCACTGGCCGAGGGTTTTGTCAACGTCGACGATCTGGCGTTCCAAGACCTGTTGGCCATGGCGGCGGAGAATGCCGGAAGTCTGCGGTTTTTTGATGCCGACGATGAGACGAAGGGAGACTGGGAAAGCTTTTTCACCGCCGATGATGCGGCGATCATCGCGCTGATCTTAACTGCGGATGTAAGCGAGGTGGCTTCCGGGTTTTTCGGCAGCATCGACCGAAATATCTCATCGTTCGGCAACGGATACGACCTTCGTAAAATTCCCAGCTATGATCTGGCGAGGCGAATGGACTATTGGTACAGCCGCTCCCAGATCTCGGAGAGCGAGGGGAGCCGGGTCCTGGGCAAGCGCATTGCCGACCTCATCGACGGGAATCTTCGTAACGAGTTATTGTCACTGGAGAGTTTTCTGGCGCAATTCTATGGGGCGTCGGGCCCGCCCTTCCGCCACGGGTTCAACCCATACTGGTTTTCTGGCCTAAATGGGCAAGCCGGGGCCCACCGAGGGCCGGCCCCAGCCGCCGACAGAGAAATCATCGAGCGGTTCTTAACGCTGAATTTTCATTCCTTCGACAACGCGCTAACGACGCTAAAGGCCGGCGCCGGCCGCCTGCTGTCTGCGTCTATGCAGAGCGGGACCCATTCACCGGCCTCCGGCCTCTTTATCGCGTTCACCAAGCTTTTTAAGCACGCGCAAGAGAAATTAAACCGTTTTCCGGCGCGGCAGTTGGACTTCTACTACAACGATGTTTTAAAAGTCCGAAGGCAGGAGTTCGTCCCGGACAGCACATATCTCGTCTTTTCACCTGACGTTGAGACCCGAGGGGTCCTGGTAAGAGAGGGCACGGAGTTCCTCGCGGAAGCCGGCGAGGACGGCCAGCCCGTATACTATGCCGCCGACAACGATCTCATGGTGCGGGGCGCCAAGGTCGCCTCGCTGGCCACGCTGAATTTCGAGACCGATCCTCATAAATCGCCCGAACTCGAACTGAAATATTACTCCGGCGCCAAGTCAAACGAGATACCTGTGTTGTCCGCAACAGCCGCCATCGGCGACGCGGACCCCAGGGCGTGGCCGGTTTTTGGCGCCCCAAAGATTAATGAGGAAAAACTCCGGTTCGCCGACGCGGAGATCGGCTTCGCGTTGGCGAGCCCGGTCCTATTTCTGAAAGAAGGCGAGCGGAAAATTACATTCAGTTTTACGTTGGAACACCGGGACACGGCCACGTCCGTGGTGAGCGGTGTTGATGAGCACTTCGACTCCTTTCTTGACCAGGTGGCGGGCCTGCTGCGCTATTCGTCCAGACAGGACGCCTTTTATAAGGCCTTCCGGGAGATGTTCACCATTTATCTGACCGCGGAAAGCGGGTGGTACCGGGTGCCCAGTTACCTCCCATCGAATCACGTGGTAGACGCTGAATGCGGACAAAACGTCCTGAAGATTGAGATATTGCTTCCGCCTGACGCGGAGCCGGTGGTTGCTTACTCTCCGGACGCCCACGGTGACGGCTACGATTGCGAGCTTCCCATCGCCCGGTTCATGGTGAATCCTGCGGCCTATCTGTACCCCTATTCCCTCCTTAAGGACGTGATATTCCAGCAGGTGGAAATCGCAACGGAGGTAAAAGGGGTCCAAGAGGTCATCCTGCACAACAATCTGGGGCAACTGGACCCGACCAGCCCATTCAATCCCTTCGGGCCAACCCCTTTCACCGGTTCCTACTTGATCATTGGGAACCTGGAGATTGCCCGCAAGAACCTGACCCACCTCGACCTCGACGTCTCTTGGGGAGATTTGCCCACGGAAGGCCGAAGCTTCGCTGACTATTACCGGGCCTACGGTCTGCCCTTCGAGAACTCAGTCTTCCAGGCGGAGGCGAGCGTACTACGCGACGGGAGATGGTGGCCTCATGAGGAACAAGAACGGCCGGTGGTGGGCCTGTTTGCGTCCCCGGGCCCCGATGATGCCGGGGAGGGGTGGAGCAGCATCAGGACCAACCGGCTTTCGGTGGGTCCGGACTTGGCGCGTGCCTGGAAGCCGCTGGAGCCGGCAACCGGTGACGACGGCCTAATCTACAGCAACTTGGCCAAAAACGGGTTCTTTAGATTTAGGCTATCGAGCCCTGATTATGCCTTCGGACACAAGGAATACCCGCTGAAGCTGACCAGCGTGCTGACGGCCAACGCACAACTCAAAAAGCCCGAGTTGTTCGAGCCGACGCCCAATCCGCCCTACACGCCTTCGATTAACGGCATTTCCATCGACTATAGAGCGGTTTCCACCATCGACCTAAGGCAGATGCCGTCCACCAACGAAGGGCTGAATAAAGGGAAGATATTCCACATCCATCCCTTTGGTCTGGAAAATCTGTCGCCGGCCCGCTACCGGACCATAAATTTGTTGCCCCAGTTCGACGCGCCGGGAAACCTATACGTGGGCGTCAACGCGAGATCCTTGACCGGCGTCCTCACCCTGTTTTTCAACCTGCGCGAGGACTGTGCGCCGGAAGCGGGAACAGGAGACACGGAAATAACGTGGCATTATCTGTCTGCGGACGTTTGGAAACGAATGGACCGGGCCGATGTGATTTCCGACACAACGGACGGGTTCCTGTCCTCGGGCATAGTCACCTTGAACATCCCCGACGATATCACGCGCGGCAACACGGTGATGCCCGGGGACCTGTTTTGGGTGAGGGCATCCGCCTACGAACACTCAGATGCCTTCTGCAGCGTATATTCCGTTCATGCACAGGCGCTCAAGGTCAATCGGCAATACGGGGAGAACCCGCCGGACCGGCTGCAAAATAGATTGCCAGCGGGGACCATTAAATCTTCCAGGGTATCGATACCGGGAATCGGCAGGATCGAACAGATAGTAGACTCGTTCGGCGGCAGCCTCCCCGAGAGTCCGCAACAAATCAAGGTGCGCACCAGCGAGCGGTTGCGGCACAAGAACAGGGCAATATCATCCTGGGACTACGAGCGGTTGATCTTGCAGCGGTTCCCTGATCTATTCAAGGTAAAGTCCTTTCCGAACATGGCCTTCGACCTTGATCCGGAGAACCGCCACCGGCCCGGGAATGTGTTAATCGTGGTGGTTCCTAATCCTAAGGACCGCAGATTGACGCACCTCAAGCCCATGGTCAACGGCCTGGAATTGCAGAAGATACAGGAGTACGTCAAAAGGCACGCCTCGCCCTTCGCCACCGTTGAAGTGAGGAATCCGGCATACGAACAGGTCCAAGTGCGGTGCACGGTCAAGTTCCACCAAGGTGAGAGCGAGGGCTATTGTCTCAATGCCGTGGACCAAGCCATCACCGCCTATATTTCTCCGTGGAATGAGGACATTGGTTACCGTGCCGAGTTCGGTTGGAATATAAGACGTTACGACATTGAAACGTACATCCGAAATTTGGACTACGTTGATTTCGTCACCAACTTCTCCATGCTCCACATCGCGGACGACAGCCAGGGCTATTTCCACCTTTTTGACACGATGAAATGTGAGCAGGAAGCCTCCCAGGTCACCCCCTATTATCCTTGGAGCATCGCCATCCCGGTTAAGCGGCATGCCATCGAGATTACTCAACGGTCCAGCTCAATAGAGGCTGAGATAACCGGCGTGGACGAACTTGAAATCGGCAGTACGTTCATCATCACCGACGAGAGCAACTATGACTAGAAGAAATCGAAATACGCTGAAGAACTACTTCCAAAACGGGAGCGTGCCAACTGAAGACCAATTCGAGGACCTCGTCGACTCTACGTTGAACATCATCGACGAGGGATTCGATAAGTCCCCCTCGGATGGCCTCATGGTCTCCCAGCTAGGCGAATCCGGACGGCTGATTAGCTTTTTCAAAGAACACCTGGCCGGAAGGCCCTTATATTTTATCCGGGTGGACCGCAATGAAAACCTGGTGGTTGGCACCGAAGGGAACCGGAATATCCTCTTCAAGGCCGAGGACCCCGACGGCGCACCCACGGTCCGGGTGGGGATCAACACCGATGAGCCCGAAAATGAGTTGGATGTCGTTGGGGTGGTCCGGGCCGAGGGAAGAATAGGTGTCGTCAGCCGACTGAACAATCAAGAGTTGAAGGTCCCAGCCGACGGAATTTGGCACGACATTACCGGCAACTTGTTCGGCTGCCAGGCCTTCGAGGTCACCGCCGGCGTGGGAGGCAGAAGAACGGAAGGCCGTTACGCCCTCATTCATGCGGTCGCGTTGAACACGTTCAATCCCAAGGGATTCTTTTTCAACTTCCTGAATCTCAAAAAGAATATCAAGTACCAATCCGCTCACTTCCGGTCGCGGAACGACAAATTGCGTCTGCGGTGGCGCGACAAAGGCGACCGAAATTACAGCCTGCAGTTGAAGTCAGGCACCGATTTCGGACCCAACATTCAGGTGAAATACTACCTGACCAAACTCTGGTTCGACGAGGATATGAGCGGGTCCCGCCGGGAAGCCAACCAAGGCGAAAATGGCGTCGCCGCCAACTCCTAGCATGTCGTCAGAGGCCTGCGAGCCCTTGGCATATGGTAATTAAATTTGAATAAACAGTTTTTGATAACCCATGTTGGATAACCTGACCATACCCCGAAGGTCCGCTGCGGCAGACGAGTCCAGCTATGACGCTCTGAGAGAGGAGGGCATCAAGCTGTTGCAGGAGTTGTCCGGGGACCTGTGGACGGACTACAACCTGCACGACCCCGGCGTGACCATTCTGGAGCAAATCTGCTATGCCCTAACCGATCTTATCCAGCGGACCGAAAGGGAGATGCCGGACCATCTGTCCGGGACCAGCGGGCGAATAGATTTCGAAAACCAAGCCTTATTTCGGCCCGATAAGGTCTTTCCCAGTGGTCCGCTCACGGTCAGCGACTATCGGAAGTTGATGTTCGACGCGGTCCCGGAACTGGAAAACGTTTGGATTTTTCCGGTAACCGGCGAAGGCCCCAAGGGTCTTTACCGCATCTACGCCCAACTGGCGGAGTTGGCCGAAGAGAGGGAAGGAGAGCAGGCCAACCGCTGGGTTGCCGATAAAATAGGGGACATTTACGCGGCCAACCGGAACCTGGGCGAAGACCTTGAGGACGTGCGCGTCGTTGGTCGCAGTGATTGTTCGATGCTAGGAGTCGTAGAGACCGAGGGCGAACGGGCGCCGTCCGACATCTTGGCCGAGATATATTTCAGAGTTTCACAACTCATCGCGTCCAGCATATCGTCAAGTTCCTTCGAGGAGGCGCTGGACCTCGGGAAATCCCTTGACGAGATATTTACCGGCCCTTTGACAACCCACGCTTATATCGACGGCGAGAAATTGGAGACCTACCGGGAGACGATCACCATCTCCGATATGATCGAGGTTGTCAGCAAGATCGACGGCGTCAGGTATGTTGAGCGGCTCTGGTTTAGAGACGAGCAAGGCGACGACACCGAAAGCATCCCCCACGATCCACTGTCGGAGACCGTTCCCCGCCTGCGACTTCCATCGGGCGGCGGAGACGAGGGCATCATACTGCGCTCCAACGGCCGGGAGCATGCGGTCTCGCTGAGGGAGGTGCGCCGGGAATTTGACCGGAGAAACGCCGAGTACCTAATCCAGAGGCAGACTGTCCAAGATTTCAGCGAAGTGTTTACGATGCCTACTGGGACCTATCAGGACCTAGGCACCTACTACTCGCTCCAAGAACAGTTTCCCGACACCTATGGGATAAACCGCTACGGTCTGCCAGTCTCAGCAGCGCCGGCCAGGAAAGCTCAAGCTAAGAACCTCAAAGCGTATCTTTGGTTCTTCGAGCAGGTTATGGCCAATTTCCAAGAGAATCTGGCGCAATATCCCCGGTTGTTTTCGTTGGACCGTCAGTTGAAACAGTCCTATTTCCATCAGATGCTCAAGCCTAAAAACATGCCAGACGTCGACCGGCTGTACCAAGATGACTTGGAGCAAACGGAGATAGATCTGGCCGAAGTAATTGAAAGGCATGACAAATTCGGCTATCGGAGAAACCGGATATTGGACTTTTTGCTGGCGATATACGGCGAGAGTTTTTCTCCGGACCCATTTTTGTTGTTGGATTTCTATTCTGACCTAGGATTGGACCACGAGTTAGTGGGCGTCAAGATAAACCTGCTCAAGGCCATCGGTTAGCGCCGGCCTGAAAGAATAGCCACATGCGGACAAACGCCTTCAACAACCGAGATCCCGCGTGGGACACCGATAACGTGTCCAGCCTTCAAAAGAAGGTGAGTATCCTTCTGGGCCTGAACGGGTTTCAGACCAGGTATTTGACCACCGCCTTCGCCGAGGCCGGCGTGGAACTGCTAACCAAAGAGCGGTTCGAAGAGTTGCACGGCGCGGCCGCGGAAGGCGAGCTTGTTGCTGTCCAGGCGGGAATTCGGCAACGTTTCTTGGAAGTTCCGCTGACCGGTACATCGGGCGCAGAAGCCGGCCGGCTGTTCGACGACATCGTCTATCTCAAACACAAGGCGGTGACCGGCCCAGCCCTGCGCCAAGGCATTCACCTAGACCGTTACCGAGTCGGCCGTGCGGGCTCCGGCGATTCCTTCCAGGCGATCTTCAGCCCAGACGACCCGCACGACAATGAAGCCTGGCGGATACTCGGCGTATACGATTCCGAGGACGAGGCGGTCGCTTCCGTAAACGCACTGCGCCGGTTTCTCATCCGCCTGAACGTGGCCAGCGAGGGGTTCTACGTCTTGGAGCATATCCTCTTGAGGCCCCTCGGCCAAGACACGCACCATGGCATCCGCGTCCCGGACGACTTCTATTCCTTCAAGCTGAGCGTCCTATTCCCTGGTTGGACGGCGCGCTTCCAGACACCGGAATTTAGGAGATTGACCGAGGAGACAGTCCAGAGTCACTGCCCAGCCCATATTTTCCCCGAGTTTCATTGGCTCGATCTGGACAAAATGCAGGAATTCGAGGGGCTCTACAGCCGTTGGCTGGATACCGTCGGGCAAGGCGGTGAACCCGCGGAGACACGCAACGCGGCCGCGAAAGAACTGATCGGGTTTTTAATGGAAAACGCCGCCGGCCGGGACGCACAGCTCGAAGGTAAATCATGAAGGTAGCAGCGGAAAGAACCAAGCGAAACAACCTCAATAGAGCGGTAGCGGAGCACGCCGCCCAACGGGCGGCGCCTGCATCCTTGCCGCTGACTTTGGACGACAACAGCGCGCAGGCGGAGGCCCAGCGCCGGTTGCGAAAAATGGCGGACAACAGCCCTCAAACTAAAAAAGCTGCCCAGTTGCAAGCCATGATTGACAACAGCCCGCGTATCGCGGCGCAACGGCAGCAGTTGGAGCGGATATTCGGCAAGCCGGTGCAACGGCAAGAGCCACTGGAAGAGGAAAAGTTGCTCCAGGGGAAGTTTGTGCCGGATCAAAAGAATAAAAAATCGGCGGAAGAAAAACTCCAGATGGAGGCAGCCGTCCCGGGGCAGGCGTTGCCGACAACTAGCTACGCCATGTTTGGCCTGAAGTCGGGCGTGGGAGAGGATGAATTTTTACTTGGCCGTACAGTTGGCGAATTTATCGGAGATGTGGCACGGCCTGTTGGGACATTCGTGGGAAATGTGGTTGGCGCCGTCGCCGGAGCCTTGACCGGGATCAGCATTTCTTCGGCTACCCACGCGGGACCGACCTGGAACAATCACGGAGCTTTTATTTGGGGGGTCGGTTTCAATACAACCGGCCGAGGCGGGTGGATTGTTCAGGACATAGCCACCACTTGGCGGGGAGAGAACGCGTTGGGGAATGCAATCCCAAATCCGATAACTCCGCATTACTGGGAAGCTTGGGCTGTGGATGGCGTTGGCAACATTACTCCTAATAATGGCGCAGTCAATGATTATTGGAATTTACCGAATTCTCAGGCCGCCCTTGGTGCTGCCGAAGGACATTGGTCGGCTAAGGGCAAGCTCTATTTCAGCACGACAGATCCCGCGACCCAGGGGTTTACCAGAAACAACCCGGCCACTAACGCAGGTCTCTTGTTATCCTCGACCACCGCACCCGCTGGCCTGGGTATCGCCCGGCTACATCGTTATGCGCAAGGAACTTGGGATTCCACGACCGCCCTGCTGCCAACCCATTCCGGCTCGGCAGGGCCGTAAGAACTCGAATTGTTCAGATCGATATCGTGCGCTAAGGTTGTGCCATGTCTTCAGCCAAATCACGCACATGTATTAAACGCGAAGAGGCGCTTCAATAAATGACGAATCCGAGTCCCCCAGCGGAGCTCAGGTTGCAGGGGTTGCTCCTCGCCGATCATATTTATCGTGATCAGGGCAGTAGTAAGTACGTGATTGCTGGGACCTTTCATCAGTTGAATGTGGCCACCTTTCCGATCACCTTTGCCAGGACGATTGGCGTCTTCGTTTCGCTATCCGGTCTAAATGGAAAAACAAGCATCGATCTCGAGTTTGTCGATACTTCAAGCGGAGAAGTCTTGATGCGGACTCAATCACTAGAGGTCTCCTGTGACGATCCTGACTTCCCAGTAGAGTTTGCGATCGAAGTGCCTCCGCTGCCTCTCCCCCATGCGGGACGCTATCTTTTCCGGTTAGCGGCGGATGGCACTGTTGTGGGGACGGTTGCCGTGTCTGTCCGTGCTCCAGGGGAGGAAGGATAGACGTACAATCAAGCCGATGCTCGATTGTGTTACCTATTCTGGTAGACCCGATCATGGTCGTCGCATGTGAATCGGCTCGATCAAATAACCCTTGTGTACGCTCCGAAACCTATGAGACGAAGGAGGAACGTATGTCCAATTCATTACTAGACCGGGTATCCTCTATGTCCGTTGAGGATTACAACCCCACCTACGTTGTCCAGGCGGTCAATGCTCTTCAACCACTAGGAACTGAGATGGCGCTAGAGCGGCTCGATTCCTGTCTTGAAAGCCGCTCCGCAGGGGAGGATACCTACGGCTTGTTCTGGGTGTTGCGGGTGCTCTTCGAAGTACCGGCAGAGCAAGGCTTCCCGCCAGTAGGTCTGGGCAGACCCAACATACCACCTCCTGCCGATCCGGAAAAACTTCCACGCTTTCCAATCGTGATGGTCCGGGAAATTCCCCTCCTGGTAGTCCGCGGGTACTTCCTGCTTGGTTTGCCGGAGCCGGTGGACGCCCATGTTGCCTATTTCCGGACTCATGGCACCATCCGTGAACAAGTATTGCACCCTCCTGCATCGATGGATGGCGTTGAAGAGGAGTTCCTGAGGCTGTGGCAAGCAGCGTATGGAGACGCATATGCTGCGGAAGCGCTGGGAACAATCAAAGCTCAAATCGCCAAGATCAGAAGCTAGTGATGTCGGCATCCTCCGTTCTTTCAATTGCTTCAACTACAAAGATGTTCATGAATATGCCTCTGCCAAGTTCCCAGCAGGCCTTCAGGCCTCGGGTGCTGAGATATGGTGGGCATCCCGGAGGGCACTCCCGACGGTTCTGGAAGACCCAGCTATCATGAGATCAAATATTTGAGTGAAAGTATTTGCATGTCGGACGTCGGCGTAAACTCCTCGGAACCACGTCCGCACTCCGTTCATTTTCGGGGCAGCCCCTGAGCTATGGACAACAAACACGTCATAGAAAACGCCGTCTTCGATATCTCCTTTGGTAGCGAGGCGGAGGCGTTCGAGCAGCAGTCCGCGCTGGGCGAGTTCGTCAACCGACGGCTCATGGCGTTGGTCGAACGGGTCTTCGACGAACTTTCCGCGTCCGGAGTGGTATCCCGGATCGAGCAGTTGGAGCTCGACCTGGGCCAGGTGCCTTACAACGGTTACCAGGCCGAACTGGAAGTCCGGCTGGAAGAAAGGCTGAGGGCTGCGCTACGCTCGCGGATTCCGTCCGCTGCCAGCCGCCCCGGAGAAAATGGCTCTGAGGAAGCCGGCTACGGGATGCGCCGAGAGGAGGCGGACTTACAGCAGGTTCAATATTTCCTCACGCACGGAAACCTGCCTTGGAATTCGGTGCTGGACGCGGGCCTCACCTTCGACGACCTTGTTGAGACGGTTGTGCGCTCAAATGGCCGGGAGTTGGCGGAATTTCTACGCCGCTCCGCCGGCGACCGGACGGTGGCCCAGCGAATCGCCAGCCAATTCTCCGATGATATTCTTGCCGAAATCGCTGCCCTGCTCGCTCCGTCGCTCTCCGGGACTCTACCTGGGGTCCTGGACCACCTGATTCGGATTTGGCGCGAGAATAACCGAGGGGCGGCCCCAACCAGCGGCGCGCGGAGTTTGATCTGGGAGCTAATCATCGGCGAGTTGTTGAGCGCGGGTCCGACTCGGCTCACACGGGATGACTTGATCAGCCGGGCCGTCCAAAAAATCACGGGACCCGAAGGCGCGCAAGGCGCAGTCATCGCCGGTGCGCCGGGAACGAGCGCCGATGGCCGACGGGACCCCAGTTCCCACTTATCTATCAATGGCGACGGGGATGCGGCCGATGGCGTGGTGTCAGGCGAAGATTCCCCCAGCGGCGGTCTAAGTGAGACGCCGTCCCGCCAGCCGTCCCATGAAATCGAATCCCTGCGCCGTCTTCTGGCTGACGCGTTGTTGAGTGGCGACGCACAGACCCTTGAGCGCATCTGGCCGGTCCTGATGCGAGAGCAACCCAGTCTCTTGGCGGAGGCCGCCAGACACTACATGCGCTCGGCCAGGACTCGAAAGAAAATCGTCGGCGCTCTTCCGGAATTCATGTTGGGAGACATCCTCAGGCTACTCAGCCCCGGTGCAACAGGCATGGTCGCAGATATGGTCCACGAGTCCGCCGCCTTGGTCGAATCGCTATTGATGGCGTCGGGTCAAGCTTTGCCCGGCGGAGACGATATCGGCAACCTGGTCTGGGAACACGCTTTCGCTTACGTGTTGGCGCAAGACGAGTCCGCCGGCTTTCACCTGGCAGTGTACCTAGAAAGCCTCATCCAGCGAGCCGCTGAGGAACACGAAGTAGCCGAATATAGCCGGCTATTGGATGGCATGGCGGAGAGTCTGCAATCTCCGGACCGAAACGGCGTCCCTCCATCGCCGTTCATACAGGCAGTGCGCGGGCTTGCCCAACAGGCGGCGGACCGGCAGATTGCCGCCGAAGATTCTCAGGAGCCGGCTTTGGAGGTGCTGCGTTCCTACGACCTCTACGGTCTACTGACAGATCGCCTGCGTGAGGCCGAGGACCCGCGCGACGATATTGAAGCAACCGTTTCGCTGACCGAGATCATCGACGAACTGACCCGGTTATACCCCTGGCAGATACAGAAATTGCTCCGGGAATTCCGGTCGGGCGCTCTATCGGCCGCCGACGCCGCGGCCGCGCTGCGTCCTGAAGATTTGGGCCATCTCGTCCGGGCCATGCTGTCGGTAGCCGAGAGGGTCGAAGACAGCGGCCGTTCGGACCTGATGAGGGCCGTCGAAGCCTACGCCGCCCAGGTAGATGACCTGCGGTGGTATTACCAGAGAGTCCTGGACTACCTGGCGCAGGGACAATTGGTGGACTTTGCGGCGATCGCCGAGGCCGAACGGTCCCAGGACGGACCGGCGCCAGCACCGGATATGGCCGAAGAAACTGAAGAGCCCCCCTCCCCGGCGGACAGCGGCCAGGTGGACAGGCCGACACCAAGACTGGATGTGGCCGAAGATAGTGAGGAGCCACCTTCCCCGGAGGCCAGCGGCCAGCCGGACGGACCGACACCAATCTCGGCCATGGCCGAAGAAACTGAAGAGCCGCCTTCCCCGGTGGGCGGCAGCCAGGTAATTGCAAGGCTGAATGCCCTGGCAGCCGCGCCAGACGATGGGGAAGACCAGCAGGCGGTGTCCCTAGCGGAGTTGATAAATGACCTAGCCCAGTCCCATCCCGATGAATTGCAGGATCTCATCCGGGAGTTGGACACGGGGGCGTTATCGGCTTCCGATGCCGCTGCAAGCCTGGATGTCCCGGAACTGGCGAGTCTCGTCCGAGTGTTTCTAACGGCTAGCAGCGCGTCCACGGAGGGAGCCCCGCTGGAATTGTTGCAGGCGATTGAAGCCTACGAAAGCAGGACGGCGGACCCTCAGTGGTACTACCAGCAAATCTTGGAGCACGCGATCGAAGACCGGCCCATCGACCTAGAGCAGATCGCCGCCTCGGCCCGCCCCCTGGAAGGCTCCACCGAACCCGGCAGCGCGGACCAACTTCCCGCGGACGGAGGTTTGCGGAGCCGGGACCTGGTACGCGCCTACGACCTCTACCAGCGGCTCCGGGACCGGTTGGCTCAACCGCCGGCCCAAGGCGCGGAGGCTTCCGACGTGGGCGGCGAGTCCGTGATTAGCCTCGTCGATGAGCTCGTTCGGTCTCACCCGCAGCAACTCCGGGAACTGTTTAGAGAGTTCCAGACCGGCGGGATTACAGCCGCCCAGGCGGCCGCCGGGCTCAGCGCCGAGGAATTGCGACGCCTCGTCATGGCGTTCGTAACGGTCAACGACCGGCCCGGCCCCGGCGTCCCTGGAGAATTGGTACAGGCCATCGAGACTCACGCGGACAGCGTGACCGACACTCACTGGTACTACCAGCAGGTCCTGGACCATCTGGTGCAAGACCGGGCCATCGACCTTGAGCAGATCGCCGCCTCGGCCCGCCCCCTGGAAGGCTCCACCGAACCCGGCAGCGCGGACCAACTTCCCGCGGACGGAGATTCGCGGAGCCGGGACCTGGTACGCGCCTACGACCTCTACCAGCGGCTCCGGGACCGGTTGACCCAATCCCTGCCTCAAGGAGAGGGAGTGTCCGTTGTAGACAGCGAGTCCGCGGTCAGTCTCATCGACGAACTCGCCAGGGCGCACCCGCAGCAACTCCTGCAGCTATTACGGGATTTCCAGTCAGGCGAGGTCGCGTTAACTGACGCATCAGCCCGGTTCTCCACAGAGGAACTCGCCCATTTAACCCAAGCGTTCTTAACGGTCAACCGCCGGGCGGGCGGATACGCGCCGCCAGACTTACCGGACTCCATTCAGGCCTTCGCGCAGCGGACGGAAGACGCCCACCGGTTCTACTCGCAGTTGTTGGCGCATATTGTCCAAGACCGGGTGATCGACCTAGAGGCCATGGCGGCTGGCGAAACGGCGCTGCCTGATACTGCCGAGGTCGAGCCAGCCGACGGACCTCAAATATTGGCGTCAGGACCTCGCCGCGAGGCCGGGGCGATGGCCGAAAGCGATGCCGTTCAGGCTCTGGCAGACTATTTGAGAGGCGGCGCGGCCCTGGCCGGGGATGAGGCGGCCCGATTAGTTAGATCCATTGATGCCCTGCTTTCCGCACAGTCGAGGCCGCTCCGCCGACTGTTGGAGGGGGAACTGGACTCGCGGGAGGCTGCATCCAGGCTGATCGGCCTGCTGCCGGACCGGTTGCTGACGCGAGCGCTGTACCTGGCGCGGCCGTCCGAGCACCACCGGATACAGCGGACCGGCGACATCCTGGCTGACGCCCTCCACGCCAGAGAATTGGGCCTGACGGCGGACCGCGTGCGCGACCTGAAGTGGCAGTTCATCTTCCAGTACGTATTCGAGAGGGGTTTCGCCTTCCGGGAAAATGTGTTCGTCCGCGATTTCGTCGACTTCGTCTCCGGACAAGCGGGACTGCCCGGCGTGGAGGAACTCCGCGGGATATTGGGCCGGCAGTTGATCTTGAACATCCTCCCGTCCACCAAACAGCTACAGCTTCAGATTTTTTGGGCGGTCACTCGGGACGTCCGCCAGGCCGATGATCCCGGCATGCGTGACGGCCCCGCTACCACTGCCGCGGAGGTGGCCGATTCGGAACCTAGCAGACGCGACGGCGAGCTTCGTACCGAGAGCGATGAGGAGAGACCCCCCAGCGACATCTATATTGCCAATGCCGGGCTGGTCTTGGCTGCTCCC
Source organism: Chloroflexota bacterium (assembly GCA_022573285.1). Classification (GTDB taxonomy): domain Bacteria; phylum Chloroflexota; class Dehalococcoidia; order Lucifugimonadales; family UBA3495; genus UBA9611. Next base: position 33,933 of record JACZUF010000005.1, read on the forward strand.
TATCTCCAAAGACTGTTCGACATGCTGGAACTGACTGACGGGCCGGCCTTCAAAAACAATAATGCTGCCGAGCGCGCCGTCCATCTGCTCCAGTTCATGGCCGACGCAAGCATCGGCTCTCCCGAACATCTGCTGGCGCTGAACAAGATATTGTGCGGGGTCAGGCTGGGACTTCCCATCGTCCGGGAGATCGACATCACCGACCGGGAAAAAGAAGCGGTGGAGGGCCTGATTCAAGGGATGGTCCAGAACTGGAGGGCACTGGGCAATACCTCAATCGCTGGCTTCAGAGAGTCCTTCCTGCAACGGGAAGGCAGGCTCCAACTCAACAACAACGCCTGGAACCTGCTGGTGGAACCCAGGCCCTTCGACATGCTCCTAGACCAGATCCCGTGGAGCTTTTCGACCATCAGGCTACCGTGGATGGAGCGGGTCATCTACGTCGAGTGGCGGTAGCCGCCCACGACTGCTACCCAATACGGTAATATGACTAATCATGCAGACCCACGCTAACAAAAACCGGGACTCTCAAAGCAAAGCAGTGGCCGACCGCTCCGTTGTCAGCAAGGACGCGGGCAACTCGGCCGTCATGCTTGCCGACAACAGTCCCGAGGCGGCAAACATCGCTCGGTTGCAGGCCATGGCCGACCGAAGCCCTTATTCAGTGACGCAAAGGATGCACTTGGAGGGATTGTCCGGCAGACCGGTGCAGACCAGATTGGATGGCAACAGAAATGATTGCCTCATCAGAATGAATTATTGTGCGGCTGAATCTGCGACCAGTATTTGGGTCGCTTGGTCGTCTCCCCCCGGCACAAGTCAAATTGAGAAATTACTCCAGATGAAGAAGAATCCAAATGGTAAATGGAAGGCTGTCAAAAACTTCAAAGACTACTCCGCTTTTACGGTAAAAGGTCTGGAACCTAGCACTAGCTATTCTTTCAGAATTGTATGCCAGGGCATCTATAGCCAAGTGATTACTTGCCAGACACTTGCGCCAACCGAATAGAAGCCAGTGCTATCAGTGTGCACAGAAACCTATGAAATCGAGTTACTCAATAATGTAGGTCTACAGCAACGGATGGAGCGGGTCGTCTGCGTCAAGTGGCGGTAGCCTGCCCACACTCGTTACCCGATACGGTAATATGACTGATCATGCAAACTCGCGTTAACAAAAGCCGAGACTCTCAAAGCAAAGCGGTGGCCGAACGTTCCGCTGCCAGTAAGCACGCGGGCAATTCGGCCGTCATGCTTGCCGACAACAGCCGCGAGTCGCTACAGCTTAGGCGGTTGCAAATGATGGCGGACAACGGCCGTCAGGCTGCTAATGCCGCACGTTTGCAGGCGATGGCCGACGGTGCCCCTGATCCAGTCGCGCAGATGATGGGGTTGGAGGCGCCGACAGAGGAAAAGCTTCAGATGAAGGCCGGCCCCGTTGTTCTCCAGCGAAATGATGATGATCCTCCCAGCGGCGGAACTGGGACTACACTGGGCGGCATGTTCAGAACAGGCATGAATGGAATAGCAAGTTTCTTTGGCGGACTCAACGTACGGCAGCACAGTTACGCTACTACTCCAGTTTTCTTGGGGGATGCTACCGACACATTTAACGCCAATACGGCTTTCAGGATCCTTTCGCAAGGCCCAGTTGGTCTTACGGTTCCCGGAGCGATTAGGGGCGAAGGTGGCGTCCAATTTGGACCAAGGATAGAAGGAGGAACTGCCTACGCATTCATGGGCGGTCCCGTCACGACTACCAGTGATGCTGAGACCGCCACCATCTCTAATGTGGTCCAGGACGGCCACCTATTTGGAGGAAGGGTAGACCAGCGGATATGGGAAGAGAATGGCCGGGTCATGACTCAAATCTTTGGTACAGGTTACGGTAATTTCTCAAGAATCAACGAGGTCATGGGTGTCCCGTTGTTTACTACAATGGCGCATTTCCAAAGGCAATATATTAGGGACCTACGTGACTAACGGTGATTCAAAAAGGCCGGTTTAATTTCGACTCACTAGAAAGTGCGGAACATGCTATGAACGATCACAAGAAAGAAAGAAGGAAGTCTTCAGGCCGATGAATACACATGCCTTTAAAACCCACCAGAAACTAAGTGCTGCCGCTGCCCATCAAACATCGGCAAAAGTTGGTGACGGCCCCCCTGTGTCTGTGCTTTCCGACAACAGTCCCGAGTCACTACAGCTTCGAAAGCTGCAATCAATGGCGGACAACAGTCCCCAGTCTGCAGATGCGGCTCAGTTGCAGGCCATGGCCGACAGCAGCCCTCATTTAGTGGCGCAGAGGATGGTGCTGGAAGGCTTGGCCGACAGACCAGTGCAGAGGCTAGAGGCACCGAAAGAGGAACTTCAGATGAAGGCGGGCCCTGGCCTCCTACAGCGGCAGGGCATGGAGGAAGAGGCACTGCAGATGAAGGCTGGTCCCGGCCTCCTCCAACTGCAGGGTATGGAGGAAGAGGAATTGCAGATGAAGGCTGGCCTTGGCTCTCTCCAACTGCAGGGTATGGAGGAAGAGGACCTGCAGATGAAGGCCGCTCCCGGTCTCATCCAGCGGCAAGGCGAGGAAGAAGAGGACCTGCAGATGAAGGCGGCACCCGGTCTCCTCCAGCGGCAGGGTGAGGAAGAAGAGCTGCAGATGAAAGCCGGTTCCGGCCTCATCCAGCGCCAGGGCGAGGAAGAGGAGCTTCAGATGAAGGCGGGCCCTGGCCTCCTACAGCGGCAGGGCATGGAGGAAGAGGCACTGCAGATGAAGGCGGGCCGTGGCTCCCTCCAACTGCAGGGCATGGAGGAAGAGGAACTGCAGATGAAGGCGAGCCCCGGGGTCCTCCAGCGGCAGGGCATGGAGGAGGAGATTCAGGGCAAGTTTGAGCCGGTCCAAAAGAAGGAAAACAAGACGGGAATGCCAGACGACTTGAAATCAGGGGTTGAAAACCTGTCTGGCATGTCGATGGACGATGTGAAGGTCCACTATAACTCCGCCAAACCTGCCGCGTTACAGGCGCTGGCCTACACCCAGGGCACCGACATCCACGTGGGGCCGGGGCAAGAGAAACACCTGCCGCATGAAGCCTGGCACGTCGCGCAGCAGAAGCAAGGACGGGTCAAGCCGACGATGCAGATAGGGGGTACTAGGGTCAATGATGATGCGAAATTGGAGAAAGAAGCTGATGTGCTGGGTAGCCTTGCATCGGCCAACAGAGAGTGGATTGATCCACATGGAATCAGCTCGTCGGTACATACAATCACCGTTCAGCGATCGACTGCAGGTAACCTGAGGCAGGCAGAAAATAATTGGTCATCTGTCAGAGAGATTCATGATCGAGCTACTTATGAAACATTGCCAAAATATGATGATAGTGTCAGAGAAAGGGATGGTGAAATTGCCTCCGCGGGATTATCCAGTTGGACTAAAACACACTTGACAACAACCTCGGCATCTTTTGCGGAACTCAATCAGGCTGCAGATTACGAAAGCGTACATGGAGTTAGAGGGACTCTTGCACGCACTGTTCGTTCCATGCCTGACGTAACCGTTGAATCGGCAAAAGTGAAAATGGCTGAGGAGGAAAAAACTAGTCAATCTGAAAGACAGACCGATATTGATGCGTTGATTAAAGATGGTCATAGGCAACTTGGTCTATCTCGTTCTTCAGCAGTTACCGGCGTGAATACCTGGAGAATTGTAATGAAGATCCAAAATCGTGAAAACCCGTGGCCTTTCACACCTACTTCAATTCCAATAGAAGATCCATTTCCGTATGAACTCGGCGAGGCTGCAAAAAAACGATCGTTGAGACACGACAAAGGACTCGGAATAATGCGCACGCAGGTAGAGGTATATTCTGCTAGGTTTGGACACTTCCAATTTGCAATATGACTACTCCGTATAGTGCATTGGCAAATGTCCGATATCGTTCAGCATCGGTGTTACTTCCCGAACATAGTTGACCCATGAACACAACCACCGAAAACGCCACCAGCCTGGATAGGGAACTGGCCTGGTTCAACGGGGTGCTGGAGGCCAGGTTCAGTCTCTTTTTTGAGCAGGACGGCGCCTTCGAGGGCATCTACGACATCCCGGCGCCCTGCCTGGAGGGCGACACATCGGAATACGCCTGTCTGGTGAAAGAGCACGAGATGACCTTTGACGAGCGAATCGTGCTGATTTTGGCGCTGATCCCTCACGTCCGTCCGCAGGCGCTGGACTCTCTCTTCAGCCGCAATAAAAACCTGGACCGGGTCTACACCGAGTTCGGGGGCTGGAAGGGCCAGACCCACGGCGGGTTTCTTCCCACCTGCGAAACCGCGGCCTTCATCCTGGCGGGCAGAGACGTTGGGAAACGCTTCGAGATAATCAAAATCTTCGAGGACGACCACTTTTTCGCCAGCAAGGGGATTCTCCGGGTCGAGCACCAATCCAGCGGCGAACCGTTCTTCAGCGGGGCCCTGCGCATCTCGTCGGACCACCTGAACCGGCTCACCTCAGGAGTCCAGCACAAACCCGATTACAGCATCGACTTTCCCGCCAAGCTGATCACCTCCAACCTCGGCTGGGACGACGTGGTGTTGGCTCCCAACGTGATGGAAGAGATCGAAAACATCAACACCTGGATGCGCCATTCCAAGACGATCTTGAGCGACTGGGGCCTGAAAAAAACGATCAAGCCGGGCTACCGCAGCCTCTTCTATGGCCCGCCGGGCACCGGCAAGACCCTGAGCGCCACCTTGATCGGGGCCTCCGCCGGCGTCGATGTTTACCGCATCGACCTGTCGATGGTGGTGTCCAAATACATCGGCGAGACCGAGAAAAACCTGGCCAATGTATTCGACCAGGCCCAGAACAAAAACTGGGTGCTGTTCTTCGACGAGGCAGACGCGCTCTTCGGAAAGCGGACTCAGACCTCCAGCTCCAACGACCGGTACGCCAATCAGGAGATCTCGTACCTGCTCCAGCGGGTCGAGGATTTTCCCGGCGTCGTCATATTGGCGACCAATATGAAAGCCAATATCGACGATGCGTTCGCCCGGCGCTTTCAGTCGTTCATCTACTTCCCCATGCCGGACGCCGACCAAAGACTGAAACTGTGGGAGGGTGTTTTGGGCAGCGGATGCCGCCTGGCTGACGACGTCGATCTGGAGCAACTCGCCAAGGAGTCCGAGTTATCAGGCGGCGCGATCACCAATGTAGTAAGGTATGGGGCAATCCGCGCCTTGCAGCGCGAGACGCCGATGATTACCCAAGCGGACCTTCTAAAGGGGATTACCAAGGAGCGGCTGAAAGAGGGCAAAACTTCTTAAAGGACTTATGAGATTTCTATTTATTTTCGGGGCTTTATTGCTTTCGGTCTTTACAACCGCCGGGTTGGTGAGAGCCCAAATGGCGACGCTGGAGCAATCATCGATTAACCGGGTAATTTCCACCGGAAATCCGACTAGCGGCGGTACGCCCAACCGGGCCGCTACCATCGGCGCCACCGGAAATTTCGTAAACCGGTTCACTTTTTTGCTCGATGTTAAAGACAAAGAGGTCCAGATCCCGATCTCGTCTGCGAAGAGAGCTTGTCGCCCCAGCCAAGCGATCGATGCTTATGGGTTCTACACCCAGAAGGAAAAACCACCGGAACCATCGGACAAGGTCGATTTCGGTGTCTACTCCCGAGTCCTCTATTACTCGCTGGCCCCAGGCCCTTTGGGCAACTTGCCGATTCCAAAAAACTGGCAAAAAGTCAAGGAAAAGGTCAAGGGAAAGGAAAGTCCTACCAAAGGGGCCCACGCCCACGGCTCGGCAGTGGACTTGGTTATCAGCAAAGAGGCCTTTGAATTCACCAAGGAAAGAGATCAAGATGACAAAACTTCAAAAAATGGTCTCCGATTGTCCAAGAGCTTTGTTGTACTAAACATGATCGATGAAATCGTCGAAGCGGTTGAAGATTACGGGTTTGACGGCGTGGTCATCGACTTTCGGCTCCCCGCCAACCAAGCCACACAAGAGACCTTCGTGTTTTTCATCAGCCGCCTTAAGGCCCGGCTAACCCGGCTTGACGGGACGGGCAGAACCAACGACCTATTGAAGCCTTCCGAGAGATTGCTCAGCGTCGTAATCGACGATACGTTGCTAAAAAAACTAAATGTAGGATATCTGAAAAACAATGATCTGAAAAACAATGATCTGAATGACGTAATGTCTCAAACGCTTGATTCGGTCGACTTCTGGTTGGTAGCAGACGTCGACCTTCAGCACACAATCAAGCAGGGGCTTGTAAAAGGAAATAAGAAAAATTCCATAGTCATTCTTTCCAACAAAGAGCCATTAAACGAAAACGTTTTGGGCAAAGCCCCTGTAGTGGTGTGGGACGTGGCGGGAACACAAGGCGCAAAATGGAGCGGGTTCCTCCACAAAGCAATCAAAACCGACCGAAAACACACCATATCGACTCAAATCTGCACCAAGAGGACTACCATATTGGGCGCGCTCTCCGGCATTACGCCGCTCTTGGTGGTGATGCTGGTCCTATCGTGGTTGATATCCGACCTTCCCAAATTCATCAAAAAGTACAAGCCCACTATGGTGCTTTGGGGTCTGCTGGCGATTGTTTCTGTGGTGTTTGTGGTTCTGATATATAGCCTGCCGTCGCTGGACCTCAAGCACAACGGCGTGTACGTGATTCTGGCGTCATTGGCAATACCGTTGGGTTACATCGTTTGGCAAGGACTATCCCGCCTGAGCAAAACCGACTATCCTTAGCGGCCATAGAATCTCCAACCCATGCAGGCCGGCCAATCACCGGCCTTAAAACTCAGCGGGGACTACCGGCCCATGGACCTGATCGAAAAAGCAACCATCATCCACTACCACCGAAACCGGATCGATACCTTTGCCGACGGCTCGGTCGAGGCGTTGGGTTGGCGCGGCCCGGCAAGCCAAACGACAAGGTTTGAAGTGCTCGCCCAGGTCGGAGACCTTAGCGGCCGCTCTGTGTTGGATGTCGGTTGCGGCTATGGAGACCTGAAAGGCTTTCTGGATCAGCGGTTTTCGGGAATTACGTATATCGGCATCGACCAGATGCCTGAGTTCATCGCCGAAGCCAAAGAGCGGTACAAAGACTGCGCCGACACCCATTTTTACCAGACCGATTTCACGACCCTAGAGTTCCCCAGCGTGGACTATGTTCTCGCATCGGGGGCTTTGGGCTACCGGTGCGAGGACCCGGGGTTCTACAGCGGAATGGTGCGGAAGATGTACGATGCAGCCAAGCGGGCCTTGGCCTTCAACATGCTGGACGCAGACCGCTTCCCGGACCACCCGCTGCTAATCGGCCACAACCTCGACGAAGTCGTGCAGCAATGCCAAGACCTGTGTCCCAACGTGCAGGTCATCCAAGGTTACTTGGACGACGACTTCACGGTATTCCTGCGGCGGGACTGAGACCTCGGACGACTTCCGGCCCGCTGCTTAGAAGATATTACGGTCGTTGGCGCTGTGCTTTTCGCTTATATTCGATTAGCAAACTGCGCAGTCATCGTCTGGTCAGAAACCCCCTAACTGCCTTGCCACCGCCATCATGTTCTAGCCGCCGCCATGGCTGGACGGCGGCGGCTGCGACCAATATCCCCAGCCCGGGTTGTGTGGACCGGAGCACATTGCCAAGGGGCACCGCTCGTTGATCTGACTCTCCTCCGAAATTATTCGGCCGACCTAAAGTGTGCTTCTCGGAAGATTCTGGCGGTAATATAATTGCCGCTAGGCCGCACGGTGTTGCCGACAAAGCTTTGAACCAGGAGCAAGTATGTTTAGAGTCACGGAGGGGATGGTCCTACCTACTACAATGACTGGGTCGTACCCAAAACCAAATTGGTACACGGAAGGGCTCCGCGGACGGCCTTTCAAGAAGGCGTTGGGAGACAACCTGTTTCGGGAGCAATACCTTGACGCCGTGGCGACCGTGATCAAAGACCAGGAGATGGCGGGGCTAGACATTTTGACCGATGGCGACTCCCGCTTCGACCTGGAAGTGGGTGGTAAGTCTTGGTTCTTTTATGTCTTGGAGCGATTGGGCGGCATGCGGGGCAGCAAGAGCCTCTCTCCAGGATGGTCCGGAGACTTCGGTATTCGACCGGGGCATATTCTCTACGAAGTTCAAGAGGCATATCAACCGCCGATTGTTGTCGATAAGCTTAGTGCCGGCCAGTTGGACTACTCAGCGTTATGGAAAGTCGCCCAAAAAATGACCAACAACACCGTCAAGTTCGGGACCATCAGTTCCCAATCTTTGACTCGGATGATGTGGAATGAGTTCTACCCGACGGAAAAAGAACTAATCCTTGATCTTTGCGACATCATGAACCAAGAATTGCGGGAATTGGCGGCATCGGGATGCAATCTGATCCAGATAGAGGAGCCTAGGCATCACTTCATGGCGCAAGACCCAGCTACATCCGATGAGGACTACCAGTTTTTCACTGAGGCATTCAACCGGGAGGTGAACGGCGTGGAAGCCGAGATATGGCTTCATACCTGCTGGGGAAACCCAGCCCAGCAACGCCTGGTCTCAAATCCTTCCTACGAAAAGGCTATCCCACATCTTTTTGAGGTAGATGCCGACGTCATCACCTTCGAAATCGCCGGTTCTGATGGCAAGGACTTAGCTCTCTTCGGCCGACACGAGACATCCAAAAAGATTGCCATCGGGGTCGTGAACCACACGAATACCGTGGTTGAGACGCCGGAACAGGTGGCTGACCTAATCCGCCGGGCGTTGGAGTACGTGCCAGCAGAGCGGTTGATTATCTCGACTAACTGCGGTTTCGGGAGGGAGGGGATCTCCCGCAGGATCGCCTTCCATAAATGTGTGTCCTTGGTGCAAGGAACCAATATCGTCCGAAGGGGATTGGGATTGCCTGAAGCAAGGGTGCGGGCCGCGGATCCTCGCTTCGCTTTCAGTGCGCCGAACACGCATTTGGAGTAGCGACTACCGTCAGATAGCGGCGGCGGGATTGTATCCGTATGTCGTCGCAGGCGCAGATCCAAGCGCGGCGGGTCGTTCCTCTTTTGTCCTGGACCGAAACAAGAATTGTTTTTTGCTCATGCTATGGTCCCGGAATGGTTTTGTGCGTTGGGTACATGACGCCGGCCACAACACCGACACTGGTGAGCAAACAAAGGACGACAAGTCCGGTCTGCAAAGATCCGGTTAGTTGGGCAACCAGGCCGGTGATCACGGGACCAGTTGCGAAGCCGAGCCCGGAAAAGGTGATCACCAGCGAAGTGATTACCGCAATTTCCCTGGGCCTGATGGACGGGAATTGGAACGGCAGCACCTGCATGGCCGGAGTGGCGATCCAGACCATGCCGAGGGCGGTGATAAGGACCATGAGTACCGGTGTCGAGTCGGAAACGGTGATGGCCAGCCCGAGGAGCAAGTTCAAGGATGCCGGCACTCCCAGCAAAATCTTGGGATTTCGGACCTTCTCGGCGATGACGCCGCCCAAAAGCGAACCGGGTATGAGACCGTAATAGAGAAAGGCCAGTAAGGGCCCGCCTAGGGTTAGTGGTATGTCCCGCTCCTCCAGCCATAGGGTGGGCAGGAAAGTTACCAGAGAGGTCCAGGTGGCCGCAAGGGAGAACATGGTCACCGCCATGAACCACACTTGCGGATACGCAAGTATTGCCCGAAGGGGAGTGCCCGGTTGGTCCGCCAGGTCCCGCTGAAATCCCTGGGCCAGCGCATGCTGTTCCCGGGCCGTGTTCCACCAAACGAACGCCTGCAGAGCCAGGAACGCCGCCAGGATGAAGTAGACTGTGCGCCAACTCCCGAAACCGGTGATGAGCAGGGCGCTGGTGCTGATGGCCAAGGCCAAGACGATGCTGTGTTGAGAGAGTCCCACGGCGTTGATCAGGGCGAACTGGCGGGGCAAGGCCCATTGCTGTAACAGCAGCGTGCGCGCCGGATTCGTCAGGACGTGGAACAATACGAAAAGGAACCTGGCGATCAGCAGTGTCACGAAATTCTCGGCCAAACCCTGGAGAATCAGGAACGGGATCTGGAGCAGCAGTGAAACCATGACCAAAGGCACGGGCCGGAACCGGGAGAACCAGACGCCGAAGGGAACGGAAAGGATCGCCGGCGTGACCCACCAGATGCCCTGCAAGAGCCCGGCCTGCAGCGGAGAAAGCCGCAGGTCTTCCCGAATGAAGGGCAGGAAAACTCCGAAGGTATAGGAGATTAGGACTGCGGTGCTGAGGTGGCACCGAAAAAGAAGGAGCACCGCCCACCCGCGGGCCGGTGTCCGGGCTGGACCTGCCGGGGCAGCGTCAGAAGAATCGATTCCGGGCTCCTCCAACTCGGTTACCAATCATGGCCGGTGAGGGTCAATGCGGGAGGCGTCAGCTAACGGCGGGAAGCACCTCTTCCGCCAGTTGGTTGAACAACCGTTGCTTGTCCGGGAGTGCGGTGTAGAAAAAGAGTTGGTCGACGCCCTGGGACTCCAGGTCCTTGATGCGTTGAATGCACTCTTCAGTGTTGCCCACGATCGCCAGACGGTCAGCCAGGTAATCCGTCAGCCCTAATTCTCCGGGCAGGTCCGAATTACCGAAGTGTTTTATGGGCTGATAAAGACGGGCCAGGTCTCTGGCTCCCTGTTGGTGTTCCGGCGGCACTGCTTTGCCCTCCAGCCCGTACCGGAAAATGATGTGGCCCGAGGTGGCGAGATTGGCCACTAACGGCTCCAATGCCGCCTCCCGGCTCTCGGCGATATTGAACTGGACCATCCACCAGATATCGATGTCGTCGATGCTACGGCCGGCCTCTTTGGCGCCCTCCTCCAGATATTGCTTGGCGATGCGGATCTCAGCCTCCTGGATGCCGAAGCAGACCCACACGATGTCGGCTAACCTACCGGCCATGCGCATGGCCTTGGGACCTGACACGGCCATTCCGATGGGAATCCGGCGGTTGGCCCAGGTCAGGTAGCAAGGATTATTCTCCCACTGGGACTCGCCATCCTGGTGCAGCTCCCGCACTGTGTTGATGAACCGCTCAAGAGTTTTCAAGGTGGCCGGTTTAAGACTGGCGTTGTAGACCGTGGAATCGCCGGTACCGACGCCCAGAAATGCCCGGCCCGGCGCGATGTCGTCCACCGTAGTGATGGCGGCCGCGGTCACCGCCGGGTGGCGTGTCACCGGATTGGTGATCCAGGTCCCCACCCGTGCTCGTTCGGTGTGCTCGGCCGCCAGAGCGCAGCGGATGAATTGCTCGTGGTAGAGAGCCTGGGAGTCGCCGCACCCAATCATCGCCACTCCGGCCTCGTCCAGCATCCGCACCTGTTGGATATACTCCCTAATGTCATTGCTGACAATTGCCACACCCATTTTTACTGGCATGCGGATATTCTCCAATGGGCCGGATTTTGCCCGAAGTATACTCACCGCGGTAGGCGCAGGCAAACGGACCCTCCAGCCGGGCTTGGCTCCCCGAAGGCCCAATAGAAAATGATTTAGGCGAGATCGACAGCCACCTAGACGGTTAATCAGTGTTATTATCCGTCCGGCTAAGCGCTGTGCATTCTTGAACGATTGGCGAAAATACAGGTATCGTCTGGCTGCAGGAGTGAAAAGAGGGGGTGGCGTCCCAGGGAGGATTCGAACCTCCGACCCGCTGCTTAGAAGGCAGCCGCTCTGTCCCCTGAGCTACTGGGACACTGTTTGTAGCTAAACGAGAGCCGTTATCAGGGGCGTAACGGCTCGTGGATAATTCGGAAGCAACGACTCGGTGAATAGCCCCACCTGAGTCGTTAATTATAGCAGACGGTACGGGAAATTCAGCGGAAAATCGTCAGTGAGAATTCCACATGGAACAAACATCCGAGGTGGTTTGAGGTTTTCCCCGAAATTCTCTATAGTGAGGTAGGCTCGTCATTGTGAATACGAGAACACTCAGAAATTGCGATGAGATTCGAGATGTACCACTCCATTTGCGGAACCTACCATATAGGCTTGAGTTGCCCATCGAGAATTTATTGGAACTTTGCTCCGAAGAACGCTAGTCTATTTGCGCCTACGACTAGCCAAATCGGCGGAGGGTTACCACCGGTGCAGCCTACTTTAATGACCCTGGACTTACGCGTGATGCCCCCGATTTTCCCGTGGGCACCGCCCATCCGATAAGTTCCTCAGTTCGCGACGATTCAAGAGCCCCGGGAATAACCGGGTGATTGCTATCTCGCTCAAGTGTCAAATGGTACGCTTTAGAAGTGCCTGGTATTGGTCCAGGTCCAAATTCGGCAAGGAGTAACAACATGAGACTGCTTAACATCGGTATCCGCATCCGCACCATTTCGGTAGTATTTCTAATTAGCTTGGCCTTTCTCCTGATTGGGTGTGGCAGCGGAGTATCCGAGGAGGAACTCGCGGCGGTCACAGGAGATTTGCAGGCCGCGCAGACGCAAATACAAGAGCTTGAGCAGCAACTGATTCCCGTAAGGGAAAGAACGGGCGCCACCGAGCTCTTAGAAGGCACCGTCCGCACACTTTATGTCGACAAACCCTTGATTGGCGCCAAGGGATATGTCGTCGCCGATTGGCAAAAGGGTCAGGTCAGGGCCGAAGTGAAAGATTTCCCTGCTTCGCAGACAGGCTTCGAAGTCTTTCTCGTGCAAGTCGATGTAGACGGGATGAGGAATGCGCTGTTTGTGGACGCTGATCCGAACAAAGGACTAGTCGCCAATACGCCGTCGTTCGAAGTGGCTGCAACCGTGTTCTCCCAGTGGCAGTCCATCGGGGACCTCACGATGGACGACAACGGCAACGGCGTCTTAGAGTACGACAAAGGGGAAGACCTATACGCCAAGGGTCTGAACGTGATGATGATATTCGAGAAGGTTACTCCAGGGCAGCACGAAGGTCCTGAAGACTTTAGCAAACTCATAGTCGAATGCAACGGCCCGCTGGCCGGCACAGAGGGAACTGATGGGAGACCAAAGGCCATACACATCCTCTCCAAGTAAATTCGGACAGTACCATTTGCCGGCTCGAGCTTTGCCTATGGCATTGGCCTGTAGGACAATTCCCTGCTCCGACCCCTGGCCGAAACCTGCGCCGAAGAGAACCGCTACGAGTTCATGCTGACCATCAATCCCCTTCGCGTGGTCGGCGGCGCCGGCTCGCCAGTAAACCCGGTGGCGTTGTTTTAGCCACGTGTCCCGGGGAGACGAGGGACGTCCAAGTTGTACTCAAACAAAAACATGAGTCATCCCGAATTTTGGTAAATAGCTAAAACTCGTACAAAAATAGCTTGCAAGAAAAGACCCCTCCTGGTGGTTGGTGATTCACATAACCAATTCACCCGAAGGGGTCTTTTCTGTGTTGCACCAAGATGGCGGTCCGCAGCAAGCACAAAGGGTAGCTAATCTGCTTTCAAATGTATTCAACACCGATGACGACACACCCCCTTCAACTTGAAAATCCCCCTCACTGTACTGACTAATCCGCAGGACAATGCACGGTTAGCTCTCTCCACGCACCTAGTTGTACATGGTGGGTTTCGAAATTCCCATCAGGTCACAGATTTCGTCAATCGACTGGTTGCCTTCGCGGAACAACCGCACCGCCAGATTCCGCTTTTTCTCGTCAAGTTTCTTGGGGCGACCACCTTTTCGCCCTCTAGCTCTTGCTGCGGCGAGGCCCGCGTTGGTTCGTTCTCGAATTAGGTTGCGTTCAAACTCAGCCAAGGCACCAAACACATGGAAGATGAGCTTTCCACCGGCTATAAGTATCTTACGAATGGGCTGAGATGGGTGTCAAGGCAGCCTTACCGGCCACTCGGTTTATCAGAGTATGTCCGGTGGCCGCACTCACCGTGGATTGCGAATGCCTCGGCGCTCTGTCAAAATGAAATTCCCCACCGGCCCGCCGGGCCTTCTGGGAGCATCACTCCCCTTCTAAGGGTCTTCCGGCTGGAGTAGGCCCCTGCCCCGCCGGCAGAGGAGTAATGGCCAATGGCAGACGAGTTACTGAATTTGGAATCCAAACCCGCAGCGAAGCAACTGATCGCGGGATGGCGGCGGCAATGGTCCGACGGCGGCGAGATCTCCGGCGGTCTACCCCGCTACCTCATAAACAAGCTAGGCGCGGTCCAGATCGGCGAGATGGGCCCGGAAGTCTCCAAGCTCTGCTACCCGTTCCAGGTCCCAGGCACCCACGACACCTACCGCCCCAGAGTGGCCTACAATGAAGGCCTTCCCACCCAGCCCATGACCCGGCGCAACCGGTTCTACGACGCCGGAAACGGTCTGATCATATTCTTGGGCCAAGAGCCTTGGTTCCGCATCGATGTGTACGCGGAGGCGTTCTTCCAGGCCGTTGCGGAGTTGGGAACGCCCAAGATTGTCGCGGTCGAAGGGTACAACGGCGCCGCCCCGCCCGACATGGAACGCAGCGTCAGTTGCATCTACAGCCGGGCCGACATGAAGGAGAACCTGGACCAGTACGGTCTGCGCTACTCCAACTACGGCACCCAGAGCCGCAACGGCCCCACCATCGCCATGGCCTTGGTAACCATCGCCCATTACGAACACGAGGAACTGGAGATGTTGCGCATGGGCGCCATGGCCCCCATGTACCCGTTCTTGACCGCCAACAACGACCCGGTGGGCATCAGCCGCGACCACCGGGCCTACTATGACATCATGCGCCGGCTGAAATCGATGTTTGACCTAAACGTGGACCTATCCGAGTTGTTGGCACTGGGCGAAGCCGAGTCCCAGGAGTTGGTGGACACGCTGGAGAAGATTGCATCGACCAATCCCACGGCCAAGGAACTGATCGAACGGGCCAAGGCCGACTTTAACCTCGTGCCCTTCGAGACCTCGGTGTCTTTGGACCCGGCGTTGGACCGGACACTGGAGGATATCCTCCGGAACGCCCCCGACCAACCGGAAGAGAACTAGAACGCGTTTATCCCTCTGGTGTCTGGACCAATGTTTGAACCCGGAGGGCCGTCAGATGAGGCCCTCGGCTTCGGCGGCCTTTTCGATCCATTCCCAGCCCACTTCCATGCCCGGCACAAAACGGTCGCAGGCCTCGCCATCCAAAACCGCCTTCCCCACCGGGTCTTCGGCTGTGACCGATAGGAAGGCGGACTCAATCTCCGCCGCCAGTGTTGGGTCCAAATCACGCTGTGACGTGAAACAGCAGTGGCTATATCCGGGGCTGGACCAGAATATTCGGACATCATCCCGGGGCAAAGTGCCGTCTTCGGCCATGGTTTCCATGCACCGTTGGCTGACGGCCCCCGCGTCGAATTCTCCGCTGCTGACACGCTCAACCACATCCCGCTCGTCAAACTTGGTCGTGGACTGCCGGTCTTCGTAAAAGCTGTTGGCCGACAAGTCCTTGCGGGGATCGATCCCCGAGTCCTTCAAGAAGGAATAGGCCAAGAGCCCCGCCTGCACCGACGACCTGCGGCCAAAGGCGAAGCTCCTATCTTTGAGGTCTTCCACGGTGATGATTCCCGAGTCGGCCCGGGTGATGAAATGGGTGGTGAAGTTGACGTCGACATCCCGCATGGCGATCACCCGGCAGGCGTCGGCCGCCTGCCGTTTGATCTTTACGTAGCTCAGAGGGCCGTTCCAGGCCAGGTCGATCTCACCCTTCACAAAGGCATCGACCATGATGTCGTAATCGGAGTACAAGACCCACTCTAGATCGATTCCCCGGCGTCGAAACAGGGTCTCAAGCCCCTGAAAGACCTCCATGTGAGAGATGGAAGCTGTGCCACCTAATCTGACCATTGCCATCCTCGACAAAAGATAGGGGGGACCATAAGAGGTTTGGATGAGTATAGATGAATAGGTCTTATGCAGCAATCAGATTGCGAATAAATTTAGAGTACAGCATCCCTTCCTTCAGTCGGTTAGAATACGGTAACAACGGAATCAGTAAGGAAGTTATCAGAGCGTGAGGGAATCTCAGCAAGACCCCATCCCGGCGAACACGACGGCAGGCCGCGTCTTCGTGGGGCGGGAGCAGGAGATGGGCCGCTTGCGGACCGCCCTGTCCGAGGCCGCCAATGGCCGGGGCCAGTTGATGATGCTGGTGGGAGAGCCCGGCATCGGCAAGACCCGCACCGCCCAAGAGCTGGCCCGCCACGCCGAGTCCCAAGGATTCCAGGTATTTTGGGGCTGGTGTTACGAAGGAGAGGGCGCGCCTCCCTATTGGCCATGGGTCGACTCCCTAAGGACCCACATACAGCAGGCTGATCCGGATGTTCTTCGCAGGCAGATGGGCGCCGGCGCGGCTCCCATTGGGGAAATGATTCCCGAGGTGCTAGCGAAGCTGGACAGCGTAGAACCCGCCCCGGCGATGGAGCCGGACCAGGCGAGGTTCCGGCTCTTTGATGCGATTACCGGATTCTTGAAGAAGGCCTCCGAAGACTCGCCGTTGTTACTGGTGCTCGACGACCTCCATTGGGCGGACCAGCCCACCCTGCTGCTCCTAGAATTTTTGGCCCGGCAATTGGAGGACACCCGCATCCTAATCGTTGGAACCTACCGTGATACTGAGGCCCCGCCGGGAAGCCCATTGGGAGAATCTCTGGCCCGTTTGTCCCGCCTCGCATCCTTCCAGCGCCAGCGGATAGCAGGCCTGCCGCCCGAGGACGTGGGTCCGTTCGTCCAGGAGGAGACAGGGATCACGGCACCTGCGGCCCTGCTGAACGCCATTCACGCCCACACTGAGGGCAACCCCTTCTTCCTGGGCGAGGTGGCCCGCTATTTGGCGGAGCTAGGGCAGTTGGGTGAAGCCGTAGACGACGAAACTGCGCCCCAAATGCTGGGCATCCCCCAGGGTATCCGAGACGTGATCGGTCAACGCCTGATGCGACTGTCGGAGCCGTGCAATCAGGCGCTGACCACGGCTTCGGTCATTGGGCGGGAATTTGAATTCGACCTCCTGGGCGCCTTGCTGGAACCAAGCAGCCCAGAGGCAATCCTCGACCTGATGGACGAGGCCATCTCGGCCAAGATAATCGAGGACGTTCCCGGAAGCTCAGTTCGTTACCAATTCCGGCACGCCCTGATGCAACAGACCTTGACCGAGAATATTTCCGCTGGCCGAAAGGTTCGGCTCCACGCCAGGATCGGCGAAGCGTTGGAGACGGCATACGGAGACCGTCTGGGTGAACGTGCTGCGGAGCTGGCGCACCATTTTTCTCAGGCTGTACCGGTCTTGGGCAACGGCAAGATGTTGCGCTACACGCTCTTGGCCGGTGAACGGGCCTTGGCTTCGTACGCCCACGAGGAAGCGGTAGAGCATTTCGCCCGTGGGCTAGCGGCCAAGGATGTTGACCCCAACAGCCGGACGCCGGCGGTCGACGCGGATGCCGCCGGTCTTCTCTTCGGGCTCGCCCGAGCCAAATCGGCCCTTTTCAGTTTCCGGCCCGGCTACCTTCAAGAAGCGGTCGCCAACCTGCGTTCCGCTTTCGATTACCACGTGCAGGCCGGTGACAACGAGCGCGCGGTAGAAATCGCCCAAACAACACTGCGGGCTCAAGTTGGCGAACGGACTGGGCTGGCGGATATCGTCAGGCAGGCATTGGAAATGGCGCCGCCGGGGTCCTCCGCCAAGGGGCAGTTGTTGGCGATTTACGGGCGGGTCGCCGGACTGGAAGAGGGCGACTATCCGGCGGCCGAGCGCTCGTTCCGGGAGGCGCTGGAGATTGCCCGCGATAGCGGAGGTGGGATTTTGCTGCAACGGACACTCGCGCAGGCGGGCCAAGTCGACTTCTACCATGTGCGAATTCAGGGCGCAATCGAAAAGACCAGCCAGGTTCTGACCATGCCTGAAGCCGACCTGGACCTCAACAATGAATGCTCGGCTAGGTACGTTTATTGCATGAGTGGATTTTGGGTCGGTGAGCCAGTGGGCGAGCAGGAGCTGGCCGCGTTTGTCGCCGCCGCCGAGCGGTTGGGCAACCGCCTCTGGCTGCACCTCGCATTTTGGGTCTCCGAAACGGGGGCGAGGCTGCGTGGTGACTGGGAAAGCGCGCGCCGGTTCGGCGACCGCGGAATGACGGTGGCCCCGGGCGCGCCCACCTTGCTCTCCACCATGCCCATCACGGAGTTGGAGACTGGAGAGTTTGACCGAGCCGAGGAGATGTTCCAACAGTTGTCGGTGCTACTGGCCGAAATCCCATTGAACCCAACCTTCCAATACCCGGCAGCCGTGTTGGTGGCTGGGATTTCTTCCTGGTTCGCCAGTACGCCCAGGGAACCCGGTCTGCCATCCAAATTCATTGACGTAGTTTTGTCTTCGCCCGTTGTCACTCCCCTGTTCTCCCTAGTGACAAACATAGGTTTGGCCTTTGAGTCACTGGCGCGAAAGGACCGGGAAGGCTGCCAACGAAGCTACGATGCGCTGGTTCCTTTGCAGGGAATATCCTTGATATACGTTGGAGCCGACCGGCTGTTGGGTCAATTGGCCCATGCGGTTGGCGACATTTCCCAGGCAACTGAGCACTTCGAAATCTCCCTGGTGTTTTGCACCAAGGCTGGCTACCGGCCCGAATATGCTTGGACCTGCTGGGGATATGCGGCCGCTCTGCTGGAAAGAGATGGCGATGGAGATCGCGTTCGGGCGAAAGGTCTGCTGGACGAAGCCCTTCAAATTTCCACCGATCTAGGTATGCCGCCGCTCCGCCTGCGGGTGGAGGACCTGATGTCTCGAACCGAAAGCGCGCGGGCCCCCGCTTATCCCGAGGGACTAACTCAACGGGAGGTTGAAGTCCTACGCCTGGTCGCAGCGGGCCGTACCGACCGGGAGATCGCGGAAGAACTGATAATCAGCGTCCGGACCGTCACAACCCACGTGGGCAACATCCTCAACAAGACCGGGGCCGCCAACCGCGCCGAAGCAGCTTCTTTCGCCACCCGCCACGGATTGGATTAGCGATTTAGGCCTCTTTTGACCCTATTCCCGGTTGGTTTTCTGCCCTGGCTCCAGGGTTCTTCCGTCTTATTTTGGCCCCTCTCACGCCTGAACCGGCGGTGATCTACGTAGACCTACGTAGTCCCTCGCCGTTTTTCATTTTTGCCCCTTTTTAGAAATACGCAACTTCCACGATGGCGTGCCGCCTTCCCGAATTTACTATGGGGCTACAACAAATCGATGGGGAGGAAATCATGAACGCACCAACCAACAGGTTCCAAATCGATGGCACGGCAACCAACGGAAACAAATCGGAATTGAATGAGGAAATAAAAATGAAAAACGCGAACACCAACATACAATTGAATATCGGCAACTCCGGCGCTCTGGTAATCAAGAACACCGCAAAATTGCTCGGCGGACTAGCCTTGGCCGGAATGTTAGCGATGGCCGCCACCTTCGGCTCGGTCTCGGCCGACAGCCCCTTAAAGTCCAGCACCTTTGTGGTCCACGGACCCAACGAGATGGACATCGAGTACCTCAACAAACTCGGCAACACGTTTATGGTCCACGGGCCCAACGGCATGGACATCGAGTACCTCAACAAACTCGGTACCAGCAGCTTTTCGGTCCACGGGCCCAACGAGATGGACATCGAGTACCTCAACAAACTCGGTGCCAGCACCTATGTGGTTCACGGGCCCAACGGCATGGACATCGAGTACCTCAACAAACTTGGTACCAGCACTCACCAGAGCGGCGACGTTGCCGCGCCTTTCAGCTTGGCATCCAGCTCGTTCCAGCCTCACGGTCCGGATGCGGTTGACTTCAATGCTGCTCCGTTGAACCGGACGGCCAAATTCCAGCCTCATGGTCCGGATGCAGTCGACTTCAATGCTGCTCCGTTGAACCGGACGGCCAAATTCCAGCCCCACGGCCCGGATGCAGTCGACTTCAATGCAGCTCCCTTGAACCGGACAGGCAACGTGTTCCGGATTCACGGCCCCGACGTTGTCGAACCGATCAACGCCAGCGCCTTCCGGATTTACGAACCCGACGTCGTCGAACGGAGCAGCGCCAGCGCCTTCTTGATCCACGGCCCCGACGCAATCGAACCTCCTGACGCCGATGTCTGGCTGATTCATGGCCCCGACACCTCCGAGTGGACCGGATAGTCCGGCCTCCTCATCGGACTGTCCACCACATAAATAGAGCCGCTCCGATGTAATCGGGGCGGCTTTTCATTTTTCCGGAACCAGGAAACCGACCTCAAACCACCGTGGCGATGGCGTGGTCCAAGATGTCTGCCGCTTGGTCGAGCTGGGCCTCGGTGGTGGTGAAGGGCGGCACGAACCGGAACACTGAACCGTTCCGGCGCACGCTCAGGACCAACCCGTTCTCGAGACACAACCGTCCGATGGCCCGGCCCTCCTGGTAGGCCGGCTCCCGGGTCAGCCGGTCGTTAACAAGCTCGATACCTTGCAACAGGCCGCGGCCTCGGATATCGCCGATAATCTGATGCTTTTGGGCCAGCCTCTCCAGGTGCTCCCGCCAGTACGCGCCGATGCGCTGGGAGACATCGACCAACATCTCTTCCAAGATGATGTCGATGCTGGCGATGGCGGCGTTGCACGGCATTGGGTCGTTGGAATGGGAGTGGCCCACCACCAACCCGGAGGCCGACACCTTCTCTTCGATCTCGTCGGTGGTGATGGTGGCGCTGATGGCCACCCCGCCTCCGAAATGCTTGGAGATGGTGAAGATGTCCGGCACCACACCTTCATGCTCGAAGCCCCACATCGAACCCAGTTTGGCCAACCCGGTTTGGGCTTCATCGACGATCAAAAGGGCCCCGCGTTCCTCGCATTTGCGCTTGAGCTCCCGGAGCCAGCCATCAGGGAGGTCGATGACGCCTCCGGCGCTGAACAACGGCTCGGTGATTACGCCGGCCAATTGGCCGTCGGCCTGGGCGTCAAGCAGGTCGAAACTGGTGTTGAGGCAGGTGTAATCGCAGCCGCCCCGGTCCCTGCAGAAGGTGCAGCGGTACTCGTAGGGGGCGATGATGGGGTAGTGCCCCGGGGCGTAGGGGCCGTAGCCCTCATGCCAACCGGAGAACGTGACCGCCCTGGTAGTGTCGGTCATGCCGTGGAAGCTCACCGCCGGGCTGGCGAACTCATAGCCGCCCGTGAACCGTTTGGCGATGGCCATGGCCGCCTCGTTGGAGTCGCTGCCCGAAGTCAGGAACATGGAGCGGTCCATGCCCTCCGGGGTGATCTCGGCCAGGCGTGCGGCCAGGACTATCTCCCGGTCGTTGAACATGCTCATGTGGCTGTGGATCAGGGTCTCACAGCTTTCTTGGAGCGCCTGTACGATGCGGGGGTGATTATGGCCCAGGGCGCCGCACATCTGACCCGAGTTAAAGTCCAGGTACTCCTTTCCGTTCACGTCGCGGACGACTGAACCTCGCCCCCAGACCATGATCGGACCGGCGACCGCGTTGGAGTCGATCCGGCTACGGAAACTGTACTTGCGGGCCAGGTCCAGCAGTTCCGCTTCGTTAAGCCTCTGGGTCATGGGGCGGCCTCCTTGCAACAGGCTGCGGCTTTGGCCGTCGTCAAGATCTGATACGGAAAATCAGACCGCCAGGAGCATCTATGTCTAGCGGTCTGATCAGCCACGTCATCGGTCAGCCGGACTAGCTGGACCCAACGGCGCTTTTGGCCTGTTTCTTGAACTCCGGCATCACTTCCTTGCCGAACCGCTCCAGTTGCTCCAGGATGAAGCTCTGGGGCGTGCCAACGACGGAGCCCACGTTTATCTGCTCCAGTCCGGGATAGCGGGACTGGACGTCGTATATCTTCTCTGCGACCATTTCAGCAGGGCCACAGAGCCACGCGCCAGCCTTGACTGCGTCTTCCAGGGTCGGCAGCCCGGCGGACCTGGCTTTGGAGGAACCCTGGGCCAAGGCTGCGATTTGTTCGTCAGACAGGCCCCGCACGAACCCCAGGGGCGCGAACATCTTCATGTTCTCTTCGAAGAAAAGGCGGGCTTCGTTGATGGCCTCCTCTTCCGTGTCGGCGATATGAGTGGTGTAGCCGATGCACAGGTCGGTGCCCAGTTCAGTGTCACGGCCGTGCTTGGCCAGGGTGTCGCGCCATTGGTTGATAACCTGGTCTTGCGCTCCGCCGGAAGCGGCGCCGCCTCCGATGATGCCCTTGATGCCGTGTTTGGCCATGAAATCCATGGCCCGCTGGCCGGCGCTGACTATCGGCTGCCACGTCTCCACGGGCAGGGTGCGGGGGCGCGGCACCAATGTTATCTCCTTTAGCGTATAACCACGGTAGGGGACCTCCGGAGGCAGGTCATAATACTTGCCCTTATAGGAGAAGGACTCCTCGTTGAAGGCCTTCATGATAATCTCGGTCTGTTCTTCGAACATCTCCCGGTTGGCGTCGTTGTCGGTGGCGGTGCTGGGCACCCCGAAGGTGTCCACCTCCCGGGAGTGGTAACCCCGTCCAATACCGAAGATGACCCGTCCTCCGGTCAAGATATCGGCCGTGGCGTAGTCTTCGGCCAAGCGCAGGGGATGCCACATGGGGTTGATGTTGAACCCGCACCCAAACTTCAAGTTCTTGGTCAGGTGGGCTAGGTGGACGTAAAGGAGCAGGAGATTGGGAATGCATTCGTACCCTTCCGGTTGGAAGTGGTGCTCGGCCGACCAAAAAGTGTCGTACCCCAGTTCTTCCATCTTGAGGACAATTGCCTCGGTCTTGTCGAATACCCCGGCCAATCTCTCGTCGGAGAGGCGCCGTTCGTTGACCGGCGTCGCATCGAAGCCCATTTCGTCGAAATCGACGTGCCCGGCGAATAGGCTCCCGAATTTGGTAATCATCGGGTCCTCCTTGGTCATTTTACATTGGGGGCGCTCTCGCCCATTTTAAGGAGGCGCGATTTATTGTCAACAGGAGGCTAGGGTACCCCCAGGGATACACCGGCGAATATACTGGTTAGAGGCTGACCGGCTTTTGTCCGGTACTCATCCGAAAATTCCGGCGAATATGCCCGGCCCTTTGTTAGAATTCACTTACTCGATCACGATAGGTGGAACGAGGCGGCAGGCCCCTAATGACCTGCAATCATGGCTAGAGTGAACAAGGGACGCAAGATACTGATCGTAGACGACGAATCCGAGTCGGCGATACTCCGCGCCGTCCGCCGCCGCCTGGTGGAAGAGGGCTGGGAGGCCTTGGTGGTCCAGCCCGAGCCCGGACGCTCCGTGGGGGAGGAGTTCGAGGCTGCCGCACTCTGGTCCATAGAAGAAGACCGGCCGGACGCTGTTTTGCTGGACGTCCGGTTTGGTGAGCACCGTGACGACCAGTTCCGCGGACTGAGTATCCTGAGCGAGATCGTGGAGCAGTGGCCCAAACTGCCCATATTGATGTTCACCCAGTACGCCCAGGGGCCCGACCGCGAGACGGCGGTGCGGGGTTCTTTGAAATGGGACGCTCCGGTGGACTTCATAGACAAGTTGGCCAGCCCTGACGAGGTCGTCCTACGCCTCCGGCGGCTCATCGGCACCTCCCCCGAGTCCATCCCCATCGGCAGCCAGATTTTGGTGGATGTCAGCGCGCGGCTGGTGTACATCGGCGACGGCGACGAACGAGAGGCGGCGCTCGATATTCAGGGCATGAAATTCGATATCTTCCAGGAACTTGCGTCCGCTTGGTACCGCAGCCCTGGAGAGTTGGTGGCTTTTTCGCGCCTGGAGCGTTACTCTGAAGGTGAAGACCCGCGGGCCTCGTTGCGGGTGAGGATCCGGGAAATTAAAGACGCCATCGGCAAAGCCATGAACACCCGCTTCGGCCCGTCGGAACTTATATTGAACGTCAGGGACCAAGGTTACCGGCTGGTGCCACCTAAGTAATGACCAAACTCCTTACACCAATCAAGATCGGCGGCGGGATCATCGCCCTGGGCGGCGTAATCTCCCTCATCCTGGCCCCGTTCATCGGCGAAAAGGCCTTCGACTACCTCTGGGGAATCGAACCTCTGTCATATATCGGCGGCGTCCTCTTGATCGCCGGCCTGGGAGCGGCGGCGGCGGTCTACGCCGGGCTGGAAATTTCCCGGCGCCGCTCCGGGCGGGGGCCGAACAATCAACAGCCGGGTCAAAGCTGGAGCGAGACAACCCTCCAGTACTTTCAGCTCTTTGACCACGACCTGGGCCGTCCCTTGAGAAGGATCGCCGGCAAAGAGCGGGAGTTGAGGGCGGTGTTGCAAGCCGCGCCCGGCGTGGCGGACCCAGGGGTGATAGACCTGCTGGATGAGATTGAACGGCAGACCCCCAACTTCCGCTTGATGATGTCCAACATCCAGGTCCTGATCCAGTTGGAATCTCCGGAAAACGACGGCCAATTGCAGCCCGTGGAGCCGGCCGAGGTGGTCAGGCGCATCGCCGACCGGTACACAGCGGTGGCCTCGGAGGCGGGCAAGGAGATTACCTGGTGGTCGGAACCGGCCGAATTAGGCTTGGTCTACGCCAACACCGACGCCATCGAGCACATCGTGACCAACCTGGTAGACAACGCGGTGCGTTTCGCCGAGACCCACGTGGAAGTGAAACTCACCAAGAACCCCAGCCATTTCTTCGTCCGCGTTTGGGACGACGGACCTGGTATCGGCCAACAGTACGTCCAACACCTGTTCGACCGGGGGTGGACCCCCGAGGTGGTCCGGCGGGAGGAGAAATCCAGTTCTGGCCTGGGGCTGTTCATCGCCCGCAGCTTGGCCCGGCGGTCCGGCGGGGACCTGACCGTAGAGAGTGACGACAGTGCCGACGGAGACCACCACACTGCCTTTTTACTGAGCTTGCCGTCAAATCTGGGAGCCCAGTTAAACGGGGTCCGCTAGACGCAGCCGGTACATCCTTCCCCGGAAGGACCAGGTAATGCTTGGGTAAGGCTGGTCCAATTAGCCTCGGTGCGCCAGATACTATATGTTGATCGGAGAGTCTCGTTAGATGAAGCTGAGGGGACCTATTTTAGCCTTGACGGCGTCGTTATTGGTCCTGTCTGCCTGCGTCTCGGAGGTGGACCGGACCATCGCGCCGACGCCGACGCAGGCACCTCCTGCCACTGCCACGCCGCGGCCCGAGCCAACGCCAACGCCAACACCAACACCTGTGCCGACCCCTCTTCCGACAGCGACCCCCACACCGGTTCCTACTCCCACCGCGACACCCACACCCACGCCAGCTCCACTACCGGACAGGGTCGTTAGGGAATTGCCCCACGTCTTCACGGGCAGCGTGACCATCAACGGCGCGCCCGCTCCCGACGGCGCCGAAGTCACTGTCTGGGTTAAGGAGTACGACGGCCCGGTTGGCGCCAGCATCGCATCCGGTGGGAACTACTCCGTACTGGTCCACCAGCACGGCACCGCATCATTCGGTGGCAAGACCCTGATATTCAAGGTCAAAGGCCAAGATACAGGCGAGACCGGGCGTTGGGAGAGGGGCGGTGCAACAGTATTGGATATCTCGCTGAATTAGATCACTAGCGCAGTAGCTACGGCAGGAAACGGCCCAGCATAAATTCTGGGCCGTTTCTTTCGGTCCTTTTTCCCAAGTCCGGACGCCGCCACCTTCCGTCTTGACACCCAAAATCGAAAGACATACACTCAAAATGCCGGACTCAGACGGTCCGGCGACCTGTGTGGCCCGGTGGTGTAGCGGTTTTAACATATCGGCCTGTCACGCCGAAGATCGTGGGTTCGAATCCCATCCGGGTCGCCATTATGGCGAATCTAGGCACAATTTACGCCATAGCCCGCTGGTCTGCGACAGTTTTAGCGCGTTAAGTGGGGCTACGATCATCATCTATTTGCGATTGGGAAGTATCATTTAGTTGGTTTATGATCATCATTCATTTGAGATACTAATTGTGCTAGACCAGTGGAGTTTCGGTTCGACCCGAGGCGGGTCACCAAATTTTAGGAATTAAATGGCCCCCGAATTAGTTTCAGGGGCCATTTGATTTCTATATGCCCACAAAGCTTTTAGGTGACGCCGGCTGAAGGTTGGAATATCGCCTATGATAGAGTTGGTGAATGACTGTTTTGGGAATCGCCCTAGCCGCTTTGGCATTTGTGCTCGCCCTCCCGCCGTTCGCAAATATGTTTTTTGGCGGACCATCCATCGAACTCATATTTGAGCGGACCGTCGAGAACGGAAGGCATTTTCTTCCAATCTATATTAAGAACCGCCCGGTCGCACATTGGGTATTACGCTTGCTCCGGGTCCACCGATCGACTGTTCAAGGTCTCACAGCCAGTTTTCGTATCATTGAGGTCGGCAGCGGGAAAATCCTTATCCCAATTCGACAAGCCTATATAGTTACCGACGCTGCCGGCGAGATGATGCAGCGGATAACTCTACCACCGACCTATAGCGTGGGAGCGACTATCGTCATGATTGGGTGGGACACCGGCAAGGACGATCCCGAAATCCCCGAATGTCCGGAGGGAGTTATTATCATCCCTGGTCCCACATCCTCGAAATTCTCACTTCCCCAAGGAATTTACCAGGCTGGATTATTGATTATTGTTGATGGAGAGCCTTGGGTTATCAAAAGGCATTTCGTTGTTGGGGAACGGCCAGAGGATCTCAATTGGGTTAAAGAGACTACCGTTAGCCGCCTGAAACACATTAAACCAGGTGATGAATGGTAAGACCTGCCCATCGTCAACTCATCACAGCAACCCAGGCCACTTAACCGTTCGGGCCGCTGGGTGTGGTAGCCGCTAGTATGAAGCTGCCGCGTCGAGGCCAGACTGGTTTTAACTTTACCTCCTCTAGTGAAAATATGGAAAAAGTTCGAATTGCGTTGAGTTCTTTGACTAGCAAGGTTTGCGGCCTTCTGGAAAAGATTGAGATTCATGAACAACCGGTCTGGACGGTAGTAGAACAGCCTGGCCAAGCCCCGCACGTCGCGCTTGATCCAACTAGACCCGCTATATCTGAAATTCAGGCTGGTTTGTCTCTGAGACTACTCGGAATGCCGGAATACAAATCTGTCGCGCTCGCCATAGCCGAGGAGCCCGGGCTACAAGACGGGATAATTATTGATGTTCTAGGCGGCCTTCAGAAGCCTGAAGAAACTAATATTACGCGAGCATTGGTGGCGAATTTTCTGTGGGGATATCTCGGAGAAGGGACTCAGCTAGGGTGGGACCAAACTAGGTTTGACGAGGCGTTTGATGCTTTAATCGAGGAGTTAGAGAAGAAGAGCATTCTGTTCCAATTAGTGGTGCCGCTAAGCAACTTGAAAATTGAGGTTGATTCAATCGAGTTTGACGAAGAATTGCGGCTCGCGCCGGCATCCGTTGAGGAGCTTGAAAGATGGCTCAACCCGAACGACTTTCTTGGAGTTTTTGGCTCGGGACGACCACGATGGGACAACAATTATGTGGACAGGCCAGCAGTGTTGCACGCCCGCAGGAATGTCGTGGGCAGCCCTCCTTCAAAATCCTTCGAACCTGGACGCATGCCTCGATTTAATATCGGTCCAGTAATTACGGCGCTTCGTCTTGTCATGGAAGTCCCAACCTTGCCCCTCTTCCAAGAACAACGTAATGAAGGCCTAATGACCTTTGGGTCTGGTGGTACTTCTTGGACGAGAACCGCACCTCCGTCACCATTCCAAATCGCCACTCTCGACGAAAAACATTCGAATCAGGTAAAGGCGGTCTGGGATGCCCTTCAAAATAGCCCGAATGTCGACCAATTAAAGTTGCCTCTAAGGCGATGGGAATCGGCAATATCGAGGCCGAACTTAGAGGACAGCCTGATTGACGCGTGGATCAGCTTGGAGGCTTTATTGTTGGGTGGACAAACAGCGGAATTGTCGTTCCGTGCGGCAGTCCACCTCGCCGAATTCCTCGGAACAAGCGGCAGTGAGCGCAAACAAATCTTCGAAGAGGCCAAAATATCATATACATGGAGGTCAGTGATTGTTCATGGTTCGTCCTCCAAAAGAGTCGCCAAAAAGCAGTCGCTCAATAAAACAACTGAAATTACGCTAGACCGGCTGCGGTCAGCGTTGCTCAGAGTCCTGGAACTTCCTCATAGGTTCGACCCTTCAAAATTAGAATCAGACCTTCTGAGCCGAGATTAGCCCTTTGGTTCTGTCGCTATAGACACCAACATTTGAAGAACTTGATCAAGAGGTTTTGGATCTATCGAATCGGCTGGCTGCTGCTCACAGCGGCCTTATGTTGTTTGGGTGCTTCAGCTTACTATTTCGAAGAAACAGACCACGAATTTATCATCGCGGCTTTTCTACAAGGTGCAGCAGTATTTTTGGCGCTGTCGCTGGCGTATTTCTTCTTCGAAAGTAGAACTCATCAACGCCAGCGGCGACTCGACGAGGTCGTCAAACGAGCAATAGGGGATCTCCGAGCCCAAGCCGAAGCAGCAGTCATTGTCGCCACCGGCGTAGTTTGGGATCAGCCATCGGGTCATGACAATTTCGGACCCAACAGCAAACCCGGAGTTTTTGCAGAATCTCGGAAGTTGATTGTTGAAAGGTCACACCAAATACGGGATTACGAAACCAACATCCTCGACCGCGGCGGTCTATTTATGGCATCTCGCAGGTTTGAAGATCTTGCGTTTGAATGCGAAAAATTGCTTCGAATACATGGCTCAGAGATCTCTCAACATGGGATTCTGGTGCGGTCATTACTCACGCTTGAAGAGAATGTGGCAACTGAGCAGCTCGTATGGGACGCGTATCCTGAATCCTCGAAAGGAACTAGCATCGGACTGCCATCAGATGCGGCTTTCAACATCGTCACACTTGCGGCGGTGGCCTTAAGGTTGATCGACGTGATTGAGAGCGAAAACTACATCGGCGACCCTGAGTACGAATCTATCAGGCACTTTAGGCCCGAAACCTTCCATCGCTCCCGGGATTGGGGGTTGTGGCGTTGATGAAACCCCACCACAAGCCAATCATGTCGCCATGCCGCTCCAGGGAAATGATTGCTTCTGCCCAACGATCCGGTCGACGGTGAAAGAATATTGGTGGTGGATGATGAGAAGGTCTATTTGCATGTTGAGGCGGGTCCGTGCAATGACTTACCGCAATAGGGTTGCCGACACCATTCCAGACGAACGGAATAGCCACGATCATCATCTATTTCTCAATTAGGAGGGGAAGCAGACCGCCTTTTTGTGCCTGGCGGTGACATTTTCGCTTGGTTTTTTCCGAGCATTCTGTCACGCCGAAGATCGTGGGTTCGAATCCCATCCGGGTCGCCATCCCTTCCCACCTTTGATTCCTCTTGATCCTCCAGCTCCCTAGCCCGTTTTTCGCCCCTGCGGTTCCCGTTATCTGGATACCCACCCGCCGTAGACCGGGAACTGGCTGCAGATGAACTCTATGTAGGACGGCTGGCCGGACTCGTTGGCGGAGAAGGCGCGCTTCAGGGCCAGGACCACTTCGGACGGCTCGGTTACCCGTTCGGTGTGATAGCCCAGTTCCCCGATGACCTTAGACATATCGACTTCGTTGTAATCCAGCACCTTATGGGTGAAGGGGTCGTGGCCGTCGCCCCAGAATCCAGGGCCATACCCGGCAAACCCGCCGTTGCTCACGTGGACCACCGTGATTCCCATCTTCTGCCGCAGCGGGACCTCCAGGTTGCCCATCATGTATCCCAGACCAGCTTCGCCGGTGACCGCGACACATTGTTTCTGAGGGAAAGCGAGCTTGGCCGCGATGGTAGCAGCCAGGCTGAACCCCAGGGAAGAGACGTTGCCCCACCCCAGGAACCCCCGGGGCACCAACGTGTCGTACACCGTGCTCAACTGGTCCCGGGTGTTCCCGGAATCATGGGTGAGGAAGGAGTTGAGGGGGTCCAGCGCTTCCATCAGCCCGGCATAGACCTTGTAGGGGTTTATAGGTTTGTCGGTTGACGCCATGGCCTCACGGTATTTGACCATTGCGGATTCACGGGCCGACTTGACCTCCGACGCCACGTTGCCGGCGGGCCTTCCATTGCCGGAGGTCTTGGCCGAAACCTCGGCTGTCAGCGCCTGCAGGGTGAAGCGCGCGTCGCCGATCAGCGCCTGGGCCGTGGGGTAGACCTTGTTCACGTGCAATTCGTCGATGTTGCAATGAATGATGGTTTTGTTCACCGCATTGGGAATGCCGTGGGTGAACCGGCCTGGAGATAGGCTGGATCCCACCGCCAAGACGAGGTCGCATTTGTTCAGATAATGGTTGACTTGGTCCCCGCGGACCCCGACGAACAATGGATGGTCCCCCGGGAAGACCCCCATAGCCTTCAGGGTCGTGATAACCGGAGCGTTCACCAACTCGGCAAAGGATTTCAGCTCGGCTGAAGCGCCGGAATAGATCACGCCTTCGCCGGCGTAGATCAGCGGATTCTCGGCTTTCAGAAGCAGATCGACGGCCGCGGCAACGTCCGCCGGGTCTGGAGCCGACTTCCAGCCCTTCACCGGGATGTACGGGTCCGCCGTTTCATCGTACTGGGCGTCGGCGTCGGGAATGGCTAGCACCACCGGTCCGGGCCGGCCGGTGCGAAGCATGGTGAACGCCCGCCGCATGAACTCGGGCAGCCGCTCCGGTTTGTCCAGGTGACCGTACCATTTGGACACCGATTTCAAGCTGGAGGTCACGTCGAACTGGCTATTTTCAGTGTCACCGATGGAGATACCGTCGGTGATGCATAGGACGGGAGAACCGTCCTCGAAGGCCTGGGCCATTCCGGCGTAGGCCACCTGCAGTCCAGCGGCATTCACTCCCCCCTGGAACGTGACAACACCGTTCTTTGTGCCGGCCGATATTCTGGAGAAGGCATCGGCCAAGGCGACGGCATAGCGGTCGTCCCGCATCATCACCAAGGGCATGCCCTCCCGGCCCAGGGCGTTGTTCACCTTACAAACCGGGAAGGTGGAGACCCATTCCACACCTTCCTGTTTGAGTATGCGAGCTATCCCAGTGGCCACATCGATAGTCATTGGTCGGTCCTCCTGTTGATTTGGCTTCACGGCACGACGGCGTCATGTGGGCCGGCGAGTTTACATCATTGAAACAAACAGGTGCTACTCTAGTCGAGCGGCCCCTGGATTACAACTCGAAAACACCCGGCTGGTGGGGAAACTGGGGTTGGAATGTATCGACGGACGGTGCTTCTGCGCAGATTTGACCAAGTCCGCGGATTCTCGCTATAGTTTTCCCACGAAACCGAGGTGGGAAGCGCCGCGGGGACTGCCGCGCATCCCTAATGTGAATCCTTGCGGAGCCCAGGAATAGAGGACGGAGAGTTATGAGTTACAAGGCTGAGTACATCTGGGTTGATGGACAAAAACCCACCGCCAAGCTACGTTCCAAGGGAAAGGTGGTAGCCGACGGAGAGGAGCCGCCCATCTGGGCCTTCGATGGTTCGAGCACCAACCAGGCCACCGGCGAGGATTCCGACTGTGTCCTGAATCCGGTTTTCGTTTGCCCCGACCCCGTACGGGGCGGAGACCACAAACTGGTGATGTGTGAGGTCCTCCTCACCGACATGAGCTCCCATCCCTCTAACACCAGGGCGGCCTGCGCCGCGTCGTCCGAGAAGTACGCCGAGCTAGACATGTGGTTCGGGATCGAGCAGGAATACACCTACTTCGACGGCGTTAAGCCCCTGGGCTGGCCGGACAACGGGTTCCCCGCTCCCCAGGGCGGTTATTACTGTGGCGTGGGCTCCGATGAGGTGTTCGGACGTCCCATCGTGGAAGCCCACCTTGACGCCTGCATGGAAGCCGGATTGGCCATTTCCGGGATCAACGGGGAGGTCATGCCGGGTCAGTGGGAATTCCAGATTGGCCCGGTGGGCGCCCCCGCCGTTGCCGACCACCTCTGGGTAGCCCGGTGGCTCCTCTACCGGATCGGCGAGCAGTTCAACGTCAGCGCCACACTTGACCCCAAGCCGGTCAGGGGCGACTGGAACGGGGCCGGCGCCCACTGCAATTTCTCCACCGTCCAGATGAGAAACGACTACGACGCTTGTGTCGCGGCCGCCGAGGCTTTGGCGACACGGCACGACCTCCACATCGCCAACTACGGCGACCGGATCGAAGAGCGGTTGACCGGCGAACACGAGACCTGCTCCTACAAGGAGTACCGGTACGGCGTCTCGGACCGAGGCGCTTCGGTCAGGATTCCCTGGCAGGTCGCCCGGGACAGGAAGGGCTACATCGAAGACCGCCGTCCCAACGCCAACTGCGACCCATACGTGGTGACCCAGCTCATTCTGGACACCGTCTGCGGAGCCGTCACCGGGAAATAACGCTTTAACCGCCGGACCCGTAAAGCGACACGACAAGGACCCGCTCTTGAAAAACAGGGGCGGGTTCTTGTCGGGGGGTTAGGTGCCGATGCGGAAAGGATCGACGGCGTCCTGCACGGAGCGGATGATGGACAGGGCGGTGAGACGGCCGGTGCGGGGGTTCTCCGAGGGGATGTTCTCGATGTGGACCCTCAAGACCCCGAATTCGCCGACGACTTCTATGTCGTGAACATTGCGTTCCAGTCCGGGCACGGCCACCATCTTGACCAGGGTCTTGTCGGGGCCCAGTCCGGCCAGGCTGACGGCGGCCGACACGTTCAGGTTGGCCGGGAATCCCTTCACCGCCTCCCGGGCAGTCCCGGAGAAGACCTCCAACTCCTCCTCCAGGCCTTCCAAGCTGATTCCGTTCTCGACCAGGTGCGGCGCGCCCTCCAGGCCGATCGGCGGCTTGCGGGACACCATGGTCACATGATCGACCCGGCCGGCGCAGGCCGATTTGATCCCGTCCAGGCCCGCAATCGCGCCGGAAGGGGCCAACAGGCGGCAGCCCGTTTTTCGCGCTTCCTCGATGATTCCAGGATTTTCCAGCAGGGCGCCGATGCTGATGACCATTAGGTCTTTCCCTGCGGCGAAGGTCTCTCTGGCCAGGTCGGGGACGACATGGCCGCCCGCCGTCTCAACTATCAGGTCGGACCGGGAGATAAGCTCCTGGCGGTCCAGGTAGGGAGGTGGGGAATTCAGGGTGCCCAGAAATTCGCGGGCCCGGCCCTCGTCGCGGCTGGTGACACCGGCCACCGGCACGTTCAACTGGCCGGAGTCGGCCGCCCGGAGCAGGGATTCGCCTATGGCCCCGCATCCAACGATTCCGATCGACTGGGCCATAACTTCATCTCCTCAGCTTTTTATCTCGCAGACAAGATGTTACCATTCCCCCGGCCCCGATTGCCGCGTTCCACGCATGCCTATGCGCGTCTGCCCCCCGGATGCCCATGGACAGATTCACGGATGAGCGCCCCCGGCGCTATGAATCTTTAAATAGGAACCGATGCTAGAAACTGAAATCATCAAACGAGGCGACGATTCAGGAAACGGAACGCTCATTAAATACACCTCCCCCACCGGGGCCGTGATCAAGGCCATTGGGGTACCCCAATCGTGGAAAACGACCCTGGGGCCGACCTGGTGCTACGTGGTTGAGGGCGCCGGTCTGACACTGGTGGACCCGGGCTGTTTTGGGTCGGTGAGTTATCTGGAGCAGGGGCTGGAGCAACTGGGACATTCTTTGACCGCGGTGGACCACATCGTGGTCAGCCACGGCCACATGGACCACGACGGGAGCTGCCCGCCGGTGGTCCGAAAGAGCGGCGCGGAGCTCTGGGCGCACGAGATCTACGGCTCCATGCTGCAGGCCGACCGTTGGGAGATGGAGATGGGCTGGCGGCGGGAGATCCAAGGGTTCCAAGCCTTCGAGACCTCCGATACCGTGGCATCGGTGAGAGAGCACCACGAACTTAACCGCAGGTTGACCCTGGACCACCCGGTGACCGACGAACACCAGGCGGGCGGGTTCACCTTCTACCACACGCCCGGCCACTCACCCGACGAACTGTGCATCCTTTTTGAGCAGGTGCTGTTTTCGGGAGACCACATCCTGCCCTTGATAACGCCTCACCCGACCGTGACGATGAGTTACACCAGCTTCCAGTCGACCTTGCCGGCCGCCTACCGGGACCGCAATGAGATCTACGGCTTAAAGGCCCTGCTCACGTCGCTGAAGCGCATGGCTGAATTGGAGGGCGACATCACCGTGCTTCCGGCCCACCGGGCTTTTCATAGGGGCGTGTTAAACCCCATCGGGCTGGAGCGGGCCACGGAGATCGTGGAACACCATCGGAACCGGTGCCACGAGTTGACCGATATAATGAAGGCCGGCCCGATGGACCTAGCTTCCCTCACCAGAAAATATTTCTCCGGCCGGGAGTTGGAAGAGCAAAATTTCTTCCTGGCCTTCAGCGAGATCATGAGCCACATAGAGCTGATGCAGGAGTCCGGGGACGTGTCCGTCACCGTGGACTCCGCCAACGGCAAAGTGTGGAGTAACGGTCTGGGACCCGGCGTGCTGGTCCGCTGGGAAGGGTCAGATTTGTTCTCGGCCTTGATCGACCGTCTATGACGGGACCGGGACCAGTCAAATCCTCACCGGCTTTCACCTCTTCACTGTAGTCACCGGGCTTAACCCTCTTTCATCCAATCGGCCACCCGCTCGCCGATCATGATGGTGGCGAAGTTGGCGTTGGCCCGCACCACGTTGGGCATGACCGAGGCGTCGGCCCTCCCGATGTTCTCCAGCCCATGCACCCGGCAATACTGGTCCACCACCGCGCTCTCGTCCGACGCCGGCCCCAGCTTGCAGGTCCCGGCGGGCGCACTGGACCAGTGTGGTAGTTTATTGTCCTCAGTCAAGTCACATCGTCAGGGCAACATCATTAGGCCAAAGGGAGGGAATCGACATGGCGACCTTGGAAGAATACACCGGCAGATATGAGACGGTGCGGTTCGAGCGCACCGACGGCATCCTTCAGGTGACCTTTCATTCCGGGGATGGCAGTCTTCTATGGGGCGAAGCCTCGCACCGGGAGTTGGGCCACGCCTTCGCCGACATCGGCAGCGACGTCGAGAACAAAGCGGTCATCCTGACCGGCGCCGGGGACGATTATTGCGCCGAATTCGAACCGGGCCGGTCTTCCAGAAGGATGCCCAAGGACTGGGACAAGACCTACTGGGAGGGCAAGCGGCTGCTGCTTAATCTGCTGGACATAGAGGTGCCCGTGATCGGTGCGGTCAACGGCCCGGCGCTGATCCACGCGGAGATACCGGTGCTATCCGACATTGTTTTGGCCTCGGAGACGGCCACTTTTCAGGATGCCCCCCACTTTCCCCGCGGGGTGGTGCCGGGGGACGGCGTCCACGTTGTCTGGCCCATGGTCTTGGGGACGAACCGGGGCCGGTACTTCCTTCTGACCGGCCAGACCCTTTCGGCGCCGGAGGCGCTGGGCCTGGGCGTCGTCAGCGAAGTGCTGCCGAAAGACCGTCTACTGCCCCGGGCCTGGGAATTGGCGCGGATGATCGTGGAGCGTCCTCCCCTCACCATTCGTTACAGCCGGGCGGCAATGACCATGAACATCAAGCGCCAGATGCAGGACATGCTGGGCTACGGTCTGATGCTGGAGGGACTGGCCTACGTGGACAAGTCCTTGTCCGAAGAGTAGGCACGGCGAGCAGAGCTGGGCAAGTCTTTTTATTGACCCCTGGGCCTGCCCTCAAAACCTCCAGGGTGTTACCGATGAGGAATCCACCCACATATCACGCTTCGTATTTAAAAAGCGGAAATGTATCCATCTGGGGCATTGGCCTGGGGTGGTGAGGCTTGTTTAAGAGGAGACCTTAAATGAATTGGCGTGACGTATTACACCGTACCAACTTGATTTTGGGCCTCATATCCCTTGCGCTGGCTCTCTGGGGTGGCATGCATCTGCAACATCTGCTCGACGACGCGGGCAGCAGGCACGCCGGAGAGACCGTGGTGACGCTGGTGTTGGCGTTGCTGGTGTTCGCGGCCTGCCGGTATGGGGCTCGCCTTGGGACCAGCCGCGAGTAGGGACCGGACCGCGCTGAAATGTTTGAGGTAAAGACTGTCTCGAGCAAGCTAATGCTATGGGCTGTGCCAATCATGCTGGTTGCCGGGGCGGCTTGCGGTGGAAGTTCCGAGACTACAGTTTCCAATGAGCCCGTGACGGCCAGGGTGATCGTGACGGACGTGCACGTCTCGGCGGACGATAAGAGGGTCGAATATATCACGGTGCTCACGGACGATGGCGAAGAGATAACTATGAAACTGGGTGTGGGAATCGAGCCTGCTGCCTGGGGTCCGTCCCATCTCCTTAGCCATGTGGGCTTGGGAAAATCCCTGGGCCTAAAAATCGAGGTTACCTACGTCCGTACCAACGAGTCGGTGACCGCTACCCAACTCTCGGAATAAGCAGCCGGTTGATTGCGTAGTTGATGCCCGGGGGCCATATGCTTCGTTTGGTCGATCGGTAAAAGGCTTTAAAGGACTGGAGGTCGTAGTGGCAGACCGGGAAGCAAGATATCAACGGAGGCAGGGTGCTCGCGGGCGGCGACGGCAAGAATCCCGCAGGGCGCGCCTGCGAAACCTGCGGAGTAAACTTCTCATGGCCGCTGGTGGCTTAGCTGTAGTCAGTGTGGCAATTGGAGGTTTCGTTTTCTTCATGGCCACGAGGAGCACATTTGGAAAGATACTGCCTCCGACTGGTTTTTCCGCAGCCCACCTCGAGTCTTTACCCCGGCAACAGATCAACACCCAGCCAATTCCGCGCCTGGAACAAGAGCACGTGATGGAACGCGCCGCCGGACATGAAAGGGGCAGCATGCTCGTGCAGTACAACTGTGTCGAGTACGATTGCGAGCCCGGCCTGGTGGAGAAGCTTACCGAGATCGTGCTGAACTTCCCCCGGTATGTCTACCTAGCGCCTTACCCCACCATGGACGCTAAGATTGCCCTGGCCGCGCCGGGCAGGTTGCTAACACTCGAAAGCCTCGATGAGGACAAGATACGTAAGTTCATCACTGATAACGCAGACCGGTGACCTTTTCGGACCATCGGGCAGTTGGGGAACTCCAGGCTGCCGCTGGCGGTGACCCGGCGGACCAGGCCACCGTAGCTATGGGAATCAATTGCTGGTCTTCTTCCAGGCCGCTGGTGGCGCCACGGCTGGAATATTCATGGCCAGCCTAGGTCGCGCCGCCGGAGGCAAACAGTATCAACACCAGCACAAAAGCCTGCACCGGCCGCAGGGTCTTTAAGAACGCGAGAATCTTTCCATTAAATCTTTACTCGGCAGCATCTGGGCTGTTTGGCGCGGCGATGGGCAATTCGAAGACGAACCGTGCGCCGGAGGGCACAACATTTTCTACGTGGATCGTCCCGCCATGAACTTCCACCAACTGTCTGGCGATGGTGAGGCCCAGACCCGCCCCGCCGGTGGCCCTGGAGCGCGAGGGGTCGGACCGGAAGAAACGGTCGAACACCCGGTCCAGGTCTTGGGGCGGGATTCCCCGGCCGGTGTCGGCCACGGCCACCCGGACCATCCCGTCGCCGGCAACCCCAGCATTGACCGCGACGCTGCCCCCTTCCGGAGTGTGGATGATGGCGTTCTCCAGAAGATTGTTCACCACCTGGGAGATGCGGGTGGCGTCCATCTCAATGTTGGGCATGGCATCGCCGGCTTCCAGGCTCACTCTTATCCCCTTGGCCTCCGCCCGCGGGCGCACGGCATCGACGCAGCCCCGGAGCACGTCGGACATTCGGCCCGGTATGCGGTGCAACTTCAATGCCCCGGCTTCCGCCTGGGCCAAAAGTCTCAGGTCCTCAACCAGGTGGCCCAGGTGAATCACCTGTCCATGGATGGTCTCGATGGTGTCTTCATCGGGCTGCAACAAGCCGTCTTTGACCGCTTCCAAATAGCCTTGAATGTTGGAAACCGGGGTCCGTAGTTCGTGGGCCACGTCGGCCATCAGATTGCGCCGTTGCTGTTCGGCGTCCTCCAGGTTCGCCGCCATGGAATTGAACGCCAGAGCCAATTGCCGTAGCTCACTGGACCCTTCCGTCGGAGCCCTTCTGGAGAAATCTCCCCGGCCCAGGTGCTGGGCCGTCTCGCTGAGGCTTTTTATTGGGGCCAGCAATTTTCGAGACACTACGGAAATTAGCAGAGTCCCCAGGGCAGCGGCGCCAAGGCCGGTCCAGAGCAGGGACTGGTTGACCGCGGCAACCAAGCTGGCTGCCGCCGGCTCGGGGATGCCTTCGGGTCCCGTGTCGGGCGTGAAGGAAATCGAACCAACCTGCCGTCCGCCGACCAGCACCGGGACCGCGACTGATTCGTGGATTGGACCATCCCGCCGCCCACCGAAGCGTAGATGGGAATCGCCGACCACTTCGCCGCTCGGGCTGCGGACGATGATCCGCCGCCCTGCCAGCCGGCCGGCTTGCTCCAAAACAGATTGCAACTGGGCCGGGTCACGACGGTTGGAATAGAACCGGGAGATCACCTGCTGTACCCGGGCTATGCGGGCGTTTTCCTGTCTCTCCTCGAACCGATCTACTTCTTTCTGTGCCGCATAGCCCACGTAGAAGCTGACGCCGGCCAAGGCCATGGCCAAGACGATGGTGAAGCCCATCACCAGGCGGAATTGGAGACTGAAGAAAAACCTACCCATTGCTTAACCTGTAGCCGCTGCCGTATACGGTTTGAATCCGTTTGGCCGTGCCGGGGACGGTGTCTACCTTGCGGCGGAGACTGGACATGTGGGCGTCCACGGTCCGGTCAAAGCCGTCGAAGTCATAGCCAAACACCCGGTCAATGATCTGTTCCCGGGTGAACGTCCGGCCCGGTTCCCGGACCAACAGGGCTAGCAGCCGAAATTCCGTGGGGGTGAGGGTGACCGGCGTGCCGTCAACGCTGACCGTCCGCTGTCTGAGGTCCACGGTGAAGGGCCCGGACTCCAACGGCACCGGCCCGGCGTCATCCCGGTCGCGGGCCGTGCGCCGGAGGACAGCGCGCACCCTGGCAGCCAATTCTCTGGGGCTGAAGGGTTTGGTCACGTAGTCGTCGGCTCCCAGGTCGAGGCCGGCCAACCGGTCGTCCTCTTCAACCATGGCGGTCAACATGATCACCGGCACCGACGACTCTGCCCGGAGGGCCCGGCACACTTCCATGCCGTCCATTTGGGGCAGCATCAGGTCCAAGACGATCAAGCTGGGCTGTTCCTCCCTGGCCATTTCAAGCCCGGCCACTCCGTCGCTCGCGGTCAGCACCTCGTGACCGTCCCGCTCCAGGTAGAGCCGGACCAGTTCCACCACGTTTGGGTCGTCGTCCACCACCAGAATCTTGCTGCCCAGTTGAGGTTCATCGGCCAATGGAAATCTGCTCCTTGGGCTGGTTAGAGACCGGTCGAATTTGGTTCGGTTGGCTAACATATATCATAATCGAGCAGGGGGAGCGGGAGGTCTTCAACCTCCCGCTCCCCGGAGGTTTATCGGGGCCGTTAGGCGTGCCGGAATTCAGGACCACCATTCCTCAGTAGGAGGTGCCGCTGCCTTCCGGAACGTCACCGCCCTGGCCGGAGGGCAGTTGTCCCTGTCCGTGGAAGTCCTGCCCACCGAACCGGTGCCCTTCTCCCAAGCCCCGTCCGCCGAAGCGCTGGCTGGGACCACCGCCCTCGCCGTCGCCGCCGCCTCCAAAGCCCCGCCCGCTAAAGCGCTGGCTCGGACCGCCGTCCTCACCTTCGCCGCCGCCTCCAAACCCGAACAGGCGGTGGCCGTTGCGGTGCAGGTTCGGCCCGTCCGGGCGGGCTTCGTACCACTCCAGGTAGGCGTCAGCCTGCTCCTGGGTCAGCCTCCCGGCCTCCACCATGTGGTCCAGCCGGTGCTGAAGGCGATCGGAGCGCACCTCCTGAATAGCCTCCTGCAAAGCGTCCTTAACGGTCTGCTGGTCCAGTCCCAGGGTCTCGGCCACTTTGGCGGCCACCGCGTCCTTGGGGGACTCTTGTTCTCCGTCCTCGTTGTGGGCTAGGACCGATGCACCCGTTAGCCCGGCCGCCAGGATTCCCGTTACCAGGGGCACCATTAACCATTTGCGTTTCATCTCAAAATCTCCTTAGGTTCTTTTCGGTTTTCATGCGCCGCGACGTTGCATGTTTCTAATCTACAACCAAACTTTTAAGGAAATTTGAAGGTTGACAAACGCTGATATTTCCATTCGCAGGCACGGATTACTCGACCAACGGTCCCGGCCTTTGGCTGAGTCAAAGATGGCAAAGCCGCGCGGGCGACGGGCGAAGGCCAAATGCCAACCCTCTCGGAAAAGAAACGACCGCCACTGGGACCAACGGCGGTATTAGTGGCGGGTCTGGAAACCGGCGGCTCAGGAAACGTCAGGTCGAGTCTTGGTCGAACCCAAGCGGACCAGCGAGAAATGACTCAACGCAGAAAACTCCAGCAACGAACCGGCTAGCGGTGGGTCCAGATCATTGGGCTCGCCGCCCAAGTTCGGCCGGATGGCGGCCTCGGCGTTCACCCTCCGAATAAGCCACAACAAGTCGGCGCGCGGAGGTCACCCCTCGACGGCCGCAAGTGGATGGACGGAAGAAATGGGAGGAAGGGAATTTAAGACGAAAGGGGACACATTACGTGGTCGGCCGACGATAGCGGTAACCAAAACCTCTTACCGTCTCAATCAGAGCGGGAGCTTCATAGTCCCGCTCAATCTTCCGACGCAGGTAACCCACGTAAAGGCGCACCACGTCCAAAGAGCCGACATATTCCCTGCCCCAAACCTGGTCTAGTAATTGGTCTTGGCTCAACACTTGGTTCGCGCTTCTGGTCAGGGCCGCCAATAGACGAAACTCGGTAGGGCTCAATTCCACCGATTCGCCACGGACGAAAACCTCGTGTTTTGGGAAGTCGATGGCAATCTCGGGATCGGAATAGCTTGTTGTTCCCGATTCGTCTACGGCTGAACCCGCCCGCCTGAGGGCCACCTCAACCCGGGCCAGTAATTCCTCGCCCGAGAAAGGTTTGGTAATGTAATCGTCGGCCCCGGACCTCAACCCGCGAAGTTTGTCCCGTTCCTGGGTCCCGGCAGTGAGGATCAGCACAGGAACATCCGACACTTCTCTGAGGCGCTCCAGCACCTGCCAGCCGTCCATAACGGGCATCGCAATGTCCAGCAGGACCAAGTCAGGCCGGTCTCCGTAGAAACGGCGCAGGCCGTCCATGCCGTCGGACGCCATGGTCGTTTTGTAGCCCGCTCGATTCAGACGGGTGACCACAACGGTCCTTATGTCTTCGTCATCCTCAATCACGAGGATCTTTTTTTGTTGCTCAGAAACCATGATTCGCCAAAGTGCGGAATGGATTATAGCAACATTAAACTCATATAATCTCGATTACAGTAGGCCCATTGCTGAAAAGCGCGGCGCCCACGCAGAACACGACTAGGACCCGTCCGGGACCGTCCGTTTTTCCAGCTTCCGGCTTGGACCACCCACCGCCCATTTCTGTCCCCTGCCACTCTCGATCGATCCATAATGACCTGCCTTCCGAGACCAGACGCCTTTGTTATACTTGTGGCCAATTCTGGCCGGACCGGCGTACCGAAGGTCC
Organism: Chloroflexota bacterium; assembly: GCA_022573285.1. Classification (GTDB taxonomy): domain Bacteria; phylum Chloroflexota; class Dehalococcoidia; order Lucifugimonadales; family UBA3495; genus UBA9611. The sequence goes on from JACZUF010000005.1 coordinate 75,470, forward strand.
GCCGCCGGAAATCTGAATTTCCAAGGATGAGAATGGAAGTCGGCCTATATATCCGGGATTACATCGACGACCCCACCAGGCCGCTTTATGACCAGATAGAGGAAGCGGCCGAAATATTCCGCCTCGCCAAGGGCATGGGATTCACCTCCATTTATATGCCCCAGCATTTCATCGCCCACCCCACCGTCTGGCCCCAGCCCATGGAGGTCCTATCGCGGTTGGCCCCCGATGCCGAAGGGCTGAGGCTGATGACCGGCATCCTCCTCTTGACCTACCACAATCCGGTGGACATCGCGGAGCGGACGGCGACTCTCGACCAGATCAGCAACGGACGGTTCACCTTGGGAGTCGGCTTGGGCTACGTGCAGAAAGAGCTGGAGGCCTTCGGCACCAACCGGGCGGAACGGGTGAGCCGCTTGGAGGAATCCATCTCCCTGATGAAACAGTTGTGGACGGGGGAAGAGGTGAACCATGAGGGCCGCCACTGGACCGTCCGCGGCGCCCGTCTGGGGCTCACTCCCGTCCAGAAACCCCATCCCCCCATCTGGCTCGCGGCACAGAGCCGGGGAGCGGTACGCCGGGCGGCGGCCATCGCCGACGCCTGCCTCCTGGGCCCACAGCCGAACTGGAATGACATAGACCGTCTGTCGGCCATGTATTGGGAAGCCATCGCAGAGCAGCCGGGAAAGACGGGCCACCTGACGGTCAACCGCTCCATCTCGGTGGCCCATGACCGGGAGACCGCAGTCTCTGAAGCCATAGCCGCCGGCGAGGCCAAGGCCGGACTGTACACGAACTTCAACATGCAGGAGTCCACCACCGTGGATTTCGGCCTCGGGGGCTCACGGGACCTGGGGGACTGGGCGATCGTGGGCAGCCCTCAAGATTGCGCCGAGACCATCGTCCGCTGTCACGAAGAGACCGGTCTGGAGCACATCGGATTCGGTGCATTGAACCTGCCCAAGGGAAAGTCGGCGCGACTGGAGTACCTCCAGTTGATCTCGGAGGAATTACTACCCCTTCTGCCATAACCATCAAGAATCGGAACGCGGGGAAATCATGCCTCAGCAGAATAGCCCGGTCCAGTCCACTTCCCGGACCGCTTTGGAGCACCTACAGATCGGGGACAAGCAGACCGCCCAAGGGGACCGCATCTCTTTGACCCTCGGGGCGGCCAACCGCGACCCGGAGCATTTCAGCGACCCCGGCCGTTTCGACATCAACCGGTCAGAGGGGCGTCACGTCGGCTTCGGGTTCGGCATTCACTTCTGCCTTGTAGCGGCGTTGGCCCGTATGGAAGGGCAGGCGGCCATCGGCGCCGTGGTGCGCAGGATGCCGGAGCTACAGTTGGACAACGGGGATTTGGAGTGGCGGGACGATCCGGTATTGCGGGGACTCAAGGCGCTTCCGGTTCTTTTCTAATCGGAGAGCGAACTTCCGCCGGCCTGGCTGCAGCAGAGCCACAAAGGGAGAGTGAAGCGGTCTACCGTTAATCACTACAAGGATTGCACGGCTGATACAGACATCAAACTTGAGTATGGAACTAGAATTATTGACCGGCATCCACAGGCTAATATATACTCTCGTTGCTCCATCGGACTAGGCCGGGATGAGCTTAAATGGGGAATTCCGGATAATATCTGGGCACTTCGTAATTATGTATCCATATATATAGACGATTCGATGGTTATTGATCTCTAGAACTATTGAAATCGTCTCTCGATTAACGCTCAGAAATAGGAGAAAAGCAATGGCAAAGAAACTGGCGACCCGATTAATCTTGTTGACCAGTCTATTCCTCTTGGCGGCGGCCATTGGGTTGGCGTGCGGGGGGGCGGCCACTCCTGTTGTGGTGGAAAAAGAAGTAGTGGTGGTGAAGGAGGTGGTGAAAGAGGTCACCAAGGAAGTGGTGGTTACACAGGAGGTGGTGAAAGAGGTCATCAAGGAAGTGGTGGTTACACAGGAGGTGGTGAAGGAGATAGTCGTACCGGAGTTTCCGAAGGGCACCAAAATGAAGATCGTTCAGTGGAGTCACTTCGTGCCCCAGTACGACAAGTGGTTCGACCCATTCGCCAAAGATTGGGGAAAGGCCAACGGTGTTGACGTGTCGGTGGACCACGTCGCCATCGGCGACCTCTTTCCCACTCTGTCGGCGTCCATCGACGCTGGCCAGGGCCCTACCATGGTCGAGTTGCTCTTGGCCGCTTCTCTCTTTGTGGAGGGGCTGCAGGACCTGACCGATGTGAACATGAAGGCGCAGGACCTCTTCGGTCCCCAGGCGGAAACCTGTACCGCCAACTCATACCTGCCCTCAGTCAAGATGTGGTATGGCTATTGCCACGGCTGGGTACCGGACCCCGGTGACTATAACCAGGCTCTCTGGTCCCAGGTAGGCTATCCCGACGGGCCTGTCACCTGGGCGGACCTACTGGATGGCGGGAAAAAGATCAAGGACCAACTGGGCATCCCCATGGGTCTAGGCCTGTCCCCCGAGATCGACTCAGAAATGGCCGCCCGGGCCATCATGTGGTCCTATGGCGGATCGATACAGGACAAGGATGAGAACGTAGTCATTAACTCCCCTGAGGTCATCGAGGCCGTGAATTTCATGGCCCAGCTGTATAAGGACACGATGACTGAGGAAGTCTTTGCTTGGAGCGCGGCTTCCAACAACCAGGGCCTGATCGCCGGAGAGTTGTCGTACATCCTCAACTCGATATCCGCCTACCGCAGCCTTCAGAAAATCGACCCTGCGGCGGCGGACGACATCTTCTTCACGCCGGCGTTGAAGGGCCCACGGGGCGACCAACACGCCTCGGCACACGTATGGCAGATCTATGTGATCCCCAATTACGTCAAGGGCGCGGAGCTGGAAGCGGCCAAGGCCTTCCTGCTGCACCACACCGCCAACTACAATCAGGCGGTGTTCAACAGCGAGCTGTATAACTTCCCAGCTTTCAAGAGAACCGTTCCGCAGCTATATGAGGAAGGCGGCTGGCTAGATTTAGACCCCTACGGCTCCAGGCCCAACAACAAGCTAAAACTGTTGGCAAACGCGGAGGACTGGGTAACCTACCTGGGGTTTCCCGGGCCCTCCAATCCGGCGGTGGCCAGAATCTACGCGACGCACATAATCCCGACGATGATGGGTAAAGTTGCCCTGGGAGAGTTGACCGCTGAAGAAGCGATAGCTGAGGCCGAGGCCCAAATCAACGACATTTTTGAGGAGTGGCGTGCAAAGGGTTTCGTGGGCGGAGGCAGTTAATAACCCCGTTTAGGCCTGAGGACCGGTCCTAGCGCTGGCAACAGCGGGGGCCGGTTTCTCATGGTTTGCCACAGAAACAGCGCAAGTTATGGCTATCGTAGAGACGAGAAATATCAAGAAATACTTTGGCGAGGTCAGGGCCGTGGACGGAGTGGACCTGGTCAGCGAGGAAGGAGAGTTCCTCGTGTTGTTGGGGCCATCGGGCTGCGGCAAAACCACCCTGCTTCGAATCATCGCTGGACTGGAGCAACCCACCGAAGGGGAGGTGCTGATTGGCGGCCAGGTGGTGAATGGCTTGCCGCCCCGGGCCAGGCAGATCGCCATGGTCTTCCAGAGTTACGCTCTGTATCCTCACATGTCGGTTTATGACAACATTGCCTTCCCTCTGAAGGCGCAAGGAGTCGCGAAGGAAAGCCGCAGGGAGAAAGTTCATTGGGCGGCAGCGCTCCTGAAAATCGACCAGCTGTTAGACCGAAAACCCCGGCAGCTCTCCGGGGGGGAGCGACAGCGGGTGGCGCTGTCCCGGGCATTGGTGAGAGAACCGGCGCTGTTCCTCCTGGATGAGCCGCTCTCCAACCTGGATGCTCAGTTGAGGGCTACGGCACGGGACGAACTGCAACAGTTCCAGGCCAGCATCGGCACCACCACGTTGTATGTAACCCATGACCAGGTAGAAGCCATGGGCATGGGCCACCGCATCGCCGTGATGGACCGGGGTAAAGTTAGGCAGCTGGCCACACCTCGGGAAATCTACGATGAGCCAGCGGATACTTTTGTGGCCACCTTTCTTGGTTCGCCGCCCATGAACCTGCTGGTAAGGGACGACTACCTGGTAGGCTTCCGTCCCGAGCACCTATTGCCCCAGGGGCAGACCAAAGGGGATGGCGCCACAGCCAGTTTTTCCTTCCAGGTCGGGCGAGTGGAATACCTGGGCGCTGATCGCCTGTTGTACGGCGTTTTTGATGGGGCTTTCGAGGACACTAAGATCGTTTCACGATTGCCATCAACGGTCACGGACCCCATCCAGCCAGGGGAGAGCTACCAGTTCACCGTTCGCCAGAAAGACCTGAAGTTCTTCGACCGGGGCCCGGGCCTGCGGATGGAGCCCAGAGATTTCTCACCGTAGGTCACCGTGGGTAGAAACGCTGTAGATCACAAAGGAGCAAAGCCGGGGAAGTTCCGTTACCTTTCCGACAAGGAAGGGTTCCTGGGACCCCTGATGTTGGCCCCGGCCATCCTGTACATCCTTGTGCTGGTCGGCTTTCCCTTTCTCCTGGCCATCGCATTCAGCCTGTCTGACGTCTCCGTGGGTGACACCAGCCTGAATTGGGTGGGCCTGGACAACTTCCAACGGGTCGTCAAGACCCCCCAGTTCCAACGTGCTCTGGTGAATACCTTCATCTTTGCCGTCGGCTCTCAGGCGATCATCATCGTCTTGGCCACGGTGCTGGCGGAGCTTTTATCTGCGGAGTTCCGGGGCAAATGGCTGGTGCGTTTCCTTATAATTCTGCCGTGGGCGACGCCGGTTGCCCTGGGCGCCATCGGCTGGAAGTGGCTCTTGGACTCCAAGTTCAGTCCTTTCGACTGGATACTGGTGTCAATCGGGCTTTTGGGTCCCGACACCCTGCTCGGTCCTGGCAATCATATGAACTTCCTGGGGCGTGAGATCCTGGCCATGGCCTCGGTCATCACGGTACACGTTTGGCGGCTGCTGCCCCTGGCGGTGATCATCATCCTAGCGGCGCTGACCTCCATCCCCCGGGAGATTCTCGACCAGTCTTCCGTAGATGGCGCCGGTTTTTGGCGGACGCTGTTTCGCATCAAGATCCCGCTGATTTTCCCCATCATCAGCATTGCCATTCTCTTCGGCATGATCCTGACCTTCGGCGACATGGCAGTTGTGTTCATATTGACTGACGGCGGACCGATCTATTACACACAGGTGCTCCCGTTGTGGGCCTACCGGGTCGGAATAGAGGGAGGATCGTTGGCGCAAGGCGCTGCGATCGCGTTATTCCTGTTCCCGTTACTATTAGCCATTGTGGTGCTGGTCTTGAAAATTTCCAAGCGCGTGGAAGTCACATGAGCAGGCCCAGTCTCAGGCGAGTTGGCCTCTACGCCACCTTGGGAGCTTTCTGTTTGTTTTCCGCTGGTCCAATCCTGTGGATGCTGGTCACCATATTCAAGGGAGACTGGGACCTGTACCGGTCCAAGGCAAGTCCCTTTCTGTTCAACAAGTACCCCACGCTGGAAGGTCAGATAAGCCCGGTAGTCGATTCGCCCACCTTGGATAACCTGAGGCTGCTCTTCTTCGAGACCAACTATTTCATGTTCCTATGGAATTCCTTCATCATTGGTGTGTTGGTGGTGGGCATCACCCTGATTATCTCACTACCGGCGGCCTACAGCCTGGCCCGGCTGACCGGCCGGTGGGGCGAACAGTCCGGCATCGCGATATTCCTCGTGTACCTTGTGCCGCCTACCCTGCTGTTTATCCCTCTGTTTCGGATGGTGGTCTTCTTTGGTCTTAACGACACTATCTGGTCTCTGGTGCTGGTCTACCCCACCATCACTATCCCCTTCTGCACCTGGCTGCTGTTAGGGTTTTTCAAGTCCATTCCCAAAGACCTCGAAGAGGCGGCCATGGTGGACGGACACAGCCGGTTGACGGCCTTCTTCAGGGTGGCTTTGCCCCTGTCCTTCCCCGGCATCGTGGCGGTGACCGTTTTCGCCTCGGCGCTAACCTTGCACGAGTTTATCTATGCGTTGACCTTTGTGTCGGCGTCGGACCTGCGGACCGTCAGTGTGGGCGTCCCCATCGAGCTCGTGCGGGGCGATGTTTTCTACTGGCAGTCGTTGGTGGCTGCGGCAGTGATCGTGGCCATCCCGGTCGCTGTGGTCTACGCCTTCTTCTTAGACCGGCTGGTAGCCGGCTTCACCGCAGGGGCGGTCAAGGGATAACGCCGGATCCCCTCTCTAGCTGGGGCGTTCTTTTGTCCTCGTTCCTCCAGGTCCAAGTCCAGCCACGCGCCCAGGGTAGGCCAAGATATGCTGCCTTGGATACGACGTTCCCCACAGCCACGACCGTCTATCGGTATGGGTTGCCCAACAACGACCCCGGGTTGTTGCTGAAGGGAACGGGCTTGGGCTTGGCTGAAACCGATTGAACTCCGAGCGTAAGAAGGCACTGGCAGCGGGAATCAAGAGACTGGCCAGGGACATCCGTACTTGGACATCGCCGCCGGCCAGAGAGCGATGACGGGCGCACGCTACAAAGAGAGCCTCAGAGGCGGCCGCGAGACCGGAGGTCGGACCAGGAGTTGATCTCCCGGCCCTTGGTCCACGGCTAGTGGGACTCGAAAATCTCCTGGAACTCGGCAATCTTGGCCACTAGAGCTTCTTTCTCATTGGACGTGGGATTACGCGGGTCTTTGGCCTTGGGGAACCGGCCCAACTTAAGCATCGACGCCATCAGCAGCAGCCGGGCTTTGTTGGCATCGAGATTGCTGCCGGCGATGCTCAGATCGTGCATGAATCCGGGCACTCTTCCCCCGGGGTCGGAGCGGCCCACCCGCACAACCGGCAGTCCGCTGTAGACCGCAATGGCAAGGGCCGCCATCTGTGAAGTTGACCCCAAGCCGTATGGCGAGGTGCCCTCGAGGACCAGGCCGTGGAGCTTGGGAGAGTTTTCGTCCGGGTTTCTCTGGTCGGCCAAGGCCTTGGCGATCCGCGCCAGGATGTCCACCTCTTGGTCCGGATTCAAACTGTCGTCCTCGCCCATATACGAGGCATGCTTGACGATGTTTACTCTGGGGATGGCGCTGGGCAGCAGGCCGCCTCCGGAATCTTTGACTCTGACACCGACGGGACTCGAATCCCCAATGGTGTCTATGAACATCACATCGGCTGGCAACCGCGTCAGATTTACGTCCGATGTGGCGGTGTGTTTGTAGTTGGGCCGGTACCAGATGGTCACCGGAGGACCGACTGTCCCCAGGATCCCGCCGTGGCCGCCGGTGGCTTTGTAATTGCCGGGCCGGTCATCGGCTTTTTTAAACTCCCTGGCGGCGTACACCCGTTCATCCTGCACGCCGACCGCTCCCAGTCCGTTGGCTTGTCCGGACAGAATCAGCTCCACCGCATCCACGATGTTGCGGTCACCGTCGTTGGCCAACTGGCCGTGAGTGCGCTGAGAGGCGCAGGCGGTAAGGGGGAGCTGGGTGTCGATCAACAGGCTGAGCCAGTAGGTGGTCTCTTCGACGGTCGGGCTTCCCTCCAGCCAGATCGCCCCGGCGAAATCGCCCTGGGCCAAGGTGCGCTGTACCGTGTTGGTGACCCTGGCCAGGTCGGAGTAACGAGGGCGGCGGCTGATGGGGAAGGGCTGGTAGGGAAAGTAATCCTCTCCGGCCTTTTCACCCAGACCTGTATACCCAGCCGGTGGCAGGGCCCTTATGAACTCGAATTCCGCTTTGCGGTCAAGTAGGTTGCCCTCACCATGCTCATCGCGCCCGGCGATGGTCCGGTCGATGTCCGCGAAAACCCGTGATGCGTCGGGATAGAACGACTGCCTCTTCCCGTATTGGATGGCCGGGTCGGTCATGTCTCCTGCTTCGAATGGGACCCCCCGTCCAGACCCGTCTTTACGGCGGGCCATGTAAGGCAGGAGAAACGGACCATCCTCCGGGTGTAGTTCGACCTCGTAATATTCTTGACCGTCGTCCCAGTACACATCCTTGGCGTCTTCTTCCATGGGATGCGCGCTGAATTTCTTGATCCGGACGGTGACCGGCTCGTACAACGATTGGGCCACCAGATGGTCGAACCGGCCCGGTAGAGTCCTCTCTTCTTTCAGCCGTCCTTTGTTGCTGGTGACCAATGTGGGTGAGTTGGCGATGGTCGATGTGGGTCCGGAGAATACGGCGATCTTCGGCCTGGCCATGGCAGCCCCCTCAGGTTCGATTGTGAATCGTTGCCCCTGTGTGCATCAATGCCCCGGCACTTTTGAGTCCCAGCACCTTGGGGCTCCGGCCCCCTTAGACCACGGGCCGTTGCAGCACGCTCTGGTCAACCTTGCGGAGTAACAATTGACCGTCGTTGCCGTCGCCCAGAAGCTGGCCGTCGTCCACCATAACCTTGCCCCGCAGGATCACCGTCGTGGGCCAGCCCTCGACCTCCCAACCCTCCCAGGGGCTGTAGTCGCGGACGTGCAGGTCCGACATGGCCAGGCTCTTCTTGACCGCGGGGTCGATGATGGCGAAGTCGGCGTCGCTGCCCACGGCGATGGCGCCCTTACGCGGGTACAGGCCAAGTATCTTGGCGGCGTTGGTGGAGGTCACGTCAGCGTACCGCTCCAGGGACATGCCGCGCTTGACCACGGCCTCGGTGTAGTTGACGCCCATCCGTATCTCGATACCCACGTTGCCGCCCCGGATGTCGAGTACATTTTTGCCTTCGATCTTGTCCAGGTAGGTGGTGAAGCTGCTGTCGGTGGCGGTGAAGGACAGGTCGCTCTTCATGATCCCGTCCCACAGGCTGTGACGGTCCTCCTCGGGCTTCAGGGATGGGTAGGTGTGGTACTTCATGCCGTCGGGTTCCTTGTACCGCTCGGCGCCAAAGGAGAGGGCCAGGGTCAGCACTTCTCCGTACACCGGCTGCCCGTTGCTCCGGGCCTCGGCGATGACGTCCAATCCGTCCTTGGCGGTGACATGGACAAAGTACATGCCCGTGCCGGCCCGCTCGGCCATGCGGACCACGTTGCGGAAGGCAAAGTCCTCCACATCCTTGGAATGGATCAGGTGCACGTTGTGCCAGTCCCAGATGCCCCGTTGCTGGGCCATCAGGTAGTTGTACATCACCAGTTCGTCGTCCTCGCCGTGGACGGCCAGCACGCCTCCGTGGCGGGTGATCTGCTGCATCAGGTCGTACAGCCGGCCGTTGTCTATCCGGCCGACGGGCGTGAGGCTGGTGCCCGAGGCGCCGGGGGGACGTATGTTGGTGGTGAATATCTTTACGCTGGGAAACCCCGCCGCAACCAACTCGCCGAACCTGGCGATGGAGTCGGGGGTGTTGGAATTGCGGTAGATGCAATGGGTGGTGTAATCGGTATAGGCCTGACCCTGCCAGACTGATATGTAATCGTGGATGCCGGCGGCCAAGTCGCCTTCATTGGGCACCGGCGCGAAATCGACCACGGTGGTGGTCCCGCCCCAGATGGCGCCCAGGGAGTGCACGGCGGGTCCGGCGTTGGGCGTGCCAGGCACTGATTCCCGGGCGCCGGGCTGCACGTTGGCGGCGGCGTGGGCGTGGGCTTCGACCCCGCCGGGAACCACGATCCTGCCGGCGGCGTCGATCAACCTGACGCCCTCGGTGGGCAGGATTCCGGGCATGGCGACGGCGGCGATCTTCTCGCCTTCCAGACCGATGTCCCAGTCGCCGACACCGGCGGGCGTGACCACCTGGCCGCCTTTGATAACCGTATCGATCATGGCGCCGCTCCTTTATCGCTGGTGAAGAATGCTGTTTGGTCCTACGTTATGTCATGAAGGGCCAAGGACGGGGACATTCTAGCACCAGACTGGACCGCGGGCCGATGGTCCGGTCACGCGCTCATCTCAACCGGTCACCCCTATTGCCAGCTTTTGGCCTTGGGCAGGTGGTCCATGGCGGGCATGGGCTCCACATGCTGGGTCACTATGTTCATGGTGCCGTCCCGCCGCGAGACCTGGCCACGGATGATCAGCAGCGGCTCCTTGATGACCTGCCGGTATTTGGCGAATTCGCTGGGCCACACCACCAATGGGATATGGCCGAACTCGTCCTCCAGCGTGAGAAAGACCGCCTTGGCCAGGGGACGCTGGCGGCGTATCACCAGTCCGGCCACGGTTACGGTCTCGCCGTCGGCCTTGCCGTCCAAGTCGCGGCTGGATAGTATCCCCGGCCTCAGGTAGGGCCGGGCCATGGCCATCAGATGTCCCTCCGGGTAGAGCCCCAGGATGCGGTATTCCTCGCCCATGGTCTCCCACTGGCTCTGCTCGGGCAGTTCCGCCATGTCCTGTTCCACGGGCAGCGCCAGACGTTGCTGCGTGTTGATGGGCCGGTAACGCAGGCCCACCTCCCACAGCGCCTGCCGGCGGCCTGCCGTCCCTGCTGTCCCTGACATCAATGAATCAAAGGCCCCGGCGGTCACCAGGTTCTCGATGGCCTCCCGCTGCAGCCCGGTGCGTTCCATGGCGTCGGCCAGGCTCTTGAACGGTCCTCCCCCGTCCCTGGCCGCCACCGCCTGGGACGCCGCGGCATCCCCCACGCCGCGGACGTAGCGCAGTCCCAGCAAGAGGCGCTCGTCCTTGATGGTGCATTTCTCCCGGCTGTGGTTGATGTCGGGGTTCAAGACGGTGATGCCGTGGCGCTTGGCGTCTTCTTTCAGGGTCTCGGTGTTGTAGAAACCCATGGGCTGCTGGTTGAAGATGGCGACGAAGAACTCCAGGGGGTAGTAATACTTGAGCCAGGCCATGTGGTAGGCGGTTGCGCCGAAGGCAAAGGCGTGGGACTCGGGAAACATGTAGTGGCCGTTGAACTTCTTGAAGATCCTCTGGGCGGCGTCCTCCGGGACCCCCAATTCGGTGGCCCCGTCACGGAACTTCTCCCAGTAGTGGCGTATCAGGGCCTCGTTGTTGCGCCGTCCGAAGGCCCGGCGCAGTTGGTCGGCCTCCAGTGACGTGAAGCCGGCCACGTCCATGGCCACCCGGTTCACCTGGTCTTGGAACAGGATGATTCCCAGGGTCCGCTCCAGGGCCCGCTTTTCCAGGGGGTGGTCGTAGTCCCAGGGGATGCCTTCGGAACGGCGTTGGATGAACTGGGTAACGCCGTCGTTCACGCCCACGCCGGGCCGCACGGCGCCCACCTCGTAGGCCATGTCGGTCAGGTTCCAGGGCTTGATGCGGGGCACGGTCTGCATCTGGGCGGCCGACTCCACCTGGAAGACGCCGATGGTGTCGGCCCGGTGCATGGTCTCGTAGACGGCCCGGTCGTTGAAATCGATGCGGCTCAGGTCGATGTAGTTGCCCTCCCGCTCCTCGATCAGAAGCAGGCATTCCTGCATCTGAGAGAGGGCGCCCAGGGCTAGGAAGTCGATCTTGACGAAGCCGGCCTGGTCGATGCTGTCCTTGTCCCAATGGCAGATGTAGCGGCCGGCGATGGCTGCCTGCTGCACCGGCACGGTGTCGATGAGGGGAGCCGAGCTGATGATCATGCCGCCGGGGTGTTGGGCCAGGTACTTGGGAAAGCCGTCCAACTGGGCCGCCATCTCGATGAGGTCCCGCCAGCCCGGCGCGTCCACCTTGTCCCGGTACTCGGGCAGTTGGAGCATCTCCAGTTCCAGTTCCTTGGCGTCGTGGGAGTCGACCCGCTTGGCCAGTTTGTCCACATCCTGGGCGGGCAGGCCCAGGGCCTTGCCCAGGTCGCGGACCGCGCTCTTCATCTGGTAGGTGCTGATCATGCCGGTTAAAACGGCCCGGTCCCAGCCCCACTTCCGGTGCACCCGAACGATCAGTTCCTCCCGGATATTGCGGGGAAAGTCCAGGTCGATGTCGGGCACCGAGCCCAGGTCGTCGGACAGGAACCGGTCCAGGGACAGGTTGTATTCCAGGGGGTCGATGTGGGAGAGGCCGATCAGATAGCCCACCAGCATGGCTACCGACGAGCCCCGCCCCCGGCCCGGCGGACGCTCTTCAAGGGGTATCTCGGCGTCGCTCAGGCCCATCTCAATCATGATCTGGCGGGCCATCTGGATGATCTCGTAGTAGATCAGGAAGAATCCCGCCAGATCGTGTTTCCCGATCAGCCGGAACTCCTCTTCCAGGCGGTCTTTGACCCTCTGGCCGATGCCGCCGTAGCGTCGCTCGGCAGCCTGGCGGCACAGGTCTTCCAGGTGGCTCTGGGGGGTGGCGCCCTCGGGGACCGGGTAGTCCGGGAACTTGTAGGCCAGGTCCTTGGTCAGGTCGAAGGAACAGCGTTCGGCGATGCGGAGGGTGTTTTTGATGGCCTCGGGGCATCGGGCGAACAGGACGGCCATCTCCTCCGGGGATTTGAGGTGGAACTGGTTGTTGGCCCGGCGTTCTCTGTGGGTCTCCTCCAGACTGCGGTTGTGTTTGATGGAGACCAGGGCGTCCTGCAGCCGGTGGCGTTCCGGCACGTGGTAGTGGACGTTGTTGGTGGCCACCGTGCCGACACCCAGCTTACGGGCCAGGTCGATGAGCCGCCGGTTGCGCTGGGTGTCTCCCTGCACCAGGTTCTGCTGTAGCTCCACGAACACATTGTCCGTGCCGAACCAGTCAAGGTACTGCCGCAGTTGGGTCTCGGCCCCGGCGTAGCGGCCCTCCGTCAAGAGGCTGGGCACCCGGCCGGCGCGGCAGCCGGTCAGCAGGATCAGGCCATGGACCCGGTCGGGCAGGTACTTCAGGTCCAGGGCGGGATTTCTGCGGTCTCCGGCGATGTAGGAGTAGGAGATTAGGTTGGAAAGCTGGCTGTAGCCCTCTCGGTTCTCGGCCAGGAAGGTTAGGTGGGAGCCGTCTTTCCCGTCTTTAATCGTCAACTCTGCGCCGGTGATGGACTGGATGTCCAAGGTCTTGGCCACCTGCGCGAAGTGCATGGCTCCGCACAGATTATCGTGGTCGGTCAGGGCCAACGCCCGGTGCCCCAGATCACGGGCGCGCACCAGCAGGTCCTCCACGGAGGAGGCCCCTTCCTGGAAGGAGTAGTTGCTGTGGCAGTGGAGTTCGGCGTACATAAAGCGGTCAGCTTTTTTGGGTTGGTTTTTTCAGGGTTTGGATGAAGGATGTGAGCATTCTTTTTATTTCTGTGGTGGGGAAATCCCCCTGCCAACTTGAGTGAAGTGAAGGCCTGCCAGGTTTCGCTACGAGCGCCTTGGCAGATTCTTCGCCGCTGCGGCTGGCTCAGAATGACATATGCGGGTGGTTTAGTTCGCAATAAAACTATCTTCCATGCCACCACGTCCTACACCATTACTACTGTGCACCGCTTATGTCACCCTGAGTGAAACGAAGGGTCTGCCAAGCTTCGGTCTTCATACCAGCCTTCGGCCAAGTCCGCCCAGTACGGATTCGACGATGCCACCAACGCCGCCTTCTTGCTTCTTAGCCATCCCTTGATTTGTTTTTCCCGGGTGATGGCTGACTCCACATTCGATGTTTCTTCGTAGTACACCAACTTGGTCACGTTGTACTTCTGGGTAAACCCAGGTACTAGCTTGTGACGGTGTTCGTATGCCCTGCGATACAAGTCGTTGGTCATGCCTATGTATAAAGTTCCCTGATGACTAGACATGATGTACACGTAGTAATGGTTCATTCCTTTGTCCTCCGAGTTTGGCGGATTCTTCGCCGCTGCGGCTGGCTCAGAATGACAGATAGCGTGGTCGGTTCAGAATGATAAGTCCAGTCGGCTCAGAATAACTGGTAGCTGACGGGACTTTGTTCATCGCTGAGCGCTGTTAGCTGACAGCTTTAGCGCCCCCTTTCTGCCAGTACCATTGGGCGTTTAGCTGGTCCCGGAAGATGGTTAGGCGCCGGTCGTCTTGGGTGGTTATTTGGTAGTAGCGGCGCGATATGGGTCGTTCGCGCCACCATTCGTCGTCGACCTGCCACAGGTCATTGATGGCGGTGATTGTCAGGCTCCGGCCTTCTTGTGCCAGTCGGCGGGAACGGGCGGGCGGCAGGGTGATGGACCTGGGCCTCTCCGCGCCATCCTCAACAACCTCTATGGGGACCGGCAGGTTCAGGGAGCGAAACTGCAGACTCTGAGCCACAGGGGTTATGGCACCAGGGGCTATGGATCGAAGGGGACCAGGGCCTGGCGTCTTTCTGGGATGCGCGACCACGGCTCTATCTCCTTCATCTGGTAGATGGGCGGTTTGCCGCCCATCACGGCTTCCAACTGACGCATCATCTCCTTCAGCTGCTCCCGTTTGCGGACGTCGGAGAAGAGGTTGGTCTGGATACCCGACTCGCCGGTGAACCCGGTCAGGGTGAGCTTCATGTCCTCCAGCGGTCCGGGCAGGGTCACACTGTCCAACCGGCTTTTCAGGGCGAACAGGGCCCGGTCTTTGCTGCCCAACGCCTCTTTGAATCCGAAACGTTTTACCCAGGGCGGCAACCGGTACACGTGACTTTCGATGGTGGCGGTGCGGACGTAGCGGCCGCCGATCTCCGGCCGGGCAAAGGCGCGGCCCAACAGCGTGCCCAGGGCCGTCAGAATTGGGCTCCAGGTACTGGTGGGCGAGGGGAAGGTCAGGGACTCTTCCACAGCCTGTTGCGGCCGGTGGGGAGTCAGTGGGCTGTTGTCCACTCCATTGGCCAGTTGCCAGGCCCGCCGGCCCTCGGTCCCCAACTGGGCCTGGACCGCGCCCACCGGCAATGCCGACAGTTGGCCCAGCGTGTGGATGCCAAAACGGTGCAGCCGGGTCTTATTGGCCCAGGACAGGGGCAGCAGGCCGATGGAAAGTCCACTCAGAAAAGCCGCCAAACCCACTGAATCCCGGGGGACCTGGGTGGCGCGTCCGCCTTTGGTGGTCACCGCGGCGACGTAGGCCGGGAACTTGCCTGCGGCCACGCCGACCCGGGGATTGAACTCTTGGGGCGCCGCCTGGAGCAGCGACGCAACGACCCGCGCCTCTCCCCCGTACATAAGCTCCAAACCTTCCAGGCCCACATAGGCGCAACCAAGCCCGTCCCTTTCCACCATTGGGCTCCGCAGTTCCAGGGCCCGGACCAGCTTGTCGAAGGTCCCGTTGTAGTAGGGCGCGTCGGCCTGGAGCAGGGACGCGTCTTTGCACCGGGCCATGGCCTCGGTAAGGGGCATGCCGGCGCTGACACCCCGGGCCTCAGGCGAACTGTCCAGCACCAGGTCTTTGGAGCCGTAACTCTCGGTGATTATCACGGGCTTTCCCCGCAATTGGGGATAGCGGCGCACCTCGGCTTTAACCGGGAGGTGGGTGACTAGCATGCAGGCTATGGAGCGGTCGGTCATTAGCTTTCAGTTTTTGGAGCTGAGTTCTGATTTTAAGGCCGGTTATGGCCCTTATCTGAGGCTATTCCCCTGGTGGGCCACGGATTATATAGAACGTTTGTGCGGCATAACAACAACCGCGGGTCACTATCTTTAAACTTTGATTAAATAAAGTTTAAAGACGTGGCTATCAGGGACCAATTCCGGTCAGCAGGACGCCCAAATTTCCTTGAACTTATGTCCATCCCCTCTATAATTCTTAATGGCAGACGCCTCTAACTCTCTTTAATAACGTTTACGGTGGTGTTCGCGGCGAACTGCGTCTAACCCGGCATGGTATCTGCTGCTGAGGAACGGCCATGAAGCGATTGACGTTACTGATGCTCCTGAGCGCGGGCCTTTTGATCCTTGCGGCCTGCGGCGGGGAGGACCAGACTCAACAACCGCCAACTCCCACCGTCACTGTGGCGGCCGTTCCCACGGCCACGGCGGCGCCGGAACCCACTGACACGCCGGCGCCGGCGCCGACGTCAACCGAAACGCCAGGGCCGACCCGTGTGCTGGAACCGACGGCAACGCCGAGACCCACGCCTCAACCGACGGCGACACCGGCCCCAGAACCTACCGCCACGCCGCAACCGACGGCGACGCCCGAACCCACTGCCACGCCGCAACCGACGGCAACGCCCGAACCCACTGCCACGCCGCAACCGACGGCGACGCCCGCGCCCACTGCCACGCCGCAGCCGACAGCGACGCCCGAGCCCACTGCCACGCCGCAGCCCACACCGACCCCTACGCCGGTCCCGGTGTACGCCTTCGTGACCGGGTCGGCTTCGACCAAGCTGGCCGCCAGCGACTCGGCGCTGGGCAAGAAATTCGGGACCTACGTGGCGATCGACGGCGAAACAATCATCGCCGGCGTCCCTGCCGACTTTTCCAATGGCACGGACGCCGGGGCCGCCGTGGTATTCACCCGCGCCGACGGGGTATGGACGGAACAGGCCAAATTGGTGGGTGACGACACCGGACCAGGGGACTTGCTCGGCCAGGTGGTGGGCCTGAGCGGCGACACTGCAGTCCTCGGAGCGGTCGGGGATACGCCCGTGGGCACCGATTCCGGGTCGGCCTACGTGTTTGTGCGCAGCGAAGGCGTCTGGACCCAACAGGCCAAGCTCACCGCCGGCGACGCCGGGCCGGGAGACCAATTTGGCTGGTCGGCCGCCATCAGCGGCGACACAGTGATAATAGGCGCACCCACTGATACTCCCACAGGCACCAATTCCGGCGCAGCCTACGTGTTCATCCGGACCGGCAGCGTCTGGACCGAGCAGGCCAAACTCACCGCCAGCGACGGCGCCATGTCCGACAACTTCGGCTGGTCCGTTTACATCGATGGCGACACGGCGGCGGTGGGGGCATTAGGCGAATCCTTCAACGGCTCTAATTCCGGCGCAGCCTATGTGTTCACCCGCACCGGCGGCGTCTGGACCGAGCAGGCCAAGCTGACCGCCAGCGACGGCACCACGGGCGATAACTTTGGGCGTTCGGTGGCCCTTTCCGGGGACACGCTGGCCGTTGGGGCGCCCGGCGACTCAGATAAGGGCGCCGATACCGGAGCAGCATACGTTTTCGTCCGCACTGATGGTGTTTGGGCCGAGCAGGCTAAGCTCACTGCCAGCGACGGCGCCACGACCGACAACTTCGGCTGGTCCGTGTCCGTCAGCGGCGACACCGTGGCCGCCGGGGCTTTCGGCGACATAGCCAAAGGGATCGACGCCGGGTCCGTATACATCTACAACCGGAGCGGGACGTCGTGGGCCGAGCAGGCCAACCTGACCGCAACCGGCGCGGCTATCGAGCATAAACTGGGCATCTCAGTGTCCCTCAGCGGGAACGATCTGGTGGCGGGAGCGCCCGGCGACTTCCAAAAGGGCACCGCCACGGGGGCAGCCCATGTCTTCACCGCCCAGATTCAATAGCCGGCCCAGTCAGGCAAGCTGCCTTTCGCAGGCCACATGAGGGCCGTACGTTCACGGCCCTCATTCTTGTTCCGTTTTCATGTTCAGTCTTCATGTATCGGGACGGGAAATCTGAAACTCCGAATTTGAAAGCAAGAACCGGATAGAACAGCCCAGGCTATTGGGGTATTCTGATGACGTCGGCGAGACCTGAATCACTACGCGGTAAGAGAATTGCCGGCCGGGGAACAACATGGAGAAATGGCCCACAGACCTATCCCCTGAAGCGTTGGCTCAATGGGTCGGCCGGCACTTCGGCGGCACCCTCATGGAACACTTGGGCATGCAGGTCATCGAGGTGAGTAGAGAGCGGGCGGTCGTCGAGTTGCCGGTCCGTCCGGGCCTCACGACACCGTCGGGTCACGTCCACGCCGGGAGCATGGTCTCCCTGGCCGACACCGCGGCCACTTTCGCGGCGATGGCAACGTCAGAGCGAGTATCAACGTTGGACGAGATGCCGGTGGCGGTGAGCATCTCCTCCCAGATCGTGGCCAACGTCAAAGAGGGCACGCTACGGGCCGAAAGCACGGTGGCCCATCCGGGCCGCACTCTGGTGACGGTGACGACTCGAATCACCGCCGACGGTGGCAAGCTGCTGGCCCTGGTCAATTCAAGTCACTTCATCCGGCCTTCGGATTAAGCTCAAACGCAAAAGGGACAGGGCGCGTTCATGGTTACTACCACCGATGAAAACACCGGCTTAGACGGCGGCAAGATGTGGGAGGCGGTCCAGACCCGGGACTCCAGGGCCGACGGGCATTTCGTGTACGCGGTCCGCTCCACCGGCATCTATTGCCGGCCCACCTGCCCCAGCCGCCGTCCCTCGCCCCACCGCGTCGCTTTCTTCCCCCGGGCCGTCGATGCAGAGGCCGCAGGTTTCAGGGCCTGTAAACGCTGCCTGCCGGACCAGGACTCTCCCGGCACCGGTCTGGTCCGCCGGGTCTGCGAATATATCCAAGACCGCCCGGAACAATTGGACCGATCAGGCTCGGTGCCCACCCTTGCCGAATTGGGCCGGGCAGTTGGAAGCAGCCCATCACACCTGCAGCGGGTGTTCAAAGAAGCCACCGGGGTCACGCCACGCCAGTATGCGTCGGCCTGGCGTCTGGACCGGTTCAAGGCGATGATCAAAAACGGCCAGGACATCTCAACAGCGCTCTACGAGGCGGGGTTCGGTTCGACCAGCAGGCTGTACGAGACTTCGACGGAGCAGATGGGGATGAGCCCGGGCGCTTACAGAAAGGGGGGAATTGGCGTGAATATCTATCACACGGTGGTGGCATGCCCCATGGGGCGGCTTTTGGTGGCGGCCACCGATAAGGGTGTTTGCTCGGTGAAACTGGGCAACTCCGACCCGGCGCTGGAGGAGAACCTCATGGCCGAGTTTCCGTCGGCCAATCACCAACAAGACGGGGGGCATCTGGCGATCTGGGCCGCAGAGATATTGTCGTACCTGGACGGGGAAAAGACCGGCCTGGACCTGCCCCTGGACATCCAAGCGACGGCCTTCCAGCAGCAGGTGTGGCGGATGCTCCGGACGATCCCCTACGGCGAGACCCGCACCTACCAGCAGGTGGCCCAGGCGCTGGGAAAGGACGGGTCTTCCCGAGCGGTCGGCACGGCCTGCGGGGCCAATCCGGTGGCATTGGTCATACCCTGCCACCGGGTGTTGCGAAAGGACGGCGGCCTGGGCGGCTACAGCTGGGGGCTGGAGCGGAAGAAGTCGTTGTTGGACATGGAACAGGCCGCGGATTAACCGGGCCGGAGAGCCTTCCGCGGGGATTCGACGTATAATTGACTGAGTCCGGCTTACGCTGGCGCTTAATTTCAACCCGGAAGCCCGGTAGATTTGCCAAGCTCCATGCTCCAATCGTTCTATTCACTGATAACGGCTCGGATAACGGCCCGGACAACGCTCCGGCGGGCCGTTTTTCTGCCCCTGGCTGGGGCCTTTATTGTTGCCTTATCCACGGTCTCCAGCCTGTCTGCGGCCGGCGGGGGCATCGAGGTTGTAGCGACCGGTGCAGAGGTGGATTTCCCCGGCAACGTGGACATGTCGCTTACTGCCCAGGGAGACGCCGACATCGTGGAGGTTCGGCTCTTCTACCGGATCGTTGGCAGCCGGATATGGGCCTATGCCTACCCGGACTTTGAACCCTCCAACCGGATCACCGCCCGCCTGAACCTCACGGGGGAGGTATCCGGCTACCTGCCGCCGGGCGCCGAGGTTGAGTATTACTACGAGATCACGGACTCCGAGGGCAACATGTTGCGCACCGAACCCTCCGTGGTGGAGTACTCAGACACCCGGTTCGACTGGGAGGAGATCGAGATCGGACCGCTCACCCTGCATTATTACGACCAGCCGGACTCCAGGGTTAGGGCGGTGACCCGGAGTTTGGAATTCGACTTGGAGCGTCTGCAAAAACTTTTACACCTTGAGCCGGCCGGCAAGATCAAGGGAATAATCTACAGCAGGCGTTCGGACACCCTGGCCGCCTTCCCCCGACAGAGCCGCACTACCACCGAACAACAGACCTTCCAAGGATTCGCCTTCCAAGAGCTGAGTCTCTTTCTCGGTCTGGGGATGAACCGGGGACTGATTGTCCATGAAGCTGCCCATCTGTTGTTCGGCCAGGCGATGGGCGACGGCGCCCTATCGACGCCGGCGTGGTTGGACGAGGGATTCGCCAGCTACATGGACCCCTCATCGAGGGTTTACAGCGGGAATACCCTTAGCTCCCGGACGAACCCGCTTAGGACCATGAACAGCGTGACCGGCACGCCCCACGCCATCGGCGCTTTTTATCAAAAGTCACTGAGCGTCGTGGCGTTCTTGATCAATGAATTCGGCGAGCCCGATTTCCAGCAGTTCATAGCCCAACTGAGAAGGGGCGAAACCGTGGACGCTTCGCTGACGAACGTGTACGGATTCAACGTCGATGGACTGGACGCCCGTTGGGCGGGAGAGGCCCCCGGCGCACCGGCCCCGGCCCCATCGGCCCCAGGCTCCGGAAACCCGTCTCTCATCCTGTTCTTTAATAGCTGGCTCCTGGGCGGTCTGATGCTATTGGTTTTGGCGGCGGTGTCCATCCAGTTCGTGGCGTCCAAACTCCGGCCGGCCCGCAACCCAGAGGAAGGCCTGCAGCCGTGGGAGGATCCGGACCTGTGGGATGACGACCAAGATGATGGCGAAGGGCCCTACGAACGCTAGGCTTAGCAGCCTTCCCGCCGGCAGCGAACCTTCACCCGGCTCCCACTTTCTGGTATGCTCAGACCTCTTCCACGATTAGGCGTGGACCCATATGAGAACCGGCATTCCAAAGCCCCAGCCCTGAGGTGCCATGTTCGAGCGGGTCGCCATAGTCGGAGTTGGCTACACAGCCTTCCGCTCCGTTTCGCCCGAGGTCTCCTTCCGGGAGCTGATCTTCGAGGCCGCCGTCAAGGCCTATAACGACGCCGGCATCAGCCCCAACGACGTCAGCACCTTCGTCTCCATCACCGAGGACTACATCGAAGGCACGGCCATCGCCGACGAGTACGTTCCGGACCAACTGGGCGCGGTGCTCAAGCCGGTCCAAACCGTCACCGCCGACGGCATCACCGGTATCGCTTCTCTGGTGATGCAGCTTCAGACCGGGCAGCTTGACCTGGCGGTGATCGAAGGACACAGCAAGGCGTCCAACATCGACTATCCGGCCCACATCGAAGCCTTCGCACTGGACCCCCTCTACGCCCGGCCCCTGGCTTTCCATCCACATTACGTCGCCGGGCTGGAGATGCGGGCCTTCCTTGACGAGACCGGCAACACCGAGCGTCAGGCCGCCATGGTGGCCGCGTTAAACCGCCACAACGCCCTCTCCAACCCGCTGGCCGCCTATCCGGCAGACCTGACCGCGGACGACATCCTAGACTCGCGGCCCGAGGCCGAACCGTTAAAACGCGGCGATATCGCCAACCTGGCCGACGGCGCGATCGTGTTTGTGCTGGCCAGGGAGTCCCTGCTGTCACGCATCGGTGGGGAGCCGGTGTTCATCAACGGCATCGGATGGAGCCAGGACACCCCCAACATCGAAGAGCGGGAACTGCACCGGGCCAGATACACCGAACAGGCGGCGGAGCGGGCCTACCGGATGGCGGGCATCGGCAGCCCGGTGACGGAGATCGACTTCGCCGAGGTCGACGACACCTTCTCCTACAAAGAACTGCAGCACCTGGAGGCCCTTGGGCTGGCCGGTCCCGGCGAGTCGGGCAGGCTGCTGCAAGAGGGACTTTTCTCGCCCACCGGAGACCTGCCGGTGAACGTATCCGGCGGCAACCTGGGCTGTGGCCACACCTACGACATGTCAGGACTGCGCAGCGTGTTGGAAGTGGTGTTGCAACTGCGGGGCCAGGCCGGAGAACGGCAGCTTTCGGACGTCAAAGTCGGGCTGGCACAATCGTGGCGCGGCATCCCCACGGCAACGGGCGGGGTCGCCGTCCTAGGGACCGAGTAAAAATGTCGAATTCTTTAATTTTCCAAGTGGGCGGCCAGAGATAGATGCCCTACAAGAATAGAGTAGCCGTGCTGGGAGCCGGGCTGACCAAGTTCATGCGCCGGGCCCTGGAAACGCCGAAAGAGCTGGCCTTCGAGGCCGCCAAGACCGCCCTGGAAGACGCGGGGATGACCATCGGCGACATCGACTGCGTCGTTTCCGTGACGGCGCCCGAGGCCTTCGACGGCGTTCACATGAACGGCGAGTACTTTGCCGACGGGGCCGGCGCCTGGGGCAAGCCCTACATGCGCACCTATGTGGGCGGCGGCTCCGGGGTGTTCGGCCTGGTGACCGGTTGGTACCACGTCGCCAGCGGCCAGTTCGACACCTGCTTGGTGGTGGCCGAGGAGAAGATGTCCCCGGCGTTGCCCCATCCCCAGGGAGCGTTCAACGCCATCTACGACCAGTTCACCGAGCGGCCTCTGGGGGTGAACCTGCTGTGGATCTTCTCCCTGGAGATGAACCGCTACATGCAGGCCTACGGCGTGCCCATGGAGACCTTTGCCAAGGTCGCCCAGAAGAACAAGCGCAACGGCATGGACCACCCCTCCGCCCAATTGGGCGTGGCCGGCGACTTCGAGATCGAAGACATCATGGCCTCGGAGATCATGTCCTGGCCGGTGCAGCGGCTGATGGTCTCGCCCATCAGCGACGGCGGCGGCGCGATGGTCCTGGCGTCGGAGCGGTTCGCCCGCCGCATGAGCAAACCCCCGGTCTGGATCGAAGGTGTGGGTTGGAACCTGGACACCTCGTTCTGGACCGACCGCGACCTGGTCTATCCCCGGTACGTGGAGAAAGCGGCCCGCATGGCCTACGAGATGGCGGGCATAAGCGATCCCAAGCGGGACATCCACGTCGCCGAGCCCTATGACCCATTCGCCTACAAAGAGTTACACCACTTGGAAGGACTGATGCTGGCCGACAAGGGCGAGGCGCCCAAACTGATGGAGGAAGGGTTCTGGGACCGGGACACCGAGCACGGCATCCCGGCCAGTCCCTCGGGCGGATTGCTGGGCGTCGGCAACCCCATCGCTGCGGCGGGGTTGATGAAGTGCGCCGAGATCTACTGGCAGTTGCAGGGCGAGGCGGGGCCCCGCCAAGTGAAACGGGAAGTGCGGCGCGGCGTCGCCCAAGCCTGGGGCGACCTGATGCAGGTCGGCACCGTCGTCGTGATGGGGAAATAGTTATGAAACCATTCAGCGGGACCTCTCTGACCGACCATGCCCTCACCCAAGGCGAGGTGCTGATATCCATGTGGCACGTCAAGGCCGAGTACCACTGGGACGCGGGCATCGCCATGGGCCGGTACCTGGAAGGGTTGAAAGCCGGCAAGATCACGGGGATCCGCTGCCCCGAATGCCGGCGCACCATGGTCCCGCCCCGCGCCTTCTGCGAGCTTTGTTTCCGGCCCCTGGACGACTGGGTGGAGCTTTCCGACACCGGCAAAATCAACACCTTCTCCATATCCATGGTCAATTGGGACGCCTCCAGACGCCGCACCCCGGAGGTCCCGGTGGTGGTGGAGATCGACGGGGCCAGCCCAGGGATGTGCATCCTGCACAAGATGGGCGGATTTGCCGACGGCATCGGCGATAACATCGAAGAACTCAAGGACCTGCTGAAGATCGGGATGCCGGTGCAGGCGGTCTGGAAACCGGCGGACCAGCGGGAAGGGTCCATCACAGACATCGAATATTTCAAGTTGGCCGGTTAAGACCCGGTTATGACCATGAATCAAGAGCAGATACCCATGCTGCAACAGATGCTCCGCTCGGCGCACCAAGTGGTGGTGGACGCGATCGACGGCGTCGGGGAAGAAGAAGCCCGCCGGGCGCCGGCCCCGGATGAATGGACCGTGGCCCAGCTATTGGCCCACATCGCGGAGATACAGCACTTCTGGATGGAAAAGGCGGTCTTGATCACCAAAGAGGACGACCCCAACATCACCCGCAGCGACGTTGAGAATGACCGCCGCGCGACTGCGGTGAGCGACCATGCGGGCGACCCGCTGGACGACTTGATACGGGAACTGGCCGCGGCCAACGAATCGGCCATCGCCACCACCGGAGAGATCGCTCCCGGGGATTTGGGCGCCCTGGGCCATAGAGGCGAAAACAACCCCATCACGGTGGAAGGTGTGATCCATTTTTTGGCCTCCCACTTGGAAGAGCATGCCCGCCAGATCAGAGAATCCCGGAGGCTGATCGGCGAGGCCCACAGTCAGGACGACCGTTAGGAGTTATAGGAGACCGGTCCATGCTGGACAAGGCGAGTCAACCCAGAAAAACCATGCAGGTGGCGGGCTCCATCCCAATCTACCACCGTTACACCTTGGGAGTGGCCGGAGAGCGGTTCTTCAAGGCGATGAGGGACAACCAACAGTTGCTGGCATCGCCCTGTCCCAAATGCGCCGACTTCCTGCTGCCGCCCAAGATGTACTGCGAACGGTGCTTCGAAGAGACGACCGACGACTGGGTGGTCCTGGAGGGGCCCGGCTACGTCCGCAGCTTCACGGTGCTGCACCGGGACCTGGACGAAGAGCCGCTGGAGACGCCTCTGATCGTGGCGATGGTCTCTTGGCCTGAGGCCCGCGGCGGTCTCATCCACCGTTTGGGCGGAGTCGAACCTGACGAGGTCGAATTGGGGATGGCGGTGGAGCCGGTCTGGTCCCAGGAACGCACCGGCGCAATGTCGGACATCGACCACTTTCGGCCCTTCGCCGAATAACAACGGCAACCCCGCCAGACGTGAATCAGCGGTCCGGGCTGTGTTATCCTTCGGATATGAAACTCAAATTTCTGCTGACGCTAGTTGCGGCGGCATTGCTATCGGCCGCCTGCGTTCTGGAGACGCCCTCGCCCCAACCCTCGCCCACTCCGGCCGTGGCCCCGACTCTGCCGGCCGGAGCTTCAACTGCAATCGGCGGTGGTCCCGTCAAGCAATTTATTAATATTGGCGGCGTAACTATCGCCCAGTATTCCAACGTGCCGCCCATCACCATAGACGTCACCGCCCAATACACCGCCACCATCCGGACCAACCTGGGGTCCATGGTGATCGAACTGTTCGCCGACCATGCCCCGGTTACGGTGAATAATTTCATCTTTTTGGCCAATGACGGGTTTTACAACGGTGTGATATTTCACCGGGTCATACCCTCTTTCATGATTCAGGGCGGAGACCCCACCGGCGCCGGCACCGCCGGACCCGGCTACCGGTTCCAAGACGAGATCGTCGCCGGGCTGTCCTTCGACCAACCGGGCAGACTGGCCATGGCCAACTCCGGCCCCGGCACCAACGGCAGTCAGTTCTTCGTGACCACGGCGCCCACGCCCCACCTCGATGGCGCCCACACCATCTTTGGGCAGATCGTCGAGGGACAGGACGTGGTGGACGCCATCTCGCTGACCGAGGCCGGAGCTCAGAACAGACCAGTGGCTCCGGTGGTGATCCAGGGGATCGAAATCAACAAGCGCCCCTGAAGCCCACCCTGACAACCGTCAGCGCCATCCAGCGTGCCCTCGGAGATCCCCACCCCAGGTCTGCGCGGCCACCGAGCCCGCGCCACCATAAGGAGACCCTTTGTCCTACGAGAACATAATCTACGAGCGCAAGGGGCAGATCGCCTATCTGACCCTGAACCGCCCGGAGAAACTCAACGCCTTGAACACCGATCTGATGGCAGAGTTTCGGGAAGCAATGGGGGTGGTGGAGGCGGACACGGAGGTGCGGGCGCTGATCATAACCGGAGCGGGGCGGGCGTTCTCCAGCGGTTTCGACATCGAGCGGAACAGCGACTACATGGACCCGTCGACCGCCACGGTGGACGCCTGGCGGACCCGCCTACAGGGCCTGGTGGAGACGTTCATGACCGTCTGGAACTGCAGCAAGCCGGTGATCGCCGCGGTGAACGGGTACGCCCTGGGCGGGGCCTGCGAGTTGGTCCAGGTCTGCGACATCAAGATCGCCTCGGACCGGGCCATCATGGGCGAACCCGAGATCCGGGCAGGTTTTGGGGCGCCCCTGTTGATAACGCCCTACAGCGTGAACCTGGCCCATGCCAAGGAACTGCTGTTGACCGGCGACACCGTGGATGCCGATGAGGCGGCCCGTATCGGCCTGGTCAACCGGGTGGTGCCCCACGACAAGCTGATGGCCGAATGCGAAAAAGTGGCCAAAAAGATCTGCCTGCTGCCTCAGCTCGGCGTGAAACTGACCAAGGATTCGGTGAACCGCGCCATGGAAGAGATGGGTTACCTGAACGCGGTCAGGCACAATCTGGAACTGATGACCCTGTTCGACACCAGCACCAGCCCGGAGCAGGAAGAGTTCAACGCCATCAGCGAAGAGAAAGGCCTCCGGGCGGCCCTTGACTGGCGGGACGCCCGGTTCAAAGAACTGGACTAGCGCCAACTTTCAGAAAACCCCGTTACGCTCATCCGCTCACCCTGAGCGGGGCTAGAGCGAGGCGTCAGGGTGAATCGTGCCCCTACCCAGGTAACAAGTGATGGGCTATACTAGCCGCGCCCGAAATTGGTGGCAACCAACGGAGGAATGAAATGGACCTGGGTCTAACCGAGATACAGCAGATGCTGAAGACCAGCGCCCAGGATTTTTTGTCCCGCGAATGTCCCCTCACCTTGGTCAGGGAGATGGAGGAGGACCCGAGGGGATACACCGATGAACTGTGGCGGCAGATGGTCGCCCTCGGCTGGACCGGCGTGGCCTTTCCCGAGCAATACGGCGGCACGGGCGGCAACTTCGCCGACCTGGGAGTGTTGCTGGAAGAGATCGGCCGTTCCTTGGCCCCAAGTCCCTTCTTCTCCACGGTGGTGCTCGGCGGCATGACCGTCCTGGACGGCGGCTCCGACGCCCAGAAAGAAGACCTGATCGGCCGTATCTGCGCCGGAACAATGACCATGACCATGGCGGTCAACGAGGCCAGCGCGACCTACGAGGCCTGGGGCATCGAGGCCACCGCCCGCAAACAAGGCGCCAACTTCCAAATTACGGGGACTAAGCTGTTCGTGCCCGACGCCCAGGCCGCCGGCATGATTATCGTCGTCGCCCGTACGTCCTCGGACGGGGAACCGGCCAAGGGTGTCACCCTGTTCTTGGTGCCGTCCGGGACCGCGGGGCTGCAGATCACGCCGATGCGGTCCATCGGCAACGAACGGGTGTTTGAAGTTAACCTGGACGAGGTCAGCGTGCCCGAGGACTCGGTGATCGGCAAGACCGGCGAGGGTTGGCCCATTATCGAGCGGACCATCATGAGGGCCACGGCGGCCCAATGCATCGAGATGCTGGGCGGGTCGCAGGCCGTGTTGGACATGACCGTTGAATACGCCAAGGGCCGGACCCAGTTTGGCCGTCCCATCGGTAGTTTCCAGGCCGTGCAGCACCACTGCGCGCGCATGGCCACCGACGTCGAGGGCTCGAAGAACATTGCCTACCAGGCCGTTTGGCGGCTGTCCGAGGGTCTGCCCGCTCAACGGGAGGTCGCAATGGCCAAGGCCTGGATCGGCCCCGCCTACCGCCGTGTGTGCGGCACGGCCCATCAGTGCCACGGCGCCATCGGCTTCACCAAAGAGCACGACCTGCAGTTGTACACCCGCCGGGCCAAGGTTCACGAGTTGACCTACGGCGACGCCAATCACTACAAAGAGATTGCCCTGCAGCACGTAGACGATGAATAGCCTTTATTGGTCCAAGTATGCTCCAATCACGCCCCGGTCACGCCTTGGTGGCAATTGCGGCATGACCACCACCGGCAAATAATCCTTTAAGACCAATCCCGTCATGGAGGCAAGCCCGGCATGACCACGACCAAAGAATGTGTGTTCTGCAACATGGCCCAAGACCCGATGCACGACGCCCCGGTCTACCGGGACGACCGGGTCTTCGCCATTAAGGACATCAACCCCAAGGCCCCGGTGCACATGTTGATCATCCCCAATATGCACATCGCGTCGCTGGCCTACGTTGGCCCCGGACAGGTGCCGATCATGGGCCACATGTTCGTGGTGGCCGAGGAGATCGCCCGGCGCGAGGGCGTCACCCTCAGCGGCTACCGGTTGGTGCTGAACCAAGGCGAAGACTCGGGCCAGGAGATACCCCACCCCCACATGCATCTCCTGGGCGGGAAGAAACTGGGAGCCATGGGCTAGCGCCCATTCCTGGGGTTTCTTCAGTGCCCGATCTGCTCCAACGTCTCCAGGGCCGCCTGCAGTCACTGCCGGAAGGACTGCAAGCCCACATCTACCGGGTGCGCGACGTGGCCCTGGAATTGGCCGCCCGTCACGGCATCGACCTTGACCGCGCCGAGCTTGGCGCCCTGGCCCACGACGTGTGCCGGGCGGTCCCCGGCGACGCTCTGCTAAAGATGTCCGCCGAGATGGGTGTGGCGGTAACCGAAGTGGAACAGGACTTTCCCATTCTGCTCCACGGCCCGGTGGGCGCCGAACTGCTCCGGCGGGAAGAAGACCTCACCGACCACGGTCTTTACGAAGCGGTGCGCTGGCATTCCACCGCCCACGCCTCGTTGGACCCCTTGGGTAAACTGGTGTTCCTGGCCGATAAGCTGGACCCGCAGAAGGCGGCCATCTACTCCTACCAGGCCAAGCTGCGGGATATGGCGCTGGAGAGTCTGGACCTGGCGCTGTTGGAGTTCCTGTCCCGGGAGATGGCCACCCGCCTGGAAAGGGGCGAAACGGTCCATCCGGCCAGCGTGGAGGCCCGCAACAGCCTGATATTGAAACTCGGGGACTAGAGCCTCCGGTCTTGAACCTCAACGGGACATGGCGCATCATAGTTTTTGCGAAGCTTCTTTTCCGCCTTGCCGGCGGGGCAGCGGCCAGAGAGGTAACCGATGCAGATCAATCTGACACCAGAAGCGGTTCAACATATTCAGAGCAGGGGCGGCCGGGCGGCCATCGACCTGCTCTCCTTCTCATCTTGAGGCGGCAACTCAACTGAGGTATCGGTCGATACCCGACTCTCCCGCCGCGACATCTCCCCGTACCGCAAGATAATGCAGGACGGCGTGGAACTGTTCATCCTGCCGGAGTTGGCCCGGCACACCACCATCATGAACATCGACAGCAAGAAATTCTTGTTCTTCCGCAACCTCAAGGCGGAATTGGAAATGGAAAACGGCATTGTGTTGGGGCGGCGTGCCTCCTGGGCTTAACATTCAGCGCCTCCGGTTCGGCCGCCCCGTCAGAGAACCTCAAAATGATCAAGGAGGGCCGGCCGAGATAGCGGTCTCGTTCACGGCCGAGGCCCTGGAACATGTCCAGAAACGTGGCGGGCTGGCCGTTATCGATCTGGTCTGCTTGGACCATTGAGCCGGTTCCGCCGCCGAGGTCTCGGTCAGCACCTACCTAGGGCGCCGCGAACCATCCCGGTTCCGCGGGATTCCGGCAGATGGCGTCCAAGTGCTGGTTGAAGGCACCCTTGCCCCGTATCTGCGGAGTCTACAGGTCCGCTCCTTCAAGTTTCTGTGGTTCCGTTGTCTGAAGGTTGAAGCCCTGCTCAGTAACGGCGCCACCCTGGGCGGCAAAGTGCCTCCGTCGCTGGCGTCGGTGCGCGATCAACCCTGGCCGTGGCGTCCCCGTTGATCTGACCCAGCCATCTACCCCAAGATAAGTTGCTGAGAAAAAGAAGGCCCCGGAGGAAATTCCTCCGGGGCCTTCTGGTTTGCCGCCCGTGGTCGAGCACGAAGCGGAGAGGCCGGCGCTTGGTCCCGGTGTTCACGAATAGCCCTCTGCTATACTGCTCAGGCTTGAAGACCGGGGGTTTCCGCGATGATATTAGGCGGAGGCGGAGGGACCTAAACCATGCGATTTGGGATCAACCTGGGCGGCGGAGACCGGCGGGACCAGTCCCGGGAAGAGGGATTGGCGGCGCGGCTGGCCAAGGCACGATTGGCCAAAGAGATGGGATATCACTCGCTCTGGACCGGCGCGGGTTATCTCAACAACGACTTCCACGCCATGATGCTGCTGGCCCGGGTGGCGGCGGAGGCTCCGGGACTGGAGCTGGGCATGGTGGCCCTGCTGCCCCTGTACCACCCGGTGGAGGCGGCGGAGCAGATCTCCACGCTGGACGTGATCAGCGGAGGCAGGTTCGTCCTGGCCCCGGCCTTGGGCTGGCGGGACTTCCAGTTCAAGGCCTTTGAAGTGCCCAAAAATGAGCGGCTCTCCCGCTTCCGCGAGGTCCGGGAGGTTATGGAGAAGCTATGGAACCAGGACCGGGTCACCCACCGGGGCCGTCACTTCCATCTGGACGATGTCCCTGGGGCCGGCGCGCCGGTCCAGAAACCCCACCCCAAGGTCTATCTGGCGGCCAACTTAGAACGGGGCGTGCTGCGGGCCGCCAAGGAAGCCGACGGCTGGCTGGTCAGTTCCCGGTCGACCCTGACCACCATCGGTGTCCAGGCGCCCCTGTACCGCGAGGCGATTAAAGAGGCGGGGGAGTCTGGGAAACCGGGCTACATCGCGGCTTGGCGCGAGGTCTTCGTGGCGGACAGCCGTCAGCAGGCCATCGACATCGTGCGGCCCCAGGTGGAGTGGCTCTACAAGGACCGGGCCGCCCTGGGCCATAGCCAGGAACTGCCCGAAGCCGACCGTATCGACGTGCCCTTCGAGCAGGTGCTGGAGGGCCGCTTCATAATCGGCAGCCCCGAAGAGTGCATCGAAGAGGTCCACAAATACCAAGAGCAGGGCGTGGAAGAACTGATACTCCGCTCCCAGTGGCCGGGCATGGAAGGGGACGTGACCACCAAGTCCCTCCGCCTCTTCGCCGAGAAGGTCATGCCCCACTTCGTTTAGGGTTCATGCAGAATGTGGTTCGACAAGCTCACCACGAACGGAACCAGGTCTCTCTCCCGTTCGTCCTGAGCTCGTCGAAGGACTCGCCCGGGCCAATGCAATTTGAAAACGCAGTTGCACTGCTCACCTGGCGTGGTACTGCGGCGGCCTTTTCTCAACGAACGACTGGCTGGCCTCTTTGAAATCCTCGGTCAGGTGCAACTTTAAAGGCAGCATCTGCATGTCGGCATCGGCCACCGGCTGGACCCATTGACGCCGCGTCAGCTTCACCGCCGCCCTGGTTGCCAGCGGCGGAGACTTCAACACCTTCTCCGCCAGTTCCTCGGCGGCGCTCAGGTGCTCTCCCGTGGGCACCAGGCGGTTGATGAGCCCCAGCCGGTACAACTCGGCGGCCTCGATGGGCTCTCCCGTAATCACCATTTCTGACGCTATCTTGGAGGGCATGAAGGCGTTGACCTTGGCCCAGACCCTGCCCCCGGCCAGTCCCCGGCGCGTCTCAGTGATGCCGAATTTGGCTTCCTCCGAGGCAACTATCATGTCGGACTCGGCGGCGATTACTATGCCCGCGCCCAGGGCGTACCCGTGGACTGCGGCGATGATGGGTTTCCAGTTGATGGAACGGCCCATGTAGCCCTCGGGATTGCGCCCCCGCTCCCTGCGGGCGCTCTGCTCCGGCGTCATCGCCACGAAGCGCTGCTTGATGTCGGCCCCGGCGCAGAAACTCCGCCCCGCGCCGTGGACGATGGCCACCCAGGCCTCGTCGTCCAGGTCGAACTCCAGTAGCGCCGCGTGCAGGTCGTCTTCGAACTGGTCGTTGACCGCGTTCAGCGCCTGGGGCCGGTTGAACATGATGTAGGCGGTCCGCCCCCGTCTTTTGTACATCATGGTCTCGTACTCGGTGATTATCTTTGGGGTTTGGGGCTCTTCGGCCTTCCGTGTCTTGTTCCGTGTCTCGGGCACTGGGGCCACCTCCGGGTTTTGCGTGCGGTGTGCTGAGTTCTGGGGCGGTCTGAGCGTGAAAATCAAGAAAGTAGAAAATCTGTTCCAAAAAGAGTTGACATATTGAGAACGGGCGTTCTAAACTAAGCAGGCAATATTAGAACATCTGTTTTGGAGTATGGAAATGACCGCTTTAGATTGGCCCATCACCTCTAGCCCCGTTCTCGACGCCGTGCCCGAATTCTACCATTACGAAGACACGGGCTGTGAGGTCTCCGCCTCCTGCCTCAACTGCCCGTTGCCCCAGTGCAAGTACGACGACCCGGCCTGGTTCCAGCGCAACCGGCGTTTGGCCCGGGACTTCAAGATCTGGTCGGCCATGCAGCAAGACAACCTGACGGTTGAGGAGGCTGCGGAGCGGTTCTCCGTCACCGTGCGCACCATCTTCCGGATCATGCGCCGCTGCCGCGACGCCGCCATGATTGACCAGGAAGAGCTGGCGGTATTCGCCGCGGACTAGGGCTGAAAAGTGAGGGCTCTCCCGCGTACACACCGTCGTTCCGGCGCAGGCCGGAACCCAGAGCGGCACCCCTGCGTCTACCTACTTGCGAGCAGACAAAATGGCACCCTGTACGTGGGTGTCACCTCTAATCTCATCCAGCGTGTCTGGCAGCACAAAAAAGACTTGGCACAGGGGTTTACCCAGCGTTACCGCGTACACATGTTGGTGTGGTATCAGGCACACGATACAATGGAAAGCGCGATTGCTCGAGAGAAGGCTATCAAGGCTTGGAAGCGGTCTTGGAAATTGGCGCTGGTTGAGGAGTTCAATCCCGGATGGCGTGATTTGTATGAGGGGTTGGGATAGCTGGAGCCCGGCCTTCGCCGGAAAGACGCAAAAAGTCCCCACCGTCATTCCAGCGAAAGCTGGAATCCAGGGAATTCGCACATCATGATATCTGGCTAAAGCAGACATTCTGGATTCCGGCCTTCGCCGGAAAGACGGGCAAGCCGGGCTGATGACCGGTTGCTGGGAATTGCCAAGTCCCGAAACATAAAAGGGGCCCGCCTGAGGCGGGCCCCTTTTTCTTCTGGCGTGAATCCGGAATATTAGCCGCGGGGCAGGCCCAGTCCCCGTCCGGCGATGATGTTGCGCTGGATCTCCGAGGTCCCAGCGGCGATGGTGCCGGCGAAGGCGTTCATCCAGTGTTCTTGGACCCGGCCCTTCAGGGGCGCCCACTTCTCTTCCCGGCCCAGGGTGCCGTACATGCCCAGGATGTCCATGGAAGCCTCGGTCACCCGCTGCACGGTCTCGCTGCCGAAGACCTTGCTCATGGACGCTTCTTTGGTGGGAATGAGGTCCTGGGACTGCATGTAGGCCACGTTGTAGGCCATCAAACGGGCGACTTCACATTCGATGTACCGGTCGGCCATCAGGCTGCGCACCCAGGGAATTTCCATGAGGGGCTGTCCGTTGCGTTTGGTCTCCGTGGCGAACTCCTTGGTGTCGTCCAGCAACCGGCGGGCGGAGGCGGAGTAGTCGATGCCGGAACGCTCGAAGTCCAGCAGGGTCACCGCCACGTACCAGCCCCGGTCCTCGTCGCCGACCACGTTGGCCCTGGGCACCCGGACGTCGTCGAAGGTTACCTGGTTGAACTCATGACCGCCGGCCATGTTGATGATGGGCCGGACCGACACTCCGGGGCTCTTCATGTCCACCAGCACAAAGCTGATGCCACGGTGCTTGGGGGCGTCGGGGTCGGTGCGGGTGAGCAGCATGATCCAGTCGGCGCGGTGGGCCAGGGTGGTCCATACCTTGGCGCCGTTGATCACCAGGTCGTCGCCGTCGCGCACCGCGCGGGTGCTGAGCGAGGCCAGGTCGGAGCCCGATTCCGGCTCGCTGTACCCCTGGCACCACTGGACCTCGCCCTTGGCCACGGGCGGCAGGTGGGTCTTCTTCTGCTCTTCGGAACCATGGATCATCAGGGTGGGACCCAGCATACGGACGCCGAAGATATCCCGTCCGGGGGCCCTCATGTAGGCTAATTCCTCGTTGAAGATGGCCGACTTTACCGGAGAGGCTTTCTGGCCGCCGTACTCCTCCGGCCAGTGCATGGTGAGCCAGCCCCTCTCCGCCATCTTTTGGCGGATGGCCCCGTTCAGGTCCCAGTCATCCTCTTCGGGGTAGCGGCCGGCGCCTTCCCATGTATCGGGAAGCTCGGTCTTCATGAATGCCCGCAGTTCTCTCCGAAACTCTTCGTCCTCGGCAGTGAACTTGAACTCCACGGCATATCTCCTATGGGTGTCTCTCTTGGCGGCTTAAATACGAAAAGAGGGCTAGTTCCCCACCGCGACGCAGGTGACGGTGCGCACCACGCCCGGGACGGTATGGATATGACCGGTGACTAGGTCACCCACCACGGACATGTCCTCGCCGGACACCACCGCGATGATGTCGTAGGGTCCCGTTACCACGTCCACCGTGGCGATGCCGGTCAGACCGGTCAAGGTATTGGCCACGTCGCGCGTCTTCCCGACCGCAGTCTCGATCAACAGATATGCTTTGGTTGCCATGGTTCCCCCCTCACCAGTCTTGCTGGGTATAGGAGGTCATTCTACGGCCCGGCTTCTTACGGTGTCAATTTGGTGTAGACGTCCGCGGCGGCTACCCGGCCCCGGCTATAATGGGTCCCTATGCCCCAGAGAATGGAACTGCTGAAGGCGGGCGCGTCCCAATTGGGAATCGCCTTGTCCGACGGCCAACTGGACCAATTCGAGACCTATTTCCACGAGCTGACCGACTGGAACCAACGGGCCAACCTGACGGCCATCACCGGGTACGATGAGGTCCAGGTCAAGCACTTCTTGGATTCGCTGACTGTGTGTCTGGTGGCTCGAGAGTCACTGGAGGGCCCCACGCGGGTGATCGACGTGGGCGCCGGGGCCGGGTTGCCAGGCCTGGCCCTGAAGTTGGTCTTTCCAGGGATACGACTCTCTCTGTTGGAGTCGGTGGCCAAGAAGACAGCATTTTTGGAGCACCTGACGGCCAAGCTCGGCCTGGAAGGAGTCTCGGTCCACACCGGCCGTGCGGAGAACTTGGCCCGCAAGGAGGGGCTGAGGGATGCCTTCGACCTAGTGGTGGTGCGGGGCGTGGCCAGGCTGCCGCTGCTGTTGGAATACTGCCTGCCCTTCTGCGAGACCGGCGGCAGGGTGGTTGCCCTGAAACACGGAGGCGATGGTCGGGAACTGGACGCGGCGGCCAACGCCCTAGCGCAACTGGGTGGTCGCATCGAAGAAGTGGCCAGGGTGTTGATTGATGGGCTGACCGACGACCGGGTGGTCATCGCCGTCGAGAAGACGGGGCCGAGCCGGGAGAGGTATCCCAGGAGAACGGGCATCCCGGCTAAGCGGCCCCTTTAATCCACCTCGTTTAGAGCTTCGATTTCGCCTGTCTCGTCAATAGCGACCTGGTAACCCTCAATTTCAGTAGGAATCTGCTTGAGGAGGTCGCCAGTTTTCTCCACGACGAACACCCTGATACATGGCTCACCCGAACACAATCCCATGGCGGTCCCCACGACGCCGGGTAGGGCCATCAACTGCTCGCAATGTTCTTCCAACACCCGTTGCAAAGGCTTCCGAGCCATACTCTGCCTTTCGGCGAAACAGAAGTGGGCCGGGTATACAGTGTCCGGCCCACTTCTATATCACCCAGGCGGTCTAGGGATGGACAGTGAAGCAGCCGCCGCAGACCCCACTGGTACCATCGAGGTTGGTGACCCGCACGTCCCACACGCGGTCCCACGACGGGCCGCCAGACTTTGCGGAAAAGTCCAAGGTGATGGTGTTGGCGTCAACCACCACGACGTTGGAGGCTGCCGGCGCGGGGCCATTGCCGTTTTCCAAGGTCACATCGGCCCCGTCCACAAAGCCCGAACCCTTGATAGTGACATCTGATATCGTCGTGCCCGCATCCATTGCATTGGGGGCGATGCTGTCCACGGAGACCCCACCATCGCCTCCAGCCGCTTCTGTGGTGAAGCTGCTGGTAAAGGCCGGGTCCAGGGCATTGCCGGCGGTGTCGGTGACGCCGCTGGTCACCGTCACAGTGTGGGCGGTCTCGTTGGTCAGGTCGGCGTCGGGGTCGAAGGTGGCGCTCAAGTTGTCGTCAGCCACGGTGATTACGCCGGCCAGGTTAGCCAACTCGTTGGTGAGGGTGAAGGTAGTACTGGTCACGCTGTTGGGGTCTACCGGCTCGGAGAAAGAAACCGTGACGTTGGTGGTGACCGCCGCGCCAGTGGCGCTGTCTGCCGGGTCCACGGAGGTCACCGTGGGCCCGGTGGTGTCTTCCACAGGAGCCTTGCCGTCTACACTGAGGTCGAATACCAATGTACAGCCGCTGCACACGTTGCTTGCCAGCTCGCTGAACACCAGGTCTATCCGGTTCACGATGGTGGACGTGCTCGAGCCAGCGAAGAGCAAGCCTACTGGGTCCGCCGAGTCGTCGTCTGTCACCACCAGTGAACCCGAGTCCCCGCCGGCGCTGAA
The DNA here is from genome assembly GCA_022573285.1 of Chloroflexota bacterium. Lineage (GTDB taxonomy): Bacteria > Chloroflexota > Dehalococcoidia > Lucifugimonadales > UBA3495 > UBA9611. Next base: position 111,630 of record JACZUF010000005.1, read on the forward strand.
GGCGGTGTCCGGGCTCTCGATGACCAGCTGGTCCACGAAGCGGGCCTTTTTGCCCTTGCCGTAGTTGACTTTGATTATGGCGTTAACGCCGGTAATCTCCCCTTGGGTCAGGTGCGTGGTGCGGCCCCGCTTCTGTACCAGGGTGTTCAGCAGGTTGCCGCAGGCATCGTTCTCGCAGGTCAGGGCCTCGGTGCTGGGTTCAAGGCCCTCGGGGGTGGTGGTGCCTATCAGGGGACTAGCCTGGTTTCCATCTTTGGCAATGGCGGCGTCCACCAAGTTGTCACCGCCGTCGAAGTCGATCGGCACGTACGCGGTCAGGGTGCCGATGGGGATGGTGTCAGTGGTGGTGCAACTGCTGTCGGCCAGGCCCGGCTGGATGACGCTGCTGCCTGGCCCGGATCCGTTGGCGCCGTTCACGTTGGCATAAACGTGGTTGTTGCTTAGCCCGTAGCCGACTTCGCTACCGTCCACCAGGCCCACCAGGCGCGCGCCCAGCGTGCCTGTGTAGCAGAATGGGATGACTATACTATTTTCATTGCTGCTGGAGACGCCGATGGGCACGGGCGAACTATATTGGGTCGTCTCGTCGTCCTGGGCCTCGAAAGCCCCAGTGACCTTCACCTGAACCGCTACGCCGTCCAGCTTGGCAGGGATCCCTCCCACGCCCCGTCGGGAGGTAAACACCTGTATCACAGCGTTGCCATTCTCATCCAGGCCCAGGGCAGTGCCCACCACGCCATCCTTGGCTAGCAGGGCATCGGTGTGATTCTCCTGCGCCTGCCTGGCCTTTTCAAGGCCTTGCTCGCCTCCGCCCAACACCGGCGTGGCGGCCAGGGCAGCCAGCAAAATGACCGCCATAATTGCTAATATCGAAAACGGTTTCTTCATGGTTCCCCAACCTCGTCCCAGGATTGCGGGTCGTGACGGAGACTCCGGTCACATTAAACTACTGGAATCACCCCAGTGCGTGGTGTGAGCCCAGTGTGAGACTGGGCGAATTCTCCGATTGTTTTAACAATTATTGGCTCTCCGCCATGCCGTGTCAAGACTACAACTACAGATTATGGATACTCAACCGGGATTGCGGGGACGTGCCCACGCCTATATGCTTTACGGGGCCTGCCAAGGCAGGCACGCCTGGTTTATTAAATTAAAAGTAATTCCGGAGGGGCGCTCTATGTCCGTGTTGGTCACCGGCGGCACGGGGTTCATCGGCAACAGGATCATCCGCAAGCTCTTGGACCGGGGCGAAGAGGTGGTCTGCTTCGACCTGGCCCCGCCCCGGGCCAATCTGGAGCCCTACCTGGACCGCATCAGAATGTACCGGGGCGATGTGACCCAACTGCCCCATCTGCTGGAGGCCATCAACACCCACGAGGTGCATAAGATCATCCACATGGCCGCGCTGTTGCCCCCGGACACCGAGGAGCGGCACCATTACGCCATGCAGGTCAACATCGGCGGCACCAACAACGTGTTTGAAGCGGCCCGTTGGACTAGCATCGAGCGCGTGGTTTACGCCAGTTCCATCGCCGTCTACGGAGTCCAAGACACCTTTGGCGACCGGCCCATCAACGAGGACGACCTCAACGACCCAATCAACGTCTACGGCATGACCAAGTCAGTGAACGATTTCTCGGCCAAGCGCTACATCGACCGTCACGGCCTAGATCTAATAGGGGTGCGCATCTGCACCGTGTTCGGCCACGGAAGGGTCACCGGTATGACGGGCATGATCGGCGGACTGTTGATGTCCCTGCCGGCCATCGGAAAGCCCGTGAGCATGCCCTTCCAGCAGGACGAGCAATCTCCCATGATCCATGCCGAGGACGCAGCAGAGATATTCGTCAGGGCGGCGCTCGCCGAGAAGCTGAACCACCGGGTCTATATCAGCGGGGGCAACTTGTGCACCATTAAGGATATGGCCGACATCGTGCGCGACATCATCCCCGGCGCCCAGATAACCACCGGAGACCAGTTGGTCCCCCACGTTTACAACCTGGACAATAGCCGGATGCTGGCCGACATCGGCTACGAGATTGCGCCCCTGCGGCAGCGGATCCTGGACCATATCAACGACGCCCGCGCCGAGGCGGGCATGGACCCGCTCAGCGGGTAGAACGCGCCGGTGTTTCGGTCTACCCGGTGTGGGTTATAATTGCCTTTACCTTCAGCCACCGCCGAGAGACAGTTAGAGAGAGATGAGATGAGTATCGCCATCGGTTACATGCCGGGAGCATATGGGGAGGGGGGAGAAGACCACAACTATCTCCGGAAGTTGGTGGAGGTCGGTGATAAACACGGCTACGACTCCCTCTGGCTCAGCGACCGCATCGTGGGCGAAAAGTTCAGCCTGGAACCGATGATGGCCTGCGCCATGGTTACGGCCTACTCGGACCGTCTTAAGGTCGGCACCAGCGTGTTGGCCATGCCTCTCCGCAACCCGGTGGTGTTGGCCAAGCAGATCGCCACCCTGGACTACCTGTCCCAGGGACGGTTCTTCCCTGCGGTTGGGTTGGGCCAGGAGGAGCCGGAGGAGTACGAGGCCTGCGGCGTCACCAAGGACCGGCGCGGACCCCGGACTGATGAGGCGATCCAATTGATGCGCCGCCTGTGGGAAGAGGATGACGTCACCCACGAGGGCGAGTTCTTCAGTTGCCACAACGTGACGGTGACGCCCAAGCCCTACCTGCAGCCCTCGACCCCAGTCTGGATCGGAGGGCGGTCCGCCGCCGCCGCCCGGCGCGTCGGGCGGGTGGGCGACGGTTGGCTGGTTTCCAGCGCCACGCCCGAAGAAGTGAAAGAGGGTTGCAGCATTCTTTTTGAAACGGCCAACGAATGCCACCGGGAGATCGAAGACGACCACATCGGGATTTTGATGGGTTACTACGTCTCCGACAACGTGGCGGAGGCGACCGAGAAAGCCAGCCGGTTCGTTACCCGTCAGCGCCCCGACGCCCATTTCACCGAGTTCACCGCCGTGGGCCCCGTGGAGAAGGTGGCGGAATACGTCCAGAGCTACATCGATGCCGGCGGCTCCAAGTTCGTGATGCGGCCCATGTGCTCTGCGGAAGAGACCATGGATCAGCTAGAGATCTTGGGTGAAGAACTGCTGCCCCAGTTCCACAAGAAGTAAATAAATCTAGCGGGTCGCTGGCGGCCCATGTCGCCAACCAAAGCCGAGGAAATCCGCTGCTGACCGTTCTCCCCACCTTTTTGCTGGCCTTGCCCAGACCCTTGTTGCTGCCGGGTTCCTGTTTCAAACGTGGGTCTGCGAGAGGGCACAGCTTGCCGCTTCAAGCAGATTAAAGGCGGGGCGCCGGGCATAACCGGACTTGAGAAAATACCTTAGCGCCGGGCGGCGGAGCGCCCTCGCGGCTTGCCGGGCCTTGCCGGGCGTGGATGGAAAGATGGGGCGCCCTGTTTTGGGGACCTGCTCCGTCCGTTGGATGAATTGGGCGTGGAACTTCTTCCCAAAATTTGGCCCGGCCGTCTCCCATCTGACGAGTCGCTTCGAGACGTTTTACCCAAAAGTTGCTCCGAGCGTCTCCCGTGGGACGAGTTGGCTCCGGCGGTCCTGCCTGCTGGTTGCCCCGAGCGTCTTCCGTTATTGGAAGCCCCGTTTCCCCGCGGCCTGTCCTGGCTATTATTAGGCCTATTGGCGGGCCTGCTCCGGCCGCCATTGCCCGGCCCGGGAGCGCGGCGAAGTCCAAGCCGTTCTTCGCGGAACTGTTCCTCTGGTGTGAAATCTCCGTAGTCGAAGCCGGGCAGACGCCGCCGCTCGATCCGCGCGCCCAGCTCTTTCTCGACCTCACGAATCATTGCGCCGTCCTCGGCGCCGGCAAGGGTGAAGGCCTCGCCGGTCTGCTCGGCCCTGCCGGTGCGTCCGATCCGGTGGAGGTAGGTGTCGGCGGTGTTTGGGAAGTCGAAATTGATCACGTGGGAGATCTCCGGGACATCGATGCCATGGGCGGCGATGTCGGTGGCCACCATGATGTCGAATTTGCCGGCGCGGAAGCCGTCCATGGCCCGTTGCCGGGCATTTTGAGACATGTTTCCCTGGAGCGCGGCCACCCGGAACGACCTCTTAGCCAGGTCCAAAGCCAGGGTGCGGGCCCGGTGCTTGGTGCGGGTGAAGACGAGGGCCCGGCCCGTGGGAGTCTGCTCCAACAGGGCAAACAGGAGATTCTTCTTGAGTTTGTCCGGGACCGGGTACAGGGCGTGGGACACGGTCTTGGCCGGGGCTATGGCCCCGATCTGGACCAACACCGGGTCCTTCAGTATCTTCACCGCCAAAGACCGGATCTCGTTGGGCATGGTGGCCGAGAAGAAAAGGGTTTGGCGCTTGGCCGGGATGTGGTCCAAGATGCGGCGCACGTCGGGCAAGAACCCCATGTCGCACATGGTGTCGGCTTCGTCCAAGACCAACACCTCGACGCCGGTGAGGTCAATGTCCTTTTGGCTGACGTGGTCCAGCAACCGGCCGGGACAGGCGACCACCACCTGGGCCCCACGCCGCAATGCGGCCAGTTGGGGGCCCTTGGCGACGCCGCCGTAAACCGCGACACTCTTTATCTGGAGGTGTTGTCCCAGTTCGATGAAGGCTTGATGGATCTGCTCGGCCAGTTCGCGGGTCGGTGCGATGACCAGGCATCGGACGCCGCGTTTGGGAGGCGTGGTGGCCAGGCGATGGAGGATGGGGAGAGCGAATGCGGCGGTCTTGCCGGTGCCGGTCATGGCCAGTCCCAGGACGTCCCGGCCTTCTAGGGCAACTGGGATAGCCTGTTGCTGGATCGGGGTGGGCTTGGTGTATCCGACCGATTTGACGCCGGCCAAGACCTGAGGATGAAGGGAGAAATCTTGAAAACTCACTGAGAGGGTCTACTCCTTGACTGCTTTACCGAGCCAAGTCACACTCTCAGGCCCATGGTCACGGTCAATCTAGTTTCGCGGCATTGCCGCGCGTAATGTTCTGATGGTTGCCTGGTCCAGTATAACAGCTAGTCCGGCATTCGGGCATGCCCTGCGGGTCCACGAACGGCCTTGTTTTGGAAATTGCCCCGGCACGGTGCACCCCATGGGTCCGTTTGAGTGTTAATATCATTCCCGGCAACACCACTCCGGCGGAGGCAAATCATTGGCTTATTACATGTACGTTTCCATCCAAGAAGAAGACCGAATCGCCATCTTCACCATGACCCCGAAGACCGGCAAGTTGAAGCATCAAGGCGACGCGGAACTCAAGGGTCGTCCCGCTCCCATGGCGGTGGACCCGGACCGGAAATTTCTTTTCGCCGGCCGCCGCAAGGCCGACGATTACGGAATGTCCAGTTTCGAGATTGACCGCAAGAACGGCGGACTTTCGCCCATCGGGTCGATCCCCCTCAAGGGAGACCCGGTCCACATCTCCACCGACAAGACCGGCAAGTTCCTATTGTCGGCCTACTACTACCAGAAGACCGCCGCGGTCCACAGCATCGGCGAAGACGGCGCGCTGGCCGACCCGCCGGTGGTCTGGCGGGAGACCGGCATCGGGGCCCACTACATCCAGACCGACCCCGCCAACCGGTTCGCCTACGTCCCCCATATTGCGGAGGGAGCGATGACCGGCGCCAATGCAATCTACCAATTCCGGTTCGACGCCGAAACGGGGAATCTCACGCCCCTCTCTCCGACCCGGACCAATCCCAGAGAGCCGGAGGGCCCCCGCCACATCTGTTTCCACCCTGGCAAGGACATCGTATATTCGTCCAATGAACAGGGCAACAGCGTAACCGTCTACTCATTCGACTCGGACAAGGGCAGCCTGCACCCCATCCAGACCGTGCCGACACTGCCCAAGGGGTACGAGGGCAAGAACTCTTGCTCCCAAATCCAGGTCACGCCGGACGGAAAGTTCCTGTACGCGCCCAACCGGGGACACAACAGCATCGCGTGCTTCAGGGTGAACCCGGACAACGGCTACCTCTCTCCCATCGGCCAGGCGCCCACCGAGGCGGTCCCTCGGGCCTTCAGCATCGACCCAC
>JACZUF010000006.1 GCA_022573285.1 Chloroflexota bacterium
ACGCCGTATTGGACGGGGCCGGTACGGTCCGGATCATCCACGGCAAGGGCACGGGAGCGCTGCGCCGGGCCATCCGGGAGTACTTGGGCGGCCATCCCTTGGTGATGTCGGCCCAGGACGGCGAGGGGCCTGGGGGCGACGGGGTCACGGTCGCCGAACTGCAATAGCTGGGCGCCTGGCCTTACTTACCCTGGAACCGCGCCTGGCGGCGCTCGGTGAAGGCTTTGATCCCCTCTTGAAAATCGGCGGTCAGGCCGCTGTCTGCTATACCCTCTGTCTCGGCGTCCAGTTGGGCCGCAAAGCCTGACTCCCAAGATTGGTCGAACAGGGCCTTGGTGCGGCCGTAGGCCAGTGTCGGGCCTTGGGCCAGCCGGACCGCGGTCTCCATGGCGTGGCGTTGCAGGGCTTCGTCTTCGACCACCTGGTTGACCAACCCTATCTCCAGGGCCGCCTGCGCGCTAAGGGGCTGGCTGGCCAAGTAGAGCTCCATGGCCCGGCCCGAGCCTACCAACCGGGGCAGCAGATAGGTGGACCCGCCGTCGGCCGAGGCTCCAATGTTGGCGTAGGCCATCAGAAACCTGGCGCTGCTGGCGGCCACCCGCAGGTCGCAGCCCAGCATCAGGCTGAAACCGGTGCCCGCCGCCACGCCGTTGATCGCGGCCACCACCGGTTTCTCCAGCCTTCGAAGCCCCAGAACAACCTTGCCATGCAATGCGTCGGCCGTCGTGTGGATGTGGTCGTGCAGGCCCTGAGGACCGCCCTCACCTAGTATCTGGACGAAGTTCTTGACGTCGGCCCCGGAGCAGAAAGCAGCTCCGGTCCCGGTGAGAAGGACGGCCCGGATGTCGGGCCGCTTGCAGTCTTCAATGGCCTCGCCCATCTCATCGATCATCTCCGGAGTTAGGGCGTTCCGGGACTCGGGACGGTCCATCGTGATGATGCCCACGCCGTCCATCTTTTCGAATTTAATATATTTTGGCGCCATTGGCTCGCTCCTCGAAACGGAAATCGAGATATATCAGGACGGGCAGGGTCTTAGCATTCCCGGCCACCAGCGATTGGAGGTTGGCCCGGAACCGGTCCAGGGACTCCACGGTTACGCGTTGGGTCACGGTCAATTCCCCTGATGCGAGGCGGTTTTCGGAGTAAGCAATCTCAAATGGGAGGAGGCTCTCATCTTTCCCCGGGTTATTCAGCATTCCTGAGTTTGGTTAGTTCTTCCGAGGTTAATCCCAGGTCCACATTACCCAAAGAATTTCGCAATTGCTCCAAACGGTCCCGCCGAATCACTTCCCGAAGCGCTTCTTCGACGGTGTCCCGAATTCCCTTGGTGCCAAGCAGACGCCGTGCGTCCTCCAGCAGAGAGTCTTGGATAACTACTGTCCTCCGCACCTGATGCGCCTCCCGAATTCTTATTGGTTCGCTCTTGGAAAGTTGTTTCTAGCCGCCTCGGGAGACCGTTATTTTCGGAGGCTCTCCAGAAGGAGCGGACTATCCCGCTTTCAGTCTAGGGCGCATGAACTCTATCACTTCCCGCTTCAACGTCGCCACCCCCCTGCCGCACCATCAGACGCGGCTTTTATTGGTCCTGAAAAGCGAGTCGCCAGCGTTCTTCCGGATCATCAAAGGAAACCGCCCCAGGGTCGAACGCCTCCGGGTCGAAACTCCCGCCGATCCATTCCAGCATCCGGACGTGTTCTTCATGGCCCGGATCGCCGATGGCCTCTAGGAAATCCTGATAACCCCACGGTCCGCCGCAATCCTCCGGAGGGCAGGCTCTCGCTCCTCCGGTGCACCGGGGGTAAACGGTCTTCGGGTCTCGGTCCAGTGTCTCCCGCAATGTAATGGCGTGTTCCCAGTCGTCGCCGAAGTCGTAGGTGTATGTTGCCGCCGCGTTTTCCGGAGCGAAGTACTCGGAGATCCGCGTCTCCCAACCCGGCAGTGTTGGCCGTTCTTCGTCCAGAGAATCCTCGTCTGGAATCCCGATTCGGACCATATGCCCGGTGGCGGGGTTGATGATTTCGAACTCGTGGAGGTGGTAGTCCTTCCATCCCATGGCGTCCTGCAGGGCGACGTGCAGGTCCCAGAAGTTGTACTCGCCGGGGACTTGAATGGACCGCCATACCTGAGGTTCCACCCCTCGCAAAGACACCTCAAAATCGTAAATCTTGCCGGTTTCAGCTACCATCGAACCACAACCTGCCTCTGCAAATTCAAACGGCCTTCGGCACGGAGTATAAGGGGTTCGTTAGCCGTGGCGTAAGTCCCATAGCAAAGCAGGCGCCAAGTCCCGGACTCGTGTCACGGGTGTTTGTGTGGGGAGTCAGGGACGCGCGCGTCTGACGCGAGGTGTAGCCGGTCGGAACCGTTGCAACGCCACACTAAGCGCATTGAGAGACACTGGACGGAATAATGTTTCTGCAAACCTGGCATCGCATATTGCTAGGCCACCATCACTTTAACGGAGCATCGCGCTTTCGCCACCAGTTCAAAATGGCTTCTGGGGGAGAGGTTTACAACGGTTCCATTACGGCCTTGTAGCGTTGGTGGTGGGTGGCTCGACGTTAAAGGTTTGCGTCTCTGACCAATCACTCCAGTCCCCATCGACCATCGCCCGGACTTTCCATTTCCAACCTAAGAGATTGGCCTCCGCGATATATCCAGTTCGGTCAAAGAGATGTACCGGTGAGGTAAGGTCACGCTCGTCAATCAAAGGAGTAGACGCAGACGGGCCAACTACAACTAGGTGATATTGTGTAGCTCGCTCACAGTCAGACCAGTCAAATTCCCAGAGACGGTAATCTGAAACATCGGGGCTACCGTCCTCCAGCACGGTACCGTTCCCCAGCGTAGCCCCATTCTGCGGAGAAACCAAGGACGGTATACAAGACTTCTGCGCCTGAACCTCTTGTTCACCGGTCAACGACACGGCACTGCCAATCATGGTATTCGGCTGCTGGGGAGACCAGTCAGGCTGTCTTTCACTAAATGTTGTGGTCAGCCGCGTTTGGCCTGACCCGTCGGAATTCATAACGTATATCTCGGGATTGCCGTCTCGATAGGACGTGAAGACAATACGGGTGCCATCTGAGGACCATACGGGATACTCATCGGAATTAAGATCATTGCTTAAACGCGTCTGGCCTGACCCATCGATATACATTACCCATATCTGAGAATTACCAGGCCCCCCGTGCGAAAAGGCGATACGTGTGCCATCCGGTGACCAGTCGGGATCTTCGCCGCCGCTCCCATCGTAGCTGAGGCGGGTTACATTCGAGCCGTCGGCATTCATGGCGAATATTCTGGAGCCGCCGTCTCGGTAGGACGCGAAGGCAATACGGGCACCGTCCGGTGACCAAGTCGGCTGTGAATCTCTAGCCGAATTTTTGGTCAAGCGTATCTTCTGACTCAAACCATCGGTGGTCGCGACGAATATCTCGGCGTTGGTGCCCAGGAAGCCGTAATAGGCAATGCGTTTGCCGTCGGGTGACCAGGTTGGGTCCCAGGCGCGGCCCGGGCTGGTGGTAAGGCGTGTTTGGTCCGACCCATCGGCGTTCATAATGTATATCCCGGAGACGCCGTCCCGAAAAGACGTGAAGGCGATGCGGCGGCCGTCGGGGGACCAGACCGGCCACTGGTCCGTGTGTTTGTTATTGGTCAGGCGTGTCTGACCAGATCCGTCGGCGTTCATTATGTATATTTCGCGCTTTGTTTCTTCATTTCTACCGGACGCGAAGACGATACGGTCCGGAGGAACTGGCAACAGCTGGGATATCGTCCCCGAAATTTCGCTGTCTCCACCAGGCGTGATTACTTGCAGGGTTTCTTTGCCATCACCACCGGAGGCGCCAATCGCCACCGCTATGATGACAATGAGCACCGCGATCAATGCCGCCCCGCCACCGAATAATATCCAACTTGGAACATCCCTTGAGCCGCCGCTGCCTGATCCTACGCCGGTAGCCGGCCGGCGAGGTGGACTTGGCGGCGGCGCGGACTCAGCGAACCGGCCTGCTGGCGGTGAAGCGACGGCAGGTTCCCCAGACACCACCCTTTCCAGAGCTGACGCCATGGCGCGAGCGTCCTGGAACCTGTCTTGAAGCCTCCTTTGGGTTGCCCGGCGAATCACGGCTTCCAGTGCGCGGGGGATCTGAAGATTGCTTGGGAAAGGCGGCAATCTTCCTTCACGTTCTTGGTCAGGACCATCCGGATAGGCGTCACCCTGGTAGGGCAGTTTACCGGTAACCATTTCATAGAGCGTTATACCTAGAGCGTAAATGTCTGAGCGCTTGTCGGCCTGGCCTCTTTCGTATTGCTCCCAAGATGCGTAGGGGGGAGTTCCTCCTCCGGGGGAATTCTTGGTCTGGGTGGATGACGCCGTAGCACGGGCAATACCGAAATCGGTGACTTTTACGATGCCGTCTTGGGTTAGCAGGATGTTTGAGGGTTTTATGTCCAGGTGTATCACTCCCTTAGAGTGGGAATATTCCAGTGCTTCGCACACCTGGATGGCGATTTCGACGGCCCGTTGGTGCGGGAGAGGGCGCCGGCCTCGAAGATGCTTGTCCAGAGAATCTGGGACGTACTCCATGACGATGTAGGGAGGATTGTTATTAACTTGGAAGTCGTTGACGTGTGTGATGTTGGGGTGGCCGACTAGACGTCCGGCCAAACGGGCTTCCCGTTTGAACGCGTCTAAGTAGGTCTCGTCGTCCGCCAGATCCTGCCGTATCACCTTGATTGCCACGTCCCTTTCGAGGTCGGGGTCGTAGGCATGGGAAACCGTCCCAAATCCGCCAGAGCCGATTTCTACAAGGTTTTTGTATCTGCCTATTTCTTTTAGCATAGTTGTGATTCCGGTCGAGACGTTGTTAGGATTAGCCGGCCGTTAGCGTGTACGCTTAATGAAGGGCCTGGAAAGTATCTTCCAGCCTGTTGAGGGCCGTGTAATATCGACTGTGTCCGTATCTGCGCGAGAGCTTGCGGGTAATGGCGCGTTAACGGGCCCACCAATCACCCGAATAACCGCCGCGGTAACATTGTCGTGCCCGCCCGCCTTGTTGGCCGCGTTGATCAGAGCCCTACAAACGTCTTCGGGCTCGTTATCAACAAGAATCGAACCGATCTGCGAATCTTCAATCATCGTGGTCAGTCCGTCCGAGCACAATAGCACTACGTCCTCGGCTGCCAGGGAGACTAGATACCCATCGATTTTCACCCGCGGCTCCAATCCGATCGCCCTGGTGATGATGTTGCGGTTGGGATGATTCCGGGCTTCTTCGCTGCTCAATGTTCCCTGCGCCACCTGTTCTTCCACCCAGCTATGGTCTTTGGTTATCTGGTGTAGGACTCCAGCACGGAGGAGATAGGCTCTGCTGTCCCCGACGTGGGAAACATAGAGTTGGTCACCTAGAACAACAGCAACGGTGCATGTGGTCCCCATTCCTCGTTTATCTGAGTCCTGGCCAGCTTGATAGACGGTCGTGTTGACGTCCTGGAGGACCCTGCCAAGGGCATCTAGGTAATCGTGATCCTCTGTGCTGATTTTGCTATCGAAACCAGTAACAAGGCCCACGACCCCTTCCACCGCCATCCGGCTGGCCACCTCTCCGGCAGCGTGCCCACCCATGCCGTCGGCCACAACTAGTAAGGCATCGATGCCCTGAGGGGATTTCTCCCCCCAGAGCACTTCATACGAGTCCTCATTCCTAGCCCGGACACGGCCTACATCTGTCTGACCCGCGACCGATAACTGGGGCGATGACCCTGATCTGCCCTTCCCTCGAAATGGCCAGATGCGAAATCCCATCGTTACTACTTCCTAGGCCGCCGGGGCCATCATCTTGATGGTGGTTCGCCCGACGCTGATGGTGTCTCCGTCGTTTAAGAGATGCCCACCGATGGCTTTCCCATCGATACTGGTGCCCGCGCGGCTGCCCACGTCGAAGAGGGTAACCACGCCATTCTCGCAGCGTACCAGGGCATGCTGTCGGCTGACCGACTCGTCCGACAATCTGACATTGCAAGACGGGTCACGCCCGATGTGATTGTCGCCCTCAACAAGGCTGAAACTCTTCCCTGAATCTGCGCCGGAACGGACCACCAACACACCACCGGACTGGCCACTCAGGTCCATCATTGTCTCGCTGTTCCCGGCGTTAGATGCGCCCTGTTGAACGCGGTCCACCGGTATCAGGCACAACTCTGTCTCTCCCAAGCGGATCACGCTATTTGCCCCAACCACATGGCTGTCGATTCTGGTTCCGTTGACCTTGGTCCCGCCCTTGCTGCCGATGTCATACAGATAGCTCTTTCCGTTTTCTACCCGGACCATGGCGTGGCGGCTGCTGACGTAAGAGTCACCAAGGACCAACGCGTTCTCCTGGCCCCGCCCGATGAGATTGTCTCCGCCATTTAGTTGGACCGTGCTGCCGGTGTCGGGACCCACGGTAACCGCCAGCCACATCGCCGTCTTCTGCTTCCCGATCACCCTGGTTGCCGCCGGTTCGTTCGATGCTTGTACCGGGCGGGGAGCAGGTGCCTGACGAGGCTGCGCTGCCCGTTCTTGGGTATTGCCGAAGACGATCTCCGTATCCCCTAGCTTCAAGGTTGCACCAACCGGCATCGCGGCTTTCTGGACTTTGTTCCCATTAACTTTTACCCCAGCGGTGCTGGCCAGGTCCTCTACGATGTATTGGTTCCCATCGAAGACGAGTCTGGCATGCTTACGGCTAACCGTCGGGTCATCGATCACGATGTCGTTATCCGGTGACCTGCCGATGCTGATAGTTCCCTGTCCCATATTCACCGTCTCACCCATCCTGGGACCGGCCTGGAAGTTCATAGTATGACCGGCTGCTCCTGCGCCAGCAGGGGCCGGTTGAGGCTGCCGGTAATTGCTAGGGTTGCCGAAGTACCCGGTTATTTTCCCGGACGCTGCCCGGAAGACCTGATGGAACAGGTAGGGTACGCCAACCGACACTGTCAGTACCGAACCGAAGAAACTAAGGTAGGTCGCTATCTGGTCATTCGCCATCGGGATGTAAACGACCGGCGTCAGGACGATGCCCATATTGTCGAAGCCTAACGGTATGGTCGCGACCGCGCCAGCGGTGATAAACATCTTGATGATCCCACGATAGGCACTCCATTTGGTCAATCCGAAAGCCATGACCGCGATTACCAATGAGATGGCCATCGCGTTAACTCCGGCCCAACTATGGAACCAGGACCAGAGAAAGGATCCGTCACTAAATTCTGGAAACATGATGTTCGCCCTCCGATGTTTGATTTGTGAACCAAACTCAGATTAGGCGAACATAGACCATGTGACTTGAAACCACCCTTAATAACACCTCATTAGCCCATTAAGTTTTCAGGGCATCTGAAAACCGAACCTCGGAAGGGTGAGGATTAACTTCGGACTGGACGGATCTATTTCGATACGCTTGCGGAGTAGGAAAATGTACTGATCGATCTCTTCGTTGGACACTGGAGCGTTCGGTTCATCGATCCTTTCCGGCCACCCTGCCTTGGCGATGTCCTCCCGGCTCACAGCATTGCCTTTGTTCCTGTAGAGAATCTCCAGGATGTCGAACTGTTTCCTCGAAAGCGGGGGGTCCAGCGTCCGACCTCGAACCCTAACCCTTCGGGATGCTGGTTCGACAACCAGGTCCTCTCTATCTGGCGAACCGCCGATTAAGGGAGTGCTAGCGTCTATCTTGACCGTGCCTATAGGGTCAACGAAGCGAAGCACTACGTCGTCATTTGCCAAGCTGATTCGATCGCCGTCCTTCACCCTCCGTTCAACGTTGGGTTGCAGCCGTTCTCCGTTCAGGTAGGTTCCATTGGTGCTATCTAGGTCACAGATGTAATAGACGCCGTCCTGGCTGCGAATCTGAAAATGGCGGCGAGACACGAAGGTATGCTCAATCATCGTATCCGCACACTTCGAACTTCCGAAGACGGCGTTGGTACCACCGAAGCTAATTGTGTGCAAATTATTCAGGCCTCGTTCCACCTTGAGTGAAGCGCTATTGTGTTCTGTCATAACTGGCCTAGTTGAGGTTTGAATCGTCGAATGGTGTTTGTGTCCGATGGCGGATGATTATTAAGTATTGTCTACCAATAATGTAAGCCAATTGTGTGGCGACCGGTAGCAAGCCAAAAGGAAGGATGGACAAGGAAACCGAGTGTAGCGACAACTCTAACTAGAGCCTTTCTACGCCGAAGACCGGGCCACCGCTGCGGCGACGGTCTGGGCCACCTGCCGGTCCAGCGACCAGGGGATGACGTTCTCCGGGGTGGGCTCTTTGACCAACGCCGCCAGAGCGCCGGCGGCGGCCAGCTTCATGCGGGTAGTCACCCTGGTGGCGTGGCAGTCCAGCGCGCCGCGGAAGATGCCCGGGAAGACCAGGCTGTTGTTGATCTGGTTGGGGAAGTCGCTGCGGCCGGTGCCCACCACGGCGGCCCCGGCGGCGCGGGCATCGTCGGGCCAGATCTCGGGGACGGGATTGGCCATGGCGAAAACGATGGAGTCTTTGGCCATCGACGAGACCATCTCCGCGCTTACGGCGCCGGCCGCGGAGAGACCGATGAACACGTCGGCGCCGCGCATCGCATCGGCTATTCCGCCGTGGGTGTTCTCTGGGTTGGTTGTGTCCAGCATGGCCGATTTTACCGACGTTAAGTCGGACCGGTTGCGCGAGATTATCCCGGTGCTGTCCACCAAGGTTACGTTGGTGGCGCCGTGGTCCAGGAGTAGTTTGGTGGACGCAATGCCCCCGGCCCCGGCTCCGGCGAACACGAATTTTGTGTCTTCGATCTTGCGCCCGGTGACCAGCAAAGAATTAATCACTCCCGCCAGCACCGCGATGGCTGTACCGTGCTGGTCGTCGTGGAACACGGGGATGCCCAGGTCCTGCAGGGCGTCCTCAATGACGAAACAGCGGGGCGCGGCGATGTCTTCCAGGTTGATGCCGCCGAAACTGGGGGCCAGGTTGCGCACGGTCTGGATGATGGCGTCGTTGTCCTGGGTCGCCAGACAGATTGGGAAGGCGTCGATGTCGGCCAGGCTTTTGAAGAGGATGGACTTGCCCTCCATCACCGGCATGGCAGCTTCGGCCCCAATGTTGCCCAGGCCCAACACGGCCGATCCGTCGGTCACTATCGCCACGGTGTTGGCCCGGTTGGTGAGGTGGAAGGACTCGGACTCATCCTCCGCGATGGCCATGCAGACCGCGGCGACGCCGGGGGTGTAGGCGATGGACAGGTCGTCCAGCGTCTCAACCTTCATCTTGGGGGCGATGCTGATCTTGCCCCTGCTTTCCCGGTGCCGTTCGATTGCTTCCTTGCCGTAGTCCCTGGATCGTTCAGCCATGTTTACCTATCTCCAAGCATTTTGGCCCCTACGTTTCCAATCCCAACGCAAAATGGATGGCCGCATCCACGGCGCGAAGCTTGTCGGCGCTTAAACTGGCGATGTGGCGCTGCAGTCCGGCTCTCGGGATAGTGGTTATGCTGTCCAGATTCACCGCGCAAACCAGAGGCATGCCATCCTCTGGGCCTAAAGCCACTTCTGCTGGGATGCGCCTGATTCGCCGGGAAACTGGGGCGATCGTTACCAATTCACGATATGAATAAGCCTCATCCCGCGATATCAGCACCACTGGCCGGTGTCCAGTAGGTAACGGCAGGTCGGCCCACCAGACTTCACCCCTTCTCATTTTTATTGAACTCTTCTTCCCACGACGCATCGTCAAATGCGTAGTGTATCGAGGCCTCCACCCATGCCAGGTCTTCCGGCGTTTCCGGGTTCTCCAAGTAGCCTTGGATATATCGCGCGACGTCTTCCTTTTCTTTTTCCCGGCGAAGGTGTTCTTCCACCGTCCGGCGGAAGTATTCGCTGCGGCTGATGCCGGATGCGGTGCGTTCTTTTTCGATGGCGTCGAGGACTTCGTCTGGGAGACTAATCGCTATTTTGGCCATGGTTACACCTGTAGGAATACTTTAGTATTACAATGGTATGACAATTGAGCAAGGAAGGCAATGCCTTTCTGCCGTGTCAACCCGTCACCGCCCCAACCGAGGCGGATGAGACCAGTTTGGCGTATTTGGCCGGGGTTTCGCGGCCGCTTCTGATTCCCGTTGCTCCGTAGTTCATGGCCATCGACTAGACCCTCTAGACTGTCGCTCAGGGTGTATTTTGTGGCCGGACCGCGAACAACTCTACCCACGATAATCACGGGCCGGCCCGTTGTCATCTGCTATCCAGACCGGTTATTTGGTCCCGGAAACGCAAATTGTCTCGTTTGGCATGGTAATGCTACCGTCGGCGGAGGCGTATTGTGTGGCCGCTTGTTCCAGGTCGCGGTGGATACTGGCCTGGATTTCCGGGGGCTGTTGAGCGACGGCTGCGGCCAAAGGCCCGGCCACATCGAGCGTGAAGTTCGCGTAGTCTTGGGACGACGGGATTTCCAAGGTCACTGTCTTATACTCGGTTTTCACGCCGGAGAATCCGGAGGCAACGAACGCATTCTGCAATGAATCGGGGGCGGCCAGGCTGAAGATGTCCGGGGCGCCCGGTGGAGGAGCGGGCATGTCCATGTGTTGGCGGATTACTTCACCGGCGAGACGGAGCATGGGGACCTTGGCTGGCTCACTCCAGACCACCGCCACCATGCGGCCGCTGGGCCGCAGGAATCGGTATAGATTGTCCAGAGCGGCGGATAGATCCGGCAGGAACATCAAGCCCCACCGGCACAGAGCGGCGTCGAAGGAGGCCTCTGGGAAGTCGAGTTGCTCGGCATCCATCTCTCGGAGTTCGATGTTTGCCGAGTCCAAGTCCTTGGCCCGGCGCCGGGCTATCTCGAGCATCTGAGGAGACTGGTCGGTGGCGACGACGCTGCCCCCCTGGCCGACGGCGCGGGCTGCAGTAAATGCCGGTTCGCCGATGCCGGTGGCCACGTCCAAGACCCGGTGGCCCGCTTTGATGGCGGCCGAGGCAACCATGTAGTCACTGAGGCTCTGGGCGCCCTTCTCTATAGTCGGCCACCACCGGTCCCAAGCGGCGGCCACGTCGTCCCAGGTCTGCACCTGCCGTGCTTTGTATTGGGCGGGGTCGAAATCGTTGGTACTCATTTTCACCTTCCTTTAATGTGTTACTGCCCCCTGTGACGCAGATGAGACCAGTTTGGCGTATTTGGCCAGGGCCCCGGTGGTGTAATTCGGCGGACGGGGCTGCCATTTGCTCCGCCGGCCGGTGATCTCTTCTTCGGTGAGTTTCACGTTCAACTGGCGGCCTGGGATGTCCAAGGTGATGATGTCGCCCTCTCGCAGCAGCGCGATGGGTCCACCCACCGCAGCTTCGGGCGCCACGTGGCCCACCATGGGACCGTGGGACGCTCCGGAGAACCGGCCGTCGGTGACCAGGGCCACGTCGTCGCCCAGTCCTTGGCCAACGATGGCGGCGGTGACGGACAGCATCTCCTGCATGCCCGGCCCTCCCTTGGGGCCTTCGTAGCGGATGATTACGATGTCGCCGGCCTTGATCTCGCCCCGCTGGATCGCCTGAAAGGCGGTCGGTTCCTGGTCGAAGACCCGGGCCGGGCCTTCGAACAACCTCTCTTGGTGCCCGGCGACCTTGATCACCGCGCCGTCGGGGGCCAGGTTGCCCCGGAGGATGGCCAACCCGCCGGTGGGGCTGCGGGGCGCATCGACTTGGTAAACAACGGGTTGGTCATCGATGGTCTCGACGGCTTCCACGTTCTCCCGCAAGGTCTTGCCGGTCACGGTCATGGCGTCGCCGTGGAGCAGGCCCGCTTTCAGCAGCCGCTTCATGACCAGCGCGATGCCACCGTAACGGTAAAGGTCGGCCATGAGGTACTTGCCGGCCGGCTTCATATCCACGATGTAGGGGGTGTTGCGGCTGATGCGGTCGAAGTCGTCCAGGGTTAGTTCGATCCCAGCCTCCCAGGCAATGGCGATCAGGTGCAGCACCGAGTTGGTGGAGCCACCCATGGACACGGCCACGGTGATGGCGTTCTCAAAGGCCTGCTTGGTCAGGATGTCCCGGGGGCGCACGTTCTCTTCCAGGAGGCGCATCAGGGTGCGGCCCACGTCCCGGGCCTCGCCCAGTTTCCGGGGGTCGATGGCCGGGGTGGAAGCGTCGCCGGGGAGGGACATGCCCAATACTTCGATGCTGGTGGACATGGTGTTGGCGGTGAACAGGCCGCCGCAGGACCCCTCTCCGGGACAGGCCACACATTCCAACGCGGTCAGCTCTTCCAGGGTCATGTCGCCCTTGGCGTAGGCGCCCACGGCCTCGAACACGTCCTGGATGTTCACGTCCTCTCCCTTGTACCGGCCGGGCATGATGGACCCGCCGTACATGAAGATGGCCGGCACGTTCAGCCGGGCCATGGCCATCAGGCAGCCGGGCATGTTCTTGTCGCACCCGGCGACGGTGATCAAACCGTCCATTCGCTCGCCGAAGGTGACCAGTTCGATGGAATCGGCGATGACCTCCCGGCTGACCAGCGAAGCCTTCATCCCTTCAGTGCCCATGGAGATGCCGTCGCTGATGGTGATGGTGCCGAATTCAAAGGGCACGCCGTCGGCGGAACGGACGCCGTCTTTGGCCGCCTGGGCGAAACGGTCGAGGTGTACGTTGCAGGGCGTGACGTCGCTGGCCAGGTTGGCGATGGCGACGAAAGGCTTTTTAATGTCCTCTTGGGTCAGGCCCATGGCCATCAACATTGCCCGGGCCGGCGCCCGATTGGGGCCGTCGATCAACTCGCTGCTGCGGTGCTTCATGTGAGCGGGTCTGGTGGTTGTCGCCACTGGGTCATCTCCTGGACGCCGAAAAACGCCGAAAAATCAATGCCTGCGCTCCCGTTTGCCGGGATGCGTAATTGAGCAATTATAAGTGTCTATACGAAGCGGATACAAGCTGGGCGTAATGCAGAGGCTAGGCCAGGCGTGGCGCGAAGCGAGGGGTTGCGCCCCCTGCGGATTTTGTTTACGCTGTTGCTTGCTAATAATCAGGTGTAGTCAGGAGAGGCTGCCATGTTTAACCCCATAGGCTGGACTAAACCGGGAATCGCGCAGGCCCATTGTGATATCCCATGCGGGATCTACGAGCCCTTAGTGGCCAAGATAGCCGCCCAGACCGTGCAAAAGATGGTTCTGCGCATTCAGGCTTTGGAAGCCCCCGCCGGTGGCGATGCCGCAGCGATGGTGGACTATGCGAGTAAGCTGGGCCGCTACGTCGCGGTCAAAGAAGAACACGCGGAGATCGTGAAGAAGGAATTTCGGATCCTCTGGGCCGATTACGGCTGGCCGAATGTGGCCGCGGATTTCGATGTAAACGGAACGTTCAATCAAGCGTTGAAACTGGCCGGCCAGTGTAAGCAGAATGTTGATATGGCTGCGTGCGAAGAATTGGTCTCGACGTGCGACAGGATCGCCACCGCCTTTTGGGCGACCAAGAATGTGGAATACAGCGACCCCAATGCGGCCGCCCGCTACGGCACTTAGGTCACAACCAAATCACAGCGAATTAAAAAGGCTCCCCGCCATCGGGGAGCCTTTTTTCGTGGTCATGCCTCGGAGATCATCGTAGCTTGCGGAGGGCTTCTGAAGCCTTGTCTATGGTGGCGTCGATGTCGGCCTCGGTGTGGGCGGTGGAAACGAACCCTGCCTCGAACTGGGAGGGGGCGATGTAAACGCCTCGTTCCTGCATCGCGTGGAAGTAACGGCCGTACATCTCCGTGTCCGAAGCCTCGGCGTGGGCCAGGCCCGTCACCGGACCGGGGTTGAAGAACCCGGTGAACATGGAACCGACCCGGTTGATGGTGGAGGGCATCTCCACCTTCTGGAAGGCCTTGGCCAGGCCGTCGGTCAGCCGCTGGGCCAGGCGCTCCAGCCGCTCGAACGTGCCGGGCTTCTGAAGTTCTTTGAGAGTCGCGATGCCCGCGCTGACGGCCAGCGGATTGCCGGAAAGGGTGCCGGCTTGGTACATGGGCCCCAAGGGCGCGACCATCTCCATCACGTCTTTACTTCCGCCATAGGCCCCCACCGGCAGGCCGCCGCCGATGATCTTGCCCATGGTGGTGATGTCCGGGGTGATGCCGTAGAGGCCCTGGGCCCCGTTGGGTCCGACCCGGAACCCGGTGATCACCTCGTCGAAGAGGAGCAAAGCTCCGTTTTCTTGGGTGATTTTCCGCAGCGACTCCAGGAACCCCTGGGCCGGGGGGACCACGCCCATGTTGCCGGCCACCGGCTCGATGATGATGGCGGCGATTCCGCCGGGATTGGCCTCGAAGAACTTCTCAACGGACCCTACGTCGTTGTAGTCGGCCACCAGGGTCTCGCTGGCGTAGGACTCGGGCACTCCCGCGCTGGTGGGGATGCCGTAGGTCAGCGCGCCCGAGCCGGCCTTGACCAGCAGGCCGTCGGCGTGGCCGTGGTAGCAGCCGGCGAACTTGATTATCTTGTCGCGGCCGGTGAACGCCCGGGCCAGCCGGATGGCGCTCATGCAGGCCTCGGTGCCCGAGTTGACCAGCCGGACCATCTCCACCGACGGCAGGCTGCCGCAGATCATCTTGGCCAGCTCGACTTCCTGCTCCACCGGGGCGCCGAAGCTGGTCCCGTGCTCGGCGGTTTTTTTCAGGGCCTCGATCACCGCCGGATGGGAGTGTCCCAGCACCAGCGGACCCCAGGAGCCCAGGTAGTCGATGTATTCGTTGCCGTCCACGTCCCAGACCCGCGCTCCCTGGCCGCGGGCGATGAAGGGCGGGGTGCCGCCCACGGCCTTGAAGGACCGGACTGGGCTGTTAACGCCGCCGGGGATGTATTTCTGCGCCTCGGCGAAAAGTGCTTCCGACTTCCTAAATTGCATGTTCGTTCCTGATTTAAGTTGGCTTATTGACATCCCTAGAACAGGTCCCGGACCCTTCGGTAGGTGCGCTCGGAGCGGCGGCGGATTCCTCCAATGTCGACTCGGCGCCATGCCTTATTTTGGGTTTGGCGTAGGGGGTTTACTGGCTCGTGAGGCGAACTTGGCAATCCGAGAAATAGCAGCCGCACCACGGAAGGCTAATCGCAACAATCTGAGCCGTGGCAAAATCGGGCCCACAAAGTTGTACACGCCCTTGGCCAGGCGCGGCGTCCTCCGAACCACTTCTGCAGCACCGTGGATATCATCGGCAGCGCGTCCGACTCGGTCCAATGCCTGAGAAGCCCTTCCATACAGCTTGAAGCATATGATGAGAACCATTAGCGAAGTAATGGTTCCCGTCACTCCGAAAACGATAACAACGATGTCGCGAATTGTATCCACGCTTTACCTCCCTCGCTCATAGTCCTTCAGACTGATAGATTCGTCGCCGCTTTCCTCTGACTCCCGAACCGTGAGCACGTCTTCCAAGTCCTCTGGAGTCTCCATCAGCCTTGCGTATTTTGGGAAGTCTACGATCAATTCCCAGCGGTTCCGAAAGCCGCATAATAGGTCCTTCAACGGCATACCATATTTTCTGACACCGACCTCCAAGTTCAAATCTCGAGGAGAGCCTTTGGGCGGGGTATTAGCATATTTGTCGAAAATGATAGACGGGAAGACCCAAGCGCACTTCGGATCTCTTTGGTCAAACTCAACACCCACAATCAAAAAATTCTTGCGAGGTTCAAGGTGGGCCAACTGGAACCAACGTGGATCTTTGCCGCCAGCGCTTCCCGCTGATTTCACCTGAATCTCAATTACGGTGCCTTCAGCTGTCCGAACGAGCGCATCGACACCCTTATCGACCAGAGGAACATACAAATCTGCGCCGCGTTTCAGCAGTTCGCCGAATACGTACATTTCGCCCCGCTCGCCGGCAAGCCGTTTGTCGACCGTATGGTTGCTCACAAGTCTACTCCGTCTCTTTCAGCCATCTCGCCACTTCCTTGGCGTGGTAGCTGAGGATGGTGTCGGCCCCGGCACGTTTGATGGAGGTCAGTATCTCCATGGTCACGGTCTTCTCGTCGATCCAGCCCTGTTGGGCGGCGGCTTTCACCATGGCGAACTCGCCGCTGACGTTGTAGGCGGCCAGGGGCAGGTCGAACCGGTCCTTGGCTTGCCGTATCACATCCAGGTAGGACAGGGCCGGCTTCACCATCACGATGTCGGCGCCCTCGGCGATGTCGGCTTCGATCTCACGCATGGCCATGCGGGCGTTGGCCGGGTCCATCTGGTAGCTCTTCCGGTCGCCGAACTGGGGCGTGGAACCGGCGGCCACCCGGAACGGCCCGTAGAACCCCGATGAGTACTTGGCGGCGTAGCCCATGATCGGCGTGTCTTGAAAGCCGTGGTCGTCCAATGCCTGGCGGATGGCCCGGACCTGACCGTCCATCATGGCGGACGGGGCAGGGAGGTCGGCCCCGGCTTGGACGTGGGAAACGGCGGTACGCCCCAGCAGCTCCAGCGTCTGGTCGTTGTCGATCTTGCCGTTGTCGATGACCCCGCAGTGGCCGTGGTCGGTGTACTCGCACATGCAGACGTCGGTGACCACCATCATGCCCGGATGGTTCTTCTTAATCATTCGCACCGCTTCCTGCACGATGCCCTCGGGGTCGTAGCCCTCGGTCCCCAGGGGGTCCTTCTCGGCCGGCAGTCCGAACAGCAGCACCGATGGTATGCCCAACTCGGCGGCCTCCCCAACCTCTTCGGAGAGGACGTCCAACGACATCTGGAACTGGCCGGGCATCGGTTCTATGGGTTCCTTAACGCCCTGTCCGTGGGCCACGAACAGGGGATAGATGAACTCTTTGACCGACAGGCGGGTCTCCCTGGCCATGTTGCGCATGGGCTCGCTGCCGCGCAGGCGGCGCAACCGTGAGTCGGGAAAGCTGGTCATGGCGTCCTTCTCCTTCGACTGCTTAAGGGGACTACTTGGGGGAAACTTGGGCGGTGGAAAAATGACTGATCAGCGCCTCCACCAGGCCCTCGACGGTGTGTTCGGACGCTTCCAAGTCCACCCGCAGTCCCAGTTCGCGGGCGGTGGCGGAGGTGACCGGGCCGATGCAGGCGATGAAGCTGGCGTCCAGGGCCTTCCGGTCGCCGTTCAGCATCTCGACGAGGTTCCGCACGGTGGAGGAACTGGTAAAGGTTACGACATCGACGCCGTCAAGAAAAGCTTCCTTGGCCAGGTCGCTCACGCCTTCGACCGGCACGTTCCGGTAGGCGGCCAAACGGTTGACCCTGGCTCCCATCTCCGTGAGGCCCTTTTCCAGTTCATCGCGCCCGATGTCGGCGGAGGGCAGCAGCACCGAGACGCCTTTCCAGTCCCGGCTCGACAGTTCTTTCAGCACCACCTCCGAAACGGGCCGGCTGGGCACGAAGTCGGCGGTGATGCCCCGCCGGGCCAATGCTTGGGCAGTGGCGGGGCCGATGGCCCCGATGGTCGTTCCGGCCATGGCCCGGGCGTCTTTGCCCTGGGCCTCCAGACGTTCGAAGACCGACTCGACCGCGTTGGCGCTGGCGAATATCACCCACTGGAAGTCCTGCAACTTCGACAAGGTGGCGTCCAGTTCGGAGAAGTCCTCCAGCGGGCTGATCTGGATGGTGGGCAGTTCCACCGCATTGGCCCCGGCCTGCTCCAACAGGGCGCGCAGCCGGGAAGCCTGGGAGCGGGAACGGGTGATCAACACGCGTTTGCCGAACAGGGTGCGGGTGTCGAACCAGGCCAATTTCTCTCGGAGATTCACCACATCGCCGATGACGGTGACCACCGGCGGAGTGAGCCCCGCTTCTTTGCCCAGGTCCAAGATGTTTTCGATACAGCCGGTGACGGTTTTTTGGGAGCTCCAAGTTCCCCACTGGACCAGGGCCGCCGGGGTGGTGGGTGGCAGGCCCTCTTTCTGCAGAGTGCCGAGTATCTTCTCCAGGGAGGCCCAGCCCATGAGCACCACCAGGGTGCCGCCGTTCTTGGCCAGAACCTCCCAGGGGACGGTGGACCCGGGCTTGGACGGGTCCTCGCTGCCGCTGACCACCGTGAAAGTCGTCGCGATGCCCCGGTGGGTCAGGGGTATGCCCGCGTAGGCTGGTCCGGCGATGGCCGAAGTAACGCCGGGGACAATCTCGAAGGGCAGGCCGTTTGCTTTCAGTTCGAGGGCTTCTTCGCCGCCGCGGCCGAAGATAAAGGGGTCGCCGCCCTTTAGACGCACCACGGTGAGCCCCTCGGACGCCTTGTCCACCAGCAGTTGGTTGATCTCGGGCTGGGTCATTTGCTGACGGCCCCGGGCCTTGCCCACGAAGATGCGCTCGGCGCTTTCGGGGACGGCCTGCAGTAGCACGGGGTCCACCAGCCGGTCGTAAACGACCACCTGGGCCTGCTCCAAAGCCCGCATGCCCTTCACGGTGATTAGTCCGGGGTCGCCGGGTCCGGCGCCCACCAGATAGACTTTACCGGTCAATTGGTCCACCTAAAAACCGCCCACGGGGGCGGATGATCACGCCTGGGCCGCCCTGGCGGCCTTCAACAAATCCGCGCCGCCCCGTTCCACCAGGGCCAGGTAGGCGTCGCTGGCCAGTTGCAGGGGGTCGCGTTTCATTCCTTCGATCTTGGCGGTGAAACTCTTTCCACCGTCCTCGGTGCTCATGAAGATGGTCAAGAGCATGTTGTCCTCCATGCACCGGGCATAGGCGCCCACCGGCAAGCTGCAACCGCCGCCAATTTTTTCGAGAAAGGCCCGTTCGGCGGTGGCTTCGTAGCGGGCGTTCGCATCGTCGATGGCCGACAACAACTCCAACATGCGGTAGTCGTCGGCACGCGCCTCCACCGCCAGGATGCCCTGTCCGGGCGGCGGCACGAACCGCTGGGGGGAGAGGTACTCGGTGACCTGGTCTTGCAGTCCCAGCCGGATCAACCCGGCGGCGGCCAAGATGACCCCGTCGGCCTCTTCACCCTGGGCCTTGCGCAACCGGGTCTCCACGTTGCCCCGGATGGGGACTACCTCCACCTGGGGGGCGTACTTCTTCAATTGGGCGGCGCGGCGGGGGCTGCTGGTGCCGATCTTGGTACCCTTCGAAAGACCTTCGAGAGGGCAGCCGAACCGGTTTACCAGCACGTCTCTGGCGTCTTCCCGGGACAACACCGCGCCCAGCACCAGGCCGTCGGCCAACTTGGTGGGCATGTCCTTCAGGCTGTGGACGGCGATGTCCAGCTTGCCGTCCAGAAGCTCCTGTTCCAGTTCCTTGACGAAGATGCCCAGGCCCATGCCCACTAGGGCCGAGGTCTGGTCGGCGTCTCCGCGGGTGCGGACGGTTTCGATCTGGAATTCCAGGTCCGGGTTCTTGGCCTTCAGGCAGCCGATGACCACCTCGTCTTGGATCAGGGCCAGGGCGCTGCCCCGGCTCCCGAGCTTGATGGCCCGGCTATCGGAGCCGCCCGTTGGGCCGCCTGTTGAGTCGCTGGCTGAGCTATCCGCCGCGTTACCGGGAGGCAACTGGTCAGCCCCCTGCGGTTTGGGCCAAGCGGCCCTGGTTGACCGCGGGGCCGGCGGTTTCCGGTTTCCGGGATTTGATGGAATTTCCGGGGCTGCCGGCCTGACAGCCGCCGGAAACGCATTCGCTGATGTTGGAGCATAGCCCGTTGGAATCCTTATCGGAATACCGGCCCAACAGACCATCCAGCAGCTTGTCCAAGGCCTCGTCCTCGCGTCCCGACTTGGCCAGGCCCAGAAGCTCTGGAGTCATGCAGCACTGCCAGCGCTGGGGGTCCACGGAGGCCTGTTTCTCTTTGATTATCCGGCGGGCCTTGGAAAGCACGCCGGTGGCGTCGGCCCAGTCCAAGGCCGGAGATTCGGCCAGGGTCTCCCGCAGCTTGCGGGCCAAAGCCGGGCTGGCGCCGCCGGTGGAGATGGCCAGGGTCACCGGGCCGCGTTCCACGATGGACGGCGCGATGAAAGAGCAGCGGGCCGGGTCGTCTACGGCGTTGAGCAGTACGCCCAGGCTCTCGGCTTCCTCGAAGATCTCCTGGTTGACCACCCGGTCGTTGGTGGCCGCGATGACCAGGAAAGCGCCCTCAAGGTCGCCGGCCTGGTATTTGCGCAGCTTCAATTCAACGTCGCCCCGGCCTGCGGCGTTGCGGAGGTCCTGGGTTGCGTCGGGGCTGATCACGATTATCTTGGCGCCCGAATCGAGCAGCTTCAGGACCTTGCCCTCGGCGATCTGTCCGCCGCCGATTACGACGCAACGGCGCCCATTCAGATTGAGAAAAACGGGATAAAAGGTTGTCATAGGTTCTCTAGCGTTAAACCGTCGCGTAAAGCCGTGGCGTTAGGCCGTGATCGCGGCATCGGGTTTTTCTGATTCCAGATAATCGTCGTAGTCCGGCACGAAGTAGCGGACCCGGGTCTTCTTGTACTCTCTGGTGCTGTACAAGACCAGCCGTTCGGTTATCCCCGTGGCCTCGCTGATCTCGTTGTTGATCTCCTCACAGCCTTCGGGAGTCGTCGCATGGACCATGGTGAAGTGGGTGTACGGCCAGTCGGGGAAGGTCGGCCGCTCATAACAGTGGGTCACGGCGTCGTGCTTGGCCATTATCATGCCGACTTCCTCACCGCGTTCTTCGGGCACCTTCCAGACGATCATGGCGTTGGCCTTGAACCCGGAACGGCGGTGGTGCAGCACGGCGCTGTAACGCCGCATGATGCGCCGGTCTTGGAAGTCCTTGGCCAAGGCGAACAGTTCGCTGGTGGTCATGCCCAACCCCTGGGCGATCGTGTCGTAGGGACGGGGGACCAATGCCAGGTCCTCCTGCATCCCGCGGATGGCGTCCTTATCGGCCTCGGTTATGGGCACCGCCTTATTCCAGGAGTCGGCGGCCTCCTTGTCGAAGCCGCCGGGGCTGATATCGTCCGGACTGTAATTGAAGGAGGAGCCCTTCTGTTTGACCATGTCGAAGTTGACGCCGATCTTGAAGAATCGCTTGGTGGGCATGATCCGCTGTTCCAGGGCCCCGGTCTTGCGGGACATGTACCGGGCGGTGGCCTCCAGGTCGTGCTCCGGGGGCACGGCCAGGGTGAACCACAGGTTGTAGTAGGAGCCCTCCCGGGCGTAGTTGTGGCTCACGCCGGGGTGTTTGTTGATTTCCATCGCCGCCTTGTGCAGTTGCTTCGGCTCGTAGGCCATGGCCACCAGGGTGGTCTTGAACCCGAGACGGCGGGTGTCGAAGATGGCGCTTATCTGGCGCAGGACGTTGGTCCGTTTCAGTTCGGCCAAACGGTCCAGCACTTCTTGCTCACTGATCCCAACCTCTTCGCCCAGTTGCTGAAAGGGCTGGTCGACCATGGGGAAGGGGCCTTGGATCTTGTTCAACAGCTGGCGGTCGGTGATGTCCATTGCTGTCTGTGGTTCCTCCTCTGTGACTAGCTGACGTAGGTAATACGTAAGGGCTGCTGCTACCCTATATTCGCTTTAGACTATTTTTTGGATTTCCCGGCTGATTTTTCGCCTGACTTTTCGTATGAGTCGGCCACGCCCACCAGCACCCGGTCCGCCGCTTCGATTATCCGGGCCCAAGAACCGGGGTTGGTCGAGTCCAGCACCATGGTCCTGAAGAAAACGAAGGCTTCGATGGTGTCCTTCAGGGTCACGCCCCGTTCGGACATCTCAGTGCCGTACTCCTGGCCCAGCAGATGGGCCTCCTGCAGCAATTCCTGCCGGCGGCGGCGGGGTCCGGACTCCTGTAACAGCAGGGACAATAGACGGCGTCCGAAGAGCCGCATCCGCACCCTGCCCTCCTCCTCGACGCTCTGGTACCAAGACTGTTGCGCCATGTCGCCGCGGCTGAGGCGGCGGCGGATCTTGCGGAGGGCCGAGTCTTCAATCGCTTCTTCCCGGCCCTGCTCCTGTGCCTGCTCGGGGGCATTGGCAAATGCTTCGATGTCGTCCCGGAGGAACCGGCGGTGTCCGCCGGGCGTACGGTAGACGCGGAGGTAGCCGCTGTCGGCCCATTGCCTGAGGGTGGTGTTGCTGACATCAAGCAGGCGGCAGGCAGCCCGAAGGGAGAGCCACTGGGACTTTTCGGTTATTCGCCTTTCGGCGGCCTGAATATCTACCACTGTAATCAAGTCCAGTGAAATTTAGTCCGTTTGGGGGCTTTCCGGTGGAATCTACTCAGAAAACCTATAAAAATCTCTAAAAATCTGATCGCACCGCTCCAGGTCCATCCCAGGCTAGCATACGGGTTTGTTGCCGTCAATCAATCCCGGAGGCAGGCCGCATAGATGCCGGGCAGGTGCCTGGAAACGTTGTTGTTGGGTGCGTTATGTAAATGGTATATTTGAATTGATGACCGAGCGGGAAACGGAAAAGAAACTGAATTCGGACCGGAAGGAACTGTTCTCCAACCTGAGACGCAGTATCCGGTCGAAATCCGTCTTGAGCGCCATGCAGCGGGTGCCCAGAGAGGCGTTCGTGCCCACCGGCGAGCGCCCCATGGCCTACTTGGATGTGCCCCTGACCATCGGCGAGGGACAGACCATCTCCCAGCCCTACATCGTTGCCCTGATCACCGAGGCGCTGCGCCTGCAGCCGGCGGACAGGGTGCTGGAGGTGGGCGCCGGCTCCGGCTACCAGGCGGCCGTGCTGGCCGAGATGGTCCCCGAGGGCAAGGTGGTCACCGTGGAGGTGGTCCGCTGTCTGGCGCAACGGGCGCGGGATATCCTCTGTGCCCTTGATTATGAGAATATCGTCGTCGAAGACGCCGATGAGACCTTGGGTTGTCCGTGGCGCGGGCCCTACGACGCAATCGTGGTTTCCGCCGCCGCGCCCTCCCTGTCCCCCGCCCTGGTGTCGCAGCTAGCCGTCGGCGGCCGGATGGTGGTGCCGGTGGGCAACCGCGACCAGCAGGAATTGGTCTGTGCCCTGCGCACCGGAGAGGGCATTTCCCTGCGGATGCTGGGCCCCTGCCGGTTCGTCCCCCTCATCGGCCGCGAGGCCTTCCCCACTTCGTTTTGATCCGGGGCCACCAGGCCTTTCCCGGCTTCGTTCCGGCCGCCGGCACAGCCGGTTTTTGGTCTAGCCTCACCTCGACACAGATGGCGCCCCATGAAAACGCAGCGGGCTGCTCTTTTCAGAGCGCTCTGGCGCGTTTAAGATACCCAGTTAACCATGCTGGAGTTAACCGTCGAACTTTCCCAATCGCTGGACCAAGCAGCCGCCCTGATCCTGCGTTCCAATCACGTGGTGGCGCTGGCCGGGGCCGGGCTTTCCGTTGAGAGCGGCATCCCGCCCTTCCGGGGCCCCGGAGGACTTTGGACCAAGCACGGCGAGCCCACCAACCTCTCTTACCAGGAATTTATCAAAGACCCCAAGGGGTGGTGGGAGGCCCGGTTCCGCAACGAAGAACGGCCCGGCGACCCGGTCTACGAGCTCAAGGTGGCGGTGGACCGCGCCCAGCCCAATCCGGGACACCACGCCCTGGTCGAGATGGAGCGGTTGGGGCTGCTGCAGTGCGTGGTGACCCAGAACGTGGACAACCTGCACCGGGAGGCGGGCAGCCGCTCGCTGTTGGAGATCCACGGCAACCGGACCTGGCTCCGGTGCGTCGGCTGCGGCTCCCGCCAACCCAGGGACGGCTACCACTTCGACAGCTTGCCCCCCAGATGCACCGGATGCGGCGGCGTGATCAAGATGGACACCGTGATGTTCGGCGAGCCCATCCCAGAAGACGTGCTCTTGGCCTGCCGGGAGCAGGCCGAGGCCTGCGATTGCATGCTGCTGGTGGGGACCTCGGGCACCGTGAACCCGGCGGCGCGCCTGCCTTTGGTCGCCAAAGAGTTGGGGGCGGCGCTCATCGAGGTGAACCCCGAGGAGACCGCCCTCACCCCTTGGTGCGACATAACCATCAAGGGACCCTCCGGAGAGCTGCTGCCGCTGCTTTTGGAACGGGTCAGGAACGGGGGCGAAGGCCCACCCGGCGGCCCAGGCTAGGGCGGCCCGCCACGTTTTCCTGGGGTGTTGCTGTTATACGTCTGGCTTACCGGGTCCCAATCCAGTGGTAATATTGTCACCATCCATCCCGGCGTCTAAGGGTACTCATGAACTTGGTCGGCGACGTGCTTCCCCTCGCTTTTTCGACGATTGCCTTGGTGACAACCGGTCTATGGTCATGGTGGCAATTTAGACACCGAGCACAGCGCGAAAACCAACTGGACTACTTCGCCGCTTTCGACAAGCGGATCGAACTGGCGGAAAAGCGCAGCGATGCAGCAGCAGTTGCAGGGATTGCTGAGACGTACGAGCGCGAACTAGCCGCTTGGCAGGCCAACCAGACCCTTGAAGCTGCCGCACCCCGGGAGGTGCAATCGAGCGGCCCCTCCCTGTCCGAAGAAGAAGTGTCCCGATTGCGAGACCTCCTTGAATCCTCACGGGGAGTTCCGTCCAACACCGTTTCTGCACAAGGACACATTCTGAGGGGCAATGCCTACCATGAAACTACAGATTACCAATCTGCGGCTGATGAGTACTCGGAGGCCATCCGCCTCAACCCGGGATATGCCATGGCCTACAACAACCGGGGAAGCGCCTACGCCAGGTTGGGGCAGTGGGAACGGGCGTTAGCGGACTATGAGGAGACCGTCCGTCTAAACCCTGACTTTGAAGATGCTTATTTCAATCGTGGACTGGCTTACGCAGGCCTAAGGCAGTGGGAGCAGTCCATAGTTGATTACGATGAAGCCATCCGTCGGAACCACGATCATGCATCGGCTTACATCGCACGTGGAAACGCCTACGCCAACCTGGGGCAGAGTGAACGGGCGATGGCCGACTACAACGAGGCCATCCGCCTTAACCCAGAGGATGCCTTGGCCTACTACAACCGGGGAATCGCCTACAGGAACCTGGGTCAAAATGAGCGGGCCGTAGCGGACTACGATGAGGCCATCCGCCTCAACCCCGAATATGCCGCGGCCTACTACAACCGGGGAATCGCCTACCGCGCTCTCGGCAAAGACGCTGAAGCCGAAGCCGATTTTGCCAAGGCGGCCGAACTTGGGTTAGCGGTAGAAGGACTGGTAGACGGCAGCAACTCGGAAGAAGGCCAATAGCGCGCACATCAATCCGTGGCACAGAGCAACCCCACCGCCACCTTGCCCGTGACTTGGCCAGTCGCTATAATCCAAGCGTGGCTATTGGCCACTCCCCACGGACGTGGGCCTGTAGCTCAGGCGGCTAGAGCGCGGTCCTGATAAGACCGAGGTCGTTGGTTCGAGTCCATCCAGGCCCACCAGTTAAACCGGTTTAATCCGTTAGGCGCAAATCGATGCCCCGGCCAATCGCGGCTGGGGCAGTTATTTGTCCGAGAATACGGGCCGGGACCGGGGAACCGAATATCGAATGGCCTGGGCTGGGGCCCGCGCCGACGGGTAAAGGAAGCCACATTTGAAGCTGATCGTCATATTTTGTTTGGGGCTGATCTCAGTCTTGGCGGCGGCCTGCGGAGGAGGGGAGAAGCCCAGACTGGTAACGCCCACGCCCACGCCCACGGCCACGGCAGCGGCCCCGGTTACCCAGCCGCGGCCGACTCCCACAGCGACCACCGCCGTCCCCGGCTACACCATCGCAGGGTTCGTGTTGGACAGCAGCAATACACTGCTGTTGGGCGGGCAGGTGACCCTGG
The DNA here is from genome assembly GCA_022573285.1 of Chloroflexota bacterium. Lineage (GTDB taxonomy): Bacteria > Chloroflexota > Dehalococcoidia > Lucifugimonadales > UBA3495 > UBA9611. The sequence goes on from JACZUF010000006.1 coordinate 25,671, forward strand.
AACCCTCCGGGAACTCGGCGATCACCGACATCGACGGTTTATATGTAATCACCGGCGTCCCGGATGGCGAGTATCTGGTGTCGATAACTCCGAAATGTGTGGCGTATGGCTGTTATGTGGCCCAGGTGCTGGTTGTTTCTGGCAGCGACATACTGGAGTTCAACCTAGCCCCACTCCCGGCTTCGCTGTTGCGCGGCGGTCCGGCGGCGGCCAGGTCCGTGTTAGACGGTTCGATGACGTTGGACCAAGTAGAGTTTCCGGGGGACAATCTCCTCTTGATCAGCCCCAATGATCTGCAACCCGGCGAGTCGGCGCAGATCGTTCTGGCCGCCCCCGAGTGCATCAGGTGCGCCCCATTGTTGGCGGTGGATTCTCCTGTGGCGTGGTCGTTGGCGCCGGGTGAGGGCGCCGGTATCGACTCGGAAACCGGCCTATTGTCCATCGACGCCGCCACACCTACAGGATCCGTCTTCACGGTGACCGCCGACGTTGGGGAAGGGCAGTATTCGGTCTCGGCGGAGGTCAATGTCTATTCTGCCGAGGAGAACCCATTGGCCGGGGTCTGGAGGGAAAAGCAGACCGGGAACATCAACCAGCTTCTGCTAACGGCCGGCGGTGAATTCGCGGTGACGGTCAATCCCTTCGAGCATTACCAAGACTATTGGGGCACCTACACCTTCGATTTGAACACAGGCGCCATCGAGCTCACGGCGACCGGCGCCAACCAAGCGGCCCCCGGTTCCCAGGGAACGGGCACTTTCGCCATCGACGGAAGCGGAGCTTTATCCCTTATCGGAATCTGCCTCGGGGAGTGGGACGACTCCACCCAATCACTGGCGATGAACTGCGGACACGAATTCGAGAGATAACCAGCCGGGCCGGACCACCTACAGCTCCAGGAACGGACTCCCCATCAGAGCGTTGGTCACCGTCCGCACCTTGGGAAACCAGCCTGCGGCACGCCGGCGCTACCGGCCCGCAGTCAACCGGCCCCCTCTAAACGCGGCGAGCCGCCGCCGGGCTGGCGAAGGACGCGGGCGACGGCTGGAAGAGCCAGACCTCGGTCTGGGACGGCAGGCCCTGGGGCGAGAAAATGGCGGTGTGGCCGTCCAGCCGCTTGACCCTTGGCTGGGTGGCCAGCCAGCCATCGGGAGGCTCCAGACCGGTATCGCCGGCCATCAACCCCGGTATCTGATAATGCATCGGAATCACCACCCGGGGTTCCAGCCGCTGGATTAGAGAGTCAACCTCTTCGTATTTCAAAAGATGTTTGGAGTCGTCGACGGTGACCAGCAGCACGTCGATTTCGCCGATGGAACGGGCCACGTCCGCCGGCCAGTCGGCCCGGTTGTCGCCCAGGTGCAGGAAGCTGACGCCGCCGGTCTCGAGCCGGAACATCACGTTGGGGAACTCACGCAGCCGCGACGCCCCTGAGTGCAGGTCCAGCACACCCCGGACGGTCAGGTCCCGGTTGGCGAACTCCCCCGGCATCCGGACCAGGGACGCCCCCTCCGGCAGCCGCTCGGCGGCGTCGTGGTCGAAATGGGCGTGGGTGATCAGGCCCAGGTCGCACTCCACGTCGGGAAAAATCCGGTTGAACCAGTACCGTTCGGCTATGTTGCGGTAGGGGTCGGCCAACACCGTGAGTCCGGCCTCGGTCCGCCACTGAAAGGCGCAGTGGCCGTAGTAGGTCAGCGTGAGAGGGCCGTTGGGCTGGGAACCGGACGCCGCGGACATCGCAGGACCTCGAATCAGGATGGACTGTCATTCTAGCGGAGGCGGTGTACCAGCGCCATCGGATGGCAGGCTGTCGGCGCTAATCCAAAATTGGTAATATATATCATCGTGTTGGTAATAGAACAGGGGAATTGGGAGCAGTGACAGTGTACCCGGCGGGGCTGACTGTAAACTCCCGGCGGCTGGTTTCCGAGGGGACGAAGAGAAGGATACCCGAGCGGCTTTTGGCCAAACTCTGGAAGGAACGGGCCGCCCGGCAGACCGGCCTGCGCACGGAAGCCGGCCAGCGGCTGCGGGTGGTCTATCCGGGCCGCCTGGGCACCGCCGCCGGTCCGGACTTCCGGGACGCGCTGTTGGAAGTGGAAGGTCTGGGCCTGGTCCGGGGCGACGTGGAACTGCACATCAGACAGTCGGATTGGGACTCCCACGGACACGGCGGAGACCCCAACTACAACGGCGTGGTGGTCCACGGGGCGCTGGAGGTGCACTCGGAGGAGACCCGCCTGCAGAGCGGTGGCCAGGCGCCGGTGGTCGACCTACGGGCGCTGCTGGAAGAGGGGCCGGGAGGCGGCCATCCCCTGGACCTCTGGCAGGTCTTGGCCCGTAGGGGGTTTCCCAAACCGGGGTCGATGGACGAGGCCGGGGAGATCTTGGACCGGGCCGGCGACCTGCGGTTTCAACTCAAGTCCCGCTGGCTTGCGGAGTGTATCCGGGCCGATGGGCCGGACCAGGCGTTGTACCAGGCCCTGATGGAGGGGCTGGGTTATGGCAGCAACCGGCGTCCCTTCATCGAACTGGCCTTCCGGGCGCCGTACCGGGCGGTGGCGCAAGCCGCCACACTGCTTACACCGGGGGAGCGGTTGCCGGCTATCCGTGGTTGGCTTGGCGCTTGCTCGGGGTTGGACGTCTCAGAATCAACGCGCCCGTCCGAACCGCGGCGCCCGAAAAACACCGGTCCGGCCATGAACCGCCCGAAGGGTTTCGGCCCGGCCATGAATCACGGAGAGTGGCGGCTGTTCCGGGTCCGGCCCGCCAATCACCCGCGGCGTCGGATCGCGGGGGCAGCTATTATTCTGGACCGTTTTCTGGAGTTGGGTCTGGCAGCGGGGCTGGGCGAAGTGGTCGCCAAGGCTGCCGATGGAAAGGGGGTTTGGCCGGCCAAACTGACCGCTGCGCTCGGCGCCGGCAGCCCGGACGGCCCGGCGTACGTAGGTTCGGGGCGGGCGAGGGACCTGGCCGTTAACGCGGTCCTGCCCTTCATGCACGCCTGGGCGGAGGTGAGCGGCCAAGGGCCTGGGCCGGCCGTTTCCGCAGCCGTTTACCACCGGTTTCCTCGGCTCACGGACAACGGACTGACCCGGGAGATGACGGAGCAACTACTGCCCGCCCGGTGGCGTGGGGCCGTCGCCGGCGCCCGGCGTCAGCAGGGGTTGCTGCACCTGTCCGCGCTCCTGAAGGGGTCCCACTAATGGGCCCACTGAAGACCGGTGTTATTTAGACGTTAGCTGGGGTCGGCCAGGGGGATGGCCAGGGAGGCCCGTGGGGTGTCGCCCAGGCTCCGTGCGATGTGGCCGTGGCCGGACAGGTCCTCGGCCACCAGGATGTCTCCCGGCTCCAGTTGCACCTTGGTCCCATCGGCGGTCTCGAACTCGGCGGTGCCCGATAGGTTGACCACGTACTGACGCCGGGGGGCGTTGTGGTAGTCGGAGAAGGACGGGGACGGGCGCAGGCCCAGAGTGATGTCGCCGGCGCCCAGCCGGTTGACGATTTTGGCCATCTCTTCCGGGGTGACATCCTCGAAATGGGACTCGCCGTCGTCTCCGGAATATACTCGTATAATTTTCATAGCTGACTCCTTAATCGGGGAAATGAGGGGTTTTAATGGCCTTTATCAGGCGTTGCTCCGGCGCCTGGGGTTACGCCTCCGCCAGAGGCACGGCTAATATATAGCGTTGACCTTCTCCCAGCCCCCGTGCGATATGGCCGTGGCCGCTCAGGTCCTCGGCCACCAGGATGTCTCCGGGGCCCAATCGGCGTTTGGTCCCGTCGGCGGTCTCGTACTCGGCGGTGCCCAGCAGATGCAACACGTACTGACGCCGGGGGGCGGTGTGGTAATCGGAGAAGGAGGGCGACTGGCGGGCGTTCAGTTGGATGTCCCCCTCGCCCAGCCGCTTGGCGATGGCCACCATCTCCTCCGGGGTGACGTCCTCGAAATGGGACTCGCCGTCGTCGCCGGCAAACACTCGAACGATCTGCATGTAAAGACCCTCTTAAAATTCCGTTGAGTTCCTGTGCCTGGAATCAAGGTTAATCATCCACAGACGCTGTAAGGCACTAAACGCGGTTGCACCGCTAGTCTGCTAGGGGGATGGTGCAGGTCACGCAGGGAACGGTCCCGGGGGTCTTGGTGGTGTGACCCTGGCCGGTGGTGTCCTCGACCAGGCGGGCGTCGCCGGGGCCGAAGAGGTGGGTGGAGCCGTCGCCCAGGCCGATCTCGATCTGTCCGGAAAGGCAGATCACGTACTGGCGGCGTGGGGCCGGGTGCCAGTCGATGAAGCGGCCGGGCTCGTTCTCCCGGAAGGTTATGGAGGTGGTTTTCACCGCGTCGGCCAACTCGGGGTGGGTGGCCAGGCTGGTCTCCTCGATGTGGGTCTGGCCGTCGTCGCCGGTGTACATTCGGTAGATGCCCATTTCGTCTCTCCCTTGCTTCGCGTTGGGTTATTAGGTCAGGGGTATGACTGCGGTGATGCTGGGCTCGCCGCCCGGCACCAGGGTGGTGTGTCCCTTGCCGGTGGTGTCCTCCACCAGGCGGGCGTCTCCCGGCACGAAGCGGTGGGTGGCGCCGTCCTCCAGGCCGATCTCGATGATGCCCGAGAGGGAGATGATGTACTGCCGCCGGGGCGCGGGATGCCAGTCGATGAAGTGGCCGGGCGCCCACTCCCGGAAGGCGATGTCCTGGGTGGCGATGGGCGAGGTCAACTCCGGGTGGGCCGACAGGTCCAGTTCCTCGATATGGCTCTTGCCGTCGGCGCCGGTGTACATCCTAAATATTCCCATGGGTTGTCTCCAAGGCGGTGCAGCCGCCCTCTTATGGTGGGGACCGTGGGACCGCCGATGGTTGGCATCGGCACACACTCTAATACCTGAGGCAGGTTTGGGCAATATCTGATTGCACAAACTCTTCTGACCCTAGCCGGACATCCGGGCCGGCGGGCCCAGGAACACCGGGGCGTAGAGCCAGCCCTCCAGGCGGGCGGTGGCCAGCTCGTTCTCATCTGGATTTGGAGTCCCGCCGCGTTGGGTGGCGTCGCCGGGCCCGTCTTGAGGCAGCCGGAACAGGCCCTGGTCCCGGACCCAGAGACAGGCTGCCACCGCGGCCACCACCGAGTCCAGGCAGTCGTCATTCCCAATGCAACAATCATTGAACTGGACCAGGTTGGCAATTGTAACTCCGGAACGGATATCCAGGCCGTCCAGGATCTGCCGCCGAAGTAGAAAGGACTGTTGCCCTTTCTTATAGCCCTTGAAGGGCAGGCCGAAGGCTCGAAGGGCCGCGCCGGGCATGGATTCCAGCAGCACCGGTCCGGTGCGGCCCCGGCCGGGGAGGGGCGGCGCCCGGCAACCCGCCCGCCACAGGCCGTCCAGCATCTGCATGCCCCGAAAGGTCATGGGCACCATGTTGGGGTTGGTCTTGTGGAGGCAGGAGTAGCACTCGGGGAAATAGAGGTCCCCCCGGCGCAGGGGCTCGCCGTGGCCGGCCACGAAGCCGTCCCGCAGGGACATGAATTCTTCGAAATCCATCGCAGCGGCTGCTTCCCAGAGTTCGGGCATTTCACCGGCACCGGGCAGCCACCTTTCGGCAAATTCTTTGGGCACGGAGAAGGGAAAGTCCAGGGCGGCCACCGCTGTCCCCGGCAGGGACGCAAGCAGGCCGGCCAACCCGGCGCGGGACAGGGGCTCGCAGTATTCCAGCGTGAGAACGCCGCCGTTCAGAACTCCCTGGGTCACCCAGGTGTTTTTGTCGGCCTTGGCGCCGCTGAAGTCCACGCCTAGGATGGGGATACCGCCGGTCACGGGCGCTCCAACTGGGCTGTGTTAGAATGGGCCGGAATTTCCGCCCCTCCGATTCGAGTCCGACCACGGGTTGAATGGGTTTGGAGCGGGCACGAACTCTGCGGACAAAAAGGTGTTTCATGGACTTTACCACGAGAAGAGAAAGATACCGGGGCATACTGGCCGGCGACAAGTGCGTTTACCCCGGATCGGTGTTCGACCCCATATCGGCGCGCATCGCCGAGGACCTGGGATTCGAGGTCGGCATGTTCGCCGGTTCCATCGCGTCCGGCACCGTGCTGGGCGCTCCGGACCTGATAGTTCTCACTCTCACCGAATTTGCCCAGCAGATCCACCGCATCTGCCGCGCCGGCGACCTCAGTCTCATGGTGGACGCCGACCACGGGTACGGCAACGCCCTGAACGTGATGCGGACGGTGGAGGAGTTGGAGACCGCCGGAGTTGCGGCGCTGACCATCGAGGACACAGTGTTGCCCCGGACCTTCGGCGGTGGCAAAGACGCCGTGCTGCCCATCGACGAGGGCGTGGGCAAGATGAAGGCGGCATTGGCGGCGCGCCGCGACCCTAAGATGGTGGTGGCCGGACGCACCAGCGCCCTGCGGATCACCGACCTAGCCGACACCATCAAGCGGGCCAAGGCCTACGAACAGGCCGGCGTCGACGCCGTATTCCTGGCCGGCGCCTCGACCAAGGCCGAGGTGGAAGCCGTTAGCTCGGAGCTAAAAATCCCGCTGCTCCTGGGCGGCACCACCGGCGAGCTGGCCGACCGGGACTACCTGGGCTCGGTGGGAGTGAGGGTCGCGTTGCAAGGCCACCTGCCGTTCGCCGCCGCCGTCAAGGCGGTTTACGACACCCTGAAAGCCCTGCGCGACGGCGTGCCCCCCGCCGACCTGCGTCCCCAGTTGGCCACCTCGGAACAGATGGACCAGTTCACCCGCAAGGCCGACTACGCCAAGTGGACTTCAAATTTCCTTAACTGATTCCTGGCTTGGTTGATTACCGGAAGCCGCTGCGCGGCGATACCGGCGGCAGCCCTGCCTCGATCCAGGAAATCTGCCCATAATCGGAGCTTACCTCCTGGTCAACCTGGGGTGCCCGCCGGATCCGAATGCCAAGCGGTGAAAAGCCGCGCCTTTTTCGCCCCAACCCCGGTGCCGGGGCCCTACACGCGCCGCCGGGTTGTGGCCGAGCAGCCCCGGCGAATGCCCACTACGCTGCGGGGTTTGCCCTTGCTGCTGGGCGCTGAGGGGATGGATGCAGTTGAGACGACTGTCTGGATGTGGGCATGGTGATCTTGATGTACCGGAACGTGGACAAGGAAGAAGCCTGCGTCGATGCCGAGGCGGGCTTACCGGTCATCTCCCCGGACCCCATCCCAGGAGAATATTGGGGTTGCCGCCAATCGCCGATCGGCTGAACATGCCGAGAAAACTTCCCGGCTAGACTTCTCTTGTTCCTCCGGATTCCACAACTTCACCGGCGGCGAATTGTGGGGTACACTAGGGCCTCAGACCAGCCGGCGCTTCACATTGCAAGCCCGGAACCGCGAGGCCGGTCGTGAGCAAAGCCTATCTCAGGAGTACCGCCGTGAAGATTGCTTTAAACCACCTTCATTTCCGCAGCGAAGACCCCGACGCAGCCGCCAAGTGGTATTGCGACAATTTCGGCGCCGAGATCACCTCGGAGCGCCCACTCTCCACCACCAAGTCCATCCAGCTCGAGTTGAACGGCGAGCACATCATGACCATCTCCGGCCGCGCCGAGGGCGAGGACCCGGTCGCCGGATCCACCGACCCCCGCTACGGGTTGGACCACTTCGGGTTCGAGACCGACGACCTTGAGCAATTAGCGGCCGGCTTGAAGGCCAACGGCGTGAAGTTCAACTGCGAGCCCTGGACCATGCCCTCCGGTTCCATGGTCGCCTTCGTGGTGGCCCCCGACGAAGTGTCGGTGGAGCTGATCCAACGCCCCACCGGCTAGCCGGCCTTTCCAGCCGCCCAGCCGCCTAGCCGTCTGACCGGTCTAAACGGGTAGCCAGCTAGTCGGGGGCGATGCCGTCGAAGAAGTCTTCGGGGACGGTCTCTCCGGGGGCCACACCGGGCTGAGCGCGGATGTAATATTCCCGGCCCAGGACCCACGCGGCCACATCCCTGGGCACCCGGTGGTAGGGCCAGTCCGGGGCGACCTGCGTCCGGTGACACATGATGCAGGCCATCTTGGTCTCAAGTTGGGCCGACAGGTCCAGCGCGAGATGTATATCCTCCGGGGGAACGCCGTGGTCCAGTTGGCCGGGGCTGGGCAAGGGGAAATCGATCCCGGCCGCCCGCAACCGGTTGGCCCATTCCAGCCGAAAGCCCTTGGGGCGCGCGCTATAAAAGAGCCTCTGGGGCGTGTGCGGCTTCAACCCACCGGTTAACTGTTCGGGGAAAGCCGCCGGGTCCGGGGCCAGCTTGAAGGCCCGGGCTGTGTGTTTGGACACGGCGATGTGGTCCGGGTGGCCGTAGAGCCCCCCGGGTTCGAAGGTGAGCACCACCTGGGGCCGGAACTCCCTTATCTCCCGCACCAACTGCCCCACCACCTCGTCTTCGGGGGCGTTGATGTAGGCCCGCGGGTGATCGTTGGCGGCCCAGCCGGCCATGCCCGAGTCACGGTACTCTAACTGGGCGTAGCTCTCCAGTCTCAGTGCCCGCACGGCGCAGGCAAGCTCGATGCGCCGGATGTCTCCCAGGGTCTCTCTGGTGGCGGCCCCTTCCTGCCGGATCTCCCCCTCTTCGCCCAGGGTGGCGGTGACCAGGCGCACCTGCCGCCCCTCCGCCACGTTGTGGGCCAGCAGGCCCCCGACGGGGAAAGCCTCGTCGTCCGGGTGGGCCAAGCAGGCTAAAAGGCGAAGTCCAGGCATCTTTTATCTTCCTTGGTGTTTATTATTTACCGGTGATTATTCTATCTGATGATTTGGCAGTGTTGTTCGTTGGAGATGGACCCATGGAAACCCGGCTGCGCCGGCTGTGCCGGTTTGACAGCCCAAAGGGCGGCATTTACAATCCGCCCGGTACAGATTGATTTTCAGACTGGGGTTCACGAGGTGGAATATAGGCGTTAAAAAGCCTTTCCACCGATCCATTCCGCACCCGTGTCAGAGGGTGCGCCGGTGAGGTCGTCATGGCTGAATTGTTAGGTCTGGGTTGTTCCCACGGTCCAATCATCCTCACCCCGCCGGAGGTCTGGCACAAAGGCCGCGAGCGCGTCTTCGGCCGGATCCCCGGTTACGAACCCCCCGCCCAATTGCTGGCGGAACTGGGCGACGACAACGGCCTGGCCCAGGACCGGCTGGACCAGCAGAAGGTGGTCGAGTCATTTAAGGTGCTCAGGGACCGGCTTCACGAATGGGACCCCGACGTACTGATGATCATCGGCGACGACCAGGCCGAGAACTTCTTGCAGGACAACCTGCCTCCATTCTGCCTCTACACCGGAAGCGAGGTGGACGGTTACCCCTTCCGCCATCCGGGGGTGAGAGAGAACCTGTGGCAGGCCGCCCCGGAGACCAAGTTCTCTTTCCGGTGCCCCCAGGACTTCTCCAGAGACATGCGCAACTCCCTGATCCGGGACGGCATCGACATGGCCTCGTCCAGTGCCCTCAAGGGCTGGGACTGGGGCCTGGCCCACGCCATCATCAACCCCCTGGTCTACCTGGACCCGGAGGGCAAGTTCCCGCTGCTGCCCTTGTTCGTGAACTGCTACGGAGAGGAGGCCGGGCTCGATTATCCGCCCCGGCCCACGGCGCGCCGCTGCTACGAGGTCGGGCAGTCGATACGCCGGTTCCTGGACACCAGGGACGAACGGGTCGCCGTGGTGGCGTCGTCAAGTTGGTCCCACAGCTTCCTGGCCCACAAATTTCAGTGCACCGCCATCGACCTGGAGACCGACCGCCGCTATCTGGAGTTGGTCCGGCAGGGCAAGGGCAGCCAACTGGCCGGGCTCACACCTGAGGAGTTGCAGGATTCGGGCGACCATGAAATCTTGAACTGGATCATCGCCCTGGGGATCCTGGGCGATATTCCGGCGGAGATAGTGGACGTGAGGGACTCACACACCCAATTGGCCTTCCGGGTGGCGGCCATCTGGGGATAGACCAAACACCGTCAAACATCGGATCGAAGAACCAGCAAGTCCGGGCCGGCATGCAGCCTGGCCCCGGCCACCCGACCACAGGAGGAACGATGCACTACGGCCTGATCATGGAATGCGACTACCGCTACGGCCATTCTCAAGAAGAGGCCTTTGACGAGGCCTTCGCCATGGCGGATGCGGCCGAGAAGGGCGGCTTGGACGGGGTCTGGCTGGCGGAGCGTCATTTCGCCGCGCCCCGCGACCCCCTGGACGCCGCGGGAGCGGGGATACCGTCCGTGGTGTCGGCGCCGTTGATAATCTCCACCGCCATCGTCGCCCGGACCGAGCGTCTGCGGGTCGGCGTGGCGGTGAACGTGCTGCCCCTGAACCACCCGGTGCGCATGGCCGAAGAGATTGCCACCTTGGACCAGATCAGCCATGGGCGGGTCGATTTCGGCGTGGGCCGCAGCGGGTTTATGAGGGCCTACGAGGGCTATGACATCCCCTACGGAGAGAGCAGGGAGCGATTTCAGGAAAATCTAGAAATAATTCTGGCCGCCTGGACCAACGAACGGTTCTCCCACAAAGGCAAGCACTATACGTTCAACGATGTGTGCGTGATTCCCAAGCCCTACCAGCAGCCGCATCCACCGCTGCGAATGGCCGCCACCACCAAGGAGACGTTTCCCCAGGTGGGGACCTGGGGGTATCCGATCTTCGTGGGATTAAGGGGATTGGACCGGCCCGATCTGGTCAATCTCCTCGACGAGTACCGCAAGGCCTGGAAGGATGCCGGCCACGCCGGAGACGGGGACGTTTACCTGCGAATACCCATCTATGTCGGCGCGTCGCAGGACGAGGCCTACGCCGATGCCGAAGAGAGCACCATGAGGTCCTACCGGCGTATGGCCCAGAACTTCGCCCTATCGGCCTCTGCCGCGGGGGCTACCGCTTCTGAGGAACGTGCCGCGCGCGGCGAGGCCTTGGCCGCCGTCACCTACCAAGAGTTGATCCGTGACCGCTTGGCCTACGGCAGCCCGGAGGGCGTGATCAGTCAGTTGACGGATATCTCCGAGGAATTGGGGCTTTCGGGAATCGTCGCCGAGACCAACGTGGGCGAGTTGATACCCAGGGAGAAGGTGGCTCGGTCCATCGACCTGTTCTGCAAAGAGGTTGTGCCGGCCCTTCGGTAACGAAACCGGGAAACTAAACGCGCGGGGGCACGGCATTTCCGTGCCCCCACGTTCTTAAAGCTGGGGCAGCACGTATTCGTAGATGGCGACGGCCAGTCCGTCTTCCTCCACGGTGGGAGCCACGAAGCCGGCGACGGCCTTGACCTCTTCCGGCGCGTTGCCCATGGCGATGCCTAAGCCACAGGCCTCCAGCATAGGCAGGTCGTTGTAACTGTCTCCGGCCGCCACCATGTTGGCGGGGTCCACGCCCAGGGTTTTCCCCACCCGGGAAACACCGGTGGCCTTGTCCACTCCAGCCAGCGTGAAGTCCACGGCCCACAGCCCGTTATAGGGCAGGACTGCCTTGATCACGTGCATGTCTTTATTGCCCCGGAAACTTTCCGCCAGGGCGTCGGCGGTCCCCTCATCCAAGTCCAGGGCCGACACCCGGATCAGGTCCCAGTTGGGCACGTCGTCGTAGGTGCTGGCGGTGCCGCTGGCGTGGGTGGCGATGAAGGCTGAGCCCATCTCCCTGAGTTTGGTGACCACCGCTTCGGCGTTGGCCGGGCCCAAAGGCGCGGTCCATACGGACACCCCCCGCAGCGGGTCCAGGATGTTGGCGCCGCCGTCGCAGACTTGGGGCGTGGTCAGGCCCAGCTCCTTGGCATACCGCAATACGTCGGCAGGCTCCCGCCCGGTGGCAATGAATACCGGCATGTGACCGGCCAATCGGGCGATGGCCTCCTGGACCGCTGGGGAGATCTTTTCGTCGGGGCCGATGATGGTGCCGTCCAGGTCCAGGGCCGCTGCCAGAATCATCGCAATCCTCGGACTAATTACGGTCCAATGGGGAATCTTAATAGAGGGCCTAAAAATCAGTTAGAGAGGGAGTAGTCTCCCTCTCTAACGTGGGTCGCGGTTTCTCCCGTTTGCTAAAACGGGTGCGCCGGGCTCGGGTCTAGTCGAAGACCAACTCCTTGTTCTTGCGGTCGGGATTGCGCATCTCGGCCAGACCGTCTTCGGCGGTATCCTGGGAGTTGCAGAACAACTCGATGCCGTTGCCGTCGGGGTCTTTGATATAGATGCTCTTGGTCATGCTGTGGTCGGTAGTTCGCAGGTCCGATTTCTCGAAATACTGCTGCAACTTGTTGTAGTAGTCCGTTAGCTCTTCGAAGTCTTCCACCTGGATCGCCATGTGGTTCAGGCCCAGGCCGCCCTCGGTTACCGTGGCTGCGCCTTCGGGAGCCTGGAACAGGGCCAGGTCGTGGTGGATCGAGCCGCAGGTCAGGAACGTCCCGAATCCAGGGCGCTCCAGAGCAATCTCGAAACCCAGGACTTCGGTGTAGAACTTGGTTGAGGCATCCACGTCTTTTACGTTGATGACCAGATGTCCGATCCTCTTCGGCTTTGCCATGCCATTCCTCCTAATCCTTCCCTGATTCTGGGGCGTAAAACTGGGGTTACGCGCTGAATATTGTTAATTGGTATAGCGAATACTATACCTTTTCAACCGCCAAATTCAAAGGGGGCGGATGCCGGCTGCGGCGGTTAAACCCCCCGGCGTTCAGCCGGGTTCAGCCCTCACGTTCCAGGAACCGCTGGACCCGGTCCATGGCGTTCTGTTTGTCGTAGCCCTGATAGAGCAGCATGTGGTTCCGTACCGGGTCTCCGCCGAAGAAGCGTTCGTAGAGCACCTGCCTTCCGCCGAACGCGCTGCAGGCCACGTCCCAGGCCAGGTGGAACAGTCGCACCCGGTCCCGCGCGCCGGTGGACTCGGTGGCCAGGTAGCGTTCCAGCTCCGGCGCCACCGGGGTGTCGAAGTCGGCTTCGGCGGGCAGGGCCATCAGGCTGCTGGAGCCCAGTAGTTGCACGATCTCGGCCATCCGGGGGTACATGGTGCCCGAGAAAAGGTTCCGGGCGGCGGTCAGCGGCCCCTGGGCCGGGCACATCACACCCCATTGATTCAGCTTGGCGTCGGCCTCCGCAGCCCGCGCGCAGGCCTTCAGCCCCACGATGAAACGGGAACGCTTTTCTATTCGGGGCACAGCCTCGGCAGGCAAGGCGGGTTACAAACCCGCCCCTACACCGGCGGTGGGCAGATTTGGTTTTCGCCCGAGGAGACGGTTTCAGTTAAGCAGCGCCCCCGCCAGATAATATCCGGTGACGCTTAGCACTGCGCTGGCCGTTACCCCCAACATTCCCAGGTAACGCTCCCCTTTGGCCACGGCCGTGATGCCCATCAGGACCCCCAGCGGACCGAACACGGCCGGCGCCACTGCCAGTGACGCCAAGGCCATAACCATGCTAACCGCGCTGAACCAACGACCGGTCTTGCTTTGATGCACCGTTGCCCTTCTTTGGGGTCCGCCTTGCGGCGTGGGAGCAAGGAGCCGGCAGACGGCGTGTCATCCCAGCGTCCCCTTACCACCATTATCTTTCTGTAATGGCGAGTATATCTCCAGTAATGGTTAGTGAGAACCACTGTTACGGTAATATAACGATTAGCTGGACCTGGCGAGTACCGTTTCCCCAACGGTTGTGCTATGTTACCGGCATCTTTTGGGCTCCGTGGCAACCTTTTCCCAGGTTTCCCAGTTGATGGTTATGAACACGCGGGTGATCAATAGGAGGAACGCATGAAAGGCCGCATGGTAGTCTGCAAGGAATACGGCAAACCCTTCGTGATCGAAGAATACGAGGTGCCGGAGCCCGTTCCCGGGGCGGTCATACTCCGCATGACCCAGGCCGGCGTCTGCGGTTCGGACCTGCATACCTGGCGCGGCGACCAGAACAGCCGGGACATGCCCCTGCCGCCCACGGGCCGGGCCATGGGACACGAGGGCACCGGAGTGATCGAGGTGCTGGGAGACGGCATCGAGACCGATACCGCCGGAGAGGCCGTCAAGAAGGGGGACCGGGTGATCTACGCCGCGGTTTTCCCCTGTTACCACTGCCGCCAATGCCTCAAGGGCAACACCAACTGGTGCATGAACCGGAACTACCCCGCTGCCGGCGTTTGGCCCTACTTCACGGCCACCTACGCCGATTACCTCTATCTGCCGGCCCGCCATCCCTTCTTCAAGGTGCCGGACGAGCTGGACGACAACCTGTTGGGGCCGGTGAACTGCGCCATGGGCACGGTCACCACCGGACTGATCCGGGCCCAAGCCGGCGAGGGAGATTACGTGGTGATCCAAGGCGCCGGCGGCCTGGGCATCCACGCCACCGCCATGGCCAAGGAGATGGGCGCCGACCGGGTGATCGTCATCGACCGCCTGGAGAACCGCCTGGAACTGGCCGAAGAATTCGGCGCCGACCACACCATTAACATCGAAGAGTTCAACACCCCAGAGACCAGACTCCGCCGGGTCAGGGAATTGACCGACGGCCGGGGCGCCGACGTGGTGATGGAGTTGGTGGGCCGGGCTGAACTGCTGGCCGAAGGCATCGACATGCTGAGCAACGGCGGCACCTTCGTGGAGATCGGCGACATCGTCCGGGGCCGGGAGGTGTCAATCGACCCCTCCAAGCTGCTAACGGGCAAGAGCATCGTCGGCTCCCTCATGTACAAACCGGAACTGCTGCCCAGACTCTTGAACTTCCTGGTCCGCAAGAAGGACGTTCTGCCCTTCCACAAGATCGTCTCCCACAAGTTCCCTCTGGCCGAGGTCAACGAGGCCTTCGCCCAGGCGGAATGGGACCAGACCCAGACCCCCATCACCAGGGCCATGCTGGTGCCCTAGCGCTCGATATCAGGACAGATTTATTGAACTTCGGGGAGGGACCACTCGTGAAATTCGGCATGATGTATGAGATTCAGATTCCAGAGCCCCACTATCCGGGCATCGAGCGCGACCGGTATCACCAGCTCATGGCCCAGGTGGAGTTGGGCGATCAGGTTGGCTTCGACTACTTCTGGACCGTTGAACACCACTTCCTGAACGAATTTTCCCACTGCTCGGCCCCCGAGGTGTTGTACGGGGCCATATCCCAGCGCACCAAGCGCATACGCATCGGCCACGCGGTGGCCCTGTTGCCGGAGCAGTACACCACCCGGTGCGGGTCGCGGAACGGGCGGCGGTGTTGGACATCCTCAGCGACGGGCGCATGGACTTGGGAACCGGCCGGTCGACGACCCTGACCGAGATGGACGGTTTCGAGGTCGATCCCGAGCAGACCAGGGCCCAGTGGCAAGAAGCCATCCGGATGATCCCAAAGATGTGGACCGAGGACCCCTTCTCCCACCAGGGCGAGTTTTTCAACATCCCGCCCCGCTCAATCATCCCCAAGCCGGTGCAGAAGCCCCACCCTCCCCTGTGGGTGGCCTGCAGCCAACCCGACTCCTTCACGGCCGCCGGCGAGATGGGCCTGGGTGTGCTCTGCTTCAACCTGGGCGGGTACGAGCAGCTCCACGAGCGGGTCGCCGCCTACCGGGCGGCGTTGAAGCACGCCGACCCCGTCGGCTCCTTCGTGAACGACCAGATCGCCGCCTTGGTGATCGTCCACTGCGCCGAAGACGACGAAGAAGCCAAGCGCATCGGCGGTCCCGAGGGCGAGTGGTTCGTCCAGCAGGCCGAGCGTCTCTACGCCCCTTGGCAGGGGCGGGACGTGCCCGATTCATACAAGTTCGCGGTGGACGCCATCCAGACGGAACGGGCCGGCAAGGTGGCCCAGGACCACTTCGACTCAGGCGCCTTCGCCATGGGCAACCCGGACTCCATCATCGAGGTGATGAAGAAATACCAGGATGCCGGGGTGGACCAGGTGCTGTGCTTCCTGCAGCCCGGCCGGTTGGAGCATACCCGCATCATGGACTGCATCAAGCTCATGGGCCGACACGTGATTCCCTACTTCGTCTAGGGGCAGTATTCAAGCGGACCACGTTGGGGTGGATGGCGGTCGGGCATCCCGAAAATTCATGTGACGCCAAAGGCATCCGTAGGGGCAGGTTTCCAACCTGCCCTTTTCCAATGGGACGCTGGTTGTCTAAAAGAATGGGCTACCGGGGGGGCAGGTCGGCCCACAGGGGTCCTGGCTGGCATGAGCGTGATATACGAGTGTGAGGGTGGGTTGGAAACCCGCCCCTACGAAGCGGTGCGGTTCGGGGTTCCGTCCTGCGCCGGAACGACGGTGTTAGCATCCAGGGATGTTCATCCGAGTGAAATTCGGGAAGACATAATTTAAAGGCCCCTTCTCCCAATCGAGAGAAGGGGCCTTTCAGCGTTGCGGATTCGGATCTAGTCTGAAGAGGGCAGCTTGCGGGGCTCTTGAATCTCCATGACGGTGTCGCAGCAGTCTATCTCGCCCTCACCGCTTTTGGTGCAGAGCACGCTGCTGCCGCACGTCTCACAGACATAGCGTTTGCCAAGTTGGTTGGCCATTGGTCGGTCCTCCGTGGGGGTTTTCCGGGCCGGTTTGGGGGGTGGCGCGCTGGGTAAACGGCGGGTTAGGCGCTATCCGGTCCTCTGCTTATGCGTTCTACTTAAGCTTTCTACTTGAGTTCCATGGGCGTTTGGCAACAGACGATGGCGCCTTCTCCGCCCTTGGTCACGATGAACTCGGAACCGCACTTTGCGCATACGTAACGTTTGCCGGTCTGATTAGCCAACTGCTCGACTCCATGTTTGGGATGCTTTTTAGGGCGCCTCTGGGCTCGCTCCAATTATAGACAAGCCAAATACGGGATTCAACTTGGGGGCGGATGTGAATGAGAACCCGTTGGAAAGAGGACCGGTGTGGCTATCTGATTTTGGAGTTGGGCTCGGCTTCTGGATTTTCAAGGGGCCCCGGCTGTGCCGGTGAACCGCACCAGGAAGGTGGCCTCGCCCAGGGGAATGCCGTCGAAGAGGATGGCGGCCGCGTGCACGCCGGGCTTCTGCACCGGGATGCGGAAGGTCTTGATCCAGCGCTGGAACAGTATGCCCTCTTCCCATACAACCTTTTGGGCCGGAGGGGTTTCCAGAGGGATGCCCGGCGTCTTCAGGGTGACAAACAGGTAGTGGTCGCCGGGCTCGACTCCGCCGATGCAGAAGGCCAGGTTAAGGTCCACCGTGGCCAGGACCGGATCGTCGGGATCGGCGGACCCGTCGGGCTCAGGCAGTTCGTATAGGTCGATGATCCCGTTCAGGCTGAGGTCGCCGTTTTCTTCCTTGGTGTCCTTGCAGAACAGGGCGTATTTCAGATAGGGCTCGTTGGCTTCACGGGCCAAGTTGGCGCCTCCCCGTGTTGTTCGCTGTTTGCCGGCGCCGCTTTCGGGAAACGGCAGATTGGTTGACCAATTCTAGCATGGCGCCTGATTACGGAAAGCGCCGGGACGTGGCAATTTTTGCTAGCCCATTGCCAACCGCGGCCAATATTGAGAAACTAGCCGCGTAAAATAGAGCCCAGGGGGTGACCGTTGTGGCATCGGTGAAAGAAACTCAGTTGAGCCAGGAAAAATTCGAGCAGGGGATGACCACCCAGCAGTACATCGATCAGATCAAGGTCAACAAAGAACCGTTCGTGACGATCTATGAGACAGTCCAAATCTCGGCCGATTCGTTGAGCCTTTTCGACGGGTTGAGCGAACCGCTGAATTTGGCTGTTTTCACCGCCGATTGGTGCGGCGACGCCATGAGCACCACTCCGGTGATCCTAAAGCTGGCCGACAGCACCCCGAACCTCTCTGTTCAAGTATTCAACCGGGACGACGAACTGGAGTTGAGCAACAGCTTTTTGCCCGAGCACCGGGCGGGGACCGTGCCCATCTTCGTGGTCTTGGACCAGGATATGAACCAGGTGGCCCGTTTCATCGAGACTGCCGGCACTCTGGTGCCGGACATCGACGCCATGGACGCCGCCATCGACCAGGAAATCGCCGGACTGAGCGAGGACGAACAACGCCAGGCCAGGCGGGGCCGGCGCACGTCTTACCGGGTTGAGCGCGCCCAAGCGTGGGGAGATGTGATCCTGAAAGAATTTGGCGGCCTGGTGGCCGAGGCTCTGGCCGGGAGCCCCCTGGACCGGCCCCTAGAAGGCGGCACCAAGTGGCCTCCCGAGGATTAAATCCAACTGCTGGGAAATCGTTCCGAGAGGCCGGTAATGGCTGAAGAACTCATCGGCATGGAAGACATGGCGGAGATATTCGAGGTCACCGACGCTTTGGGGATACACCGTGAGTCGGTACGGGTCGAACTCACCAAGGAAGACCCCGGCTCCATCCGCAAGGTGGCCGACGGGATGGTGGAGATCACGCTGCCGGTCAACGAGAGCACCGAGGTCTTCTGCCGGAAGTTGCGCATCGACCTGGAGGCCATGGGCTACCGTCCGTCGGACTCCGTACTCAACTACGACGACGACGATGAAGACGGTTAACCGCCGGTTAGGCTAATCATCCGGTGGCCTAATAACCCGGTTCCCGCCACTCGAAGGCCAGATCGGCGTAGCGCACGAAGACCGCTCCCCCAGGTGCAGCCATGGGCCCGTTGGCGGCCAACAGCGCGATGGTGTGCTGCTCGCCCGGCCGCGCGTCGTCGGTGATCAACACCCGCTGGGGCACGTTGAACCCCTGTACCGCGCCCCGGTCCCGGTTGCACTCCCCGTCGATCCACAGCTCTCCGTAGTCGTCGATGCAGGTCTCGAATTGCACCCTAACCCCGGTTGTGGGGTGGCCTTCCACGGTCTCTGGGAAGGTCAGGTTTATCCGGTACCAGACGAAGGAGAAACCGTGGGAGACCCACTTGCCCAGGTCCTGGCACACCTCCCAACCGGAGTCGTCGTAATCGGGAAGGCGGGCCGGTGAGCCTTCAAGTTGTGAGATCAGGCCCTCGTTGGGCTCGCCGGGCACTAGACCCTGGGCGTATTTCCACCGGCCCTTCACCGCCGCCAGGCCGCTGCTGGTATTTAAGTCAATCACCGCTCTAGGCATGGTTTCCCCTCGTTACCCTATTTTCAAATGCTCGTGTAATTTCTTGTAAAAAGCTTTTCATCAATGAGATTGGGCGGCATTCTCTTCCCAAACTCGTCTTTCCGGCGAAGGCCGGAATCCAGAAAGCCTGCTTCGACCACCCGTCATCCTGGGCGAGGACCCTGGATTCCAGCTTCCGCTGGAATGACGAGTTTGGGACCGCAACTATATTCCTTCCGGCGAGAGCCTCAGTCCAGGCAAGTGTTTGCTGGTTCCCGGCTCTCACCGGGATGACGGATCAGGCGTTGGGTGATTTTCGGTAAGTGACACTAGATGCCCACGATCTTGATGCCGGCGTGGACCTTGTAGATCCGATTAATGTTCACCAGCATGGGCGTTATCTGTTCCACGTACTTGGCGTTGGCCAGACTGCCGCCGTCCACGCCCCGCAGGTTCTTGA
Source organism: Chloroflexota bacterium (assembly GCA_022573285.1). GTDB lineage: Bacteria > Chloroflexota > Dehalococcoidia > Lucifugimonadales > UBA3495 > UBA9611. The sequence goes on from JACZUF010000006.1 coordinate 45,109, forward strand.
TCTTGTCGGCCAGGCCCATCACCAACTTCTTGGCGTCGGCGTGGTCCGAGCAGACCACCACGTCCCCCTCCATGGTCACGTTGGGGTCCAGCAGTTCCTCGGCGCTGGCGTTCTGGAAGGCCGCCACCACCTGGGAATCGGGCAGCATCTCCTGGGCTTCCTGGGCGGCGGACCCGGCCTCGACCTCCACCGCGCTGGCCCCCTTGCCCCGCTCGAACTTCATGGGTGCGATCACGCAGACCACGATCTTCCCCTTTAGCGCCGGGCCAAGGGCCTCCAACACCGGGCGTTGGCCCTCGTAGGGGAAGGCCAAGAAGACCACATCCGCCGCCGCCGCTGCGCCGGAGTTATCGGTGCCCTTGATTACGACGCCCGGCGCCGACTGGGCTAACTCCTCGGCGGCCGCCGCGCCCCGGGATGCGTCCCGGGACCCTATGATCGGCGTTTCTCCGGCCATGGCCAGCCGAAGGGCCAGTCCTCTGCCCTCCGGCCCGGTTCCTCCCAAGATCGCCAGCATGGATCCTCCCGATAAACCCTGTTGGATTGACGGCCTCAGCCTGGTGCGAACCGGCTGGCGGCCAGGTGTGCCTGCCCCGTGTGACTGATTATGCGGCAACACTATAGCCGTAACGCGATACCGAGGGGAAGCGCTGCTAAAGCAGCGGTGATAAACGGTGGTTGAGGGACCCAAAAACAGGGAATGATCTTGGCGATGGGACGAGGCCAACCCTTTGACACCCGCCCCGAAAAAGTACGCTTTACTTGACTAGCCGGACCTGTGAATACCGAGTCCAGAATGCCCGCGATCGGTGGGCTTATGCTTTTTGGGCAAGGATAACAAGTTTACGTGCCGTGTTGTCGTAGGGACCCCCTTCGAGGTCACCGTACGTTTTAACACTCTGGAACCCAGCCTCACGCATTAGGGCGACCAGTTCCGTCGCCGCAAACAAGCGATGGGTGAAGGACCATTCTTCTCTCTGGCCCGAAGAAATCTTGATCCAACGCACGTCCATCTGTCCCCAATCCTCCGCTGGGCGCCTCTCTTGCAGGAAGAGGGAGCCCTCTATTTCAGACCAATCCCGCTCTTGAAAGATGCGCGCCAGCACCTCTTTTCCGATCGTTTGCAGCACCAAGATTCCTCCCGGTAGCAATGAGGCGTGGATATTGCGAATCACTTGCAGGTCGTCCGCTGGGTCCTCGAAGTAGCCGAAAGAAGTGTTTAAGTTCAGTGCCATGTTAAAGGAATTTGGCTGCCGGAACGCACGCATGTCCTGCCGGAGGAACTCGATGGTCAACCCCTCCTCGCGGGCTTGTTGGCGTGCCTGGTCCAGAAACTTGACCGTCCTGTCCACTCCGGTCACGCTGAACCCTCGGCGGGCTAGTTCCAATGCGTGCCTCCCCATGCCACAGCAAAGGTCTAAGACACGGGCGGAAGGTGCGACGCTTGTAAGCGACAGGATAGCGTCTACTTCGACAGCGGCTTGCTCCAAGCTCGCTGGTCTGGACAAGAATGGCCCCACCATCGACTCCCAAACTTCATCTGGCAACTCCCATGGTAGCTCTGCGCTGTCCATATTCGTCTCCGTTAGAAAGGTCTCGCTAACCCGCTGCCACCGTTTCGAATGTTGGTGAAATCCGTCAAATCGCCGCAAGCAACTCGGCGCAAGTAATCGCTTCATTCCAAACTTGACCGCTATCTTCGAAACTCCACCAAGCCGATAGCACCGCCTGGGCCAGCGACCAGCCCACAATCCGCTCCCGGTCGAACCCCAACTCATCGGCGAACTGGTCCACGCGACGCGCCAATAGCCTTTCTGGTTTCGGACCGGGAATCAGGCGGTTGCGCACAAAAGCGCCCACTTCGTATTCGGCTTCTCCCACCACTCCCTTGGGGTCGACGGCCAGCCAGGGTTTGCGCCCCGCCGACAGGATATTGTCATGGTGCAGGTCTCCGTGAAGAAGCACCGGCGGACCCATGGTGCCGATTAGCTCCGAAAAGAGCGTCTCAGCCTTTTCGACCAAGGGCGCCGAAAAGGGACCGGTCGTCCCGGCAAAGCGTTCTCGTAGCCTCTCTAGTCCCGAGGCCCAATCTGAGACCGTGGGAAATTGGTGCTCCGGTGGCAGTGGACGCCGCAATTGACTCATGACCTGGGCGGCGATCGAGGTTGCTTGTTCATCATCCGTAAGGCTCGAGAGCAACGTTCCCGGCTTGAGACGCTCCAGCAACATGGCGCCCAGACCCACGTCGCCCGCTAACAGTTTGACCATCCCCGCGCCGCCGTAAAGACGCAACGCCTCCATCTCGTTCATGAACTCATGATGCGGGACCCCCAATTTCAACACCGCATCTTTGCCGTCGGCGCAGAGGACCGGGGCCACGTAGTTATACGACAAGGAAGCGAATGGCGGCATGACATTGAGCGACCAACGTCTTTCGCACTCCGTGATGGTCTCGGGAAGCCTGCTTAGCCAGTCGGCGCCCGCCGCTCCGTGGACATCGATAACCCTTTGGCTAAACCCATCAGGTACTTGTTGCATCTCTATCTCTGGTCCGGTAGAGGTCCCGTAACGGGATATTATCACGGCATGGGGCGCCGTTTGCTTCACGTCGGGTACACGGTATCGCTCTGCCTCCCGGTCCAACCGCCGCAACTTGTCCGCCGGGGATTCGAGACCCTGGGGCCTTCGCCCTAAGCAGGTAGGACGTACAATAGGGGAGATGTCGCGAAACGAGGTGTACGGTGCCAGAGCCTATCATAATCGTTGATTACAACCCCGAGTGGCCCAGGGAATACGAAAAGACAGCGGCCAGAATCTTCGGAACCATTGGGGATAAGGTCGTGGCTGTGGAGCACATTGGAAGTACCGCCGTCCCAGGGTTGGGGGCCAAGCCGATCATAGATATCATAGTTGCCGTAGGTGTAATTTCGGACGCACATAAATGCATAACACCTCTTCGATCTATTGGCTATGAATACACCCCGTACCCAGATTTTCCAGAGAGGTTATTTTTTCGTGATGGTCCTATGGGAGAAGGTCCCCATCACCTGCACGTGACGGAGTTTACGAGCAGCTTTTGGGAGGAAAAATTATTGTTTCGGGATTTCCTTCGGGCCCGTGCGGAGGTGGCCCAGGAATACTTCAATTTAAAAATTCAGTTGGCCGCAAGGTATGGCGCAGACCGTGAAGAGTACGAGCCATACACGGAGGCCAAGACATCCTTTATAGAATCTGTGGTAGCCAGAGCCCGTGCTGAAAAGCAATCATCGTGAATACTCGCGGGCATGCTAACCCTCCCGGTCCAGCCGCCGCAGCTTGTCCGCTGGGGACTCAAGTTCTCGGCTTTCGGCCTTGTGCTCTTAGAGGCCAGTCTCTGGGGCCATGTCAGAGTCTACGGCCCGTCCCAACCGCGAGTCCGCCAATGCCGTGCCGGGCGGGTAGGGCAACCCGGATTTCCATCTTGTGTTCCCAGTCAGGCCCGGCGATAATGGGAGCCAATATTCGCCGCCGGCACAGCCGGGTTTTCATATGGGTTGTTCTCTGGTGTTTTGTAGGGGTTTGCCGCTCTTCACCAAAGGCCGGCAGGTTAATTAAGTAAGCAACAGAAACTAATAAACACTCCGAAATGGACGGTTCCAATCAATGGTAGACCTTAGGCGTACGGCCGCCATCGTCGGCGTGCACGAGCACATCACCCGGTTCGCGCCGGACAAGAGCGAACTGCAGATCCAGGGCGAGAGCATCATCAAGGCCCTGGAGGACGCCGGCCTGGCCAAGAAGGACGTGGACGGCCTGTTCTGCGCTTCGATGTCGGTCCGCAGCAGCGGCCTGAACCTGGCCGACTATCTGAACCTGTATCCCAAGATGGTGGACAACACCACTGTGGGCGGCGGCTCCTTCGAGTTCCACCTCTCCCACGCGTTGAACGCCATCGCCGCCGGCCGCATCAACTGCGCCGTCATCACCTACGCCACCCTGGCCCGCTCGGGCGGGGTGTCCGTCGGCACCGGCGGCATCAGCCGGCAGGGCCATCCCCGTCTGGAACCGTCTCCCGACAGTTTTGAAGAGCTATACGGGCTGACGACCGTGGGCCTGTACGCCATGATCGCCCAGCGGCACATGCACCTCTACGGCACCACATCCGAGCAGTTGGCCGAGATCGCCGTGACCATGCGCAGGCACGCTTCATTGAACCCGGAGGCCCTGTTCCGCGACCCGATCACCGTGGAAGACGTGATGCGGTCTCCGGTGGTATCCACCCCGCTGCACCGCAACGACTGCTGCGTCATCACCGACGGCGGCGGCGCGGTGGTGGTGGCCTCCGCGGAAGTGGCCCGCAACTGTAAGCAGACCCCCGTGTGGGTCTTGGGCGCGGGAGAAGCGGTGGCCCATCAGGGCGCCGGGAAGCGCGACCTGATGTACATCGCCGCCAAGCAGAGCCACGAACCGGCCTTCGCCATGGCCGGCGTCACCCACAAAGACATCGACATGGCCATGATCTACGACTCATTCACCATCACCGTGCTGGAAACCCTCGAAGACCTGGGCTTCTGCGAGAAGGGCGAGGGTGGCCCGTTCGTCCAGAACGGCCGCATCGGCCTGGGCGGCGAACTTCCGATCAATACCGACGGCGGCGGCCTGTCCTCCAACCATCCCGGTATGCGGGGTCTATTCCTGTTGCTGGAGGCCACCCGGCAACTCCGGCACCAGTTCGAGGGGACGGAGCGGCAGGTGCCCAACTGCAAGATTGCGCTCTGCCACGGGACCGGTGGGGCGTTGGGCTCCCGCCACAGCGGCGGCACAGTCATCCTGGGGAGGGACTAAAAAATGACAACTTGGAACAAACCCCTGCCCACCGTATCCGGCGAGACCAAGACCTTCTGGGACATGTGCCAGCGGGGCACTCTGCTGATTCAGAAGTGCGATAGCTGCAACGAGTACCAGTGGTATCCCCGGGGCATCTGCGCCAACTGCTGGTCCAACGACATCAAGTGGACGCCGTCATCGGGACGGGGCACCGTCTGGACCTTTACCGTGACCAACCAGAACCGGACCCCCGGTTTCGACACGGGGCCCTACGTGCTGGCCTTGGTGGAACTGGAAGAGGGCGTGCGCATGTTCACCAACATCGTGGAATGCGACCCCAAAGACGTAACCATCGGCATGCCGGTGGAAGTCACCTTCGAACGCGCCACCGACCAGATATCCATTCCCTATTTCAAACCCGCGTCCTAGGACGCAAATAACGCTCTAAAAACGTAGGGGCGTCCCGATGGAATCGGGACGCCCCTACGCATGTTTGATAGATTGGCGTGTAGGGGCAGGTTTCAAACCTGCCCTGTTTCGCTTCAACCGTCTTTGGCTTGAACACACTATTCGATCAGCGACTACTCCTGTAATGAATCAGGGCGGGTCACAGACCCGCCCCTACGTGCCGTGGTTGTACCGGTCAAATGCAATTAACGCCGTACGATTGTCTCAACCCTCCTGGGCCTGGACCCGCAATTCCTCGCATTTGTCTTGGTCGGCCTGGGACAGTTCCGGTTGATCGTCGAACAGGTAGACCACGGCGCGCTGGCCGTAATAATGGTCGGCCAGCGGGTCCAACTCGATGGCCCGCGTCAGGTCGGCGATGGCGTCGTCGTACTTCCCCGCCTCGTACCAAGAACAGCCCCGGTTGTAGTAAGCGTCGGCATGCTCCGGGTCCAATTCAAGGGCCTTGGTGAAGTCCTCAATGGCCCGGTGGTAGACGCCGTTGCGGCCGTAGCGGCTCCCCCGGTTCACGTACCCGGCGGCGTCCGTTGGTTCCTCTTGATGTCTGCGTTCAAAAACCATGTGGATATTCGCGCTTTTGTCTAACCGATTTGATGTCGTACGTAGGGGCACCCCGATTTCATCGGGGCCGTGCCCCTACGGTTCAGGGTCCGGCAATTTTTACATCACCGAGCGGACCAGGCCGCCGTCCACCAGGATGGTGGTGCCGGTGATGTAGGTGGACTTGTCCGAGGCCAGGAAGGCGACGAGATTGGCCAGTTCCACGGGTTCTCCCACCCGGCCCAGGGCCGTCTCCTTGGCGCGGATGGCCAGCGCCTCCTCCACGGTGATGCCCAAGTCCTTAGCCCGGGAGGTGACGTTGGAGAGCATGCGTTCGCTGCTGATGGAGCCGGGGCAGACGTTGTTCACCAGGATGCCGTCCCGCCCCACCTCGTCGGCCAGACTCTTGGAGTAGGCGACAACCCCCAAGCGGGTGGCGCCCGAGAGCGCCAGGTTGGGGATGGGGTTGTAGACCGTGGAGGCCAGGATGTTGATGATGCGGCCGCCGCCCCGTTGCTTCAGGTGGGGGATGCTCTCCCGGCACATGCGGCCGAAGAACATCAACGAGCGGTGGACCGCCGTCTCCCACTGTTCCTCGGTGGCGTCGACGGCGCGGGCCAGGGGCGGCCCACCCGAGTTGTTGACCAGGATGTCCAGCCCTCCGAATTGCTCCACCGTCGATGAGATCAGGCCGGTGATGGAGTCCAACTTGTCCAGGTCGGCGGCGTAGGTCATGACCTCGGCGCCTGTGGAGCCGCGAATCTCATCGGCCGCCTTCTCCAGGTCGGCGCTGGTGCGGCTGCAGATTGTTACCTTGGCCCCCTCCTCGGCCAGTACCTGGGCGCAGGCCCGGCCCAGGCCCTTGCTGGCCCCGCCGACGATGGCAACCTTGTCTTTCAGTCCCAAGTCCATGTTCTGCTGTCCTCGTTAACCCCGGTACATCGGGGCCGTTCATTCAAGCTGAGTCTGCCCGCGGCGGGGCGGCAACGGGGATTATAGCAGGCGGATTAGCCCCGGCCTAGCTTCTCCCCACCAGCCCAGCATTGGTCCGGTCGGAGGTCGTCAGTTGGCCCCATGCTATACTCGAACCTCCCTCGCCGCGAGGCGAAATCGAGCGCGACCGGTGCCGCTGTGCAGCTTTGGGACGACGCCCTGGCCCCTGTGGCCTCCCTGGCCCAAGAAATCGAACAGCACGCGGTGGAGATCGCCCGGGGCGCGGGACGCATCTTGGCCGGTCACTTCGGCCGCCCGATCACCGTCGAGTTCAAAGACGAGCACGAACGCGACCCGGTCACCGCCGCCGATAAAGAGGCCCAAGAATACCTGACCGCCGAGATCGTTAAGCGTTTCCCCGAACACGGCGTCCTGGGAGAAGAGGGCACCGAGGAAGAGAAGGAGTCCGAGGCGCCGGCCAAGGATATCCTCTGGGTGCTGGACCCGCTGGACGGCACCACCAACTTCATGAACGGGCTGCCGGTGTTCGCGTCGTCCATCGGAGTGCTGTACCGGGGTTGGCCCATGGCTGCCGCCTTGTACGTGCCCTGGCCCAACTCGGAGGGCGGGTTTGTGCTCCATTGCCGGAAGGGCGGCGGTTGCTTCGCCGACGATGAGCCTGTCTCGGTCTACGAATCGGAGGAACCCGTTCCCAACCGTTTGATCGGAGTGCCCGGCTACTTCGGCGTGGGCCAGCGCTTCACCGGAGGACTGGCGGGGAAGGCCGGGGAGGTGCGTACCACCGGCAGCATCGCCTACGAACTGGCCATGACCGCCCGGGGCGTGCTGCAATACGCCGTATTCGGCGCTCCCAGGCTCTGGGACATGGCCGGAGGGGCCTTGGCGGTGGTGGAGGCCGGTGGCACGGTGATGACCCGCTTTCGTGGCGAGAAGCGCTGGCATCCCATGGGGTGCCTGGTGCCCAGTTGGGAAGAGAAAACGCCGACCATGAAAGAGCTCCGGGGCTGGACCGCCCCGTTGGTGGCCGGCAACCAAAAGGTGGCGCCGATGATAGCGGAAAACGTGAAACACCGTTTCAGCCTATCGGCCCAGTTCCGGAAGTTGACCCGGCCCCTAAGGCGCCGGAAGAAGAAGCCGGAACCGAATTCCGCTTCCCACACGTAGGGGCATCCCGATAGCATCGGGACCGTGCCCCTACGTTTTGCTGTGAGAATGATTTCTCAAAATGATACGTGTTGGTCGTGTGTAGGGGCGGGTTTCAAACCCGCCCCTACGTCGCATCAACCACGTTTGTCCTTGACCGGAGGGCCTACGCCGTGTCCGGCTCCCAACCCCAGGGCCGGGGGCCCCAACCGGCTTCGTAGACCTCGCCCTTCTTGATGGCCATCACGGGGATAACGGCCTTGTCGCTCTTCCGGCCGTCGCCCAGGATGTCGTAGACCATCCAGTCGCCCTCTTTGATCTCCAGCACCGATAGGTCGGCCTGCTTGCCAACGGCCAGGGTGCCCAGGCGGCCGGCCACGCCCACGGCCTTGGCCGGGTTCTCGGTGGACATGGTCACCACCTGGTCGAAGGTGAATCCCATGGCCAGGAACCGGGTCATCATCTCAGTCATGCTGTGAACGGTGTTGACCCGTCCGGGGACGGTCAGGTCGGTGCTGATGCAGTGAGGCAGCACGCCCTGGTCCATGACCTTCTGGCCCACGTCGAAGCTGAAGTTCATGCGCCCGTGGGCGGTGTCCAGCCAGACGCCCCGGTCATGGGCCTCCTTGGCTTCGGGCACCAGCTTGCCGTTGCTGTCCAGGACGCCGCCGGGATTGGCGGTGAAGTAGTGGGTTACGATGTCGCCCTTGTCCAGGATCGGCAGCAACTCGCGGATCACGTTGGCGTCGTAGCGCTTCTCGGTGTCGCCGATGTGCACCATGAGGGGCACGCCGGCCTCCACCGCCGCCCGCTTGGCCATCTTGGGCATCTCCATACCCATGATCTCCAGGGCGGGGGAGACCATCCGGGCCTTCACCCCGGCGATCACGCCCCGGTTGTCCTTGATGACCTGGATGGTCTTGTCCAGGTCGATGCTGGCGGGACTGAAGATGTCCGGTGAGGTGGCCAGTCCGGTCCGGCAGATGTGCAGGAAGCAGATGATCTCGGTGGCGGTGTTGGGGATGATATGCAAAGGGAACCCGCCGAAGGTGTCGCAGCCGGAACTCCCCGCGTCCACCATGGTGGTCACGCCGGCCCGGACGCCTCCGATGTCGGGGTCCACGCCGGTGCCGTTGACTCCGGCGTAGACGTGGGTGTGGAGGTCGATCAACCCGGGGGTTACGACCTTGCCCTTGACTTCGACGACCCGGTTGGCTTCGCCGGCCGGGATGTCCGGGGCGATGCGGGCTATCTTGCCGTCCTCGATGGCCACGTCGTTGACGCCGTGGAGGTTCTGGGACGGGTCGACGACGGTGCCGCCCTTTACGATAAGGTCATACATGGGGGAATAGGCCTCCAATCAATCTTCGATTCAGTTCCGGAAGCTGAGGCGGCGCAAGAATCAGCGCCTAAACCGTAGGGGCACGGCATTGCCGTGCCCCTACGGGTTGCCGCGAGAATGACGTTTCACAATGATACATATTGGCCGTGTGTAGGGGCGGGTTTTAAACCCGCCCCTACGGGCATGAACCATGTTTGTTTTGGAAGCTGGCCTACGCCGGATTCGGCTCCCAACCCATGCCCGAGGGCCTACTTGAACAGGTCGCCTACGGACTGGCCCTTGTGGATGCGGTAGATGGCTTCGCCCAACAGCGGCGCCACGGAGAGGACGGTGAATTTGCCGTTTTGCTTCTCGGGGGACATGGGGATGGTGTCGGACACCACCACCTCGGTGAAATTGCTCGTGGCCATCAGTTGGGACGCGTTCCGGGAGAGCACCGGATGGGTCACGCAACAGAAGACCTCTTTGACGCCCCGCTCAGACAGCGCCTTGGCGGCGTTGACTACGGTGCCGCCGGTGTCTATCTCATCGTCGAAGGTCAGAGCGACCTTGCCTTCAACGTCGCCGATGACGTTCATGGTCTCGCTTTCGTCGTCATTGCCGACCCGGCGTTTCTCGATGATCGCCAGGGGGGCCCCGAGGCGCAAGGCCATGTCGCGGGCCTTTTTGCTGATGCCGATATCGACGGCCACCACGACCAGGTCCTGGATCTCCTTGGCGGCGAAATAATCGCCCATGATGGGCAGGACGGTCAGTTCATCCACGGGGATGTTGAAGAACCCCTGGATCTGGCCGGCGTGCAGGTCCACCGTCAGCAGCCGGTCGGCCCCGGCCGCCGTGAGCAGGTCAGCCACCAAACGGGCCGTGATGGGGACCCGGGGTTGGTCTTTCTTATCGGTGCGCCCATAGCCGTAGTAGGGGACCACGGCGGTGATCCGGCCCGCCGACGCCCGCTTGCAGGCGTCGATCATGATCAACAGTTCCATCAGGTTGTCGTTGACCGGGTAGCAGGTGGGCTGGATGATGAAGACGTCGCGTTGACGGATGTTTTCGTGGATCCGCACGAAGGTATTGTCGTTGGCGAACTTGAAAACCTCGGCCTGCCCCATGGGGATCTCTAGGTAGTCGCAGACCGACTGGGCTAGCACGGGGTGCCCGTTTCCGGTGAAGACCTTCAGCTCGTCGAGAATCGGGTTCATTAGCGGCCCTCGTGGTCGTAGGAGGATAGCGTGATTGTCTCCGTCGCCGCTGCCATCTTCAAGGCCGTTTCCAGGTCAAACTCCAGACCTTTGTGGAGAATTACGCGTCCGTAATCGGGCATGTCCTTCCCAAGCGTGGGTTGAGGCAAGGGCGATTATAGCATAGGCGCTGAGCTTCAACGGATTGGACCCCGGCGTCCCGATTCCATCGGGAGGGGGTGGAATCGGACCTGAAAAAACCAGCGTAATTCGGCTAGGTTTGGTCAAGTATAAAAAGAAAGGCGCATACGCTATCATTAATCTCACTTGAACCTTGCTTGATTGCAAGCCCATAGGCACCAGGCGTGGAGATAACCCTCGCCCGGTCCAACATAGGAGGACAGACCGTGGAGGTCTTACTCAGTTCGCCCAGGGGATTTTGCGCCGGAGTGGTACGGGCCATCGATGTGGTCGATATCTGTCTCAGGAAGTTCGGGCCGCCGGTCTACGTCAAGCACCAGATAGTCCACAACCCCTACGTGGTAAACGACCTAGAACGCCGGGGCGCCATCACCGTGGAAACGGTGGAGGAGATCCCCGAGGGCTCGCTGGTGGTATTTTCAGCCCACGGCTCGCCGCCCGAGGACTTTGAGAAAGCCAAGGCCCGTAAATTGAAGGTTATCGACGCGGTCTGCCCACTGGTCACCAAGGTGCACAACGAGGCCAAGAAATACCACCGGGAGGGCAAGAAGGTGATCTTGGTGGGGCACCGGGGCCATCAAGAGGTCCGGGGCACCATGGGCCAGGTGGAGATGACTCTGATAGACGACGCCTCCGAAACCGAACTCTCCGGCTGGGACGCCGATGAGAAAGTGGCCGTGCTCACCCAAACCACCCTGTCGGTGGGCGACACGGCCCAGGCGATCGACGCCATCAAGGAAAAGTTCCCGGAAGCCGTGATCCGTAACGACATCTGTTACGCCACCACCAACCGGCAGGAGGCCGTCACCAAGATGGCCGGCAGCGTTGACCTGGTGTTGGTCATCGGAGCGAAGAACAGCTCCAACTGCAACCGGCTCAGGGAGGTGGCCGAGTCTTTGGGCGTGCCGTCCTATCTGATCAACGGACCGGAAGAGATAGACCCTTCGTGGCTGGACGGCAAGGAAAGGGTGGGCATCACTTCCGGCGCATCGACCCCGGAGGTGCTGGTTGAGAGCGTGATCGAAGTACTGGCCCCTGAAAAAGTGACCATCGTGTCTGGAGTCGAAGAAGACGTGACATTCACCCTGCCCAAGCAACTCCGCTAGCCATGTCCATGTCCCGGTCAACCCGCGCCGCAAGCTGATGGCCGAGAACCAGTACCCACAGGACGGAGCGGAGCCCGCCCCGCAATCGGTCTTGCGGCGGGTCTGGTCCCTGCCGGCCATAATTTCCCTGGTGATGGCCGCCCTCTTTCTGGTCTTCATGGTCACCCGGTTTGATATCGACCTGAGCGCGACGTGGGACCGGGTTACGAACTCCAACCCCTGGTATCTGGCGCTGGCCTTCATCGTCCACTACACCACCTTCGTTTTCCGGGGAGTCCGCTGGCGGTTGTTGTTGCAAAATACCGCCGCCCCGGGCGTTCCCGTCCCGGGAGTGCTCTACTGTAGCCAACTGGTGCTCCTGGGCTGGTTCGCCAATTCGGTGGGCTGGCTCCGGTTGGGAGACGCATACCGGGCCTACCTCTACCGGGACGAGCAGAACGGCTCGTTCTCACGCACGATTGGCACGATCTTGGCCGAACGGGCTTTGGACACGGTATTGGTGGCGCTGCTGATGGTGGCGGCCGCGCCGTTCCTGTTGGACCGCGGCAACAGCGTGACCTGGGTGGTGCTGGCGCTGGCCGTGTCTTTGGTCGTCGGGCTGGCCATGTTCTTTGCGGCGATGACCTGGGCCGAAGGACCATTATTGCGGCGGATGCCCCCCTGGATGGCCGTCCGGTACGAGCGGTTTCACCAGGGAACCATGGGCAGCTTCCAGCGTGTGCCCATGGCCACCGTCTGGGGCCTGCTGGGCTGGATGGCGGAGATCGGGCGGATGTACCTGGTGGTGCGGGCGTTGGGATTTGACATCGACTTCGCCCTGGTCGTGTTTCTGACCCTGGCCAACTCACTGCTCACCTTGGTCCCCACACCGGGCGGCGTTGGAGCCGTGGAGTCGGGCGTCGGGGGGCTGGCGGTGCGTCTTTCCAGCCTGAGCGTCAACGCTGCGGCCGCGTTGGTGCTGATCGACCGGGCCATAACCTATATCAGTGTGATCGTCTTGGGGTCGGCGCTATTCCTGGTGCGTCAGGCCGTTTGGCGTCCCCGGTTGGCCGGTCCCAGCCGGGCAGAGAACCGCTGAATCGGGCCCCGGCCCCGGAGCCATCGGTCCCGGAGCCAGCAGTGCCGGAAATGGATGCGCCGCATGCTATACACCGCCAGTTTCTACCACCCGGAGCATTGGCAGGGAACACCCTACCGGATCTCCAGGGCCCATCCCAGGGGCCGGAAGACCAACTGGGAAGTCCAGCCTTTCCTGTACCCTTCTCGCCGGTTGCTGACCGAATACCGGGAGGGAGCCTTGGATTTCGCCGGACTGACCGAGCGGTACCGGGAAGAGCTTCAGGCCAGCTACAACTGGGAAGCGGACTTCCAAGACTGGTTGGGTTCGCTCAAACCGGAAGAGGACTTTACGCTGCTGTGTTTCGAGCCCGAGGGAGAGCCCTGCCACCGGAGGGTGGCGGCCGCGTGGTTGTTGGAGCAATCGCCGGAGATTCGACTGGGGCAGATGCGTTAGGGCTAATCTCAGAGTCCGCGGGCCTACCACTCGGACCGGGCGGGCCGCCCCATCAACTCGGCCATGGCTTTCTGGGGCGGCAATCCGTCGAAAAGTACCCGTGACGCCATCTCGGCGATGGGCATCTCCACACCCAGTTCCTTGGCCATGGTCAGAGCGGCCAGCGTGGCGTTCACCCCCTCGGCCACGTTGTCCATCGAATCGCGTATCTCCGGCCAGGAGCGTCCTTTGGCCAATTCCTCTCCTACGTACCGGTTGCGGCTGAGGCGGCTGGAGCAGGTGGCGACCACGTCGCCCAATCCCGCCAACCCGGCGAAGGTCATGGGGTCGGCGCCGGCGGCGACGCCCAGCCGGGTAATCTCGGCCAACCCCCGCGTGATGAAGGCCGATTTGGCGTTCTCTCCGGTATCCATGCCGTCGCCCATGCCGGCGCCCAATGCGACGATGTTCTTCAGGGCCCCGGCCAGTTCGACGCCCAGCACGTCGTTGCTGGTGTAGACCCGGAAATTCCCTGACATGAGTGCGTTCTGCGCCTTTTGTGCCGCGTCAGGGTTTCGGCCGGCGATCACCGTCGAGGCCGGTTTTCCCTGCACGATCTCCTTGGCCAGGTTCGGTCCCGAAAGGACGCAGATGTCCGGGTGGAAACCGGCGGGCAGCTCATCTTCCAGCACCTGGCTCATCCGCCTGGCCGTCGGCAGTTCCAGGCCCTTGGCGGCGCTGAGGACGATGGCGCCGGCCTGGAGATGGGGTTTTATCCGCCGGACGTTTTCCCGCAGGCGGTCCGAGGGCACCGCGAGTATCACCAAGTCGCTCTGCCGCAGGGCGGACTCGGGTTGGCTGGTTACGCTCAGACAATCCGGGAATGGGGTGTCGGGAAGGAACCTGGCGTTGCGCCTTTGGGAGGAAAGTGCCTGCGCTTCGGCCTCGGTGCGGGCCAGCAATGCGACCGGGACTTTGTTCTTGGCCAATAGGATGCCCAGAGTAGTGCCCCAGGTGGTGGCTCCGATGATGGCCGCTTGATTACTCAAATTAAGACCGCAGGAGAAAAACGCAGATTGGCTACGAGACCGGACATGTCTAGTCTATTGAGAATAATGTGGGGAGTCCAGGCTGGAGGGACCGGCGAGTGGGAGAATCACTCGGCCTTGGTGGCGGGGTGGCCCAGGCGGCGTTCACTGCCCTGGCGGATGCGCTGGATGTTATCCCGGTGTTGCCAGACGAGCATGGCGCAGGCGATGAACCCGTAGACCATGTAGGTGTTGGAGTGCCAACCGGCCAGCGCCAGGGCCAGCACGGCCACAGCCCCGATCATTACGCCGATCACCGAGCCCAGCGAGATATACCTGCTCCAAGCGGTGATGGCGAAAAATGTGGCGGTGGCGATTATCGCCGGCACCGGGGCCATTATCGCCAGCCCTCCCAGCGCCGTCAGGATGCCCCGGCCTCCCTTGAACTGCAGGAACACCGGCCAGTTGTGGCCCGCCAGCACAATCAGGGCGGCTGTCACCTCCGCCGCTGAGGTGCCGATGACGGCCCGCGCTATCACTACTGCTATGACCCCTTTTGCTATGTCTAGGGTCAAGACCACGGCGGCCGCTTTGGTCCCGCCGGTGCGCAGGACGTTGGCCATTCCGGTGCGTCCGCTGCCGTATTCCCGGACGTCCACGCCCATCTTCCACTGCACCAGCATGTAGCCCCAGGAGATGGACCCCAGCAGATAGGCCAGCGGCATCACCGCCCCGTACTGGGCTGCCTCCGATTGGCCGTCCATGGTCAGGAGGACGGCAACCACGCCGGCGATGATGAAGGGTATGGCTATCGCCTGGATGATGATTGATGTGGGAGGTCGGATCATGGCGGTCTGGTTGCCGGAATCAGAGAAGCTTGCCTTGCGCTTGAATACCGGATTCAGGGAGGTTTACTTGCGCTTGAACACCAGTTTCAGGTGGGTGCGGTCAAAGCCAAAGGTGTCCCGTATCTTGTTTTCCAGATAGCGTTGGTAGGTGAAGTGTACCAGTTCGGGGTTGTTGACCGTGAAAAGGAAGGTGGGTGGGTTTATGCCAACCTGCTGCAGCCGGTTTATCTGGACCCGCTGTCCCCGGTGTTTTCTGACCACCGGAGGCTGGTGGCCGGCCAGAGCATCGGCCAACATGAACTGCAGGTCACGGGAGCGCACCAACCTCATGCGCTCGGTCCAGAGGTCCTGGGCGGTGTCCATCAACGCCTTTATCCCCTCGCCTTTCAGAGCGGATGTGAAACAGATGGGCACGTAGGGCATGAAGTGGAGCCGTTCCCGGACGGTGGCCGCGGCACGGTAGCGTGCGCCGGTGCCTTCATCGGCGAACAGGTCCCATTTGTTGATCACCACGATCAGCCCGCGGCAGATATCCCAAGCCAGGCCGGCGATGTGGGCGTCCTGCTCGGTCGCCAATTCCGAGGCGTCGGTCACCAGGAGGGTGATGTCGCTGCGGTTCACCGCGCCCACGGCCCGGATCACGCTGTATTTCTCGATCCCCTTCGACACCTGGCCGGGGCGGCGTATGCCGGCGGTGTCGATGACCACGATGTCGCGGCCGTTGTAGTTGAACTGGGTGTCCAGAGCGTCCCTGGTAGTGCCCGGCACCTCGCTCACGATGGACCGCTCCTGCCCCAAGATCGCATTCAACAGGCTGGATTTGCCCACGTTGGTGCGGCCCACGATGGCCAGGTTGAGGGCGCCCCGCTGAAAGGCCGGCGCGGCCTCATCCAGCTCTTGCAGCTCTTGGAAACCGTCGTCCAATACCGATGGGTCGGGCTGTAGGTAGGAGGTTACCCGTTCCATCAGCCCGTGGATTCCGTAGTTATGAAAGGCGCTGATGGGCTCCGGGTCGCCCATGCCCAGGCTGTAGAATTCGGGAGCGCCGAACTCCCGAAGGTCGTTGTCCACCTTATTTACGGCCAGCACCACCGGTTTCTCGGTGAACCGCAGCATGTCGGCGGCGGCGATATCAGAGGGAGCCACGCCATCGACCACATCGGTCACGAAGATGATCACGTCGGCGTCCGCCACCGCCATCTCCGCCTGCTCTTGGACCAGTTGTCTGATGACGCCCTCTGGATTGGGTTCCAGGCCGCCGGTGTCCAGCAAAATGAAATGGTAGTCGTCCCACCAGGCGTCGGCCATCAGGCGGTCGCGGGTAGTCCCCGCCACTTCGCTGACGATGGCCTGCCGCCGGCCGAGGATCCGGTTGAACAGCGATGACTTGCCGACGTTGGGCCGGCCGATGATCGCGACTATGGGGATGGACAAAGCAACACCAATCTGCGCCAATCTGCGGTCAATACCGGGTTTGCGGCCGGAGTCAGTTCCCGGCGAGCAGAAATTCCAAGATGGCCTTTTGAGCGTGCAGGCGGTTGTGCGCCTGGCGAAAGGCCACCGACTGGGGATGTTCCAGCATGCCCGGCGGGACCTCTTCCCCGTAATGGGCCGGCATGTCGTGCATGAACAGGGCGCCGGCGTTGGCCCGTTCCATCAATTCTGGGTCTACGGTGTACCCGGCGAAGGCGGACCTGCGGACCTCGGTTTCCGATTCTTGGCCCATGCTGGCCCAGACGTCGGTATACACCACGTCGGCCCCGGCCACCGCTTCCACCGGGTCGGTCAGGGTCCGAACGCGGACCGATGCCCCGTTGGCCCGCTCCCGGGCCTTCCGAACCGATGCGTCATCCAGATTATACCCTTGGGGCGAGGCGCTGGTGAAATTCATGCCCACGGCGGGCAACGCCAAACACAGGCTCCGCGCTACGTTGTTGCCGTCGCCCACATAAGCGAGGCTAAGACCGTCCAGGGTATCTTTGTGCTCATAGATGGTGAGCAGATCGGCCATGATCTGGCAGGGGTGCTCCAGGTCCGAAAGGGCGTTCACCACCGGCACGCTGGCGTGTTGGGCCAACTCCACCAGGACGTCGTGGTTGGAGACCCGGGCCACGATACAGTCCACGTAACCGGAAAGCACGTTGGCCACGTCTGCGACCGGCTCACGGCCGCCCAAATCCGCTTCCTGCGGCCCCAAAAACACCGAATATCCCCCCAACTCGTGGATTCCCACCTGGAAACTCACCCGGGTGCGGAGCGACGGCTTGTCGAACAAGATCGCGACTGTTTTGCCGGCCAACGGCTTGCCGCCGCCGCCTCCAGAGGACGACTTGGCGTCCCGGGCCCGTTTCACCAGGCTCCGGGTCTCCTCCGGGGTAAAGTCGGTTACGGATAGGAAATCTCGTTTGGCCGGCATCTAAGAGTCCATTTAGGGTCCCATGAGTTGACGGGCGTGCTCACTGATTCGCCTCTAACATTATAGGCGTTGCGGGAAGGGGTTAAAACCGGACCAATCTTCGCCGCTCTTGGCGGCGGGCCAAGACGTGGATTGCGCCTGGCGGACTATCTGCTATTATGGGTGGGCGCACGCCCAAAGCCGGAATCTGCCGGAATCGAATGGAGGGCAATCAGCATGGCGAGCCCCGGTATTAATCCAGGCTTGAAGGGCCAAAAACAGACACTGGTCTGTGAGCACAACGTGGCAGGCCATGTGAACAAATTCAGCACACCCGCCATGATTCAGCTCATGGAACAGGCGGCCATCGCCGGGATCGACGGGCATCTGCAAGAAGGGGAAGTCTCGGTGGGCATAGAGGTGAACGTGCGTCACCTGGCGCCCGCCGACATCGGCGCGACCATCGTGGCCCACGCCGAGCTGATCGAGGTTGAGCGCAACCGCCTGACTTTCCAGGTGGAGGCTTACGACGCCGGCCGCAAGATCGGCGAAGGGACTCATAAAAGGGCGATCATCAAGACCGGCGGCTAGGGCGGCGCGCCGGTCACCGGGCCATTTCGGCCCGATCATGATTCTGTTCTGGAGCGAATCGAATGGCGAATATGGAGCATGTTCAACTCGTTAAGCGGGGCCGCGACCACGTTGCCCGCTGGCGGGAAGCCAATCCCGACGACAATCTGGACTTGAACGCAGCCTATATGAGCTACGTTAGGGCGCCTCAGGTGGACATCAGCGGCGCCGATATGAGGGACGCCGATCTGATGGGCGCGGTGTTGCAACGGGCCAACCTATCCGGCTGCTACATGAACCCCTGTCACCTCTACCACGCCAACCTCAGGGAGGCCAACCTCAGCCGGGCCCGGATGAACGGGGCCAACCTGCGCGGCGCCGACCTGCGGGGGGCGGACCTCTCGGGCACGGACCTGGACCGGGCTGTTCTGTCAGAAGCCAACCTAACCGGCGCCAAGCTGGTCAACGCCAATCTCTCCAGGGCCAGTTTGGCTGGGGCCAACTTGACCGACGCCGATCTCACCGGCGCCAGCTTTGCCGGCGCATCGCTGATCCGGGCGAACATGACCAATGCTAAATGCGCCGATAGCGACTTCTTCCAGACCCAGTTCTGGAGCGTGGACCTGACCGGGGCCGATCTATCGGGGAGCTTGTTTGGCTATTCCATCTTCCAGGACTGTGACCTGAGCGGCGTGAAGGGTCTGGACCAAGTCCGCCACGACGCCCCAAGCACGGTGGGCCTGGACACTCTGTTTCGCTCCCGCGGGCAGATCCCCGAAGCGTTCTTGAAGGGCGCCGGCGTGCCCGCTGCGGCTTCGGGATTTCTGGAGACGGCCAAGATCGACACCACCTGGTTGGGGGACTGCTTCATCTCCTGCATCGACGCAGAGGAAGAGTTCGCCAAGCGGCTGCGGGATGACCTCCGGGACCAGGGTGTGCGTTGCTGGGTTTTCTCCCAGATTGTCCGCGGCAACCCATTGGTGGACCGGCACAGCACCTCGGACCAGGAGGAGATCGAACGCTGGATACGCTCTTACGACAAGATGGTGGTGCTAGGCTCGGCCGCCTCCCTGGAGGTTGAGGCAGTGTTGAACGACATCACCCATGCCAAGCAACTACAGCTTTCCACGGAAAAGTGGTGCTTGTTCCTGGGGGCCAACGACAACGCCCTTATAGAGAAGAGGTCCCGGTCCGCCCGTTCCCTGGCTGCGGAGCATGTTGTTTTCGACCTGAGAGGACAGCAGAGCGACCCTGCGGCCTATCAAATAGAGGTGGAACGCCTGGCCGAGGCGCTCAAGCAGGACCAGCCCGCCAGCGCCGGTGTCCCGGCCGCCAGCATCAGCGTGGACCAGTTGTAAGCGGACACTCAGAAGATTTGGCGGATAAGTATCTGATACGCGAGGGCCGGAGATTTTCTCTCCGGCCTTTTTTCTTGTGCCGCGTTTGGATAACGCAACAACCAGTTTCGGCGTCCACATGGAACCTGGTCGCCGCTAGGCCGTTGGTGGAAATCGCACGGTCTATAATGGTCAAATAATCCAACGGAAAAAATAACCGGAAAGGTCCGGCCGTAAAAGCTCCTCGGAGCAAAGAAGGTGCGCATGAGTGTTTATTGGAGAGAAATGAAAAGGGGACAAAACCTAATCTTTGACGACGATGCAGGGCTCGTGGAGGTAATTGGCGGGTATCGAGATACCAAGCGGGGCATCGACGCCTATGCCAGGACCATGGGATATGAACCGGACCGCTCGCAAAAGGGGTTCCCGACCGTCGAAGACGCAAAGACGTTTGTGGAATCTTTCAGCCCTTGGGAGCTCTTTGGCGCCCAAGGAGTTACGGTTGAGCCCGAGGCGAGGCCCATACTGGACTGAGCTCCATATCGCAATACCAGCCTAAGGAGCGGTTATGCCACGCCTTCCAGCCACTCTTAG
Source organism: Chloroflexota bacterium (assembly GCA_022573285.1). Taxonomy (GTDB): domain Bacteria; phylum Chloroflexota; class Dehalococcoidia; order Lucifugimonadales; family UBA3495; genus UBA9611. The sequence goes on from JACZUF010000006.1 coordinate 65,111, forward strand.
ATCGCAGATCTCATCGGAGATGCAGGTCAAGTACGAGCGGGTCACCAACGCCGGGTCGGGCTTGGCGGCCACCTTCCAGGCCCTATTCGCCAACTCTCAAGTGGCGTCCGGATTGGCCGGTCTGGACGAACTCACCGGCCAACTTGATCTGGAGCCTTGGGTAACCCTCACCGTGGCGTTGACCGTGGCCCACGAGCGGGGGAGCGAAACGCTTTGGGACTCTTTCGTGCCGTTGGCACGTGAGGCCGGCGTCAGCGATGCAGTCATAAATGGCATCGCCGCCGGGACGGCGCCGCGCGGGTTGCTGCCGAAAGAAGGCATCTGGGTGCACTTCGCAATGGAGGTCGTCCGGGACCAGATGCGCGACTCGACCTGGCAGGCCGCCACGCATCTGGTGGGGGATGAGGGAGCCGTTGCGCTGGCGTTTACGGCGTGCTACTACGAGATGATGACGCGCCTCAACCGCACCTTTGCGTTGGACACGGCGTAGGGTAGACGGTCTCTGGCATTAATCGACCTGACGTAACACCCGGCCCTGATCGCCGAGCGGCGCATGGGCGAAATAATTCAGGAGGGGTCGTAATCATGGTGGCCACCAAAACAATTGAGCAGAGCGTAACGTTCAACGCCAGTCCCCACGATGTGTACGAGGCCTTGATGGACTCGGACAAGCACTCCCAATTCACCGGCGCCAAGGCCAGTATCAGCCGCGAGGTTGGAGGTGAATTTTCGGCATATGACGGCGCCCTCAGCGGCAGCATCCTCGAGTTGGTGCCCGATGCCAAGATTGTCCAGTCCTGGCGCGGGTCCGATGAAGGGTGGGAGCCGGGCCATTACTCCACAGCAACTTTTTCCTTGGAAGCGATCGATGGCGGAACGCAGTTAACCTTCGTCCAAACCGGGGTCCCGGAACAGAGTTTTGAACAGATCAGCCGGGGCTGGCAGACCTACTACTGGCCCAAAATGAAACAGATGCTGGAATCTTGAGTACGGAAAAACCCTCTTGCCTGACCGGGAATAACTCTCCCGCAGCGCTTCGCATGCCCCGATCACAAATGTCGGCCATATTTCGAGGCCCCTCGTTCCGGAAGGGCCATGCCGCCATCTCCGAGTCCAGACTAAACCGCCGAGAGAACCTGCCGATGCCGTCGGTCTACGGCGTAGAAATCCGGGAAAAAGGCTTGACGAGATGACGCAGCTCCGTGTCCTGGTGGTCTCCCTGGACCGCCTGTCCAGGGCCGGGCTGGCGGCGGTGTTGGACCAACAGCCAGGCCTGAGCGTGGTGGGGCAGGTTTCAGGAGATGAAAACCCGTTCCTTCCTCTGGACGTCTATGACCCCGATGTGATCGTGTGGGACGTTTCCTGGGAAACGGCGTCCGCCACGGACGATCTGAAACTCCTTCCTGAAAACACCCCAGCCGTGCTTGCGTTGGCCGCAACCGGGCACCAGGCCGCTCAGGCCCGGGCGGCAGGCGCCCAGGCGTTCCTGAGCCGCGACGCGTCCCCCGAAGCGCTGGCCGCCGCACTGATTGCGCTGAGCCACGGTCTCAAGGTGACCGACCCAGCCCTGTCCGGAGACTCCGAATCGATCGCCCCCGGTCCGGCCTCGCCTTTGACTCCCAGGGAGTACGATGTCCTGCGGCTACTGGCCGAGGGTCTGCCCAACAAAGGAGTCGCCTCCCGTCTTGAAGTGAGCGAGCACACCGTCAAGTTCCACGTAAATTCCATCATGGGCAAGCTCAACGCCCAGAGCCGCACCGAGGCGGTTACCCTGGCCACCCGGCTGGGACTCCTTCCCCTTTAGCCTGCCCATTCTTCCGGGTCCGGCCCTAGCCGGATTCGGGATGCCCAGTCCGTTCCCCGTTGGTAGTCTGGATTTAAGCGGCGGAATCGCCGCGAATTTCAACCGGCCGACTTGCGGTGTCAGCGGCGGGCCGGGAAGCAGGAGTAGAACATGTCGACAGTATTGCCCGATTTCTCAGAAGCCTTGGCCGACGCCGTTGCCGCGGCAGCCGACGGCCTGGTGCGGGTGGAAGGGCGCGATCGTCTGCCGGCCACCGGCATCGTTTGGGACGCCGAAGGGTTGATTGTAACGGCCCACCACGTGTTGGAACGTGACGAGAACATCAACGTCGGTTTTCAAGACGGCGAAACCGTGGCGGCGGAGCTTTTAGGCCGGGACCCAGGCACCGACTTGGCGCTGCTTCGAACGCCCAAGCGGGGTTCCAACGTCCCGACTTGGGCCGAGCCCGAAACCCTGCGGGTGGGCCATCTGGCCTTGGCGCTGGGCCGGCCTGGGGCCAACGTCCGGGCCACCCTGGGCATCGTTTCGGCATTGGGCAAACCCTGGCGGACCTCCGCCGGCGGGTCTGTGGACCGTTACCTTCAGACGGACACCGTGATGTACCCCGGATTCTCCGGCGGGCCGCTGGTGGACGCCCAGGGCCGGTTCGTGGGGCTGAACAGCTCGGCGTTGGTGCGCGGCGTCTCGATCACCGTGCCCGCCCCCACTCTCAACCGGGTGGTGCGGGACCTAGAAGAGCACGGCAGCGTCCGCCGGGCCTATCTTGGCGTGGGCGCCCAGCCGACCCGCCTCCCAGATGCTTTGGCCAAAGAGTTGGGCCAGGAAACCGGGCTGTTGCTGGTCTCGGTTGAGCAGGGCAGCGCGGCCGAGGAGGGAGGACTGTTCCTGGGCGACACCCTAGTTTCTCTGGGTGAATCCCCCGTGCGGCACATGGACGATCTATTCAATTGTCTGGACGGCGACCGCATCGGCAAGCCCCTTACGGTCCGCATCCTCCGGGGTGGTCAACTGGTCGAGTTGACCGTCTCGCCGGCCTCCCATCCGTAAGGCACCGACGATGACAGCTCTACTATCTCGGTTGAACTCTGATCTTGGTGAATTGGCGGACCGGTTGCGCCGGAGCCTGGTGCAGGTATCGGTGGGACGCAACGGTTCGGGCTCTGGTGTGGTGGTCGCCGCCGATGGGCTGGTGGTCACCAACGCCCACGTAGTCTCGAGGAACAGCGGCCGCCGGCCGGGTAGGGAATTGAAGGTGACCCTGCCAAACGGATCGGTGGTGGCGGCAGAATTGCTCGCCAAGGACGATGACCTGGACGTTGCGGTACTAAAGATCAAAAAAATCGATGGGAAGTTGCCGGAGCATCATCCACGGGAGCTCCAGCCCATCGAATTGGGGGACTCCAGGGCGCTTCGGGCTGGTCAGTTTGTGATGGCCATGGGTCATCCCTGGGGAGTGGCCGGCGCAGCGGCTGCCGGGATAGTGATCGGCGCCGGCTCGGACCTTCCCGAAGCCCCGGGAGGAGGTAGGGATTGGATCGTGGTGGACCTGGCCCTCCGCCCTGGCCATTCGGGCGGCCCGCTGGTGGACCACCAAGGCCGCTTGATCGGCATGAGCACCATGATGGCCGGCCTGGAAGTCGGCATGGCCGTTCCGGCGCATGTCATCGGGGAGTTTGTGGCAAGTGTCCGCGCTGGTGACCCCGGTACCGGTGGCCGTGACGTGGCACGGGTGTGATCTCCGGATGCACAGTAAGCAACAAAGAGGCCGGCCCCGATGCATCGGGGCCGGCCTCTTATTGGTGCCTACGTTTTGGTGGACGAGGAGGTCTACTAAATGTAGTCCACTTCTTCCATCATCTCTAGGTTGTCGCGGCTCTGAGACAGTCCACGTTGGACTTCCTCGCGGAACTCGCTCATCAGCTCGTCGCTGATTTGGCCGCCGGCAGCGATGGCCTTCTGCTTGAAGCTCTCGAACGCCCACTCCTCGGTGTCACCGTGGGGCATGGAGTTGAAGAACTCGCGCTCGAACACCGGCATTTCGCCGGGTCCGAAGTAGCCCTTGCCCTCTAGCTCGTAGCCTTCCAGGTCGTGGGTGCCCTTGCCGAGCACCTGACCGGTCTCGGCGTAGTGCTCCATCACAGTGCCCATTCCGTACTTCTGGATGGGGCAGACCTTCATGCAGATACCGCAGCCCAGGTAGCGGGCCATTACGGGGCGGCAGCGCTTGAAGTAGAGCTTGTTCTTCTCGATGCCTCTCCACCACACCTTGTCGCGCATCAGGGCGCGGCCGGGGCAGCGGTTCACGCAGACCTGACAGACCTGGCAGAAGGCGTGGATGCCGTAGTCTACCGGTTTGTCATGGGTTACGTTGGCGTCGGTGGTGATGATCATGAGGCGGCAGCGGGAGCCGACGTGGGGGGTCAGCAGATAGCCGCAGGCACCCAAGGAACCGAGACCGGCTTCCACGAACATGGGGATGTAGGGGCCGGTGTTGTCGTTGGGGCTGTGGACCTGGGCGCGGTAGCCCAGACTCTGGATGAACTTGGCCATCTCCAGACCCGCAGCGCCTTCGGTGCGGTAGGTGCTGGAGTGGACGATCTCGGCATCGACGCTGGGAATCGTCTGGGTGGGCTCGAAGTCCTGCTCGTAGGCCAAGCAGATGGCGTGGGGGAATTTCACCCAGTCCTTCTTCGAGTTGTAGGTGTACCGGTGGTCGTAGGCGGTGATGCCTACTTCGATATAGCCGAGCTCACGGCACTTGGCCTTGATGGCCTCGGTGACGTCTTCGCCGGTGGCCTCAGCCGTCGGCTCTTGGTCACCGGTCAAGCGGGCGGCCATAATCAACGGCCGGTTCAACTTGTCATGCTCTTTCCGGATCTCACGCATCTCTACGTGAGTGTCGCGGATCGAATTGGCCCAGTCACGAGAGGCCCTCTCGTTGATGTTCATGGTTTCCAGGGGGTACTCGCGGGCGTACCAGTCAATCTCCCGGTAGTTCAGGGGAATGCCCGGTACCGTTTCCAATTCTTCAGGAACGGAAATGGTGACAGTGTCATCGCCAAGGTGTTTCCCAGGCCTTACGACCTCATGGCCGATCTTTAACATGCAAGTCCCTCCCAAAAAGTATATCGCTGGGCTCGGTTTTTAGCCTTAACCCACACCTTAGCGGCGGGATAATTATTTGTCAACCCTATTTCCTGACCAATATTGTATTCGGATTTCGAATAAACTTCAATGTAAAATTTGATAATTACGGCCGTCGTAGCATTCGCAACGAAGTAGCCCGATGTTTTCGCTCCTTGGAGACGAATATCGTTAAAGTAGGCCCTATCCGCCCGTCCGGCGGGCGATCATCGCGTCTGCCAGGGGGCTGGCCCCGGAGCGGATTGCCACATCGATCAATGCGGGACGGCCCGATGCCAGGGCCCGTCCCACCGCGGGGCCGACCTCGGCGGGCTTGTCCACATGCTCGGCGTAGGCCCCAATGGCCTCCACCACTTTGTCGTAGCGTATGGGCCGCAGGTCGGTCGCGACGGCGCGGTTGTAATAGGCCACCTGGAAGGTCTTGTCGATGCCCCAGGTGTGGTCGTTGCCCAACACGGTGGTGATGTTGATGTTGTGCCGGATGCAGGTGTCGTACTCCATGGAGTAGAACCCGAAGGCCCCGTCGCCGGAGAAGGCTAAAACCTTGCTGTCGGGAAGGGCTAATTTGGCCGCCATGGCGTAGGGTACCGCAGCCCCCAGGTGGCTCAACGGCCCCAACCTCTGGAACCGGCCCGGCTTGCGGGCCTTCAAGAACGACCGGCCCCACTGCACGTAATCGCCGCCGTCCATCACCAGGACCGTGTCTTCGTCCAGGTGCTGTTCCAGGTTGGTGAATACGTCCAGGGGATGCATGGGCTCTTGGCCGTCGGCCTTGGCCCGCAGTTCGGCTTCCCAGGCCGCCGCATCTTTATTGAGCTGTGCGACCCAAGGGGCGATGTTCTTCGCGATGTTCTTCCCAGAGCCGCCCCCAGTCTTGACTGCCGCGGTTATCTGTTCCACCACCGCGCCCAGGTCGCCCTGTATCCCGACGGCCACGCCCCGGTTGCGGCCGATCTCGGCGGGAGACGGGTCGGCTTGAATGATCTTGGCCGAATCGGAGAAGACCCTGCCGTAGCGGTACCGGTGGTCCAGCCGTTTGCCCAAAAGCAGCACAACGTCGGCCTCCCGGAAGCGCCGCGCCGTTGGGTTGAGCGCCCCATCGGCATACCCGAAGCAGAGGGGGTGTTCGTCATCCAACAAGCCCCGGGCTTGCTCAACGGTGAACACGGGGATGCCGGTGGACTCGGCCAACTCCTGGAGCTGGGCTGGGTCCACCGAATAGCGGGCCGGGTTGCCGGCGATGATCACCGGCTTCTTGGCGCCCTTCAACAAGGAGGCGGCCTGTTCGATCAAAGCCGGGTCGCCCTGGGGCCGTCCGGTGGGACGGTATTCCTGGGGCAGGTACCGGGGCAGGTCCTCCTCGGAGATCTCCGCTTCCTGCAGATCGATGGGCAATGTCAGGTGCACCGGGCCGGGCCGTCCGGTGGTGGCGGTGCGGAAGGCGGTGGCCACGAACTCGGGGATGCGGGTCTTGTCGTGGATCAGCCACGAACCCTTGGTCACCGGCGTGGTCATGCCGATCTGGTCGATCTCTTGAAAGGACGACATACCCTTCTCGGGCATTTCGGCCGCCCCTGCGATGAAGATCACCGGGCTCTCGGAGGTGTAGATGGCCGGAAGGGCGGAAATGGCGTTGGAAAATCCGGGCCCGCCGGTGAAGATGCCCACCGCCGGACGCCCGGTGATTCGTGCGTAGCCGTCGGCCATGTGCAAGGCCGCCCCTTCGTGCCGGGCATCGATGAACCGGATGCCCTCGTCTTCGGCAGCGTCCACCAGAGGCAGGATGGTGTCGCCGACGATGGTGAACACCATCTCAACGCCCTCCAGTTTGAGACACCGGATGAAGAGATGGGCTCCGGTCAGTTTTGCCATGGTCCCTCCTGGGTTGCCGGGTTCTGGATCACCTGCGTTTGGGGCCGGGTTCACCCTGGGCCGCCGCCCAAAAGAGCTTACTTGAGGAGGCCCCATCCGGCAAGGGCCGTTGCCATATAATGGGCAGCACGGTGAGAAACGGATTAAAAATAATGGCAGGCGGGGCTTAAACGGCCGTGGGAACCCTGTATATAGTAGGGACCCCCATCGGAAACCTGGAGGACCTGACGCCCCGGGCGGCCCGGGTCCTGGGGGAGGTCTCTCTGGTGGCGGCCGAGGACACCCGGGTCTCGCGGCGGCTGTTGAGCCATCTTGGCATCCGGCCCCGGACCACCAGCTTTCACCAACATAATTGGCGGGACAAACTGGACGGGGTATTGGCGGAGTTGGCCCAGGGCGACGTGGCTTTGGTCACCGATGCTGGGATGCCGGGGATCAGCGATCCGGGGAGCGAGTTGGTGGCGGCCGCCGCCCAGGCGGGATTCAAGGTTGAGGTGGTGCCGGGCCCGTCGGCGGTTACGGCGGCCTTGTCGCTGTCCGGGTTTCCTGGCGACGCATTCCTGTTCCTTGGCTTCCTGCCCAGGCGCAAGAAAGAGCGGCAAGCGTGCCTGCGTGAGGCGTCGTCGTCGGCCGTGCCCTTGGTGCTGTTTGAGGCGCCCCACCGGCTCCGGGCCACGTTGGCCGACCTGGACACGGTGCTGGGAGAACGGCCCCTGGCCGTGTGCCGTGAGTTGACCAAGCTGCATGAAGAGGTTTTCCGGGGGACTGCTGCGCAGGCGTTAGAGCACTTCGGTTCGCCCCGGGGTGAAGTGGTGGTGGTGGTCCAGGCAAGACCGGCTGAGACCGACAGCCCGCCGAACGAGGGAAGTGGGGATGAAGCCGCCACCGACGTAGACCTGCGCCAGATGCTGTCCGGTCTTCGGCGGGACGGGGTCAGGGCCAAGGACGCCGTGGCCCAGGTGGCCGAGACCACGGGTTCGGCCAAGAACCGGGTGTACCGGGTCTGGGTGGAGATGGGCCGGGAGGCCCGTTAGCCAAGATATATTAATAATAGCCCACAATCAGTATATCGAACTGTGATATACTGCCCCAGCACGGCCGGACAGCACCGGCCGGCTTGGGAGACTACAGGCTATTTCCTCACGACCTTCCTCGGCGGCCCGCGTCTCTGGCCGGCTCAACCGCGTTTTCTATGGCTGGTGGCTGGTCGGGATCAGCGGGTTCGTAATGGTTATCTCAACCGTCCCGTTGTTCCACGCCATGAGCGTCTGGGCCGTGGCCTTGGAACGCGAATTCGGTTGGAACCGGACCCAGTTGGGCTTCGCTCTCACCTTCACGCGGGTGGAGGGAGGGCTGATGGGCCCCATTGAAGGGTATCTAACCGATAAAGTGGGCACCCGCCGGATGGTGTTCATCGGGCTCATCATCTTGGGCGGGGCCTTTATCTTTTTCGGCCAGGTGCAGAACCTGTGGATGTTCTATCTGGCCTACATCCTGATGGCGGTGGGCCAGGGACTGGGCAGTTGGATCCCCCTGATGACCATGCTCAACCGGTGGTTCAACCGCCGCCGGGCCATGGCCGTGGGCTGGTCCAACATGGGCAGCCGGCTGGGCGCGTTGATCCTGGTCCCGTTGATCGCTTGGTCCATCGACCCCGACCAAGACCACCTGGGTTGGCGTATGACGGCCACCATCCTGGGTGTGTTCATATTGGTGGTGGCGGGCCCCGTATCCAGGCTGATCCGGAACCAGCCTCAAGATTATGGGCTCTTGCCCGACGGCGTCAAGCCGTCTCCCTCCGGGGGACCCGCGACGGTGGCCGTGGGCACGGCCGAGGCTGTTGCGCCCCGTCCACTTGAGGCCGACTTCACCGCATCTGAAGCCCTGCGGACCCCGGCGTTCTGGCTGATCGCCTTCGGCCACGGTTTCACTTCAATGGTGATCCTGGCCATCATGGCCCACCTGGGGCTGCTGATGATCGACAAGGGCTACCAGTTGCAAGACGCCGCCTTCGTGGTCTCCGTCTATACCGGCGTGGCCATGGGGTTTCAACTGGTGGGGGGTTATGTGGCAGACCGGATCCCCATCAGGCTGGCCTTGGCCCTCTTCACCGTGCTACAGGCCCTGGGCGTGATAGTTCTGGTCTACGCCGACTCGCTGTCCACATTCTACTGGTTCGCGGTGCTGTTCGGCGCGGGCTTCGGCGGGCGCAATCCCCTCACCATCGCCATCCGCGGCGACTATTTCGGCTCGGCTTCCTTCGGGAAGATATTGGGCCTGTCCACCGTGCCCATGAACGTGCTGCTCCTGATTTCCGCCCCGTTGGTTGGCTGGATGCGAGATGTCCAAGGGACCTACACCGATGCGTTCATCGTGATGGTGCTGACTAATTTCGCCGGCGCCGCGTGTTTCATCCTGGCCAAGCGGCCTGAAAAAAAACCGGCGCCACAGCCCACCGCGGCGGACTAAAGCGCTGGCCAAGATTCCCTTCCTACGGGGCCCGGGCCATCTGGACCGGACCGTTCGTTCAGACTCGGGTCCTAGGACTCCTGGATCTCTATGTCGTTTATCTCCAGAGCCGTGGTTGGGGTGGAGGGCTCTCCGCCTCTGCCGGTGGTCACGGGAGAAGTGGCGATGGAGTCTAGCACGTCTTCGCCTCCGGTCAGATTGCCGAAGATGGTGTAATTGGGCGGCAGACCCGCATCCGCTCCGTGGACGATGAAGAACTGGCTGCCGTTGGTGTTGGGACCGGAGTTGGCCATGGCCAGGGTGCCTTTGACGTACTTACGGGTTACGGGCTCATCCTGGAAGCGGTAACCGGGGCCGCCGGTGCCGTCTCCGGTGGGGCAACCGCCCTGGATCATGAAGTTTTTGAGCACCCGGTGGAACTTGCCGTCTTTGTAGAACCCGTCCCGGGCCAGAAACACGAAGTTGTTCACCGTCACCGGCGCGTCGGCCGCGAATAGTTCCAAGGTGATATCGCCGTGGTTGGTCTTGAGCGTGGCCGTATAGGTCTTGGACTCGTCGATGGTCATCGCCGGCGGCGCCGAATACTGCTGGGGCATCTGTTTCCTCCGGTCCGTTCGGGTAATTTTCGTGGCCTGGATTGTAGCATCTGGCGGTATCGGGAAGCGCCGCGACTTGACCTGAGACCTCTTAGAACGGGTAAGGAAGCCGTTCCCGTCCACGAAAACCCGGCTGTGCCAGCGTCCAAGAAAAACTGGCAGTGTCGGCGTCCAAGAAATCCCGGCTGCGCCGGTGCCGGCGGCGGGGGTTTTCATCCCCCTTGGACTATAATTGCATTACAGGGTAGGTAGCTGCCGAAAATCCGTCCGATACCGCCCCGCATCCCAATGATTGGGTAGACGGATTTTAGTTGACATGCTTGGTAAGACTGGGTAAGACCGGCAGCGAAAAGGGGGCTGAAGTTGGAGATATTTGAGCAGATGGGGGCCGACGGCCACGAACAGTTGGTGATGGTCTCCGATGCCGGTTCCGGACTGAAAGCCATCATCGCCATTCACGACACCACCTTGGGGCCGGCCTGCGGAGGCACCCGAATCTGGCCCTACAAGTCGGAACAAGAGGCAATCCGGGACGCCCTGCGGCTGTCCCGGGCCATGACCTATAAAGCGGCGGCGGCCGACCTGCCACTGGGCGGCGGCAAGGGAGTGATCATCGCCGACTCCCACACCGAAAAGACCGAGGCCCTGCTCCGGGCCTACGGGCGGTTCGTGGACACCCTGGGCGGCCGCTATCTGACCACCACCGACGTCGGCAGCACCGGCCGGGACATGGAATACATCAAACAGGAGACCGACTATGTGGTCGGCCTGCCCACCACCGCCGGCGGCAGCGGCGACACTTCGGTTATGACCGGGCTGGGCATCTACATGGGTATGAAGGCCTGCGCCAGGGAGGCCTGGGGCAACGAGTCCCTAACGGGCAAGACCGTGGCCATACAGGGGTTCGGCAAGGTGGCGACCCACACCGCCCACCATCTGATGAAAGAGGACGCCAAACTGGTGGTGACCGACGTTTATGACGGGGCGCTGGACCGGGCCCGCGACCTGGGTCTGACCGTGGTCAAGCCCGACGAAATCTACGGTGTGGACTGCGACATCTTCGCGCCCTGCGCCCTGGGCGGGGTGATCAACCCGGAAACCATCCCCCAGTTGAAGTGCAAGGTGGTGGCCGGTGGGGCCAACAACCAACTGCTGTCCGACGCCGACGGCGAAGCGCTGCACCGCCTGGGCATCGTATACGGCCCGGACTACATCTTAAACAGCGGTGGCATCATCAACGCTGAAGCCGAGATCGGCAGAGAATACAACCCGGAACGGGCCAGGGAAAAGACCGAGCGAATCTATGGGATCATGGAAAAGGTGATTGCCATATCTAAGCGCGAGGAGATTCCCACGGCCAAGGCGGCGGACCGTCTGGCGGAGGACCGGCTGAACTCGGTGCGGGGCATACGGCAGGTCTATCGCTCCAACTAGCGACTCATCATCGGGGAATAGAAGAACGGGCGTCCCGATTCATCGGGACGCCCGTTCTTTGTTACTGAGTTTCCCTTGAAGGGCCTAAGAAGCCGCTGACTCAGCCTCGAAACCGCAGTCGCGGTGAGACGAGTCGCAGAAAGGCTTTTTCTCAGATTGGCCGCAACGGCAGAAGCTCACCCACTGGCCCTCGGGGATGCTGTATTCTTTGCCGTCTTTGTCGGTGATGGTGAAGGGGCCGGTAACGCGCAGGGGACCGTTCTCCCGAATCTCGATGTTGACGTCTGCCATTGGATTTCCTCCGTCATTGCTCTAATCCCAGATAGATGGGCGGGCCGCGCCAAGCGTTACGCCAGCTATCGCGATTGAAAAGTAAGTCTGCCATTCAAAGTTAGGGGTGTCAAGCTGGCCGGCCGTGCCTGAAACGGCATCCAATTTAATCAGATGCAGATTCGGCGGATGCGGGTTCGGCCACAACGGATACCGGCCGAGCCGGCGACGCCGGTTTTGGACGCTCCCCTCGGACTACTGAGATGGCAATGCCCACCAGCAGCAGCCCGCCCATCATCAAGAAGGCCCATCTGAGTCCCGCCACGAAGGCGCCGGCAACGGCTGGCGATACGGCGTCCAGGCTTGGCTCCACGCCCCTGGCTCCCATGGTGGCGACCACCACCGTGGTGGCGATGGCGATGCTGGTCACGTTGGCCGAATTGCGGACCAGTTGGGTCAGAGCCGAGACCACGCCGTACTGGGAGCGGTCCACCGCGCTCAAGATGGAGCTGTTGTTGGGCGTGTTGAACAGGGCTGTGCCGGTGCTCTGGAACATCAGCAGGATGACGATCAGCAAAACCGGAGAGGACTCGGTCAAGGTGCCGGCCATGATGAACCAAGCAGCGGCCGAAAGGGTGAGCCCGCCCACCGTCAGGCCCCGCCACCCGAAACGGTCCGACAACCGGCCGCTGAAGGGGCCCACCACCACCAGGCAGAGCGCAGGCGCGATCAGCAACAGGCCCACGTCCCTGGGGCTGAACTCAAGCACGCGCTGCAGGTAGAAGGGCATCATGAACCTGGCGGCCGAGGAGCCAAGGAACGAGAACCAGCCTGCCGCGACGCCGAGGGCCACAAGTTTCCGCTTGAATAGCCGCATGTCCAGCATGGGGGACGGTGAGAGCAACTCCCACCAGATGAACGATGCCATCGCCAAGACCGAGGCGGCTAGCCCAGAGAGGACGATTGCCGACGTCCAGCCCAACCGGTCGCCGTTGCCCACGACCAATAAGAACCCCAACAGGGCCAGGCCGGACAGCACCGCGCCGCCCCAGTCAAACCTCTGCCGAGGCTCCCCCTCCGCCGGCGGTTCCGGCTTGTCCAAGGGAAGGACCAACATTGAAACGGCGATGGTGAAGACGCCGACGGGCACGTTGGCGAAGAAAACCGACCGCCAATCGAAGATGCTGACCAGCAGTCCGCCGATGACCGGCCCCGCGATGGCTCCCGCGCCAACCACGCTCAGGTGGGTGCCCAGGGCCTTGCCCCGTTCCGTTCCGGGGAAGGCGGAGATCACCATGGCTATGCCGGCGCTCTGCACCATGGCCGAGCCCACGCCCTGGAAGACCTTGAAGGCGATCAACGAACCCAGGTTGGGCGATGCCCCCGCCAGTCCGGCGGCCACCACAAAGATGACCATCCCGCCGACGTACACCTGCTTTCGGCCGATGATATCGCCCAGACGGCCCATGGGCAGGATCAAAACGCTGATGGCCAGAGCGTAACCCAACACGATCCACTGGACCGAGGGCAGATCGGAGCCGAAATGGCGCTCGATGCTGGGCAACGCCACCAGGACGCTGCCGTGATCGACCACCGACAAGAAGGTGCCGATGGCGATGGCGCCGAACACCCACCACTTGTAGTTGGCGCTGCTCTTGATGGTGGATATCAATGCTTTGGAGTACTCCTAAACGGCCCGATAAACGTCCAGCCGCGCATTACCGGGCCTGCCTCACGCTGGGCAGAATCATATAGGAAATCGAGCCCAAAACGACTCCGGCCAACCCAACCACCGTCAGGGCAACCACCACCGTCGTGAAGTCCACCAGCCATCCCACGGCCAGGCTGGACATGAACACGAACCCCTGGCTGTAGAGATGCAGGCTGGTTATGCGGCTCCGCAGCCGATCGGGCACCAACGTCTGTATCAATGTGCTGGAGGAGGTGCGGAAGGTCGCCTGGGCCATAGACATCACCCCGATCAATACCAGGGCCGGGACCAGCCAGTTGGAATGGGCGAACAACACCACTGAGACGGAGCTGAGCAGGATGGCCCACAGGCAGATAAGCCCCCGGTTGTTGCCGAATCCCAAAGAGGCGATCGCCAGAGCCGACAGAAAACCGCCGAATCCGGTGACGGCCAGCATATAACCGCCCACGTCGGCGCTCCGGTGCAGAACTTCGGCGGTGAATATGGGCAGCATGAACCAGACCGGATGGAGCAGGACGTTGGGTATGAGCCCCAGCAAGATCAGGCGCAATATCATCCGCTCTTGCTTCCTGACGTATCGGATGCCCTCCAGGAAGTTGGCCCAGGGTGAGCCGCCGTTGTCCGCCGCGCGCTCCTGGTAGTAGGGGGTCTTCATGGGGAAGAAGGCCAGCACCGTGGCCGCGTACAGGCCGGCCTCGATGGTGAAATTCCAGGTGAACCCCAGGGTGGTGATCAGGATCCCCCCGATGAACGGGCCGATTATCCTGGTCCCGGTGATGGTCAGGGTATTGGAGGCGTAGGCGTTGACCAGGGCTTCCCTGGGTACGGTGTTGGCCACCAGAGTCTGGCGCAGGGTGATGCTGGTCGACCAGCACACCCCCGACACAAATACGTAGATGTAGGCGTGCCACCACTGGACGTGTCCCGAATATACGACGAAGGCAAATACGATGGCGGCGACGGCCATGAAACTCTGGATCGCCATGACCAGCTTTCTGCGGTCCACGCGGTCGCCCAGCACTCCAGCCCAGGGACCTACGATCAGGGTGGGCAGGGTGGTCATTCCGCCCACGGCAACCACCAAGAGCCCCGATGACGCCAAGGAATCGGTGAGGTCGCGCACCAGCCAACCCACGGAGAGCAGTTGCAGCCATTGGGCGGTGTTGGCGAAGAAATTGCCCACCCACAGAAAGCGGAAGTCCCGGTAAGCCCGCCACGAGTCCAATGTCTGCAGACGCCGGCGCGTCCGTCCCCGGGTCTGTTCCCTGGGTTGTTCTTCACGGGGCCTAACGATGATGCTCCCCTTGACGCTTCATGTTTGCATCGGTTAAATTCAGTTCAACACCGGTCTTTCCGGACGAATTAGCAAAGTTGACCGGTACTAAGACCGGACCCTGGGAGGTCGCCGATATGCCTCTGTACGAATACCTCTGTCCCACCTGTCACCATAAGTTCGAAAAGCTCCAGTCCATGAGCGCCACCGGGGCCGACTGTCCCAATTGCGAACAGCCCGCCAAGCGCGCCATCTCGGTCTTCGCGGCCGTATCCAAGGGCGGCGCCGACATGCCCAGTCCCATGGGCCCGCTGCCTCCGTTGGGCGGCGGCGGTTGCTGCGGCGGCGGGTGTGGCTGCGGCCCGTAGACCACTGATAACCGGGTTTTGCATGAAACAGGGGCAAGTGCAGCTTGCCCCTGTTTTTGTTTGCTGATCAGACGACGTGACGGGCCGGCGTCATTCTGATGGGTAGATCAGGTCTCCCGCGCCCCCTTCAGACCGCCCACCGCCCGCTGCCATCCGGAATACCGCCGGTATACCAGGTAGCCGCTTCCAGCCACCGTCAACACCACCGCCCCGGTGATGGCCCGGACCGCCACCCAGACGGTGGCGTCGACCCAGAAGCCATCGGGGAAGATGCGGACCAGATAATCGGTCCTGGGGTCCAGTTGCCAGAAATCGTTGGCGAAACTCAGTTGGTGGAACTTTATGAATAGGCTTTCAAAGTCCACCAAGGCCGATATTCCGAAGACCACCAACAGCGCCAGGGTCAGGCCTCCGCCATAGATTACCCGCTTGGCCAGCGGCTCGACGAACCGGCCCCGTTGCCTGGCGAACCCAATCACGGCCATGGCCGCCAGATAGACCGCCGAGCCCAGGGCCAGGATATATACGCCCCACACCAAACGCTTAACATCCCTCATGTGGGCTATTTCCCGGTCGTTGAACAGGTCTTGTTCCTTCCCAAATATCCTGGTCCGTACGTTGAGCGGCTCGTCGCCCGAGTTGATGTAACCGCGGATATCAGCGCCCACCTGGCGCAGGTCGCTATCGGTGATGCCGGAGATGCGCGAGATGGAATACTTCTCAAATCCGTCGTTGTACAGACCGGGGTTGTTGAACGCCCAGGAAACGCTGCCGGTGACCAAGAACAGGGGCACGGCGATGACGAAAAGCGCCCAGAGGACCCAGCCTACGCGGCCCATGTATTCTCCGTTGGGGCTGACCGGTCCTGACCTAAGGATCGTGTGTGGCTTGCGCTGACCGGTCCAATCTAACTTAGCACCGGCCAGCTTGTGAAGCAACCGGCCGGCGATGCCAATTGGGTACGCAGCCGACACACGGCCAGAAAACTCGATACTCCCTTGGTCAATCCGACAAGTCTCCGTAACAAGGCATTAAAGCCCTTATAGGCTTTAATGCCTTTAAGCTAAAATACAGAGCGTTATGATATCTGATGAATCAAATTACCTCCAAGACCCCGGGCGGTTTTCGAACGAGAAAATCCTTGAAGACCAACTCGCAGACTTCAAGGACAAGATCGCTGAAATTGAGCGTGAACTAGAACGCCGAAGAATCGGAGAGCTGGTGGTTGGGTTACTGAACCAGAGTGATGAGGCTAGCACTTTGGCATCCCAAATCGGCGGGTCATTTGTATTTTGGTTGCTATGGGACGCTGAAGCGAAAAAATTCCTCCCAGCCGAAATCCCAACTGCTTCGGAGTCTCAATGGCCAATGAAAAGCACGGGTGCAGTCGGCGAGAAACCCAGATCGAGAAAAACTTGGGACCCATTAGGTCAGGCGCCACCGCAGGAACAAGATTATTACATTCCAATATTGCAGGCGCTGCGGCAACTTGGCTGGGCTGCTACCCCACGGCAAATTACCCCCCTGGTACTCGAAAGAATGCGGTCCAGGCTCGCGGAAGACGATTTTGATTCGATACCGTCGGGTCAGTTCGCCAGATGGGAGGTCAGATTGCGTTTTGCTCGGAAGCGGATGCGAGATGAGAGCACGCCTTTGCTGAACCCGAATTCTGCGAGAGGAATTTGGGAAGCCACTGAGGCTGGGCGGCGGTTTCTAGAAGGAAAGGAAGGCGACCGGTCGTAGGCCTTCATGAAGATCGGCGTCCGGGCAGTTAGGTAATCTGAAGCTAGTCAGGCAAATCGCAAGAGTATTGATGGTTTCTTAGTCCGCACTTCGAATCGTTGACTAGCATTCAACCTCAATCCATAATCACGGCATGTCCCAAGACACTGAAGACCAAGCCGCTGGACAACCCTTTTCTGACGAAGACCTGGGCACGTTCCAGACCCTGGTGGACATCGTGGCCCGCCTGCGTGCCCCCGGCGGATGCCCATGGGACCGGGAGCAGACCCACGACTCCCTGAAACGCAACCTGCTGGAAGAGTCCTACGAGGTCATCGAGGCCATCGACCGGGGCGACCCCGCCATCTTATCCGAGGAACTGGGCGACCTGATTGTGCAGGTCGCCTTCCACGCCGACATCGCCCGGGAGGCGGGCGAATTCCAGCTTGAGGACGTGCTGCGCAAGATAAACAGCAAGCTGGTCCGCCGCCACCCCCACGTCTTTGCCGGCGGGCACGCCGAGGACGCCCGGGAGGTGGAGCGCAACTGGGAACAGATCAAAGCGCAGGAACGGAGGGCCAAGGGGGAAAGCAAATCCCCCGTTGAGGGGATTCCCAACGGTCTCCCGGCCCTGGCCTACGCCCAATTGATGCAGGACCGGGTGGGCCAGGCGGGCTTCGAGTGGGACGACGTCTCGGGCGTGCTGGATAAGATCCTGGAGGAGGTGGCCGAGTTCAAAGCAGCCGCCAACCCGGAAGAAAAGGTCCATGAGCTGGGCGACCTGCTATTCTCCATGGTCAACCTGACCCGCTGGGCCGGCGTCCACGCCGAAGATGTTTTGCGCCAGGCCAACCAGCGTTTCGGAAAGCGTTACCTCAAAATGGAGTCCCTGGCCGCCGAGCGGGGTCTGGACTTCACCTCCCTTCCCCTGGAGCGGAAAGAGGAACTCTGGCAAGAGGCCAAAGGGCAGGTAGGCTAGCTGGATCCTACTCGTGGGGAATCAGGGGGAGGGGCATCCATAAGAAGGCCAGGGAACCCCAGTTCCGAGTTGGGCCTTCTCCATGCATAATTGCCGACAGGACACGTCCCTCCACGCGGAACGTAGTTTCCTCTAGGCTATCATTCCATATCTGCAATCCTGGGTAATCGCCGTTTTCCGCGATACGTTTCCGCAGCCGCCGTCCATTTTCTTCCGCCGATTCCGCGTCGCTGTGCACCAGGGCCAACGCCATGTACGGACCGGCATCATCTTTTCCCGCTCCGGTGGAGAATGCCAGGTAGGGCAGCAGCAAAGTAGACTTCTGAATTTCCGCCTTTAGATTTTCGTAGACTCTCAGCCGCGATTCGAAGACTTCTGGAAAGGAAGTGAAGACAAGGGGATTGAAGATAGACGTATCGTCCGTTGCCGCGGTGATCTTGTAGGTCTGGTTACTGAAGAACGCAGTATAAGCTCCTAGGCCGGACATGGCTTGGGCCAAAAGACGAAATTCTGCCACATCAGCGAGTGTTTGCCCGTCCCCGTTCTTGGAATCGATCAACGCTTTCATGCCAGGCGTCTCCACAGTCCGGTAAACGTACTCGCTGGAGACTGCGATACGGCCGCCCCGGCCTAGATGATCGAAAGCAGGCGGATTCCTCCGGTCCCGAAGCTTTCCCTGCCCGTCATCACCCCAAGAGTAGAACGGGACACCATTGTGGGTTTCAATATCCGGCGGCGGGCATTCGGAGCAAGATGCCAGCGCCTGAGCGGTTGCGGCGGGGTCGAAACGTCCACGTACCACCTCCAAGATGAAGCGAACTGTGCCGGCTTCCACGCTTTGGTCAACGTTTCTACCGTCGAAGGCGAGGTACTCCCTCCTGGGATGCAACCCGCCCTCTTGGTTTATGCCGGAGATAAACGGTCCCGGGCTCATAGCAGTCATATCGGGCCGCTCTAGATTTTGGTAGAGATATTCTACGAGAGCCGGCAGCCTGGCGTCCGGACCAGACGGTGGAATCCCCAATATCTCCCGGAGCGCCGCGTAATCGTTAATCATCACGGACTTGCGGGTGTCCGGCGTGTCGGGGATCGCGCCCAGCAACGCTTCGAATAATGAGACCTCTGACGGCGATGGGTCAGTGTCAGTACCCTTGAGGACAACTGTGTCTTCGCCGCCGCCGCAGGCTGCCAAGACTACGGTAAGTCCCAACACGAATATCCCCGAAATGATGGCCCGGCTTGAACCCCACATGCCCACCTCCCCACCCGGCTTTGCGATGTCGATTAACTGGCTGCGTTTGGGTAGTCCCCCGCGATATAGCTTGGCTCCAGATAGTATATTCCCCCGGTCATCAACCGCTGCAAGCCTTCCGCAAGTATGTTCCCGCCTCCTTGCTGCCCGATGCCGGACCGGCCCAGCAGCCGCTGGGACAGGCTGCGGCCGGGGCGTAGCCACCGGGGCAAGGGCCGGCAATTCCCGGCTTCGGCAACGGCGTCCAGTGTATCTTTGAAGTCGCCGATCTGGTCCACCAGCCCCAGGCCGATGCCCTTTTGGGCGGTCATGACTTCGCCTGTAGCAATCTCCCGGACTGCCGTCTCCTCCAGGGAACGTCCGTCGGCCACCACGGCCACGAAGTTGTCGTAGATCTCGTTGATAAGTTCCTGGAACTTGGCCGATTCCTGGTCGGTGGGACTGCGCCAGAAGCCGGTCATGTCCTTGAATTCCCCGCTCTTGTACACCGAGAATTCCACGCCCACCTTGGACAGCAGTTGTTCCAACACGGGACGGAGATAGATCACGCCGATGGACCCGACCAATGCGGTGGGCAGGGCGTACACCCTGCTGGCGGCGCAGGCCAAATAGTAACCGCCTGAAGCGCCCAGCCCGCGCACATAGGCGTAGACCGGCTTCTCTTCGGCCACCCGTTGGATGCTCCGGTAAAGGACCTCTGACCCGGTGGCCGAGCCGCCCGGGGAATCGATGTCCAACAACAGGGCCCGATGGCGCTTGCTCCTGGCCACGGCATCGAATATCCGCGAGTATTCCGGCACCCGCACGTGGGAACCGATAATTCCGTGTATCTCAACTACGGCAACGCCGGAGCGCCGCCCAAATCCGAGGGGCATGATTCAATTTCTCCTTGGATTAGTCGCCCCAATTGTACTTTATCCTAGATGGCCGGAGGAGAGGCGCCGCGCCGGGCGAACAAAACCGGCCCCGATTATCAGCGGGGCCGGTTTTCAATGGCGGGGTGATAGTTTGGCTTGGGCCTAGTCGTCGGCCGCGACCGCCTCCGCGTCCCGGTTGTCCACGTAGTCGGCGGCGCAGACCGAGGCGTTCAGCAGCCCCCAGCGCACCATCCAGTTGTAGGTGTCTTCGATCTGCTCGTCGGTGTACGGGGTGGGGTGGGTGTAGCGCAGCCGCGACAATATGAAATCGTCGGGCGTCAGCGGGCCCCATTTCTTCAAAACCGGAGCAAACTTCGGGTCATCCAGCAGATAGTGGATGAACCGCTTCTTGTCCGAGTTGATCAGGTCCACCGCTTTGACCACGGCCCGGTTGATGGCCGCGAAGGTCTCCTCATCCATGTTGTCGCTGGCGTTCTCGGCGCCCAGGTAGTGGCCTTCGCAGACCGACCGGCAACCGTTCTTCTCGGCCAGGGAGATGTACGGCTCCATGAGCATGGCCGCCGCCACTTCTCCGTTCAACAAGGCCTCAAGACGGTTCTCCGGGCTGCCGTAGTGCAGCATCTTGATCTTCTCGGCGGGCAGGTAGCCTTCCAGCAGGCGAAGGCCGGTGTAGTGGGAGCCGGCGTGGAACTGGACTGCGATGGGCTCATTGCCCAGCGAGCCGGGATAGTAGTGGCGGGAGTCTCCCCTGACCAGCAGCGCCTGGTTGGCGACTGAAGACCGTAGTCCAATTACCTTGGCGCCCTGTTTGCTCTCGTAGGCCCGACGGACCTGACCCTCCTCTCAAGCGCGGTAGATGGTCACCTGCTGCTCTTCGAAGGGTATATGGCCCAGGATCGGGTCAACGTCATCAGGGTTGTCGGTGTTGTGCTCGGGGATAACGGGGTGGGCCCGGACGAACTCCATGTCGATGCCCTCGGCCGCGAAGAAACCTTCGTCCTTGGCTACATACCAGGGCAGGCTGAACACTGCCCCGTTGGTCTCGCTCATCACCTTTTTCATCGCCACCAGTCCTGTCATTTATATCGAACAATGATCAACCGAAGTGTCCGGCGAGTTTACCACAGCAGGGCCCCTGGGTCTAACGCCGGATGGGGCCGCCAAACCGCTGTTTTCGTGCCTGATAATGGCCTGGGGCGCGCCCGATATCCTTGACAGTGGTTGGGGGCAGGCTTAGTATCAGCCCCACATCAAAGTGACCCGTCCGGCAGGCAACCGCCCTCCGCCCGGCCACCTGCCGCCCGACCAAAGGAGCAACCATGCAATTCGGACTGTTCATGATGCCGCTGCATCCGCCCCATCGCACCTACGCTGATTCTTACGACCGCGACCTGGACCTGATCGTGAAGGCCGACCAACTGGGCTACACCGAAGCCTGGATCGGCGAGCATGTCACCGAGCGCTGGGAGAACGCCCCTTGCCCGGACCTGCTCATCGCCAAGGCGTCGGCCATGACCGAGAACATCATCTTCGGCACGGGCGTCACCCTGCTGGCCATCCACAACCCCATCGACCTGGCCCACCGGCTGGCCATGCTGGACCACCTGTGCCGCGGCCGGTTCTACTGGGGCATCGGCACCCGGGCCATCCCCACCGACTTGGAGCTCTACGGCCTGGACGCCGGCGACCGGCAGGCCGTGGGAGAGCGGTCGGCGGAGGTACTGGACGTGGTGCTGAAAATCTGGGAGAACGAGGGCAAGTTCGAATACCACGGCAAGTATTTCGACATCTCAGCCCCCGAACTGGACCCGGTGAAGGAACGGGGCCTGTACATGAAGCCGTTCCAGCTTCCCCACCCGCCCATCGGCGCCGCCGCCACCACCGTGCGGTCCTCCTCCATAAGGAACGCCGGCGCCCAAGGGTGGATACCGATGAGCAGTCCCACCCTCTCGATCCCCAACCTGACGGGCCATTGGGAGGAGTTCTCGGATGGAGCAGCCGGCGCCGGCCGCACTCCTGACCGGGGCCAGTGGCGCATCGCCCGCGACGTCTTGGTGGCCCCCACGGCCCAGGAAGCCCGGGAACGGGCCAACGCCGTGTTGGTGCGCAACTACCAACAGCACCAGCAGCCCAACCGCCAGCCCAGCCTTCTGGCCGGGTCCAAGACCGACCCTAGCCTGCCTGACGAGGCCATCGACGTTGAATACATGATGGACAACATCTGGATCGTGGGCGACCCCCAGGAATGCGCCGACCAGATCCGCAGCATCCACGGCGAGGTGGGCGGTTTCGGCACCCTGCTGGCCGTCACCCAGGACCCCGACGACCACCAATGGGCGCACGAGTGTCTGGAGCTTCTGAAGAATGACGTAGGCCCGAGGATCGCCGATTTAGGGTAGGTTTGGTATGGACACACGTGGGGGCATCCCGATTCCATCGGGACCGTGCCCCTACCCCAATGAAGCGACCTGATTTGAAAAGGCCCCGGCAACTGCCGGAGCCTTTTGGTTTGCGCTGCAGCCTTTTCCGCCTTGGTCAGCCTGAGTGTAGCGAAGGGTCTCTTTGTTCCTGATGTGTGTTGGTTCAGCAGCAACGGGATTCTTCGGCTCACGCCTCAGAATGACAGGGACCTTTGGGGACCGGCAGGTATTTGGGCCTGGGCTCAGCCCAGTTAGCCCAGCGGGCATTCGGGGGCTTCTTGGCCGTCGCTGCCGTCGCGGAACGCGGGGATGACGTGTTTCCCGAACATCTCGATGGACTTCATCACATCCTTGTGACCCACCGTTTCGGTGGCCATCAGGAATTGAAGCTCGTCCACGCCGGTGGCCTCATGGAGTTTGGCTCCCTTGATGCAGGCCTCCGGGTCACCGGCCACGATGATGCCCCGGTCCGCCATGGTCTTGGCGTCGAACTCCTCCCAGACCTTCTGGGCCAAAGCGCCGCCGCCCGACAGGTCGAGAGTGGCCGCCGTATCAGACCCGGCCGAGGCCTCCTTGACGTCGACGTACCGGGAGAAATTCTGGACCAGGTGTTCGGGGATGCCGCCCCACTGTTCCAGCAGCCGTTCGTAGATATCCTTCTGGTCTTGGACGTAGGGCCGTCCCGGTCCGAAGAAGGTCTTCAGCGACTGGGCCGACAGTTCCTGGGTGGCTTTGTTGTCCTCGCCGCAGAGACCGAAGCATGAGTTCAGCCACTTATTGTTGATGAAGGCGCCCACCGGGTTGGCCTCTTTGATGGCTGTCTTGTATTTCTTGATCTCCGGCTCCAGGACCGAGGGCGCGTTCACGCCAAGGGCCATCACTCCGATCCCCTTTTGGGCGGCAAGTTCGTAGGTCGCCGATTGCAGGGCCGCCACCCAGATCGGCGGATGGGGCTTCTGGTATGGCTTGGGCAGCACCTGCCGGGCGGGCACGTTCCAGAACTTGCCCTCGAATTCGAAATAGTCCGCCTCCCAGATCTTGGGGATCATGCTCAGGGCCTCGTCCCACATCTCCCGGCTGTTGCGGGGGTCGATGCCCATGCCCAACTGCTCGTAGGGAGCAGAGCGTCCGGTGCCGAACTCGACCCGGCCGTGGGACAGTTGGTCCACCATGGCAACCCGTTCCGCGACCCGGACCGGGTGGTGGTAGGGCAGGATCACCACGCCAAAGCCTAGGTGGATGCGCTTGGTCAACCGGCTGAGAGCGCCGAATATGACCTCGGGACAGGGCGAATCGGAAAAGGTGGTCAGGAAGTGGTGTTCGACGAACCACACCGAGTCGAATCCCACCTCGTCCGCCAGGATGCACTGTTCGATGGTTTCCTCGATGACCGCGTGGTCGTCGAGCATGGGCCGTTGCATTTCGTAGGCCAATGAGAATTTCATTTTAATACCTTCTTAGAACAAATAGAGGACGGATAGAGAGGCGGGGAGTCGCGGCAATTCTAATGGCAACGCCA
This sequence comes from Chloroflexota bacterium, assembly GCA_022573285.1. GTDB lineage: Bacteria > Chloroflexota > Dehalococcoidia > Lucifugimonadales > UBA3495 > UBA9611. The sequence goes on from JACZUF010000006.1 coordinate 88,822, forward strand.
GGCAACGGCAACCGTGGCCGGTCAAAGCGGTTTGCCATTGGACCTTGGGATGAAACTAGGATAAATGTTATACTGATATTAATAAATCATACAAAAGAGAGATTGTCATACCATGGCTCATGTGGTTGGACAAAAAGGTCAAGTGGTGATTTCCAAGGAGATCAGGGATAAATTGGGCGTGGAGCCAGGCTGGATGGCGGTTCAGAGTGTCGTCGATGGCCACCTGGAGATACATTTTTTCCCACCGGAGCACAATCGATCGTTGCTGGGTTGTCTAGCGGCATATACGGATGTAGTGGTCCAACCGGGTGAGGAGTGGGATAAAGCGAGGGAGAAAGCCTGGGAGGCTGCGGCCTGGGATAGAGTGAAAGGGTGGGAGCAAGGCTCGTGAGCGGATTTCTGGATACTTCCATGGTGGTCCGGTATTTGGTTCGTGACGTGCCCGAATTGGCCGAACAAGCCGCCGGAGTCATTGATGGCGGAGCAGATTTCTGGATCACGGGCGTGGCTTTGGCTGAGGTCAGCTATGTGTTGAGATCGGTGTACCAAATGCCTAGAGAGATAGTTATCGACCATCTCATGGCATTCCTTGGCAAGCAAAATATCGATTGCTACGGACTGGACAAGGGAACGGTCCTACAGGCATTGCTCATGTGCCGGCCATCTGGGCGGACTTCGATCGCCGATGCAATGATCTGGGCGGCGGCTAGGAGTTCAGGCCGAAACGTCGTCTATTCCTTTGACTCCAGGTTCCCCACCGAGGGGATCGAAGTGCGGGCCGCACTATGACCCGGCGAGCCGCCCCTACCCGCCCTTGATCAGCACGACTTCGCGTTGGACCGGGGAACTGGCGAAGGGCCCCTCGGCCGACATGAAAACGTCGATCTCCGAGCGGACGCCGAACTCGGGCAGGTAGATGCCCGGTTCGATGGAGAAGCAAACGCCGGGGATTATGCGGCGGGTGTCATGGGTTTCGAAGCTGTCCAGGTTGACCGCCTCGCTGTGGACCTCGAAGCCGATGCTGTGGCCCAGCCGATGAGTGAAGTACTCGCCGTAGCCCCGGTCGGTGATGAACTCCCGGGCCACCTGGTCGGCCTGCCAGCCCTGAACCGCGGTCCCCTGGTTGTGGGCGTCTTCCAAGTAGTTCAGCGCGGCGTCCCGCGCCCCGATCACGATTTCGAATATCTCCTGCTGCCGTTGTGGCACGGAATCTCCCACGTAGGCTACCCAGGTGATGTCGGCGTAGACGCTGCCGGCGGCCACGCCCTTGGCCCAAAGGTCGATCAGCAGCCAGTCGCCCGGTGTGATGGAGCTCGTTTTATCGGCCGAAGGTTCGTAGTGGGGGTCCGAGGCGTTGGCGTTAACCGCCACGATGGGGCCGTCGGGGGAAGCGATACTTTCTTCGGCGAACCGCTTCCGGATGAACTCGGCCACCTGAAACTCGGTTACTCCCTCCGCCAGGCGTTCCCCGGCGTAGGCAAAGGCTTCGTTCACGATCCGCCCCAGCTTGTCCGCGGTGGCGCGGTGGTCGGCCAGTTGCTCGGGCGTCCACTGATGGGTGGCGTATTGCATCAGGTCGGCGGAAGAAACCACCTCAGGACCGATGCTCCGCACCAGTTCCACGGTGCCGGCGTCCACCCTGGACACCCGGGGCAGGGTATTCTCGGGGGAATACTCCATGGCGACCCGGCTCACCCCGGAAAGCAGACCCCGTAGCGCCGTCAGCATGGAATCCCGGCTGCTGTAGACCGTCAGCTTAACTCCGGACTCGGCGAACTTCCCGGCATCGACGTGGTGGACCAGCAGGCTCGGTTCTCCGTCGGCGGGAAGATAGAAATAACAGGGGCGGGTGACATGCCCTGATGACGATATGACCTGCCAGAACACCGGGTTGGCCTGGCGGTAGTCGTAGACCAGCCAGCCGGGGATTCCCTCTTGGTCGAGGTACTCTTGAGCCAGGCGGTAGATCTGATGCTGTTCCATGGTCTGGGCCGCGGGTCCTTCGCCGATTCGCCGTTGCTTGGTTTTCTTCGTGTGGTTTTCTTGGTCTAGTTGATCGTCTGGCGCATGCCGCCGTCAAGCACCACGCTGGTGCCGGTGATGAAAGAGGCCCGGTCTGAGGCTAAGTACGCGACCAGGTCGCCCACCTCCTCGGGCTTGCCCAGCCGTCCCATTGGGATGGCGGAAACCGCCTCCTTCATCAATTCTTCATAGGTTTTTCCGGACTCCTGGGCCTCGGACTCAAAGGAGGCGGTGAGGTAGTCTGTTTCCACCGGTCCCATGATCAGGTTGTTGACGGTGATATTGAAGGGGGCCAGCTCATTGGCCAGCATCTTGGAGTATCCCACCAAAGCCAACTGGGAGGTGGTGGACAGGGCCGTGCCGTTGGCCGATCTGCGGCCTAGGGAGGGCAGCAGGTGGACTATGCGTCCCCAGCGCTGCTGTTTCATATAGGGGATCACTTCCCTGGCAAACCGGACTGAGCTGAGAAAATTCTCCTCCAGGGCGGTCATGATGGTCTCGTCGTTAAATTCCGAGGGCCGTCCCTTGGGGCCTAATCCCATGTGGGTGACCAGGATGCCGATCTGGCCGAACCGGTTGAAGGTGTCCCGGACCACGCGCCGGATGTCCCGGGCAACGGATAGGTCGGCGGGAATGGCCAGCACGTGTTGTTGGGAGCCCACCCGGGCCAGTTCTATCTCTGTATGGCGAAGGTCGGCTTCAGTGCGGGCGCTGATGGCCACGTTGGCCCCTTCCTGGGCGAATGCCAGGGCGATGGCCCGGCCCATGCCCCTGCTGGAGCCTCCAACGATGGCTACCCGGTCTTTAAGTCCCAAGTCCATGGCTGCTCAGCCTCCTGAGCCCAGGTCTAGCAGACGCGCCGGATCTTCCTGGATAATTTCCGGGCCAGACTAACACGCAGATTTCATTGGCACAATCACCCCACTGGGCCTGGTTTGGGTGATTGTCGATCGGTCTATCAGGCAGCATGGCCCGGTGTGATCGGGCGCGGAGAAATAATCTTCATGGTGCCTGTCCCCGGAGACTAGATCACCTCTTGGGCCTTTAGCTCCTCGATCTCGCCGAGGGAAAAGCCCAGGCTCTCCAGCACTTCCTGGTTGTGCTCTCCCAACAGCGGCGGGTGGCGGTCCAGACCGCCCGGAGTGCGGGAGAACTTGATGGGTATGCCGGTCTGCTTGATCTTGCCCAGGGTTGGGTGGGCCATCTCCAGGTACATGTCCCTGGAGAGCAACTGAGGGTCCGAGAAAACGTCGGCCAGATCGTTGATCGGGCCGCAGGGCACGTTCGCCTTCTGCAGCTTCTCCACCCAGTAGTTAACCGGTTGTTTGAGGAAGATCTTCTGAAGAAAAGGCACGATCTTGCTCCGGTTTTTCGCTCGCTCAACGTTGGTGGCATAATCCGGATCGTCTTTCAATTCGGGCAGTTTCATGCCCTCGCAGAACCGCTCCCAGATCCGCTCCGAGCCCACTGCCAGGTTGAGGTATTTGTTATCCTGGCACATGAACGCTTGATAGGGCACCAGGTTGGGGTGGGCGGCGCCCAAGCGCTTGGGCGGCTCTCCGTTGGCGAAGAAATTGGCCGCCTGATAGGTGAGCCAGGCTACCTGAGCGTCCATCATGGAGATGTCGATGTACTGGCCCTGGCCCTCGCCCTCGTGGGACCGGTTGTGGATGGCGGCCATTATTCCGAAGGCAGCCCACATCCCGGCGCCGATATCGGCCACGGCGATTCCCACCTTCTGGGGCTCGCCGTCGGGTTCTCCGGTGATGCTCATCAGGCCGCTGATGCCCTGCATGATCTGGTCGTAGGCCGGCCGGCTGCGGTAGGGACCGGTCTGGCCGAACCCGGATATGGAGCAAAAGACGATGCCGGGGTTGATGGCTTTCACCGCATCGTAACCCAGGCCGAAACGGTCCATCACACCGGGGGTGAAGTTCTCCACCACCACGTCGGCGTCCTTGGCCAGCTTCAAGAATATCTCCCGGGCCTTTTCCTCTTTGAAGTTGAGGGTCAAACTCCGCTTATTGCGGTTGATGGACAGGAAGTAGGCGCTTTCTTCGCCGATGAATGGGGGTCCCCATTTGCGGGTGTCGTCGCCGGAGCCGGGAATCTCGATCTTTATAACATCGGCTCCGTGGTCTCCCAACATCAGCGTGCAGAACGGGCCGGCCAGGGCCCGGGTCAGGTCCAATACCCTGATCCCTTCCAGTGCTTTCATGCCTCTGAGGTCTCCTTAATAGACGGAACTGGGGAATGCCGTCCCTGGGCGGGCCCATTGCCAGGCCAAATGTTATCACAGGGGGGCGGGTATCGGAGCCGGAGTTCATGGCTGGCGCAGACAATACAGACTCTCACGACGAGCATGCTTGAGCCACCTGACCTCGGGCTGGCCCAATTTGATAAACGCCTTGGGGCAGCCTAAAATATCACCAGTTTGTTACGGTCAACACATGGCATGGACTCCTCATGTTTCTCTGGAGGTCCGCTGGGTTTGATAAGCAAGGGATTTAGGCGAATTGTGATTGGGTCGGCCCTGGCTGCCGGGGCGTTGGCCCTGTCAGCGTGTGGCTCCGACTTGGGCGCCCCAGCAGCCACGGCCGCACCCCCGGCGGCCACATCCCCACTCCCAGCCGCTACCGCTACATCCGTACCGCCGACCTCCGTCCCCACGGCCACGCCAGAACCCACGGCTACAGCAGCGCCGAAGCCCACAGCCACCGCAATACCCACGCCGACACCGGCGCCCACATCGACGCCTGCGCCCACCCTTACCCCCGTGCCCACGCTGGTTATTCTAACCATTTACGATGAGTTCGGCTTCACTCTCAAGCTGGACCGGGGCACCGGAGTCAATACCGCAGGCTTCACCGAGCCGGAGCCCAGCAACGAACAAGGGCTCATCAGCTTCGAGTTCGGCGGTGTAAACGCTATCTTGTCCTGGAACCCGGCCGGGAAATCCACGACGTTGTCGTTGGTAAACAACATCTACCAGATTCTCCAGGACCAACGCCCGGAACTGACATTCGACACCATCAGCGAGGGCGATATCACCGTCAGTGGCCAAGCGGGTTTCTTCGCCGGTTATCGGACAACTGACCCTGAATACGAGGTGGCCGGAGGCCTGATTGGAGCCTGGATCTGCCCGGATGCCGGCACTGCCTATACCCTGACCGCAAGAGGACCGGATGCCACTCTGGTGCAGCTCCGGTTCGACAGACTCCTGGACAACTTCTCCTGCCCGTAATGGACCCTGTCGATTTGAGGTGATCCGCAATGAAAATGATGAGGAATGTCGGTGTAATTGTCATCATCATAGTGGTGGCTCTGGCAACCGTGGCTCCGGACCACGGTGGTGGTGGCGGGGGTGGCGGTGGCGGGGACTACACCGAAACCAGCGAGTCATACTCGGAAACAACCGTGACCAGCGAGTCATACGCGGAAACAACTGTGACGGGCGAATCCTTCGCGGAAACAACTGTGACGGGCGAATCCTTCGCGGAAACAAGTGCGACCGGCGAATCCTTCGGGGAAACGGTGTATACGCCTAGTTCCGAAGACGCGGCTGCGGCGCAAGACTTCTTGGCTGACCTGGATTTCAGTGCCTTGGATCCTGATGCCTCCATCCCAGATGGCTTAGCGCAGGCTTTTAAGGATTCCAGCAGCCAGGACTGGGATCCAGACGCCAGCGATTACGCTTTGAAAAATTACCAAGCCCTTGATGGCAATCCCGACGATGTTATAGCCCACATGTTAAACATCTCAGCCGACGGCTTAACCGCTGATACCCTGAGGGACGTGTGGCAAATCCCGTCCTTTGATGACTACAAAACGATGTCAGTGGACCAAGCGCAAACGACCCTGGCGGAGATTACCTTAAACTTCACTTTTGAAATCCAGACGGCGGACAAACAGGACTTCCTGGGCCTGATGGAAAATATCGCCATCAACGGCGATCTGGTGCAAGCCGACGTGGCGAATAAGTTTGCAGACATATTCGATCCGGCCACGATGGCGGATCTGCCCTTGTCCCAAGAGGGGCTCTCGAACTGGCTTGCCTCGGTAACGGGCGACATCTCAGACGCCGTGAAGGACGCCGTTATGGAAATCACCGCCGACTACGGCGTAGGCAAAGGCGAATTCATCGACTTTGCCCTCAACGCGACTTTCTTCAATACCGTAGATTTAAGCGACATTCCGAAGATAGATGTAAATGCGCTGGCGGCTAAGGCGTATGGCTAAGCCGATGTGCGGGTATTTCCATGCGAGCAGCTTCCTCAGTTGCAAAGGTGGATTCGCTTTGGGTTTCAACTAGACTCCAATCACGTCTCGAGTATTGCCGGCGGGGGAAATAGCCAAGGGCCCTCGCCGGGAGTGATCAAAGGGGCGGGTCTTGAACCCGCTCCTTTTGCGTTGCATCCAAGCAACGGACCCGCCACGCCGCCGCCGCCGTGGGTGTCGTAGAATGTCCGCATCGGCCCCCGCAGGCGAATGAGACCGTAAACGGTTGATATGGGTCCGTTGGGAGCTGGAGAGTGTAATGGGGCTTATTAAACTGCCTATGGCGATGGTCCTGCCTGCCATGACCGTGGCGCTGGCCGCTTTGGCGGCCTGCGGCGGAACGGCGGACACGCCAAGTCCGGCCGCGACAGTCCAGGCCCTGGACCCTGCGGCCACCACCGTTCCCGCCGCCAGCCCCAGGCCCACCATCACCCCCGCCCCCCGGCAACTGACCGTGGAATTGGAGGGCGACGGTCCCGAGGTCCTGGGGCCCTTTGCCATGGGCGCCGGGGTGCTGATCGCCTTTGTCCGCTACGAGGGCGAGGGCCCCTTCTCCATGACCTTTATGGGCGGAGAAAAAGGCATCGTAAAGTCCATTGATTCAAGCCCCAGCCCCTACCGGGGTGAACGGGTGCACAGCGTATTCGAAGGCAACAGTGAGGGGCTGCTTCCAGGAGACTACAAGGTTGAGATCGAAGCCGGTGGCCCGTGGCGCCTGCGGATGTTCCAGGAGAGGGCCGTCAGAGGTCAATCTCCCACGATCTCCTTGTCGGGCAGCGGCGACGGCGGCGGTAGCTGGCTGCGGCTGGACGAGGGTCACTACACCATGACCACCAGTCACACCGGACCCTCCAGTTTCACGGTTGAACTATTCGACTCCCAGGGTCTGCCGCCGTACCGGATCGTGCAGGCGGCGGGAGAACATGAAGGGACGCAGCAGTTCACCGTCGGCGGCGGAGCGCCGGGGGAGAACCCACAGGCAGGGTTCTATGCCATGGGGGTCAGGTCCGAGGGCGATTGGGAAATAACCATCACGAACAACGATGCTCCGTAGCAACTCGGCCGCGGTGACGCGGCGTTTAGGCCCATGGTGAAGCCGGTCAGTGGCACCCAGAGATGGGTGCTGATCAACGCCAGCCCGGCGTCGGTGTTCGCCTATCTGGCCGACCTGCCGCGTCACGGGGAATGGGACGCCCACACGGGGTTCAGGGTGGTCCGGACATCGGATGAGCCGGTTGCCGAGGGCTCATTCTGCGATCGGGAGCGTTTCGAGACCTTTCAGGCGCCGATTCTGCGGGGCGGCGCAGTGACCCACCAGGTCTCCTGGGTCAAGAGCCTCACCGTTACCGGCTGCGACCCCAACCGGGGTCTGGACTTCGAGACAAAAAACCTCTACAACGGCCTGTCCATCGGCTCGGAATCGGTCTCCTTCAGATTGTTCCCGGAAGGCGCGGGCACCGTGCTGGTGATGACCAGCAAAAGGAACGCTCACATGCCGGGGCCCTTCTACGTCATCATGTTGGTCACGGAGTTCGTCCAAGGCCTGGCCTCGCGGCTATTTATTAGTTGGCTGTTGCGAAGGTTCCCAGGCCTCCGTTCCAACGCCCAGTTGTCCCGCATCAAGACCGAGATGGAGCGGCGGTGAATGCCGGCGGGCCTTGCCTGGCGCCGGACCCACACCTACACTGCACCCCGGAATCCAGCATGATGTGGAAGCCGTTGGCGCAATCACCGGAGTAGCCCACGGTCCTCTGGTAAATGCCGCAGATTGACATTCATTGAAAGGGCTGCTTACAATTCCGGCAACTCGGTAAGGTAACCAATTTGAGTGGTTACCAGGTGGAACGATAGATTCAGCCTAGATAGAGGATGGTGACTTTGCCGCAGTCTTACGCCGAATTATCGGCGTTTCTAGAATATAAGTTGCAACTGGGGTTGCAGCCTATCGCGCTGGCCTATGTAACGGAGGCCCCGCAAGATATCCCACGTGTCCGAGCGGTTGCCCCCTCAAGCTGTGCTTTCTGGCGTCAGGCGGAGGTTGAAGTTTTCTACGCGTCGGCGGCGGACCATTTCAAATGTCCATTAGGTGCTTCGGTCCTGGGTTTTAGCCTGCCTGACCAACAGACAAGAGAGCTACGGGAGGAACTGGAGATAATGTGCGGCATGTCCTACATCAGGGCAGCCGAGGTGGAGCACCTCCCTAAAGTGGCTCGATCTTTCGAGGGTATAGTATACGGAGCTCTGCACCACTTCCCGTTGGAACCTGACGCCGTGCTGCTATGGGTTACGCCCCGGCAGGCCATGACGATCAGCGAGGCCTGCGGCCTCACCAATTGGGCGTCAACCCCCGGTGGGTTGCTCGGGCGGCCCGCGTGCGCCGCCATACCCGTGGCCATGTCCCAAGGCGAGCCGTCCGTTTCCTTGGGCTGCGTGGGTATGCGGATCAACACCAGCATACCCGAAGAATTTCTCCTCATGGTGATACCGCGGAATAGACTGGAAACCCTGGAGGACGACTTGTCTCGAGTTGCCCGAGTCCACGGTCAGATGGAGGCTCGATACTTAGAGCGTATCGACTCGGCATAGGAGTTTAGGGCCTAAAGCGGCGGCGGCGACAACTAGAAGACTATTGCGGGGCCTTCACCTGTTGCGGCATTGCGTTCTGGCGGTCAGTCTTCTACCTCCACCTCCAGAGCTACGTTGGTTTCGGTGTTAACTCGTATATCTATCTGAAGACCCACTCGGAGGTCAGATAGGGTTCCCTTAAAATCGTCATCCAGTTCTATGCGCGTCTGGTCAGCGACGGTGAATGTGAGTATACGACCGCTCTCAGTCTCTACCGTGATTTCGTTTCCCTCGATGCCGACTATGACGCCTTCGATCTCTTCTTCATTGCTTTCTTCGTGTTGTTCTTCGATCTCAATCTCCAAGGCGTCGCGGGTAAAGGGATCAAATTTGGCCTCTATGGTTGCCCCCACCTGAAGGTCAGCTAAAGTACCTGGGATGTCGTGCTCGAGTTCGAACCGCGTACGTTCGCCCACAATCAGCGTCAGTATTCGGCCTCGTTCGGTCTCCACGGTCACTTCGCTGCCGGCTATCTCTAGGACTACTCCGTCTATCTCCGCCTCCTCCTCATCGGAATCGATTTTGAAGGCGACCCGGCTTTCGGGGTCGAACTTGACTTCTACTTCTGAGCCGACCCGGAGGTCGGACAGGGCGCCGGGGAAATCATCCTCTAGCTCGATGCGCGTATTTTCCGTGACCAGGACGGTGGCCTTCCGTCCAAGCGGGGACTCGATAGTGACTTCATTACCGGCGATCTCCACAATCCTACCTTGCAACTTTGCTTGGCGGGCTTTGATGCGTACAGCAACTTGCCCATCATCGTCAACTTCCACTTCCAAAGTTGTGCCGGGCTCGAGCGTTTCAAGCGCTGAAGACGCTCCTTCCGTCGCCACGGGCGCATCCGTGGCGATGGTAAGGGTGATTGTCTTACCGTCCTTCGTCACGATCGTGATCTCGCCGTTAACCGAGTCCACGTTCTGGAGTATGCCCTCGATGAGCTGGTCCTCAGTGAGAGTGCAGGCTATCAGGACCATTAACAGCAATGGCACGAGCAGACCAATGAACTTGGTCGTCGATGCGCCCTTATGTCGAATCAATTTCATGACCATTCCTCCTGCTATAAGCAGCGTTACCGACGCAGACACGAACTCCATTTGTGGACAGTATACCCGGCGCTGTCTTACCCGAATGTTACTCATTTTCTGGAGTACTGACCTAATATCAGGTCGACACCGGAGCTGAGTGGGACGTGACATAAGCCGCGGCCCCTCCGGCGGTTACGGTGGTCAGGTCTTGGTCGGTCATCAAAGTCCGCCTCAGGCCAAATCTTGACACTCTAAAATGATGGCGCCCCTGGCAACCAGAGGCGCCATTGGGTCGTTGATATTGATCCTGCTGGCTACGGTACACCGGCGTCGCACCTAATGAATATCGTTTTCTTCATCCTCATCGTCTTCATCGTCGTCGTCATCGTCTTCTTCATCGTTGTTGTCGTCGTCGTTGTTTGAGTCACTGCCAGAATTGCTCTCCTCGTCGTCGTTACCTAAGGAGTTGCTGCCGGTGGGGTTTTCGTCATCGTCGTTGTTGTTTGAGTCACCGCCAGAATTGCTCTCCTCGTCGTCGTTACCTGAGGAGTTGCTGCCGGTGGGGTTTTCGTCATCGTCGTCGTTGCTTGAGTCACTGCCAAAATTGCCCCCCTCGTCGTCGTTACCTGAGGAGTTGCTGCTGGTGGGGTTTTCGTCATCCTCGTCCCCATCGTCTTCGTCCTCGACCTCCACCTCGTCACCGTGGGAGGAGCCGCTTCCGGGGCTGCCCGCCCCCTCGGGTTGAACGCCGTGGCTTGAGTCCTCCTCCTCGACCGCCTCCTGGGCGGCCTCCCAGGCATCTTCGAACGACTTTACGGCGTCTTCGCAGGCGCCCGAATCATCTCCGGGAAAAGGTGGGAGGGTGCAGACTGTCACCTGCCCTAATGCTACGGCCTGCTCCGTCTGCGCGTCCGAGATATCGTCCGGTTCGCCACCGGCGGCAATTGCATCGTCGATGGCTACCTGGGCTATCATGGCATCGGCACTATGTAATTTATCGATGATATTTCGGAGTTCAGTCAGCAGGGACGGATTAGTGATCTCCCCGTGATCTACAGCATGAAAGATTGCCTTGACCGCATGCCTCTCATTGTGGAAGAACTTCTCTCCATCATCGTCATCTAAAAGATGGAACTGGTCTCCCGGCACGAGGCTGTCCACACTATCTGCAATAAATTCGATGGCCTCATCGATTTCCTCATCAGCGTCTTCTACATCGCCGACACCTGTTGCGCTATCCAGCAAAGCTTGGACGGCCAGAAGCTCGGCAACGGCCTCTTGTTTGAGGCCAAGAGGTCCAAGCACCGAGGTTTCTTGCGTGGCGGTGTTGTTTGTTGAGTCGGGGTCGCCCTCGGTGGCCGACACGGTTACCGAGTTGGTCTTATTCCCCGTTGTCGTTGGCATCACCTCCACGCTGATGGCGGCGGTGGCACCGTTGGCCAGGCTGCCCAATTCGCAACCGACTATACCTACGGGCGACTCTTCGCAAGTACCTTGGCTTGGCGTAGCCGAGCCAAAAGTTACGCCGAGCGGCAGAGTATCCGTCACGGTCACAACGCTGGCGGTCGAGGGGCCATTATTCGTAACTGTGATGGTGTACACGATGTTCTGCCCGAACGGCACCGGGTCGGCGGCATCGGTCTTGGTAACTGAAAGGTCGGCGACGGGATTGACCGTAATTACCACCGTGTCCGAGTCGGTCGATGGGGCTATTGTGTTGGCGTGACCCAGGTCGTTGCTGGTGGTGTTCAGGCTAGCCTCGCCAACAAAGTCCGGCGCCGGGGTGAAAACCAAGCCATCCAATGCCTCGTTGATATCCCCTTCGGTGCCCGAAAAAGTCATGAGCGCGTCGTCCGTGCCGTCACCCACCGTGAAACTAAATGGGGAGGAGGGTATGAAAGGCGAGAGGCTCACCACTCCACCAGTAACTCCCAGGGTTATCTCCACCGGCAAGTTTCCAGTCGTCGGGTGAGTGATTGAAATCGGGTTAAATTTGGCGGTAGAGAAGGTTAACGCCGCGTTCACCGTGGTCGCCTGTGGCCCCGGCACGTTGTTTACCGGCGCGTCGGCGAGAGCAATCCCTACCGAGAAAATCCCCAAAATAAAGGCCGCCACCAATACCGTAAATTGCGCTAAGGCCGATACACTTCGAACTTTCATTCGATTCTACCTTTACCCGTTGTCGTTACGGGCGACGCTCGATGGCCCCACAATTTTTACCTCTTTCCTAACTTGTTATTTTGCCAGCCCGTTAGTTCTTGTCTGTGATCCACGTCACAACTTCGCCGATGGCTACAGTGCCTCCAGCGCCGTTGCCAAACAAAACTACCCGCGATGGAAATCATCCTCAGTGGACTGGCTTGTGGCAGTGTCGAAGATGGAAGGCAACCAGCCTGATTATGCCGACAGCATCAGCACGAGGAAACTCTGGTTGGGTAAGACGCCGTTTGGACGATTGAGAACGGATTTTTAGTTCGATAGTTCTGCGAACGATGCGGCATTCTTGGCTTTCCCCAAGTCCATCTCCATCAACGGCGACGCCATCGCCGCCGGCGGCGGGGTCGGCCGGGCGATCCACTACTAGACCGGCGGTTGGGTCCAGCGCTGCTCGGGGCCTTTTACGACGGCGTGCGGAAAGAGCGGGACTCAGGAAGATTGTCCGGTCTCCGGAGGATTAGATGTTCTACTCAACCAAGAACTCCGTGTAGCGGACGATTCTATAGGCAGCTGACTTTCAAATAGACCCATCGCTGTAGCGAGCCTGTTTGAAACCGAATGCCATAGCGGGCGACCATCAGCCGGCACTTGCCGAAACATTAAACGCATCACGAATCGTGGAGGCGGCCATGGTATTGTAAACATTGCCCGGAATTTTCTCCCGCAACTGCTGGAAAAAGTTTCGCACCATACCATCATCCCAAAATGGCTTGTAAGCGAGGGCACCTTGGGCGATTATTTGGTCACCATCACTCCCCGGCCCTCCGCATCTTTCGAAAAACAAACCAAACCTGTCCGGACTGTTGCGGCATACCTCGTGTAATCGAGGGAACCGAACCTGGATAGCTGTTGCGATTATCAGCAGCTTCTTGGCATCGGCGTCACCATCAAGGACGTTTCCGTATTCCTTGGCCACTTCCCGTACAATCCGCCACGCCGATATCAAACGATTGTAGTTTCTCGGATTGCCGTAGGCAGCCAATTCGAATATTTCTTTAGTGGAAACATCACTCCCATAAATAGACTCAAGTTGGCTCATCCGAGCTTGAGGAATGGCGATTGAGTACTCGATAATTTTGTCTAAATAATCGCGGCCCAAATCGCCGAAGCCAGCTCCGTATCTGGCCTGGATTGCTCTTTCTACAACAGTCCTATCTACACCGATCACGAAAACACAGGGAGCCTGGTCTAAGAACAATTTGAGGGCTTCAAGCACCGCAATTACGTTGTCTGGGAGGCACCTATCGAGGTCGTCGACGAAGATTACCAGCTTTCGGCTCTTTTCCGGCGTAGAGGTCAGTGTTTGCAGATATTCCCCCACAAGAGATTCAAACTCTTTGGAGAATTCGTCGACAACAGTTAGAAAATCGTCGTCCTCTTCCACAGAAAGCGGGACCGCAACGCTGGATCCAAATGCCCCGATTGTTACGGTCGCCCTTCCGAGGCGTTTCAGCAATCCATTAGTGGTCTGGTGGATAAAACCATCAAGTCGGCCCTGGATGTCATCTCCATTCGTCGTCTCTTTCATCTTTTGCAAGATGCTGTGGATTAATGCGCCCCGAACATCGCCAATACTGTCATATTTCCAAGCGTTGAACCACAGGGTCTGGTAATTGTTGATTTCCAAATTGTGTTTCAGTTGCAACATGAATGACGATTTTCCAGCACCCCACGGCCCATAGACGCCAATTGCGAAGGGCAAATCATCTGAAGAGGCCTTGACGATGATAGATTCTATGCCCGAGACGTACGGTCCGAACCCAAGCCGATCTTCAGATGTTGGGTTATCCAATCTTGTCATGACCATCTCCTAGAACGGTGTGGAAATATTATAGAGCGTTGCCTCCAACCAGATCCCATCATCGTCGCAGGGTCCTGTGCCGTCCGCGCGATCCACTACTAGTAGGCGGCCAGCTCCCGGGCCGTCCGGATGATGTCGGGCGGGCCGGGCAATAGGGCGTCTTCCAGGGTTGGGCTGTAGGGGAACGAAGGCACGTCCGGCGCGGCCACTCTTTGCACCGGGGCGTCCAGATATTCGAATGCGTCCTTGGCGATGATGGCCGCCACCTCGGCCCCCACGCCGCCGGTCAGGTTGTCCTCGTGGACGATGCAGGCGCGGCCTGTTTTCTTCACTGATTCCAGGAGTGTGACCGTGTCCAGGGGGCTCACGGTGCGTAGGTCCACCACCTCGCAGCTTATCCCCTCCGCCGACAGGGTCTCCGCCGCCTCCAGGCAGTGGTGCACCGACAGTCCGTAGGAGATCAGGGACAGGTGCCGCCCTTCGCGCCGGACCACGGCCTCTCCGATGGGCACGGTGTAATCTCCGTCCGGCACCTCGCCCCGCACCGTGTTGTAAGCGAGTTTGTGCTCGAAGAACAACACTGGGTTATCGTCGCGGATGGCGGCTTTCAGCAGGCCCTTGGCGTCGTAGGGACTAGACGGCACGACCACCTTTAGTCCCGGCACGTGGGCGAAGTAGGCCTCGACGCTCTGGGAGTGGTAAAGCCCGCCCCGGACGCCTCCTCCGTAGGGCGCGCGAATGACCATCGGAACCGGGAACTCCCCGTTGGTGCGGTAGTGCATCCGCGCCGCTTCACTGACCAACTGGTTGAAAGCCGGGAATATGAAGTCGGCGAACTGTATCTCCACCACGGGGCGCATCCCGTTCATGGCCGCCCCGATGGCTACGCCGACCATGCCTGATTCGGCCAGCGGGGAGTCGATGACCCGGCCGGGACCGAACTCTTCCAATAAGCCGTCGGTAACCCGGAACACACCGCCGTTGATGCCGATGTCCTGACCGATGAGGAACACACCGGGGTCCGCCGCCATCTCTTCGCGGAGTCCCTCCCGCACAGCCTCAATCAAGCGCATTTCAGCCATAAACCTCACCCATCACGCCGCCTACGGCGCGTAGACCCGGTCCATCGCCGAATCAGGGTCCGGTGATGGGGCCGCATCCGCTAATTCAATAGCATCTTCAACTTCTTGGTCCACGGAGTCGCTCATCGCCTGGTCTGATTCCTCGTTCAGCAGGTTGGCTGAGATCAAAAAATCCCTGAAGCGTGGCAGCGGGTCAAGCTTTCTCTCCGCGTCCAATTCTTCCTGGGTCCGGTAGCGTAGATGGTCGTCGGAACTGGAATGGGGCATCATGCGGATGGTCATGGCCTCGACGAGGGTGGGCCCCTCTCCGGACCGGGCGAGGTCCACCGCCGCTTTCACCGCTTGGTAAACCGTCAGTGGGTCCAAGCCGTCAATGGTCACGCCGGGGAACCCATACCCTTGGGCCCTCTTGGCGACCTGGGGTTCGGCGCTCTGTAGGTTGACCGGGACCGAGGTGGCCCAACCGTTGTTGTTGCAGAAGAACACCACCGGCAGCCGGTGGACGCCCGCGAAGGCCAGCCCCTCGTGAAAATCGCCTTCGCTGGCCGACCCCTCGCCAAAATAGACCATGGTCACGGCGTTCTGTTTCCTTAATTTGGAGGCCAACGCCACCCCCGCCGCCCTGGGGATGGTCGTCGCCACCGAGCTGCCCATGGAGATAATCCCCAGTTTCTTGTAGCCCCAGTGCATGGGCATCTGGCGGCCGCCGCTATTGGGGTCCGCGGCCTTGCCGAACATATTGAGCATGACCTCTTGGGTGGTCATGCCCTTGACCAGCATCGCCCCCAGGCTGCGGGCGTAGGGAACGATAAAGTCGTTGCCCCGGTCTAAGGCGTAGGCGCTGGCGACGTCGGCCGCCTCTTGCCCGTCGCAGGGCATGGTGAACAAGACCCGTCCCTGCCGGGTGAGGAGCCAACTTTTTTCCGAAATGACGCGCGCCAGCAGCATGTAGCGGTAGATCCGCTGGGCGTCCGTGCCGTCCAGTCCAGATCCGCGGAGAGGTTCAATTCCGTCGGAGGCCGGCATCTCAGCTCCCTGAGCGCGGGGCGGGTGATTGGCCGGTGATAACCAATCGCAATGATAACCGGATATCGAGGCTAATCCTAGTCTAAAATCCATGATATCACGCCCGTTTTGTCCATTGTCGCCACGATCTTGCATCGTCAATTGTTGATTGTTGAAATAACTGGTCCTATAATCGGGGCATGGCGACGACGACGAATACGCAGATACATCTAGACATGTGGCGGGCGTTCTTGGAGACCCATTCCACCGTGATTAAGCACCTGGAACGCCGGATGCATGAGCAACACGGCCTGCCCCTGTCTTGGTGGGACGTTTTGCTGCAACTGGCTGACGGGCCGGAGGGACGTTTGCGCATGGGAGAGCTTGCGGAGTCGGTGCTACTGACCCGCAGCGGCATCACCCGGCTTGTCGACCGGATGATTGGGGCGGGCCTGGTGCTCCGGGAGACCTGTCCCGGGGACCGGCGCGGGTATTACGCCGTCATCACCCAGAGGGGCAGGGACACCATCGAGAAGGTCGGCCCGGACCATTCCAAGGACGCCTGGGAGGTATTTTTGGGCCACATAAACGCCGAGGAAGCCGCCTTGATGGGGAGGGTGTTTGACCGGGTGCTGGCCGCCGGGAAATAGCTGTTTTTCACTTCCGCAATCGGCTTCGGCTCCTGCCCTTGTAAAAAAGACCCCGCACGGAATCACCGTGCGGGGTCTTATTTTGGGAGGATTAATTGCTGAACGGATTTACGAGGGTTAAGCGTCGCTCATAACGGTATCGATGACATCGGCGGACAAGGGCGCCACTTCCACGCCCATTTTGCGGCTTAGGGCCTCGGCCAAGGCAGTTCCAAGGGCCTTCAACTCCCGCCGGTTCAGCTCCGGCAGCCAGTCCAACGCCTGGGCCAGGTCCACGCGGTAGCGCTTGGGGTATTTGGCGCTGCTGGTGCCGATGCAACGGAAGCGGATGGGGGTGGGAGGCATGGTGGAGAACTGGTTCTCCATGCAGGCCGTCCGTCCATCATCGGTCCACCACCAAAACACTGTCGCCTCCACCGGCTCGGGAGTGAATGGCTGGCGGTCGCGGCTGCGGCGTTTGCGGGCCGGTTCCGGCGTAATGGGATCCGCGACTGCGGTGAGACCGTCTATGGGGCGCTCTATGGCCAGGCTCATAGCTCCTCGGCGAGACTATATGGGTCGATATTGGATGATTAATCGGTCCGGTTTGGCCATGTTACGTGGCAGAGAATTACCGGAGTGTTACGGCGGTCCTGATAGGGTTAACCCCGGACCAAGAATACGATCCCGGACACCAGCAACAAGGTGGTGATTATCCTGGGGAACACCTTTTCCGGCACCTTCCTCAAGATCAATTTCCCCAGATAGGCGGCGCCGGCGGCGATGGCCCCCAGTCCGATGCCCAGCAGCAGGACCCGCAGGGTCAAGAGGCCGTCGGCGCCGAAGATGATCAGCTTGGGCACCTGGATCATCCCCATCCCCAAGGATGATGTGCCGATGTAGGCACCGGCCGCCAGGCCGTAGGCCAGGTAGAAGACGGCGGCGAACGGCCCCGGAATGCCCAAGAATGCGGAGCCGAACCCGGTGGCCGCGCCCAGGGGCGCGAAGCCCCAGAGCTTCATGGCGAAATCGCGCCCTATTGGCATTCTGGTATAGACCACGAAAAGGAGCATCATCACGCCCAAGATGCGCACCAGCACCGAGGTGTCGATGGAGATGAAGATGAAGCTGCCCAGGACGGACATCGGCAGCGCTCCCAGGGCGAAGTAACGGACCACCGGCCAGTTGATCCCGTCCCGGTGTAGCCAGACCCTGGACGCGGTGCTGAGCAGTTGGGAGATGGAGAGTATTGGTATGGCTTCCCGCACGCCGAAGACCCAGACCAGGACGGGAAGGGCCACCACCCCGCCGCCGAACCCGGCCACCCCGGCGATGGTGAAGCCAACCGCCGTCGCAACCACGACGGCGGCGATCTTTATCAATTCTTCCAATATTCAGACGCCCAAAAAAGGCCCGGTCCACAGAAATGGACCGGGGCCGAATCGCCGGGTTTAATTTTAGTTATTCAGCTTGGATTGGCAGCGCTACTGATCGCCGGCACGCAGGGAGACCGGGGGATGTTAGATCGAACCGCTGCAACCGGGACCCGAGTGAGCGGGGGCTGCATCCGGCGCACTGGCGGCGGCGGGCACAACCGCGGCGACTGTCAGCAAGACCACGAAAACCAACGGAATCAGAAACCTGCGCATAACCCACCTGCCGTATTGCATATGTCTGGCGTGAACTTGAGCCTATTCTAAAGGCCGCCACCGGTAGCGTCAAGGCGTAATCGCTGACACCGGCTGCAGCCATTAGCCCTACGGCCGCACGTTCAGCACCACCTCCCTACCCTTGACTCGCAAGCGCCAGATGAGACCGGCATCGTCGCTCCGGTAGACGACATATCCGTCGGTCTCGGATAGACAGCGATGGGTTCGGACGGAGAGAAAACAATCTCCCGCACTCTTCCTTGAGACGGCCTCGGCCGCTTGCGTCCATCCGTGAGCTGGGGGTAGAGGACTCGTACATGGCGCCGGGTGATCCGGACCGCTGCTACCAGGTTCCGGCTGATGCGGTCCCTGCGAGACCAAAATGTTGATTCCCCAACGAATCCGCTATTATTAAGCTGCCCGATGTTGGGACCGGGCTCATCCATTACCAATAATTGTTGGTGAGGGGAAAATGGATAACAACAAATGGGAACGAAAATTGGATCGGTATCTTGACTTCGTGAGTACTTCCCTAGAGATGATAGATACAACCAAGACACGATGGGGCTCATTGCTAGCGGCCCTGGTAACACCGGTCGCGTTTGTATTGTTCGTTGCGACGGTATTGCTGACGTGTCCTTGGGGCTTATTCCTGGCTGCCGCCAGAGTTTGGGAGCGCCGGTAAAGGGCCTACTCCGGCCGCTCCGCCGAAATCCACTAAACGAGGCTCGGAGCCTGTCTCCCGTAATTAATGCCCGCAACGCCGACAGGTTACTACGCTAACCATGTGGGCGGCACAGTCACCGTACCAAGGTGCCCAGCATACTTGCCTGTGGTGATCGTCACCCGGTCGCCGCGCCGCCCGCGAAGGACGTGGAGCCGCGACCGCTTTCTGCTAAACTTCCGAAATGCCACGATTACCGGCTTCAATCCGCGAGGTAGGGTTCGCCGCGGTGATTGTTGGGGTCGTCGCCTGCGGGACTGCGGCAACCGACACTCCCGCTCCTCCAGCGTCCCGGCCACAAACCGCACCCGCGCCGACCTCTACCCCACAACCCATTCCGACTTTTACTTCGGCTCCCATTGTGATTTCCACCCAAGCCGCCGGAGTATTTATCCGGTTGGCTGACCCCTTGGATGAACCTGTTGGTTAACAACTGAAATAATGGACTTTTCAGTAGTGATGGCGGTTTGTTGCAAAAAAAAGTTGGCGGGCCAAGCACGTATCGATTCAGGCAATGGCGTTTTCCAGGCGTCAAGTGACATGGACACCTTAGGCGGCACCATGCCCATGCCCGGAGGCCGGTAATTGCCGGCTCCCGAGACCGCCAAGGCCACGTCGGGCCAGTCCGGCTATCGACGCCGGATTTCCGCGGTGTGGAGCGAAGACGCATTTCGCTGGTATTGGCTGAGCAGTTCCATCCAAGGGCTGGCCCAAGGCACACAGTTCCTGGTGATTGGTTGGCTGGTGCTGGAGGTCACCGAATCATCCGCCCAATTGGGTCTGGTCATTTTCCTCTACGGAGCGCCAAACGTATCGTTGCTCCTTGTGGCCGGAGTCATCGCAGACCGGTTCGACCGCCGTTACATATTGGTCTTCACCCAAGCGATTGTGGGTGGACTCATCGCGGCGTTGGCCTTCTTGACTGTCGCCGACCTGGTGTCTGTTTGGCACATCTACACAGCCGCCGTATTGATGGGCGCTGTACAGTCCATAAGCATGCCGGCCAGGATGACGATGATCGGCGACTTGGTTGAACAACAGTCGATATTAGACGCCGTGGCGATGCAGAGCATGGCCGTCCACGCTGGACGAATCGTCGGTCCCCCCGTGGCTGGGTTCATAATCGAGGTGTGGGGGGTTGGCGCAAGCCTATTCGTCATCGCCGGATGCTACATAGTGAGTGTGGCCTTTGTAGGCAAGATTGGGCGCATTCGCCGGTCCTTGCCCGCCGCGACCCAGTCCGTGTTCAGGAACTTCTCGGATGGTCTGGTCTATATCAAGAATAATCCGATGGTCCTCACGGTGATCGTCATCACCTGCGCTTTCGGCGGATTTGGCATGTCTCACATGCAGGTCGTTCCGGCCATGGCTAAGGACGTCCTCGGAACCGGCGCGGCAGGGGTCGGGCTGCTGTTCTTGGGCTCGGGTATTGGATCGTTGATCGGCAGTTTACTTCTGCCGGCCATTGGGACAGCCCACGTCTACCGCGCGCTATTGGTAAGTTTGTTGGTTTTCACGGTGGTGCTTTCGCTTTTTGCCTGGTCGAGTTGGTTCTGGGTTTCGTGGGCGCTTTTCCTGCTCGTAGGCATGGTGGGAGTGGGCATGGTCTGGCCTCTGGCTACCACGATGATCCAGCTGGAGTCTTCTGCCGAGGTGCGTGGACGAGTGATGGGGATACTACAGTTCACGCCGGGGTTCCACTTTCTGGGGGCCTTCCCTCTGGCGTTGGCCGCTGGTCAGTTGGGTTGGGAAGTGGCCATCACGGGCGCTGCCGTCATCAGCCTGTCGGTGACAGCCTGGTTCGCGCTGATGCGGAGGGGAGCGCCCAAGATGAGCCAGCAGGCGGCGGGGTAGCCAGTGAGGGCGTAAATACCGGTGGCCGTCAAATTGGATTATCGGTTTACACAAAGGCCCCCGAAAAAACTCAGGGGCCTAGTTCGTGCCTAAAAAGTTGGTGCCGGGAGAGGGACTCGAACCCACACACCCGTTAGGGCAGCGGATTTTAAGTCCGCCGCGTCTGCCATTCCGCCATCCCGGCTTTTCAAGCTGGGGTTACACCGGCTCAAACCTCAGGGCGTTTGACTATTCGGAAGTGGTCAAGATAAAGGAGGCAGGAAAAGGCGGGACGAATAAAGGTCTTACGGACCCCGAAAACTGGCAACTAACACCCATAAAATCCTTGCGCTTAAAAGTGTAACACCGATGGATGCGTGCTTCCAGAAAAACCAAAGGTCAGCGGCATGCACCTTGACCAGCTGGCCGAGGAATGGGCCTGCCGCATGTGCGGTTGGCGCTCCGGCCAGTGGCCCGCCGTCCCGGTGGTGCCGGACCCGCCCTGTTCCCATCAGCGGTTGTGGATGCATAAAGACTAGATCGACCGGAGATCGCCGTCGCGGCCGCAGAAAATGCGCGCGAAAACCCCGGCCGCGCCGGCGGCCGGCAGCTGGTAAATGAACGCTAAACCGCCCCTGGACTTCGAGGACCAGGGGCGGTTTTGCGCGCTAGGGTCGGCCCGGGACGTGGGGCCGGGGGGGCCGGTTATGCGTTCGTTCGGACAACATTCATTACGTAACCTCCAAAGCGGCGTCCCAGGCGAAAAAAAGCCCCATATAGCATCCAACTGACGAGCGGTCAAGGCAGAAAATGACCAATCCGGTATACTATTTATGTTGAAACTATTTCGGATTTGAGTTATTAAGGACCCAATGAGGGTCGCTAGGAAAGCGTCAGGACGAGGGTGATGGCCATGACTACCGACTTCACAGAAGAGAAATTCGAAAACCTAATCCTCTACATCTCCAAGAAAAGCGAGGATGACCCGCGATTTGGAGCGGTAAAACTGAACAAAATTCTCTACTACTCGGATTTCGACGCTTATCGACGTCTAGGCCAACCAATCACTGGTGCGACCTACCAGCGCATCGACGAAGGACCGGCTCCGCGGGAATTGCTTCCCATCAGAGAAAGAATGACTGATGGGGAGTCCATCGAGATTAGGACCACTCCGGTAGGACCCTATACGCTGCAGCGAATTGTGGCTCTGGTAGGACCGGACGAATCACTATTCACCGAGGCCGAATTACGGATTGTGGACCAAACGATTGAAGCAATGTGGCCTATGAATGCCGCTGAAGTGACGGCGCTTTCCCATACCGAACCCGGATGGATTCAGGCGGATAACCGGGGTGACATCGAATACGAAACAGCTTGGATGCAAAGCAGTGAGCCTGCAACGCCAGTGGTGGAACAATTCTGGGCTCGATGGAAAGCTAAAGACTTGGAGAACTACCAGAGAGACCTTGAGAAAAACGGAGAACTATCACTCGATGAGATCAAAGAGAGATATGGTCTCTAGTTGTGCGATTTAGGTTCCAGCCATCGACGAGAAAGTTCCTGGATGCTCAATCCCAAGGGGTGCGGTCCAAGCTAATCAACGACATAGTAATGCTAGGAACTAACCAGATTTCTGAGACTGAGCCGTTCCTGGCTGCTCCTCTCGTTTTTAAAGTCTACAGGAATGGCGTCCACTGGATTATCTACTACTTCGAGTCGGACAGCATGGCCATTGCAAATGTCGGAGATGCGAGAGAACGGCTGCATCTTTGGAGGCCCTGACAATCGCTGTCTCGGTCCTGGGCATCAGCCAACCTCCACGGGCGTCTTGGTCAACACCCGCTGAACCTTCATGTGGGAAACGTCGATGCCGTGATCGGCCAGCAAGGCGGCGGCGATTTTCCGGTAGCCGCCGATGTTGGGCCGGGCGGCAACTTCCCTGATTCGGGCCTCGACCTGGGCCGCGTTCTGCCGTAACACCGGCCCCGGCTGTCCATCCGTCCCCCTTCGGCTGTTACACTGTCCACCGGGGGCCGGGACCGGGCCATCTTCCATCGGGTCCGGGGCCGCATCTTCCGGGTCGTTGATGTCGACTAGTGGGTTGCCGTCCAGGTCGGTCATGACGGCCTGGACGCCAAGGTCCGTCTGGACGGCAGGCTGGTAATCCGGGTCCATGAAGTCGGTATCTCCGTGGGGGTGTAACACTTCGCCAGGCGTGGTGCCGGGGGGACTGAACCCCACCGGGTTAGGTGTTACACCGTCCAACGGGGCTGCTGCGGTCACGGTTGGGGCAAAAGGACGCCGGGCCGGACCCGGCGCTTCGCCGTCTGAGAATCCGGCTTCCCAGGTGCATGTTCCGCCGATGGTGAAATAAACGTCGATCCCGGCCTCGCATAGCTCATAGTCCAGCTTTCGCCATTCGTCTTGCACGGCCTTGGGCCGTTTCATCCAGCCGCCGGAGAGCCGGACAGCCTTAACCTCCGGGTGTTCGGCCAGGTATTCCCTGACCTGCGCCGGGGTGATGTCGTGGGGCGGGTTGGGCGCGAAGGCCCGGAAGGCCAGGAAGGGGCTGCGCCTTCGTTCAAAGGTCATAGCAAAGCCTCCTTGCTTGGGCTGGTAAAGTTGCCGGGCGCAGGCCTGGCACACCTGGTCTGCGGCAGTCGTTTCGCGCCGGAGCGGGTACATCAGTAAGCCGCACAGGGACGCTTCCTGGCCGTCCGGCAGCAGGTGAACTTCGCCGATGGCCAGGTTGATCCCGAACTGGTGTCCCTGGGGGGCGATTGGGCCGTTCATGATTTCACCGGCTTAAAGACGACAACCGCTGATGGGAAGGGAGCCGGCTTGCCGTCGTCGTTGAAGCACAGCCGCCCCTCGATGAACCGAACGTGGCCCTTCATCACGTACTGGTGCCACCAGCGCGTGTCCGTCCTAGAAGGAATCAGACAAACGGCCAATGCCCCTTTTAGAGAAGATTCGTATGCCTTTTTGAGCCACTTGCCGATCTCTCTGCCGTAGGGCGGATTCATAAACACCCGCCCCGTCCACTCTGCGGTTAGGCCGCTCCAAAGACCTTCGTATCCTTTGGGACACGGATCTAAATCGAAGGGACCAAATTCGGCCTCCAACTGGTCATAGACGGCTTTGGGAGTAGCCCATTCACACGACATGCTAGAAAACAAACCGGGATTGAGCATCCGCTATCCCGCTATCACCGCGCCCGCCCCGCAGACCGGGCACTCCCGCGTCTGTCCTGGCCAAGATGCTTTGGACTTATCGCAATGAGCGTTCACCGCTACCCCTCCCGTCCATTCCCGTATAATTAGGCTCAACGATTTCGGTTATGTTGAGGCTGAGCATGGATGGAATCTGGTTGCTGGTCGCGGGCGCTTTGATCGCTGGGGTACCAGCCGTCGCAGTAGCGTTCATTACCAATCGCAGCGCCGATAATCGGACGAAGGTCCAACTGGACCGTGAGAGCCGACAGCAAGAACGCGAACGAATTCGAATCATTCGTAGTGGGCCGATTCAAGATTTGGCCGAATTGATTAAGGCTACCTCCGTATTCATGGGCCGAACTATTACGCCTACCTCTGTGCGTGGAGGGAGGATGGATTTTGATCCTATGCACAGAGTGATGGAAGCAAGTTTCACCTCGACGTCTTCTATGGCTGCTATTGGAGAACAAGACGTTGCGGAGGAAACAAGTTCCTTGGCATACCTGCTTGCTCCATTTCTCGGAGAACTTGACGTGGAACAAAGGGAGCAGCTTGTCGATGAGAATACTCCCAAAATTGGTGTGGCTCTGGAGTCGATAAAGCGTCATCAAATGCGGCTCATGGAGGCGTTGGAACAGATTGATGAGAGACCTGAGTATGAGGAAACAACACCGTCGGGAAAAAGGGGGAAATCCAACATCGATCTATTTCTGATGATGGTAGAGGGGATTGTTTTCGTTATTACTGCGGCGTTTCTCATCCTTGGGGTTATAGGTATCCTCAGCACAGGCAGAGATGTTGGACAGCTAACGTCTGATAACCGATATCTCGTGATCTCTATGGGGACCTTCTTAATATTTCTCATGGCGGCCCGATGGGTCGTGCAATGGTGGTTTGTGCGTGACTAAGATCAATCACCCACCCTCCATCGGCAGCTGGTGCTGAATCCCCAGGTGCGCGGGCGGCGGCGGTAGGTTAATTGTCGCGGAAACCTTGATGTACTCTGCGTCGATCTCCGGGTCGCCCAACCGGCCATAGACCCGCATCGTCAACATCGGGTCATGGCGGCTCATCCGGGCCGTGTTCTCGGTGCTGGCCCGGCGCTTCACCATGGCGTTGAAGGTGTGCCGGAGAATCTGCGGACGGTTCGTGTCGGCGTTGATTCCAGCGGCATCCAGGGCATCAGAAACCCACTTGCTTGTGAGGTTGGGAGTAACCGGCGTCACCGGGTCGCGCCCGTTCCCCCGTACAAAATAAAAGCCCCGCAATCCTTGCGGGGCCTCTTTGACCAATCGAAATTAATTGAGATTGAGATGGAGGCGACGGGCGGATTCGAACCGCCGAATAGAGGTTTTGCAGACCTCCGCCTTAACCACTTGGCTACGTCGCCCCGGTGTGCTCTACGGCCAGACTATCCTGCTATGGTGCCGAGGGTGGGATTTGAACCCACACGAGCTTACGCCCACGGCCCCCTCAAGACCGCGTGTCTACCAGTTCCACCACCTCGGCCCAGCCGTGCGCGCCGGTATTATATCATTTCTTAGGCATGGGGGCACCTGTAATCAAGCCTGGGGACACCCCTGGTCCACTGCGGCGGACACCTTGAATTTCGAACCCCTATAATGGGGCTATGTCCCGTGATCGACGCCGAAAACAGGTCAGTCTGACGGCCTTCGACAATGAGCCCACGGCCCGGATGGCGGAACAACGCCTTCAACTGGAGGGCATACCCTGCTTTATCCGTTCCCTGCGCGGCGGCCCCGGCCTCTGGGGGTCGGCCTACAATCTGCCCCACGACCTGCTGGTCTACGAAGACGACGCGATGCGGGCCCGGGAGGTCCTGGACATTGCGCCCCGAGAGATACTCGAGCGGGAACGCCAAGGTCGACAGCCGCCGGCTCCCAGGCCCCAATGGATAGTCACCGGAGCGATAGTATTGGTCGTCGCATTCATGGCCTTGGCCGTGGTGATCGCGAACCGGGCAATCCGCTAACCCCAGCCCATTCTTGCTCCGCAGGTGTCCGGCAATTCGTTGACACCCTTGGGGGCGAAATCTAAACTTTTTGTAAGCGTTTCCAATGCAGAGAATACTTCTAGGACCGACTGGTTAACACGGAACTAAGACACGATCCAAGGAGCCTAAGAAATTCGATACCGCCAACGGCCTGGCCCGGCTGGGGCGGTGGGCAGGACTTGACCTGAGTAGTTGCCGGACGCCCCGGTTGTGAGGAGGAAGCAGTGTCTACAAGGTTGGGCATCGAACTGGTCATGGAGCCCGCGTTCACCGCACGGGCCTACCGCGCCCGGCAGATAGTCTGCGGGCAGTACGCATCGTGGGCGGCCGAGATGCACATGTTGCGCCTGAGCTTGGTCGGTTATTTCCAATGCTCTGACACGGTGGTGGACCTGTTGGCCCACGGCGCCGGCCGCTTGGCTGAGGAGAGCCGGCAGCGCAGCCCCCGGTTTTCCATCAATTGCCGCGGCGTGTCCAACGGACGGAACGGCAGTGGCGACGGCGGCGAGACCGGGGAACGCAACAACGTCTATCTGGACTTTAAGCAGACCGACCCCAATCACCCTCTGACAACCCTCCATCGCGCGGCCATGACCATGGTTCAGGAACTGCCCGGCGCGGTCCCTCCTCCGGAACATGTTGAATTCCACCCCAAGATCAACCTCATGGAGTACGCCGGTCTGCCACCGGCGGTGATGGCCGACGCCTCCGACTTCGCCAAAGGCGTGGCCATCGACA